>CAUJDS010000001.1 GCA_963169695.1 Bdellovibrionota bacterium
GGCGCTCAGGTCCTTGACCTGGGAGCAGAATCCACTCGACCTGGCGCAACTCCTTTGACTGCCGAAGAAGAATGGCAGCGGCTAGAACATCCCCTGCGATTGATTCGATCGGAGCTTCCTTTGATCCGCCTGAGTGTGGACACTCGTCACCCAGAAACCGCCGAACGTGCGCTAGCTTTGGGAGTGGATTGGATCAATGACGTCAGTGCTTGCGATCATCCCGACATGGGTCGGCTGCTCGCTACCTCACCCGCGCAAATTGTTCTGATGCATCACCTCGGGATTCCAGCTGTACGAGAGAAGTATTTGCCAAAGGATCAAGATCCCGTTGCAGCGGTCCTTTCTTTTTTGAAAGCTCGTGTCGAAAAACTTCAAGATCAATGGGGAATTGCTTCGGATCGGATTATTTTGGATCCTGGAATCGGCTTTGGAAAAACTCCTGAGCAGTCCTTCGAAATCCTTCGTCGCATGAAAGAGTGGCAGGTACTGGATTCGGAGATTCTTGTGGGCCATTCTCGAAAATCTTTCTTAGGTCTCCTGTCCTCCAAGCCAGCACATCTCAGGGACCCAATGACTATTGCTACGTCGCTTGAGCTCGCACGACAACCCGTGGACTACCTCCGTGTTCACGACGTTCAAGGTCATCAGGAAGCCCTGCTCCTACACCGCAGTTTTCAATATGGATTACCAATCAACTATACGCCGACTTGAAGCTCGTGGCATCATGCCCACCCAAGCACCTTCGCTTGAGCCCATGCGCGCAGCCTTGGCTCGCGCGACATTCACGATCGATCCCACAAAGGTCGTGATAGTAGCGGGTACCAATGGAAAAGGTAGTACTGCGAGTGCGATTGCCTATGGACTAAGCTCCATGGGTAAACAAACTGGGCTTTACACCTCACCGCATCTGATCGATACGCGAGAGCGCATTGCCCTAAATGGCAAGTACATTTCAGAGGTAGATTTTCTCGAAGGCATAGTTCGGTGTGAAAGGTGGGCAGCAGGACTTGATCTCACGCATTTCGAACTCCTTACTCTATTAGCGGCTTGGTACTTCTTCGAGAAAAAGAAAGTCGAGTATGCCGTTTTGGAAGTCGGCTTAGGTGGTACCTGGGACGCGACCAATTCCATTGCCCATTCGACGACCGTACTGACTCCAATTGATTTTGATCACCAATCCTTGCTCGGGACAGACTTGGTAACTATTGCTCGAAATAAATTTGGCGTGATCCCGGGTTCAAAAAAAGCAGTCTACGCGCCACTCGCTCCCGAAGTGGAGTTTCTCCGAGAATCACATCCCGGCGTAGAATGGATCCCGGCCGAACTTTTGGGAGACGCGAAGCTCTGTCCCCTTCCAGGACAACGTGGCCTCGACAACTGGAATCTCGCGCTCACCACCCTTAAGGCACTCGGATATCCTGCCACGTCGCTGGACTACACATCGTATCGCTGGCCTTGTCGAATGGAGCGCATCCCGTACCGTGAAGCTCCTTGCCCCGTCTATTACTCCGGGGATCACAATCCGCAAGGATTCCGAAGCCTGCAACCCCTCGTTGAATCGCTCGGCGGGTCCAAGCTTTGGATCCTACTTGGGCTTGCAGCGACGAAGGATATGCGTAGTATTGAAGAGGCTCTTGGCAGTTTTCCAGACTTTCAGCTTGTTTTGACTGAGACGCCCTTTCAAACCCGGGCCCTCAAAGAGTATTCTTCTGCCCTGACCCAGCGTGCTGCCCATCAAGAAGCGGATCCGCTTGCGGCATTGCACTGGATTTTTGAACAAGCTGCACCCTCTGATAACATTCTTGTGACTGGCTCACTCTACCTCGCCAGCGTGCTTTTACCTCCTTCTCGGCATTGGTTGAATGATCTCCTTGCGCAGGGACGAGCTCTGAATTAGGCTCGGCACGAGGGCGAAAATATGAGCGGTTATCAATACATCGAAGTAAATTACGCTGAGCCACATGTCGGCCGTACCCAAGCTATTTTGAAGGCGCACCCAGAAATTGGCAAGTTGGCTGGCTACACCCCGATCACCGCCCTATACACATTTTTTGTCGTGGCCCTACAGTTTGCCGTAGCTGCGACGGTGGCAGAGAGTCCTTGGTGGGTTATTGCCCTTGCTGGTTATTTGGTGGGTGCCTATGCGGATCACGCCCTCTTTGTCATCATTCACGACTGTGCCCATAACCTCGCATTTCGAAAGTCAGCATCCAACAAGCTACTATCGATCTTTGCCAACCTTCCCAATATTTTTCCATGTGCGATTTTGTTTCGGGGCTACCACTTGCTCCATCACAAGTATCAGGGTGAATTCGATTATGATGCCGATTTGCCTGGACCGATTGAATCTCGCATTTTTGGAAAGTCCGTTATCGGCAAAGCACTCTGGCTGATGTTTTTCTTTGTGATGGAAGGCGTTGTGCGTCCTTCTCGCCTCAAGAGTGTAAAGCTCTATGATGGCTGGGCATTTCTGAATATCGCCGTTCAAGTGGTGGCTATGACCGGAGTCGTACTCTGGCTAGGCTGGGGTGCCTTTGGATACCTCGCGGCTTCTTCTATCTTTTGTATCGGGCTTCATCCATTGGGTGCGCGATGGATTCAAGAGCATTTTGTCGTGAAGGCTGGACAAGAAACTTACTCCTATTATGGCCCGCTCAATAAGCTTTCGTTCAATGTGGGATTCCACAATGAGCACCATGACTTTATGGGCATATCTTGGATGCACCTACCTAAAGTCAGAGCAGCAGCTCCAGAGTTTTATGACACCCTTTATTTTCATCGTTCTTGGACGAAGCTCTTCTTTCAATTTCTCTTCGACCCCAATTTGAATTTGCGAAGTCGTGTGATTCGACCGTCCCATAAGGACCGGGTCAAGACGACGCGCAATACCGAGAATATTGTCCATACGGCAACTGATGATTCACGCTATGTCGCTAAGATTCAGGCACAGGACTCTGGCAATAGGCCTAGCGCATCCTTATAAATTTGCCTTGCTAAGAGAAAAGCTATTTTCTACGCAGGTCGGTTTGAAGTTCAATAAGTAGGTCTTTTTCCCACTCAGTTAATACGGCAGGCTGGAGCCCCTGACTTTCGCGAGAAGCCAAGCCGCGGTGACCATTTCTCCAAAGAATTCTTGAAAGAAAAAGCTTCGCATGAGGAGCCGCTTCAGGAAGCTTGGTCGCGGCATTGAGCAGCGGATAGGCATTCCAAGAGTCCCCCATTGCTAATCGCAGATAGCCGAGCAAAAGCTCTTTCTCTTGTTGAACGTTGAGCGAGTAGACGTACTCCTCGGCAATCCCCCACGCTCCCTGCTGAAGCAGTCCCGTCACCAAAGCAAGTTTATCTGCAAGCGACTTAGGATTTTGGCGACGAAGCGCCACGGCTGCTACCAAATCACTGGGCTTGGAAGGAAAACACTGGGCGCCATTGCAAAGCGCGCTAGCCACTTTTTGAATCGGTGGCATATAAGCGATGATCCGCTTTTGCTGATCGCAGATGGCGACCTCTTTTTGGTACGTCTTTTCGAGTTCTTGGATCTTCTGGTCCAGACGGGCCAAGAATGCTGGCCATTGAGTTGATTTTACGACAGGTTCTTTGAGACGCTTGAGTCGTCCAATTGCTTGCTCTCTGAATCTTGGCACAATGCAAATGGCTTCGACCGTAACTTGTGGCGCGGGAGAATCAATGTACTCACGAATTTCTGTTTGAGCTTTGTCGAGGTCCTTCAGCGTGAATGCCACTTCGTCCAAACGTCCCTTCAGCTGAGCCTGAGCACTTCCGCCTGCCAAGGTTCGCTTTGCGCCACTTATTGCTTGGAGTCCAGCGGTTTCCCACTGAGCAACTTGATTGGCACCAAAATCAGGATACATCAGCGTAGCCCAAATCGGCTGCAGCAACGCTTCATTCTTCAAAGAACTGTGGTGATCAATCAAGTAGCCCTTCATTTGTTGTTCGACTTCTGGACTCTGGGTCTGTGTGGCCACGAAGAGATCACGAACCAGAACCCAAGAAGCAGGAGGGACATTCTTCTGCTTTACCACCCACTGAAGCCGCTGCCAGCTCGTTGTGAGGTCCCCATTCCAAAACGACAGTCGAGCCAAGGTCAGCATTCGCGTAGGATCATAGAGAAATGCCCGATCTTGTTTCTCCATCGCCTTCAGGATGAGATTCATCTGACTTGAGTTGTAATAACTTCCTGCAAGGACTGCGGCATCCCAACGTAACTGCGGTGCGTCCTTAGGTTCTGCCCATTTGGATGCCTGCAAGACCAGGTCAGTCTTCTCTTGGATCAAAAAAGACTTCTCTGCATTTTCAACTGCTTTTGCAAAGATATTGAAAACCAGCTTCTTGAGGTTATAGTCCTTGGCTATTTCGATATCGATGCCACTTTCAAATTCACCAAAAGCGTCAAAGAATTCTGCGCGCTCGGCCGGAAGCTTAAAGGTGGAAAACAAATTATTCCAGGCCTTGAGTCGGACAGCGGGATCACCTTTGGCGAGTACCGCTTTGTGGTACCACTCTCGTGCCTGCTTCGAATCTGCCTTTTCTACTGCGAATCCTGCCTGAAAAGCTGACTCTTGCTCGATCCGTACTACCTTACCCAGAAATTCTGGATCTTTAACGCCCGTGGTGATTCTTAACTGAGCCGCAACACTGTGCGCACTTTGATAGGCTTGTTGCCAACTCTTGTTCTTATAGAAACGTCGATTGTGTTCAAAATATTGATTCTGGTGCTCTTTGGTCGCGCCTTCTACTCCAAAGGTTTTGGCGAGGTAGGCTTCTGCTTCAGCATATTGTCCAAGGTAAGTGTAGCCTTCTAGAATCAAAAATTCAGCCAGGCCGCGTTGCTGCGTCTTCTGAAAAGTATCGATGTACCACTTTGCGACGGCAACAATAGTTTGATAGACTTTGGGGTCTCGCTTTTGCGCGTTGTTTTCTTTGTCGGCAAGATCCTTAGCAATTCTCAGAACACTCAAGCCCGCGTCTCCCGTGTTTTCGTAGCCCGCGACCAATGCAGCTTTTTGGTACCACTCCATGGCAGCAAGCTTTTGGCCTAAACTTTCCTTTCGCTGAGCACCATAGAACCAAATATCCCCTTGCTGGTGATTGGGATATAGCTTCAAAAGTGTTGCGTAGACTTGATCGGTTGCCTTCCAGATCTCAGGATCTTCTGTCTTCCGACCTTCCTTGTGCATGGCTAGCGTTACTTTCACGACGCTTTTCTGAAATTCTTTGTGCTTTTCTGGATGTTCTGCCTCCGAAGGGAGGTAGCGCGCGTAGTTTTGAAGGAGTTCGCCAATTTGGTTTCGTTGTCCGAGTGCCAATTCTGCTTCGAGAATTCCCTTGAGCCAGTCAAAGGTACCTTCGGTTTTGGGATTACGCGCCAGGAGGCTCTTCCATAGCGCAACAGACTCCTCGTAGCGACCGATACCTTTATAGACGGCGGCCAGTTCATCTTGAATCTTCAACCATTCACTTCCACCGAAGCCAAAAATCTTAAGCTCGTTCAATGCCTCGGGAGTGGACATCAATTCGCCAAGTACAACCAACATGTCTTTGCGTGTCTCCTTGGCCAAGCTCCCTGGAGGAATTTCTTTCTTATCTTGAAGCTCTTCTTGATAGAAAAAGAGGAGGCGTTCAAAGTGACGAAGGGCTGCCCATTTGTCTTCCTTATTATAGAAAGACCATGCAGCTTTGTAGACTCCATAGGCTGCTTTCTCTGGAGTTCCTACGCGAGCCAATTTTCGAAAGTAATTGACGGAATCATCAAATTTTCCAGTCTCATAGTAATAGTCAGCCAAAAGCTGAAAGGCATCTTGGCGATACTCTCCCTGAGGATAGAGCCTTTCGGCCTGGACCAAACGCGGAATAGCTTCCGAGAAACGGTCCTGCTCCCAAAGAAGTGCAATTGAGAAAAACCAAGCGTCCTCTACTAGAAACGCCTTGTTGGCAGCAATCGACTTTTGTACCCACGGTGCAATCCATTGATCCGACATTCGGAGGTAGCTCTGCACGGCTTTGGCGTTTTTATCAGGATCTTCGGTTCTCAGCACACTTGCATAGTGCCAGTAGACTTCGCCAGCAAAGAAGGAGGCTTTGGGATCTCTAGCTCCAACAGGAATACGGTTGTTGAGCTGAATAACCTTAGCAAGGAGCTGTTTCTTTTCGGCAGTGCTACCAGATGTGCTTTTCTGCAGATAAAGTTCGAAATAGGACTGTGCAAGAATTTTATTTTGAACAGTGCCAAGCTCGGAATCCGAAGACCCTCGGAAGAGCAAACCAAGTCGAATGGCTTCTTCGACGGATCCTTTCTTAAGTTGAAGAAAAGACTGCTGCACCTGCAATTCATTGCGCTGAAGAGCGGTAAGTCGATCACCTTGAGAAGCAAGAGATTCCAGTGTTTTCTCGGAATTGACGTAGTCCTCTAGATTCAACTCCGACCAACTCAATCCGAGCAGTGCTTCGTGCGCGTAGATGGAAGTCTCAGGGACACCTTTAAAGAAATAGATGGCATTCTCATAATCGCCGAGTTTGTAATAGTTTCGCGCTAGCGCAAGATAGAGCGTCTCTCGCCACAAAGCAAACGAACCACGCGGACCGAGGTAGAAGCTTCTCGATTGCTTAATCGGGTCATACTTGACGTGAACCAATACTCGCTCGAGTACTTCGATTGCTTTTTGAGTTTCGCCTTTTTTCTCCAAAGCCAATGCTTTCAACGTTGACAGAATTGGAAAATCCGGACTCCCGTCATCTCCCACCTCTAGGCTCTCCGCGCTGGCTGGATTTTTGATCCACGTCTCTAGCGCTTGCGTGGCATTATTGGGAGCTGACCAAGCCAAGCGCCCCAAAAGAGAAAGTGCAGTAGCGAGGAAGAGCAATCCCTTCACGCAACCTCCTGCTCTTTCATTTGAGCATTGAGGTAATGAATGACAAAATGTGCGAGCTTTCGTCGAATCTGGGGACTGAGTCTTTGAAAAAACAGGCCCATATTCTTAGTGCCCTCCTCGCCAATATGTCTCAAGACCACAGCAGCTACCGAGAATGTTCCTAGATTTGGATCTTTTGAACGTAAGGTAATAGTGAGCTCTTCGCCCACTGCAAAAGGCTCACTGGATTCGACATTCACCTGAACACCACGCTCACTAAGGTCTACGCAGATGCCGTGAACATAGCGATGACCGTTGTGCACAATGACTGCGGCCTTCATCGGCACTCGTGGGTAACGCCTAAAAATATTAGAGGACTCTCTGCGACCGTAGTTCTTAGAAACAGCTTCGGGACGTGGAATATTGGCGATGCCGGTACTAAGCTTTTTGGGTAGGGGCGCTTTGGGGTATTCTAGTACCGCTTCTTGAAAATTCGAAACGTCTTGGATGCGGCGCCATTTCAACTCGTCGTAGTGATTGCCCCAGATAAACTCATCCACACGGATCTGCCCCGCCTTGAGCATGGATCGAATCTCATCATTCGAATACGGACCCAATGGCTCATCGCCATCCCGATTGGGCAAGTACCACTCTTGGGGATTCGAGCTAGGCCCTTTTTTGTCTTCCGCCATGGTCACCTTTTGAACCCCTGGTAGCCTGTGTCGCGCAACGGCACGCACGCACCCCAAAGGTCCTCCTCAACCTGTCCGATCGGTCATAAACCCAAGAATCTTGAAAAAAGCCTCCCTTAGGTGCCCGTCACCTTTTTGGCCCGAGGCGCGGCACGATCTGCCGCTAGGGCAGCCGCCAATTTTATGTCGCGCCACGGGCCCAAAAGGTGA
>CAUJDS010000002.1 GCA_963169695.1 Bdellovibrionota bacterium
CACTTTTTTTCCACCTAACGTATAAGCACGATCTTCGACGAAGATTCCGTCAAAATCAGAAAGGATGAGCGTCTTGTTTTGTGCCTGTGCAACAGAGAAAAAAGAGTGGAAGAAAAGTTGAAAAAATACGGCCGCCCCAAGAAGCATCCCCCTCGGCCCTTTAGTCATCTCGACCTCCACCCTAGCTTGTTTTGAATGAACCCCACCACATTTGCCAACGGACCATAAATTGGGCTCGAGCGCAAATCCGCAGGAGCTGAAGCGCCGCGGCTCAGCGAAATCAAATCTTTAATTATGTGAAATGATAGAAAATGTTTCCAAGAGGCTCCCTTGCCGCAACCAGCTAGATTCCAAATGGAACGTAGCTTAAAACTTCGGCCTTTCGACGGGCCTTTCTCCAGGAATTGAGGATTTGGGCGTGGCAATCCCCTGCTTCAACAAAGCGGTATTCCACTCCTGGGTGTTTTCGTCTCTTCCCATCTCCATGGCGACTCTTCGCTGCCTAAGCCATTCTAGCGTGGCTGGCAGAGCCACTACCGCGGCGGCCAAGCAGGTGAGCTCTCCTAGGACTGCCAACCAACCAAAGCTCACAAAGGCACGATTCCCTGCAATCAGGAGCGATCCATATCCCACAATGGTTGTATAGCTCACGAGAATCACCGCTCCTCCGGTATTCATGATGACGCGTACGATGCTCTTTCTACGTTCCAATCGATAGCGCTGGAAGATATTGACGGCGTAGTCCACTCCAATTCCGAAGGTAATAGGCAGCGCAATAAAATTGAGAAAATTAATCTTAAGGTCCGTCGCAAAAATAAGCCCCACTAGCCAAAGGATGCCAATTCCTAGAGAAAACATCACCATTGCGATGGTATTCACCCTTCGAAATAGCAGCACCACTAAGATCACGACCGCCCCCAAAGCTAGTGCAGTGGCCAACGGTCCGTCCCGCTTAATGGCCGAGACCATATCCGCACTCACTGCCAACTGTCCTGCCACTGGCGTTCCAGGGCTAACCGCATCGGTCTCTTCACGAAGCTCCTGCACAAAATCCACCAACTTCAACGCGTCCGACGTCACCCCCGTGACTGGAGGCTCCGCTAATACTAAGTTACCAAATACACCGCTTTTCTCCGTCAATTTGGACTTGACCAGTGGTGGGAGGAGATCGGGCGTTACGGGCTTGAGTGAATTCGGATGCAGGAATTGCTGAAGCCGCTCACGGTCTGGCTTCGACATCTCTTCGACCCAATTGGACGGAAGGAGTCGCTCAATTTCACCGAGCAAAGCGATTTTCTCTTTTTGATGCGAGGGAATAAAATCGTCAACCGAAACAACAGAAGCCACCAGGGATTTCTCTCCATCGCGCTTTCGACGATTGCGAAGGCGTTCTGCAATCTGATCAGCGTCTTCAGCATTCCTCGCCAAAATAGCCATAGGGTGAGGGTATCCATGAAAGATCTGATGAAGGTATTTTGAATAGAAAGAAGATCCGCTTTCGGCACTTGTTCGATCTCGCAGATTGTCCAGATTGGTTTCAAGAATCTCGCCTTGATAAAAAAGAACCGCTCCCAGAGCCGCAAAGGAGGAAACCACAGAAAGCAATACTATCCCCTTAGAATTTCTTCGAATTCTTTGAGCAAGCCAGAATGAAAGTAGCTGCCTGGGCTTTGCCTTCCTACGAATCCGATCGCCATATCCGAAGGCCAGATGTATCCCGTGAAGCAAGGCTGGTAGGAACGTGTAGGCACTGAGCCAACACATCACCATTCCAATCAACCCAATAATACCGAACTGCTGAAAACCTCTGAAGTTAGTAAACGCAAGCGAACCATAAGAAAGGCCTGCGGCAAGCGCGGCCACTACCGTTGCACCTGCCGTGCGAGTCATTCCAGTATAGAGCGACCGCAAGTGACGTCGCTTAGCTCGAAGTTCTTCCAGATATCGCGCCAATAAAATCAAACCAAAATTAATTCCATTGCCAATAATGATGGCGCCAAGAAAAGCTGAATTGGCATTGAGCGAACCAATAAAATAATAAGAGATCCCAAAGGCCCAGAAGCAACCAACCAACAGACTGGTCACTAAGATGAAGGATGCAAAGATAGCCCGAAAGAAAAACACAAGACCAAGCGTCACTAAGACCATGACAATAATGGAAGATAGTTCTAAATCCGCCATCAACGACGCATGCTCTTCAATAAGGTCCTGCACCCCACCCGTAAAGTGAAGCTGGATATCCTCGGAATATTGCTCTGGATGCACTCGCGCAATACTCTCATTGATCACTTCTCTAAATCGATGCGCGCCATCCACTCCGCCGAGAGTACCTGGCTGATTCACCAAGACCGCTCGAATCTTTCCATCCTCAGTTGCGTAGTATCCCTGAGGTAGATGAAGGTAGGACGAAACCTTACCGAGGTACTTCTGCTCGAGACCGCCTACATCCAAGCGCGGCTCTCGAATCTCTACGCCGCTAAAAATATTGATGGGGTTATAAAGCGCCTTTTCGTAAGCAATCCGTTCCCGCACATAATCGCGTACTTTCTGTAAGTCCGGAAGGTCCATGTAAAGCGGCTTACGCGTATTAAAAAACGCTAACTCCTGATGAATGCGATATTCCACACCTGCCACCAACTCCGGTGGCTGCTTTTGTAAATCGGCAACCAGCGCATCGACAAAGGCTCGAGACTCTTTGGGGTGGTCCGAAAAAATCAAGATTCCAATATTCTGTGTTGATAAGAGCCGATTGCGAACCTCAAAGAGATCCAAAACACTTCGCGAGGTACGCGGTAGGAGTTCTTCGATATCAGGATTCAGCTTGAGGTAGAGAGCCACGGAGTACTTCAGCCCTATCGCTCCAGTAAGGACCCCCAGAAAAAGCACCCAGAGGTAATGGCGAAGAACCCACTTTGTTAAAAAGCGCAACGAGAGGCCCTAACCTTTCAACCGGTGGTCGGCGAAAACCACTTCAATCCACCCGTTCCTAGCACAATCAAAGCAAGGCAAAGGATTCTTTCCCAACTCATTGACTGCTTGAAGATTCCAGCATCTACAATGGCAGTACCGACCATCGTCATCCCTACCCAAACAGTGTAAGCAGTTGCCATCGGAATTGTGCGAGAGGCACGCGAGAGAAAAAAAGCGGCGCCTATTCCGCAAAGGGCGTAGGTAATCATGGGAATCCACTTCGTAAACCCATCACTGAGCTTCAGACTCAAAACCCAACCCACTTCAAAAACACTAGCAACAATTAAGAACAACCATGCCATAGACTAACCTCATCTTACTTCGGCCTGAATGCGTACCAAACTTGACCCCAATAGGTCTTAGGATATCGCGAGAAACCCAATCCGTACTTCTGTGCCCTTTTATTGGCTGGAAGGTATGCAGTACCAAAGATCCAATCCCAGAAGGCAAACTTCGTCGCGAAATTTTTTCGAAAGGCCTTCGTGTCATCAATCGCATGATGATAGCGATGCATCTCTGGTCCATTGATGATGTACTGAAGCCAACCCGTATTCATCGCAAGATTGGAATGAATGTACATTCCCCATAAGGCGCTTATAACTCCCTTAATGGCAGGTACGAGCGGGTTTGCACCTAAGAAAATCATCGGAGCAAATTCAATCGTTTGATTGATTACTATTTCTAAAGGATGCGAACGCGAGCCAGCAACCCAATCCACGTCTTTGACGGAATGATGCGCTTCGTGGAGTCGATAGAGCCATTTATTGTAATGCTGAGCCTTATGAAACAGATAAATATAGAGATCATGAAGGACCAAAAAGAACAGTACTTGAACTGCCAAAGGCCAGTCACTTACCCAATGGCCACGCGAAAAGCCCCCATGTCGATCCAGCCAGAAAATGAATTCGGATATCAGAAGCCCCAAGATCAAGCTCTGGACAATCGTGTACCAGAAAAGATCCAGCCAAAAGCCCTCACGAAATATTTTTTGACCCGGATTGTAGGGGAAAAGACGTTCGAGGCCCAAAAGAACTAATCCGCCCAATGCAATAATACCGGTCGCCCAAAAAGCGCTTGCTGACATAAATAGAAACTCTCTCCCATAGGATGGTGGGAAATTTAGTATGAACTGACATTACCAAAGTTAGCGACTAAATTGAACTAGACGCACCTTCAGAAAGTGACCTAACTCGGCGCAGCTTCTTGCGAGAACTGACTTCGCTTTCATAAACTCGCTTGATGCCATCACCCATTGCGATTTCGATATCTCGGATGTCTTTGACGAGGCGGCGAAGCCCAACCATTTCTACTGAGGCCGCCTGGTCGGTGCCCCACATTGCCCGATCTAGGGTGATATGACGCTCAATAAAGGTCGCGCCCATAACAGCTGCGGCAATACTGGGAGCCAATCCTGTCTCGTGTCCAGAATACCCAATAGGTACAGCGGGATACCTTTGCTTCAAGGTGTGAATCATTCTTAAATTAAGCTCTTCGTTGGGACACGGATAGGATGAAGTAGAATGAGCGATCATCAACTGATCGGTACCAATGGCATCCACTGCGGTCACAATTTCTTCAAGCGTCGACATCCCAGTCGAAATGATCAAAGGCTTGCCCGTGCTCTTCATTTTTTTGAGCAGCTCGACATCCGTAAGCGACGCTGAGGCTGCCTTGTAGAGGGGTGGATTGAATTGTTCTAAAAAATCTACTGCCGGCTCATCCCAACAAGACGCTAGCCAATCAATCCCTTTTTCACGACAATAAGCGTCAATTTCGGCGTACCCGGCCTGGTCAAATTCGACCTTATGGCGGTAGGCAATGTAAGTCATTCGACCCCACGGAGTATCTCGTTCGATATTCCACTGATCTTTTGGAACACAAATTTCAGGAGTTCTTTTTTGAAATTTGACAGCATTACAGCCTGCTTCGACGGCTCCGTCGATCATTTTCTTTGCGGTTTCCAAGGATCCATTATGATTGATACCAATTTCAGCAATCACATAGACGGGTAGCCCATCACCAATACTGCCAGTTCGAAACTTGATTTGTGCCATACTTATCCTGTGACTCCTGTCCCGAGGTCTTACCAGGCCGTCCAGCCACCATCAACGAGAAGATTGGCTCCAGAGACATAAGAAGACGCGTCACTCGCTAGATAAACTAATGCGCCGCGAAATTCTCGTGGTCCTGCCATCCTGCCCAATGGAGTTTTTTTGGAATACGCATCGATAAAATGCTCTGGCTGACCATTTTCGACTCCGCCAGGGCTGAGGGTATTGACTCGTACACCTACTGATCCCCAATAAGCTGAAAGAAATCGGGTCAGAGAAATCACCGCACCTTTGGTGGCCGGGTAGACGGGAGATTTAAAAAACTCGCGCCTTCCCTCTCGGTCTAAGTAGAGCGACTGATCGGGCGCTACGACCCCATAGGTGGAGCCAATATTGATGATACTGCCACGGCCCTTGCGAGCCATCTCCGCTCCAAAGACCTGACAGCAAAGAAAAACTCCCGTCACATTGACTGAAAGACTCTTCTCCCACTGTTCAACAGGAAATTGCTCAAAGCTCGACCGCTCTAAGAACTGCTGATGCCCTTCGACCTTGTCATTCACGGCGGCATTATTGACCAAGACATCAATGCGCCCCCACTTCTTCAGAATCAGAGAAAGGGCTTCCTCTACCGAAGGCTTGCGAGTGACATCCAGGTTCACACCGATGGACTCCACGGGTAGCGACTGAGCAAACTGGGTGCAAGCGTCACCATCAAGGTCGGCGACCACAACATGAGCCCCTGCTTCGGCCAATGCCTTGCAATGCTCACGACCCAAAAGTCCCGTCGCCCCAGTCACCACCGCCACACGACCCTGAAGATCGAAATCCTTAAGCATGGAGCTCTCCTTAGACTTTAGGCTTCATATTGAAATCAGTGATGCGTCGAAAAACCGCCTGCACCGGCTCGCCACGCAGTTGTGAAAGCACGTTCTTTTGCTCCACCGCTTTCTTCAGAAGCGGCAAAACATCTTCATACGCGCTGAGTGCATAGTCCAAATCCGCATTCGTGTGCGAAAAAGACAGGTTATGAAATCCCGACCACAAAATTCCACGCCGTATCAACTCTTGCTGCACAAAAGACTTCAGCACAAGTGGATCCTGTCCGGTAGAAGCATCGAAGGAGACCATGGTGCGCTGATCGTAGCCTCCGCACTTGGTGAACGGCATATCCAATCGTGCAGCGATGGCATTGTATCCTTCGCGCATTTTTTTGCCTTTTTCGGCAAGTACCTTTGGAACGTTCTTCTCTCTCAATTCCAAGATCGTGGCTTTAGCAGCCGCGAGCGAAAGTGCCTCGCCACCAAACGTCGTGTAGAAAAAGACATTTTGATCAAAGACATCCATGACATCTTTTCGGCCCGCCAATACGGAGATGGGCATCCCGTTGGCAATGGCTTTAGAGTAAGTCACTAAGTCTGCTTGAACTCCATAGGCTTCTTGGGCACCGCCCATGGCCAAACGAAATCCCGTCCACATCTCATCAAAAACCAATAGCGTTCCGTTCTTTTGACAAAGGTCTTTGAGCCCCTGCAGAAAACCCGGCTTCGGTGCTTCAAAAACCGTCGGCTCCAAAATCACGCAGGCCGTGTCAGAATCGATCGCCTTCTCGGCAGAAGCGAGGTCGTTGTAACTAATGGTGTAGCTGAGGTCCTGAATTTCTTTGGGAATGCCGTCATTGCGTGCGGTAACCGAAATATACCAGTCGTGCCAACCATGATACCCACAGCACAAAACTTTCTTTCGCTTAGTAAATGCGCGCGCCGCCCGAATCGCTGCCGACGTTGCATCTGCACCCGTCTTACTGTATCGAACCGCTTCCGCCATTGGTACGACTTCTTGAATGAGTTCCGCCAGCTCCACTTCCAAAGGATGCATCAAAGAAAAAGTAATCCCGCGGTCCAACTGATCCCGAATCGCTGCATCCACGCGCGGATAGGTATAGCCCAAACTCAGCGGTCCAATCGCCATACTGAAATCAAGGTATTCATTGCCATCCACGTCCCAAACACGAGCGCCTTTGCCGCGCTCCAGGTACATCGGAGCGACACCCTTTACGTGCTGGCCTGGGCCCTTTGCCAAGGTCTGCGTCTGGGAAGGAATGCGCTTGCGAGCACGCTCATAAAGGCCTTTTGATTTTTCGATGGTAGGATCTTGGGCATTGAACTTCACTTGATTAGGCATAGGGACTCCTTGCAATTATAATTCTCGAACTCGGGCCATGATTTTTTCCGCAATTTGAGGGCCTGAAAAGCCTTCAAAATCCAATACGTCTTTGAGCAATGCAGGCTTGAACCAACGTTCTCCCAAAGAAAGCGAAAGCACATCTGCCGTCACGCGATTCTTGAGATAGAGCTCAGCAACAATCGAATACAATCCGCCTGTTTGAAAATGATCTTCCAACGTCACCACCAACTTGGTCGATCGTGTCGCTTCCAAGACCGCTTCTTCATCAATGGGCTTCAACGTTCTCATATTGACCAAATGAACCGAGAGTCCCTGAGCCTCCAATAAGCGTCGTGCATCCAAGGCTTCATTCAACAAAGCGCCATAAGTAAGAAGAGCGACGTCCTTGCCACGAGAAATGACCTCTGCCTTTCCGATCTTAAACTCTTTTTGATGCTGAAATCCTTCTTGCTGAATCGAGCGAGGATTGAAACGGATATAGCTTGGATGAGGGCTCATCAAAATGGCTTCCAAACCCAAAACAAGGTCTTCTTGCGATCCTGGACAAAAAACCTGCATGCCTGGAATTCCACGCATCAAAGAAACGTCTTCAATCGCCTGATGAGTAGGTCCATTGGCTTCCGAATAAAATCCGGGCACCGCTGCGACAAGCTTAACCGGAAGGCCCGGAATGCCCACGTCCGTGCGAATAAATTCAAATGGCCGCAGGGTCAAAAACGTCGCTAGTGCATGGACCACTGGGATCCTTCCACGAAGGGCCAGTCCGGCAGCTGCACCAATCATGGTCTGCTCGGTGATACCTGTATCGATAAAGCGATCGCCCATCAAGCTAGGGAGGCTGCGAATGACCGCGCGATTTTCTGCTGTCATCACCACGAGTCGATCGTCTTTTTGGACCAATGTTTTTAAAAGGGTTTCGTAATTCATCATTGCCTCATTTATCGCACAATCAGTGCTTCAGATTGAATCGTTGCAAGACTCTCACCATGCAGCTCTTTCATGAGCGACTGGATTTCTTCTGCCGTAAAATTGCAGAACCATCGGTCCGCGCGCTCTTGAATGCTCGGCAGTCCTTTTCCGCGAAGGGTGTCGGCAATCACAGCCTTGGGTTTGCCATTGTCAAATTTCATCTCAGAAAAAACGCTGTCCATTGCTTCAAAGGAGTGGCCATTCACTTGACGAGTCACGCACCCAAATGCTTCTAGTTTCTGCGCCAAGGGCTCGAGTGGAATGAGTTCTTCGGTTCGTACATTTGCCTGAAATTGATTGCGATCACAGATCACCACTAAATTATCCAAACGATAAGCGGATGCAACTAAGAGGGCTTCCCAGCAACTTCCTTCATTCAGTTCACCGTCTCCCACCAAGACCACAACGCGATTTTTCTGTCCGCGCATTTTGCAGTCCATGGCAATTCCGATTCCCACACTCAAAAGATGGCCCAAAGATCCTGAGTGGAATTCCACACCAGGAATAGCACGGTTGGGATGCCAATAAATGGAGTCATTGGTTTTGAGATGATTCTTGAGGCGTTCCTTCGGAAGGTATCCCATTTCCACAAAAGTCCCGTAGAGGGCCGGCACATCATGGCCTTTGGACAAAAGAAAGTAATCCCGCTGCGGATCTTGAAATCGATCCGGTGAAACCTGTAGAAATTTCTCGTAAAGATAAACCACTAGATCCGCGCATGAGAGTGACGCTCCGATGAAGCACCCTCCATCCGTGCTCATCCGTAGGATGTGTTCGCGCACCTTGAGGGCTCGACCTTGGAGTTTCTTCAGGGCTTCGGGTTGCAACATTTTGCGATCCTTAGGAAAGGGTTTTCGTCTGACTCGATTGAATCGTTCGAAGCTCCCCGAGATGATGCCGGTACCAGTTCACTCCTGCATACTTCGCATTGAGCTGCTGAATCTCCGGCTTCCGCTCGATGAGCTTAAGGACATCGTCTATCCCAAAACAAGGGTTTTGGAAACCAAGCTCCTCGTACACCCGCTGGATGAAGGCGTAATCCTCTGGATAGTCGATGGTCCATCGATGACTCATTGAGTAATCCTTGCCTGTTTCCCATGCGATATTTGCCAGACGAAAACGCTCCGGCTGCTCCCAGATAAAGGGAGTCGTGTGCTCACGTTCGAAGTCCCGTTTGGCCTCCTTCCAGGCAGTCTCCAATACCGAAAACGGAACAATTTCTACATCATGCCCATCGGGATAAGTATTGGGATGCAGATTGCTCACATAGTCCACCTGTCCGAGCTTCGCTTCATAGGCTTCGAAGACTCGATCAATGGCCGCAGGATCAATCATCGGACAATCGGAAGGAATCTTAGCGACGTGCTCCGCACCAAACTCTCGAGCCGCTTGATAGTGCCGATCCAAAAGGTCGGTAGGATGACCCCGAAAACAAGGAATGCGTTCTTCCGCGCAAAGCGCCTCGACTTCATCGTCGATCGCATCCGTCGTAGTGGCCACTACCACTCCTTGCACGCGACGAGCAGCCATCACCCGCTCCACTACCCGCAAAAGAAGGGGACTGCCAGCGAGCGGCAACAAGACTTTATTGGGTAAACGCGAAGAGCCTTTACGCGCCTGAATGACAACCAAACTGCGATCCATCATGATTCCACTAACTTTCGAGCTACGCCGGCAATGGCTTCTGAGGATTTGCCACCGTTCTGCAAAGGCACCATCTTCTTCAGCGCCTCCACATCCAGGTACGAATACACCTCTTTGCCCAAGGCCAAACCGATAAATGTAACGGTGGAGTGTTGCGTGATGAGGCAAGAAGCATTGGCAATCATTTCGTGCGTATCGCCCGAAGTAAACACCAAGGCCCCGGGCGCTCCCTCTTGAATCTCTCGCGTTGCTCGCTCAGGATTTTCATTGGGATGTAGCCGGAAAATAAGCTGTCGACCTTTGGCAAGGTCCACACAGGTCTTGATAAATCGTTTGCGATCATCCCATTTCATGGTTTCGCGCATATCGGTTGTTGCTACGAGCACATGACCATGATGAGGAAAGGTGTTGGTGAGGTACTTTGCAATATTGTCGTAGTTCGGAATTCCGGTCACAATTATTTTATTGGGATTGCACCCGCGCCTTGCAAAGTGTTCCTTATATCCTTGAGAAGCCACACAGAATTGCGTGTAACGATTCGAAAGTCCAAATCCCGCAGTACTCGACAACCACAGCGGCAACTTCAAAGTCCTCGCAACAGGCAGCGCCCAATTATCTGGATCCGTCATTCCTTCTTGAACCAAAATGACTTTGTTTTTACGAATATTATAGGGAAATACCATGTCCGAACAGGTAATCACCAAATCGTAGTTTTGATTTTGGCCTTTGTAATCCACCCGCAGTTGATGATCGGCAAAGTACTGATTGGTTTGGCGTAAGAAGGTGCCCTTCTTACCAGCGATCGTCATTTTGGCAAATCCGTGGTCAATGGCCCAACCTAAGAGTCCATCTGCGTAGTATCCCGTAAAATAGCATTCGAACTCGGGCTCGAGCTTTTTGGAGATCTCATGCATCATCGTGGTCTGATTCATGGACCCACCGATGAGGAGGATTTTACGTGGGGTTGGCCCCTGTGTCATGAAAAGTCCTTTTCAAGCTTTTGAATCACCACCATAATGGAGTTGAACTATCAGGATCAACCAAAACTCGCGCGAGAACTCTAAAATAATGACATCCCGACTCAGTCTTCTTTTATGGGCCCTCTTCTTCAGCATGCCACTTCAGGTGGAGGCCAAAGACCCCCCCCTCACCCCCCATGTGCAAGCTCAACTCGTTGGCGAATCCCGCACTTTCTCACCTGGAAAACCCGTCCGTATTGCCGTGAGGCTTGAGGCGGAAGAAGGCTGGCATACTTACTGGGCTATTTCGGGAGACTCCGGCAAACCCACTCGACTGGAATGGAGTGTGCCCCAAGGCTTTGTTCCAGGTCCGATGCTTTGGCCAGCACCGAAGCGCATTGAGGTTCCGCCACTAGTCAATTATGGCTACGATGACGAAGCCTTTTTGATGACGGATCTTGAGACACCCTCGGACTTTATAGCCGAGTCCGTCCAGATCTCCGTCCGAGCACGTTGGCTGGTTTGCAAGGAGTCTTGTCTTCCTGGTGAAGCCACCTTGTCTCTCACGCTGATGAATAGTGACGGACCGCCCGAACCCAACACCATCTGGTCCCAAGTTTTTCAAAAGGCCACTTCACAGCTTCCACAATCAACACCTACCACTTGGAAAGCCCATGCACGCCAAGTGGGACAAGACTGGATCCTTCAGATCGAAAATCCTTCTGGGTTTTCCTCCAAAAAAGAAACTCAGTGGACGTTCTTCCCGCTTCAAGATCTAGTCTTTCAAAACGCTGCTCCGCAGTCTTTTCATCCTTCCGCAAATGGAATGGAAATCAAGTGGGCGCAATCAGAGTACCTCACTCATGCTCCTGATACCCTCGAAGGTGTCCTGGTCGAACGATCAGGAAACGGATCGACCGAGAAGGTCCAAGCATGGACCGTGGTTGCTCCGCTCGAAGGAAAAATCTCGCTCGCCAAGATGCTCTTCTTTGCACTCTTGGGAGGAATACTGCTCAACCTCATGCCCTGTGTTTTTCCGGTGCTTGCACTAAAAGCCGTTTCTCTTCTGCAAAAATCCGGCAAGCTTCGACGCGATATCCTTCAAGGCGGACTTGCCTATTCTGCCGGTGTTTTGTTTTCTTTTTGGATTTTTAGCGCGGTCCTTATCGCCCTACGACATACCGGCGATCAAGTAGGCTGGGGATTTCAGCTCCAAAGCCCAGGATTTGTTGGATCTCTTTCTGCGATTTTTTTCCTACTGGGACTGAGTCTCTTGGGCGTACTTGAGATCGGTTCGAGGTGGATGGGGCTGGGTCAGTCCCTCACCACCAAAGAAGGATTGCGCGGAGCTTTTGCTACGGGGATGCTTTCGACCATTGTTGCTACTCCATGTACTGCTCCCTTTATGGGAAGCGCGGTTGGATACGCCCTCACTCAGAGTGACGGAGATCTTTGGATCATCATGACTGCCTTAGCAGTGGGGCTCGCATTGCCTTACTTGCTACTGACCGTATGGCCTCCCCTCTTGCGCTGGTTGCCCAAACCTGGAGCATGGATGGAGACACTCAAGCAGCTACTTGCTTTCCCGCTTTTTGCTACGGTGATTTGGCTCATATGGATCGAAACCTTGCTCGCCGGCTCTTTCTCTCTCTTCTACTCATTAGGCGCACTGCTTGCCTTGGGCTGGGGCGTTTGGTTTCAACACCGATGGAGAACCACCTGGGCCAAGGGATGCTTCGTTCTTCTTTGCATTCTCGCGGGACTCTTGATTGCTCAAATACAACGCGTCGACACACCTCTCGCTGAAGGATTACAAGAGTTATCGAAGTCTTCCGTTCAGCTGCCTTGGAGGCCCTACCACAAACAAAGCATTCAAAAGTGGCGTGAAGATGGCTACTCCGTATTCGTCAATTTTACGGCCGCTTGGTGCGTCACCTGTCAGGTCAATGATCGAACGACCTTCCGAAGCCCCAGCGTCCTCGCGGCCTTTCGGGATCGAAAGATCATCTGGATGAAAGCCGATTGGACCCTACCCAATCCTGGAATCACTGCTGACCTCCAATCGATGAAGCGCAGTGGCGTTCCGGTCTATGCTTATTACTCCAAGGACCTGCACAAGGAAATTCAGCTCTTGCCAGAGATCCTGACACCTCCGATACTGATGGAAGCATTGCAAGAAAGCGAGACCTCCAAATGAACAAACTCCTTACCGTTGGTATTCTTTGCTCCCTCTTTACCTTCCCTTTAGTCAGTCACGCTGGGCAAGCTCCTGGAATCAAACTTTCGGATGAAAACGGAAAGGTACACCAGCTCTCAGACTACCGCGGAAAGACGGTGGTTCTCGAATGGTTCAACGAAGGTTGTCCCTTTGTCCGAAAGCACTATGACAGTGGCTCTATGCAGAAACTGCAGAAGCAATACACGGACCAAGGAATCGTATGGCTCACCATCAGCTCTTCTGCCAAGGGGAAGCAAGGCTACTTTACCGCTGACGCCGCTAAAGCTTCTCGTGAGAAAGAAAAAGCTTCCATGACTGCCATCCTTTTGGACAGCGACGGCAAGGTAGGCAAGCTCTACGGCGCTAAGACCACACCCCATCTTTTTATAATAGGAAGCAAAGGCGAAATGCTCTACCAAGGTGCCATTGACGACCAACCTTCCACTGAAACTGAAGACCTGGCCAAAGCCAAAAATTATGTCGATCAGGCCCTTCAAGAAATCTTGGCCCATAAGGGAGTCTCTGTATCGAAGACTCCTCCTTATGGATGCTCGGTGAAGTACTAACCTCCAGGGAGTCGATGGACCATGAAGGCTTGGAAACAATCCATTCTTCTCTTCTTCGCTCTGACACTGGCAGGAATTCCCCTCGCAAATGCAAAGGGTTCCATCGGCCTCATAACGGGACTTGCTTTTCCATCCAGTGCGAGTGCGTCCTTCGCCTACGGTCTGAGGTTGGACTACGAATTCAGTAGCCCCTTCAGTGCCGCGCTGGCGTACATCGGGTACAGCGCAAGTGCATCCGTCACCGCTGACGGAAACTCAGTGCTTACCGAGAACGCCTCTACCCTTTATTCTTTGGATATCAATTTTGAGTTCTCCGGAAGCCTCAAGGACTTTTTCATAGGCGCAAGGACCGGATGGATGGTCGTATCTCAATCAGCAACCGTAACTACCTCAACGACTTCTTTGAGCCTCAGCCCAGGCCTTAGTAAGATTTTTCTTGGACCACGCCTCGCCTACGATCATGAATTGAATAGCAGCTTTTCTTTTGGCCTCGAAATCGCCTATTTGTTTGGATTTGGAGGAGACGCGCCCAATGCCTTACTTGTCCTCCCCATTACAAAATTTCGGTTCTGATCTTGACGAATACCCGCACCTTGGGTGATCAGTAAGAGGTGAAAAACACCCTATTAAGCGCCAAAGAAAAATCCAAGATCGATCTTTATGAGCTCTATGAGCGATCCGTCCAAACGCCCGAGGCTCACGCTGAGATTTTTGAAGCCATTTTTTTAGAGATTCACAAGATACCCGCGCTGGTGCTCCGTGAGGACTTTTGCGGAACCTATCGAATCAGCCAAGAGTGGGTTCGTCGCCAGGACTATCATTGGGCCTATGGTCTTGATTTGGACCCGGAGCCCATTGCTTACGCCCAAAAAAATCACCTCAAGAAACTCACACCAGAACAAAGAAAAAGGCTGCGGGTTTATCGAAAAAACGTAATCCAAGAAACCCGTCCCAAAGCCGACCTTTGCATTGCTTGTAATTTTTCGGTCTATGCCATCAAGGACTGGCATCAGCTCATCCGGTATTTTCGAGAAGTCTACCGGACCTTGCATCGACCTGGGCTTTTCTTGCTAGAAGTTTCTGGCGGACCAGGGATGATCCGAAAAATGCGTGAGCGTCGACGTTTTCATAAGAACCACAAACTTTGGTACCAATACATTTGGGATCAACAGACCTTTGACCCCATGTCCAACGAGGGCCGGTACGCCATTCATTTCCAAATGGGCAATGGCAAACTTTGGAAAGACGCCTTTGTTTACGATTGGCGAATGTGGAGCATTCCAGAACTTCGTCTCGCCATGAAACTAGCAGGCTTCGAAGACACTTGCGTCTATTGGGATGAATCCGATTCCGACAAGGCAAATGACGGTGTCTATATGCGCAGAAAAAAAGGCGACAACGATGATGTCTGGATTGTCCTCGTCGGCGGTATCAAAAAGAAGCGCGCCAAACGTACGCATTAAGTCCTGAGTTCAATTCCGACAAAGTACTTCGAAGCATGCTGGTAATAAAACTGCAGCAATAGCGCATGCGTAAGCCAGGCCCCAATACCGGCTGAAAGTTCATTGTCAATTGGGGACCCAACCGACTTATCTAAGTGCAGGCCGTAACTAGCTGAGAGCTGAAGGTTGGTCAAATGAATCGACAAACCAGGTTGAAGTCCCAAGCCTTTCAAGCTTCCGTTGGCAGCAGCGTCAATGCTCAACGTAAATTGAGGATTGGGTGCAAAAGCAACACCCACTCCATAGTAATCGATGCCACCCATCAAACTATAGGCCGTAGCTCCAATCCGAATCTTACCGTAGGGATTGAAAAGCATTCCCAAGTTCATGTCAGCAGACGAGCCCTGAGTCCCTCCTGCTCGTACCAGGCCACTTAGTCCAAGGCCAATCTCGGGTCCTCTCACAATGGCGGACAATCCACCTGTGACATAACTGGTATTGGATCCAGGAGTGGTTGAATGGCGATAACCAAGCGCCCCGCCGACGTATCCTTTTCCAAAGAGTAGCTGCCCACCTAGATTGTAAGAGTCCAACGGTGTTCCAGGAGCGGAGCCATAGAGCTGCAACTTTCCGGACGCGTTGTAGGCGTAGCCAACTGGATTTTCGAGAGATCCGTCATTAGACATTGAAGGAGATGCAATTCCTGCAGCAGTAGCGAGGCTGTGCGCATTTTCGGTAGCTCCGCCTCGAGCGAGCGCAACCGCTGGCAGAAGCAGAGCCAAAGCCCAATATCCTTTTCCATGGATAGACATAAATGATCCCCCACCTATGAGGGTACTACGTCTTAGAACTATCGGCCAATCGGACGAGCGTCAGTCTTTTGGCGATCTCCACGATCGGGACGACCCTTTCCAGGTCCACCACGGCCACCCTTCTTCTTATCGAAGCGACCGCCCTTTCCTTTTCCACCCTTGCCGTCAAATCGCTTGGGAGAAGGCTTGTGCAAAGGAGCCAAATACTCGGCCAAATAATAGTGATCTTCTCGCTGAATGAAATGAGCAGGAACCTTTTCGTCTTCTTTTATTTTTTGATAAACCACAACGCGACGCAAATCGCCCAGTTTTCGGGTATCAACAATTTCAAGCGCGTGAAGGACGTGTTTGATTCGATCACCTTCAAGCTTTTCTTTTTCTGCAAGAGCTTTGGACATTTCTTCAGTCAGTCGGCTCTTAAACTCTGGACTATTGAAAATCTCACGCCGAGGATCCACAGCCACCGGCTTAGGTCCTTCGCTGCGACCACGCTCGCGGCCCTTGCCTCGACCGCGGTCTCGACCCTTTGGAAGCTCGCGCGGCTTAGAGTTGGTTGCATTGATGATGACTTTAAATTTTACCGGCGCAGCTTCGGCACTTGGTGCAGCTTCGGCACTTGGTGCGGCTTCGGTACTTGGTGCGGCTTCAGCCGGCTTGTCAAACTCCGTCTCCACTGCAGCTGATACGACCCGGCGTATTTCGAGCGCACTCTTGAGACTAAAACCAGAAATTTCAGTAATCGTCTTCATGGGATAGTTTCCTTTTTTGATTGCTGGAAGGATTACTGGTCCCGAACAAGAAAGTCAACCAATTGAAGCGATCTGCGGCAAAGTTAGGTCTTTCATTGCTCCCTCCAGAATTTGCTGCAGCGTAGAGCATCGTAGGCTTTTGGATCATGTTCTTCCAGAATCTGAACCAGATCCCTCTTACCGTCAACAAGGTCACTGAGCTGGCTTAAATCAAGGTCACCGCCAGTCGTCCAGAAAGACTGAAGCCAGGCCTTAAAAGCTTCCTGTCGAACATAGCGAGTCGCCTCGGCAAAAACCAGGGAGTCTATCCCTTGAGGGCGCAGTGCCTTTGAACCCTGCTTCAGCAAGACAAAGACATTGCTGTTCATTAACCGGGAGTCCCACGTTTGGCCCTCAACATTGATCTCGGATAAAAGCCTTGCCGTGGCAATCTGTTGCCAAAAGTCTCTCGAATGTAGCTGCGAAGAAAGATCTCCCAGAAAGCCTGGATCACTCTTCACCACGACCCGAAAGAGGCGAAGCAGATGGGCCAAAAGCTTGGACTGCAATTCGGAGTGATGGAGGCGTTCCCAACGATACCGCTCCATGGCAGCGGTATTTCTGAGATCGTCCTTTACGAGTTCGAAGGAGAGACGTCGCATATCTTTGGACACACAACCCGTCTTCTCTAAGAACCTCATCAGCGCTTCGAAGACCTCTGTTTGTTTCAGTCCAGTACCTAAATCATCAAGGAATCGGTCTTCCAATGCGGCGATAGTATTTCTAGGAACTCCCAGATAATTGAATCGTTCTAAGTATTCCAAGAGTCCCACCTTGAATTGAGCATCGCCTTTGATGGCACCATGAGATCCAATGACTGAACTGAGATCCTGAATCATTGCCACGGTGTTTTCGATTTCTCTACCCTCTACCGGAAGTCGAATCCTCCTGAGCTTCATTCCTTGAGCTTCTTCCAGCCTTCTACGAGCAAAGGCACCAAATCCATCTTTTCTCGCTTTGGCTGAAAACACCTTCTGATCCGCACTTTGAACCTCTGTCCCAGCTAAACTAAATGGAATGCCTTTTTCCAATGGGACGGGTGCACTCAGTTTCAGCGCAACACTATCCGATGCAGATCGAACCCAAAGCCTCGGCCAAAGAATAAGACTGGAGAAATCGAACCTCACTCCTGCTGGAGATTTCTTTAAGCTTGTTTCCATCCCTAGGACCCAATCATCCAAGAAAGGAGCCACCCCTTCACTGGGCAAAGCCATCTGCACCAAGAACTGAGGTCTGTCAGCCTCATCCATCTGAATAGGTACCCAGGCATCATAGCCTCGTACCGAACCCTGGCTATCCAGAAAGAAGAAGCACTGAGTGTCTCTCATCATGGCGATCTCGGCGCCCGTATAGAGTGTCTTATCTTGCGACGCCGGCTCATTCGCTCGCTTAGCCCGGTGGGAATCTTGGATGCTATCCGGAAACAAAAGCAGCTTCAATACAGCTGGTACCGGCACTCGTCGAAAGCCATGCACCAGCCCGACAGCCTTCGTTCGATAAGCACGAACTGTCTGAAAAGGGCCAGGCTTCAAAGGATCCTTGTGAGACTCTAGCGGAAGTGCCCAGTTTATTTGGGCTGTCAGAGCGGGATCGAATTCCAATTCCGCCAGTCTTAGGAGGCGTTCGACCCAGAAGTCTTCATCGCGATAGGCTCCCCAAGGACTCAATGCACGGGCTTTCATCGCCAAAATAGTCCAGGCCGTTTTGGCACTCTCACTAAGACCAAAGTCTTGACCCTCGGTCTGAGGCACCTTCAAGGCCGTTTCAAATTCAACTTGCAGTTGCTTCATGGGCGCGAGGGATCGCTGATAGGCTGCTTCATCCTGCCCAAACGCAGGAAGGTGCACTCCCAAAAAAACCGCATAAAAAAAGAAAATCGCCCTTAATCCAATCACCGCTCACTTCGATACCCCGAGCAAGGCGCAGGATCAAGGACTGGGAGATGATTTGTGAATGTTTTTTAATTCAATCCAACGACTGAAGTACTTCGTCTTGCCATAGGCTTCTTGGAGCAGAATCCGCTTGAGGTAGCTAGGTCGCTCCGTAGCTCCCTGCATTCTTGCACTCCACTCCGCCTGAAAAAGCTCAGCAATGCGTTTGGCGTCAAAGCTATGCGTAAGGCGTTCGCGAGCCTGATTTCTGGCCTGGGTCCATACGCCACGGTCTCCATAGAGACGCGGAATTTCTTGGATCCAGTCGGCATCGGGCTCAACACCCATTCCTTCAAAGGCGAGCACGGTCCCTACGACTGGGGTTCCGTAGCTCCAGCTTTCAAGCACCTTTCCTTTGATACCTGCACCAAAACGTAAGGGGGCCACACTGAGCCGATAATTTGGCAAAACCTCAGCAAGGTTCTCCGCCCAACCTCGGACCCGAATTCCTGCATAGGACTTCGGAAGGTCCGACACATCCTTAGGAAGGTACGCTCCATAGATGTCCCAATTGACATTGCCTAGTAGCTTTCGAATCCCAGGCCAGACTTCCTTGGCAAACCAATGGACGCCATCCCGATTGGGCGCATGTCGAAAGTTTCCTAGAAATACAAAATCTTTTCGCTCCTCAAAATCCAGACCTTCTGTCCACGGATTCTGCGCGGAAAACGGAATGCAGCTGACTCGATTGGCTGGCACCTCGTACTCGGATTCTAACAAGGCTTTTTCGACTTTTGATACGACCCACGTCCAATCACAACGCAGGATCGAAGCCAGCTCTCGAAGCAAATCGCCCTCATCGGCTGGCGTGCCAGTCAAATCCTGCTCTCGGCTCCATCGCAAGGAATGGAGGTCCTGGGTATCTAGGATTTCATAGATTCCTGGAAGCGCCTCACGCACCCGTGAGCCAAACTGCTCTTCCACCACAAAGCGGTCGTAGATCACCACATCCATGGGATGATCCGCGAGAAACTCCTGAATGGCAGAATCATTGAGTGGGAATACTTGGGTCGCAATTCCTCTTTTTTCAAGAGCTTGCGAATGCTCATTGAGCGCCCCTGGCGTGCCATAAGTGATGTCGTGGCCCTGAAGGTGAGCTAAGATCTGTGACGTCCGGACCCCGGCCGCAGAGGAGACGGGCTCTGGCCAAACCGAACCGAGATAGAGAATGCGCTTCTTGATTTCCACCTCAACTTTTATGGCGTGCCAAGTGACTTGTGTCAATACGCGCTCAGAAGATAGCCAGAGGACTTTACCGCACCCTACCTAAAGTACTCGTGCTTGGGGCGCATGGTGGGTTGCTCTTGGGGTGGGAGGAGCGGTGACACGCGCTTCACCAAAACACTCACAGCCTCGCGTTCCTTTTGCAGCACTCCCTGAATCAGGATCAGGCCATGTCCCTTCAAGGTGCTTCTGTATTTTTCATAGACAGGTCCGTGGAAGATCAAATCCAAGAGTCCCGTCTCATCTTCTAATGTCGCAAAGACGACTCCCTTGGCGGTAGGCGGGCGCTGACGCACAATCGTAATCCCCGCCACCTGAATCAAGTCCCCCATGGACTGCGATCGAACTTCTTGAATCGACCGAATCTTGCCTCGCGAGACTGCCTTCAGCTTAGCGCGAAAGGCTTCCATCGGATGTCCACGGATGGACAGGCGATAGGCTTCATAGTCCTCTTTGAATGCCTCCAACCCGCGCGGCTCGGCAAATCCAAACGCCGCTTGAGAAGCGTCCGGCTGCGTAACTTCACGAAGCAGCTCGCGCGATCCATACGCCAAAACTTCCCAGAGAGCTTGCCTTCGACCCCAACCCCAGCACCGAAAGGCATCTCCCATCGCAAGCCTCTCCAAAACCTGCGGTCGCAGCTGAGTCCGATGAATAAAATCCATCAGCGACGCAAAGGGCCTCTGCTCACGCTCTCGCATCAGACGATCGCCCTCTTGCTCTTGCATTCCCACCACCACGCGCCATCCTAATCGGATCTGGCTTTTCCCATGGTCGTCTTTTTCAATCGTGCAATCCCAAAGGGATCGATGCGGATCCACCGGCAAGGCTTCTACCTGATGCCGTTGAGCATCGCGCGCCAACGTGTCGTTTGAATAAAATCCCAAGGGCTGCGAATTGATCAGCCCACACGTAAATTCGGCTGGATAGTGACACTTGAGGTACGCCGACGCGTAGGCAATCAACGCAAAAGATGCCGCGTGAGATTCCGGAAATCCATACTCCGCAAATCCCTTAATCTGATCAAAGACACGTTCTACAAATTCTCTCGGCAATCCATTGCGAAGCAGTCCTTCCATGAGCTTTTTTCCGAGGGCTTCGATCGATCCCATCGACCGCCACGCTCCAATGGCTCGACGCAATTGATCGGCCTCTCCTGGGGTAAATCCCGCAAGTGCAATCGCCATCTGCATGACTTGCTCTTGAAAGAGCGGCACCCCGAGCGTTTTCTGCAAGATAGGAATCAACTTGGGGTGTGGGATATCTATCGGCTCCTCACCATTGCGGCGTCGAAGGTAGGGATGCACCATTCGTCCAACGATCGGTCCAGGCCGAACAATTGCCACTTCGATCACCAAATCATAAAAAGTCTTTGGCTGGAGTCGGCCCAACATATTGATCTGGGCCCGCGACTCAATCTGAAACAGCCCCACCGCATCCCCCTGCTGAATCATGCGATACGTTGCCGGATCCTCTGCTGGAATCGTGGCAAAAGTATACCGTCCATCCAAGAGTGCTAGCGTCTTTTGAATCGCCGTCAACATACCTAGGGCGAGGATGTCTACCTTGAGCAAACCCAAAATATCCAAATCATATTTATCCCATTGGATAATCGTACGCCCTTCCATTCGCGCGGGCTCCACTGGGACTAGTTCAATCAGCGGATCTGCCGAAAGTGTGAAGCCTCCCGAGTGAATCGAAAGGTGTCGCGGAAATCCATAGATCTCCTTGATCTTCTCTTCTTCTTGGAGGTCCAGAGCTTCATCTTCTTTCTTTCCAAATACCTTCGCCACCTCTCGCTTGGCCATTCGACTACGGTAGGTGATCACGGCAGCGACCATGGCAGCGCGATCTCGTCCATAGCGTTGGTACAAGTATTGAATCACTTCTTCGCGGCGGTCATTTTGGAAGTCGACATCAATGTCAGGCGGCTCGCCTCTCTCTGCCGAAATAAACCGTTCAAAAAGCAGCCCCATCCTCACGGGATCCACTGCAGTAATGCCCAGACAATAACAAACAATGGAATTGGCCGCAGACCCACGCCCCTGACAAAGGATGTCTCGTTTACGCGCAAAATCCACCACCTCCCAGATGGTGAGGAAGTAATCGGCAAATCCCAAGCGATCAATCAGCTCCAATTCTTTCTCGATTTGTTGGCGCACGTCTTCCGGCAATCCACTGGGATAACGATTCTCGCTTCCTCGAAAAACCAACTCGCGCAAATAAGTCTTGGACGTATGAGGCTGAGGAATCCACTCCGAAGGATAGCGGTACCGAAGCTCACTCAGCGAGAACTGACAAGACTCCGCGATGACTAATGTCTGCTCCAACGCTTCAGGATACTTTGCAAACAGCCCAGCCATTGCGTCCGAGGACTTCAGGTACCGCTCTTGATTGGCGAGCAACTTACGGCCCATTTCATTCAGCGTCTTGCCTTCGCGAATACAGCAAAGCACATCTTGCAAAGGCTTACGCTCCGGCGCATGAAAAAGCGGCTCCGAAGTTGCCACCAACTTCCAGCCTCCCCAACGAGCAAGCCCCAAGGCACGCGCCGCTCGCTCCTCGTCCCATCCATCTCGGCATTGCAGAAGCGGAACAAAGAGCCGATCCGCAAACTGTGTCCGTAACGTATCCAAAACCTCAGCCGGATAAGCCTTCGTCTCCGCTCGTAAGAAACCTATCAAGCCTTCCGCACCCTCGGCATAGGTTGCACAGAGTTCTTTCCAGCGAGCCCATTGCAACTCGGGATTGGTCTTGTCCCTTCCCTCAAACGCTGCCGTCAACAACCGACAAAGGAGCCCGTACCCTTGGCGATTCTTTGCGAGCAAAGGCAAGGAGATCCCGCCCTCTATTCGCAGCTCAGCTCCCGAAAGGAGTTGGAGGCTCCCTGCCCCAGCCTTCTCTCCTCGACGAATGGCCTCGTAAGTCTTGGGGAGACCGTAGACTCCATTGAAATCCACCACGCCCAAGGCTGAAAATTTTTCTGCCTGCGCACGTTGCACCAGCTCCTCGGGACTTGATCCTCCATAGAGAAAAGAATAGTGGGTCTTGGCGAGCAGCTCGCAGTACACCGGCTTCAATCAAAAAATCCCTGCAAATAAAAAGCTTCGCTCTCAAGGTCCTTATAAATCCAAAGCTCTTGCTGCGTCGTTGTCCAAACACGGTAGTAATCTCGCGCAAATTGCTCCGCATGCCACCACTCGCCTTGAAGACGCTCCGGTCCCACCCACTCAAGGATTTTCCAAAATTTCGGTAGCCCTTCAAAGCGATAGAACGCACCCTGACTCCATACCAAAAGTTCGGGCGTACGCAGCAACCGTGTTGGCCGCCGCGGTAGCCCCATTTCCTCGGGTTCCAGCACAGTCGCGTCGAGTCGAGGCAATGCTTCTTTCGTCACACCCTTCTTCCAGGCATTTTCGGGTCGATGGCGATTTTCTTCAACGCCAAAGAAAACCTGCTTTTCTCCCAGTTTTCCTGTCATACGAGACCAGAGCTGTTCCCACGCCTCTTGATTTTCACTATCACGATCAAAGAAGGCCCGCTGCGCCAGCACATCAGGAACCGTCTCAAGAATCTCCAACTCCAATCGAGTCACGGGCGCTTCCAACGGATGACGCTGAAAGTGGCTGCTCCAACCATCCTTCAAAAGCCGCAGCATATTTCTTGCGCTTTTTTGAGGAACCAAGAAGTCCTGTTTCCAAATATGTTCATGCTCGCACTTCTGGGTCGACTGATACCGCTCCATCACCAAGCGCAACTCATACCGAACCACTTTTTCAAAACGAGCACGCAATCGACATGCGCATCGGTCCAAAAGCGCTTTCAAAGGAAAAAGAAATTCCTCCCAACTCTCAGAGCCCTGCACGACCCCTTCTTGCTGCAGATCAAAACTTTCCAAAAACTTCTCTTGAGGAAAGAACCGCTTCCATGGACGCGCATCGCCCCACCGCGCTTGCTGATAGACTTGGAGTGTCTCCCGACCAAAGCGACTCAAAAGGCTTTTCTCCGGAAGCAGGAGAAACTCCG
>CAUJDS010000003.1 GCA_963169695.1 Bdellovibrionota bacterium
AGAGAAGCCCGCACCCAGTATTTTTCCACGCTGGGTAGGTCGATTTTTTTTCGAGATTCAAATGGTTTAGAATGAAACCGAAGATGAATGGGAGTTCCAAAAAGTTCTGAATTCAACGAGAGCGTCCCGGTCATGCGTCGATATTGCTCAACCATCCCATAGTGTTTCAATTGCGTGAAACGCAGGTCGGACTCTTGCACCAAATACTCTGCGATATTTGGCAACGCTAAAGGCTCTACCACCCAAAGACGCTCCTGAGTTTTTGCAAAAAAACTTTCCTCCAACAAACTAGACGGAAATGCGCTGCGAAGGCGCTCTTGAATTTTAATCGATTCCACGAATTTTCTCTTGAAGTGTAATCAAGCCATTCATGATGGCCTCCGGACGAGGAGGGCATCCAGATACATAGACGTCTACTGGCAAAATTTGATCGACTCCCGGCAAAACAGCATAGCCCAATTGTTCATAGGGTCCCCCGCCGCACGCACATGCACCCACTGCCATTACGTAGCGTGGCTCTGACATTTGTTCATAAACTCTACGAATCTCTGGCGCCGCCTTTGAATTGACTGCGCCAAAAATAATGAGCAAGTCGGCCAGACTTGGGTCCACCTGCATCTGAGCGCCAAGCCGCTCCATATCGTAGCGATTGCCAAACGCATTGAAAACCTCATTGGCACAACAACCCGTGTGCACGGTAGTGATCCAAAGTGAACTGGCTTGTGCCCACTGGGTAGCTCGCTCCAGGGTCGACAATAGAAAGCTTGTCCCCTTCACTTTGAATGCCTCTTTCTATTTCGCAAAGTAAGGTCCCAGGAGAGGTCGCCTTTTCGGGTGGCGTAGAGAAGCCCCAGTCCCAAAAAGCCACAGAAAGAAACAATGGCCACCACTGCCTGCCACGGCCGACCTTCCAGCGGCTGAGATGCGGCTACCCTCAAGACCGTTACTACAGGTATTAAGAAGAGAGCCTGGACGACCACCAATCCTAAAATATTTATCGCAAGCGAAAATCTTGAATGAGATCGATCACCGCTATTTTGAGGAGCATGCGTCCAACGATAGCGGTCTCTTCGACGAGAGAGCGTCGTTGCGACGAGTTTCAAGATACCTGCTAATCCAAGCGCGACGCCCGCGGAAAGGATCAGCAGGGTGTAGGATGCCCAGGTGCTGCCCAATGAGAAATTTCCTTACTTTTTCAAAAAAATCCTGTATTTAGGCTACTGAACTTAAAAATCCGTGTCAAGCAATAGCCAGAACTACGCCACCATCCGATCTTCAATCCAATCCAAGTTTGAAGATCCTTTTTATGTTTTGGGAGGAGAAGATTCCTTCCGGGCGTACGTGTTAGCTCGGGCATTGAGCGAGGGGGACTTAGGCCAACCCGTTATTGTTTGCTCCTCGGGCGATCATGCTCGCACGTTTGCTCAGGATCTCGAGGAATGGCTTCGAATTTTGACCGGGCGTCCCACGCGAATTGCTTTTGTCCCGACGTGGGACCGAAGTCCCTACTCGGGTCTCCATTTTTCCATCCGAACAAAAAGCGAAAGGGCCAATGCGCTTGCCATGATTCACTCGAATCAATGGGATGCCGTCGTAACCTACCCAGGAGGGCTTACCCAAGCGACCCTTCCTCCTGGTCTTTTTCGCAGTCTACGAATATCAGTGCAAGTAGGCCAGACTCAACGGGACTCCCTCCTTCAGGGTTTTCAAGACGCTGGGTATGCTCGCTCGGACCTCATCGAAGACCCAGGCCAGTTCGGAGTTCGGGGCTCGATCATCGATATTTTTCCTTGTGACGCGGACCGCCCCTTTCGCCTCGAATTTTTTGGCGATGACCTCGAGCGCATTCGTTCTTTTGATCCGGCTACCCAAAGGACCCTTGCCGAAAGTGACGTCCAGAGCCTAGAAGTTTACCCATGCTTGGAAGCGCTCCGCAGCTCTGAAACGCTGGAGCACCTCAAACACCAACTCAAAGAGTTCTGTGATGCGAGAGATATTTCAAAACAAAACAGGGACGTAATCCTTCAAGATTGTGAGCGTGGACTTTTTCCAGATACTTATGACGCCTGGGTGCCCTTCCTTTATTCCGAACAGGCTTCTCTTCTTGATCATTTGCGCTTTAACAGAAGGGAGAGGCTATCGCTGATTCGCATCGACCAGGTTCAGACAGATCAAGAATGGGAAAAGGAGCTCGAAGGATGGAAGAAAGAGTTTGAAGGCCTTTCCAATCATTCCGGGCTGCTGCCACCTCCAGACCTTCTCTATCGATCGAATACCTTCATCGAGTCGCACTCATTGGATAGGATAGTTTTTGATCAGGTTGCCTTTCAGGCCAACCCAGGCAAACCACTCTCTGTTATTCATGTTCAAGTGGACTCGCATCCTAAGCTTACTGATCGCCAGTCCAGATGGGATAGCATTTTTCAATCTGCAGGAACGATCAACACCTACTTGCAATGCTCAACGGAATCACACGTCATCCGCGTCCAGCGACTTTTGTCCGATCACGGGATTGTCAGTGGAACGACCGCTAATTTCAGTGAAGGTCGCATTGGACTTCGCCAAGGATCCCTTTCTTCAGGGTTTTCCTGGCCGGATGAAAACCTATCTGTTTTTACTGACGAAGAGCTTTTTGGAGAAAAAATCAGGGTATCGCGCTCTGGAAAAAAAGGCTCCGCAGCTAAAGATTTTCAAGAACTGGCGGACTTAGCGACTCACGACATTGTCGTTCATCACACCCACGGCATTGGCAAGTATATGGGGTTGGTACGCTTGAAAGTGGATCAAGCGGAGTCTGATTTTTTATTGCTAGAATATGCCCAGGGCGACAAACTTTATTTACCTGTTTATCGATTAGACCAAATTCATAAGTACCATGGGGCTAATTCTGAAGCGACGCTCGACAAATTAGGTAGCAACCGTTTCGACAAGGCCAAGGACAAAGCGAGAGAGTCCGTAAGGAAACTCGCGGTGGATTTGGTCGAGCTCTATGCCCAACGATCACTCAAAAATGGAGAAGCATTTTCGCTCGATGACGCTAGCCTCGAGGAGATGGAATCAGCGTTTCATTTTGACGAAACACCCGATCAAGCCAAAGCTATCCAAGCCACTTTTGAAGACCTTGCTAGTGGAAAAATCATGGACCGCTTGGTATGCGGTGACGTTGGATTTGGAAAAACGGAAGTCGCAATGCGTGCGGCCTTTTTGTCCGCCCTTCATCAGCGTCAAGTGGCGGTACTCGTGCCAACTACGCTTTTGGCAATCCAACATGAAGCATCCTTTCGGCAAAGGCTCGAACCCTTTGGCGCTAAAGTTCGTTCACTTTCTCGAATCCAATCACCCAAAGAGCAAAAAGAAATTCTGGAGCTGCTTAAAAATGGTCAGATCGATATTCTGATCGGTACTCATCGACTGCTTGGCAGAGAAGTGAAGTTCAAAAACCTCGGTCTCATCATCGTAGATGAAGAACACCGTTTTGGCGTGGACCACAAAGAGAAATTAAAGGCGTTAAAAATAAGTACCCATGTTCTGACCCTGACCGCTACGCCCATTCCAAGAACCCTTCATATGGCCCTGTCGGGATTGCGAGACATTAGTCTTATTACGACGCCGCCCATCGAGCGGCTTCCCGTAAAAACTTACGTTGCAAGATTTGATGAGACTACTATTCGAGATGCAATCGAATTTGAGCTGAATCGTGGTGGACAAGTTTTCTTTATGCACAATCGCGTCCAGACCATTCACAAAATTGAAGAATTGGTGAATAAATTGGTGCCGCGAGCAAGGGTAGGGGTCGTGCATGGACAAATGTCGGAAGCTGATTTGGAAAAAGGAATGCTCGACTTCTATGAGAAGCGCACTCATGTCTTAGTTTGCACTTCTATCATTGAATCTGGATTGGATATTCCCAATGCCAATACGATCTTGATTGATCAAGCCAACACACTTGGGCTCGCCCAACTGTATCAATTGCGCGGCAGAGTGGGTAGGTCTGGGGTGCGTGCTCACGCCTACCTCCTAGTGGCTTCCACCGATCGGATGACCAAAGATGCTCAGAAGCGCCTCGAAGTCATTCAACGATTTGTAGAGTTGGGAAGTGGATTTCAGATTGCTTCGCATGACTTGGAGATTAGGGGAGGCGGGGACCTTTTGGGCGCGGATCAGTCCGGTCATATTGGGGCCATTGGCTTTGATCTCTACTTGGAGCTTCTTGAGGAAGCAGTTCAAGAGATTCGTACAGGAAAGAGAAAGCCTGCCGAGTCGCTTCGTGAACCTGAAATCAAAGTTCCTTATCCTTCCTTTTTCTCAGAAGATTATATTCCAGACGTCCAGCAGCGACTCAGCACCTATCGCCGATTGTCTGGCCTTCAGACCCAAGAGGAATTGCATAGCCTTGAAGAGGAACTCGGTGATCGCTACGGAAAGCTTCCACCCGAAGCAATGAATCTGTTTTGGGTTATTCGACTGAAACTGCTTCTCCTCAACTTGGGCGTGGAAGGCATGACCCTAGGCAAAGAACGCTGGTCGATCCAAATTGGCAATCAACACCGACTAAATGTAGTGGCGCTCACGGACTGGATAAGGCGCAATGCCCGCATTGCTCAAGTCACCCAGGACCAAAGGCTGATTCTATTTCGACCGCACGACAGCTTGCCAGCTGCGGTGCTCTACCTAGAAGAAACGCTACGCCCCTTTGCGCTGGCGAAATAACCAGTTAGAATCTCTAAGAATGAGTCACTCATTGCGCCTCGGCGTTCAACTCGGATTGCTACTTGCCTTGCTCGGTTTGGCCTGGGGATGTCAGTCCAAGATGCCTCCAGCTTTTACCAAAGACGAAGTCGCCCGTGTTGAGGGGGAGTCCTTTTCTCTCAGCGACTACATCCAACTTAGAAGAGTACTGAAGACCAGTGACCGAGCATTGCTCTTAGAGGTTGGCACTACTTCACTCGCCATTGCTAAGGTCTTTTCTCCCGTAAAGCCGAAGACCAAAGTGGACTGGGTTAATTTGGTACTCCAAAGCAAGGCTTGGCGAGGGTCTGACGCCGCTTCGGCCAGGGCCAAAGCTGACCTTCAGGCGCTCGGCATGAATCCTCAGAGTTCAGCAGAGGATCTCCATCGAGTTTTCCAAAAAGCAGCCGAAAATATAACCATTTCCGTCAACCATCGTTTGCTTGATCAGCTTTGACTAGATGTGAGAAACCTACCTCAAATGAAACTTCGCAATTTGGCAGTCTTAGTTTGGCCAGTTTTGGCTTGGTCTCCTACTTCTTTTGCAGGCATGGTCTTAGATCGCGTTGAAGCGACGGTAAATTCAGAACTCGTACTTCTCTCCGATGTCGTAGACGCTAGAAGGACCCTTGAACTGAGAAAGCAATTGGACCCACTGTTCAGCGGCACCTCTTTGGCCACCAAAGGCAAGAGCGCTCAAGACGATGAGATGGTCTCTCTCTTAGTCGGCGAAAGACTGATCGCTCAGAAATTTCCGACCAAGGACGATGAAGTAGAATCAGAAATTCAATCCATCCAGGCCGCCAATCACATTGACCGTTCCATGCTCAAGCAAGCCTTGACCGGTCAGGGGTTTCAGTTTTCGGATTATTTTGAACTCACCCGACTCCTGGTTTCAAAGAAGTCGCTCATACGAGAAGAAATTCAGCCAAAAGTTTTTATCTCAGACTCCGACATCAAAAATTATTTTTACAACCATCATCAGGAATCAAATCGAGCAGGATTTGAGTACCGAGTGCAAATGATGACCTTTGCAAGCAAGGCGGATTCTGAACACGCCAGGGAATTTGTTCAAGCTGGAAATGACTTTGAAGAAACCGCCAAGAAGATGAGCGAACAAGGATCTGACGTTGACCTGGGTTATCTCACTGAAAAGGAAATGGCCCCTGTTATTAAGGGAGTTATTCGAAAGATGAAAGTGGGAGAAATGAGTAACCCTTTGCAAGCGGGTCCTCAGACTTTTATCGTAGTCAAACTTTTGGATATTCGGTCCGGAAAAGAAAATGAACTGAAGCGACTCAAAAACGACATTCAAATCAAACTTGCTTCTGAGGAATATTCCAAACAATTGGAAGTTTGGTTTGCTCAAAGCAAACAGAATGCATACATCCACATCGCTGGAGAGCCGTCGTTCCTGACATCGAAATGAGAAAGAAGAAACCTTGCATCATTCTGACTCCGGGGGATCCCGAAGGCTTGGGCCCGGAACTCTTAGTGAAGGCTTTTCGGAAGGGAGGGTTTCCGAAAGAAGCCCGGTACCTCATTGTCGGAGCACTAGAACCGTTTCGGCGCCTGCGTTTCTCCGTTCCATTGAGCGAAGAGCACGGATTTTTTTCACTTCCGATTCAGGGAATTCCCGCCCCTTTGCCCAAGGCGGACGACCCATTGCACCCAGGGGGGTTTCAGTCAGGATGGGCAATTGAGAAATCCGTAAAGCTGCTGATGGACGGAAGAGCCGATGCCTTGGTCACAGGACCCATTCACAAAAAGCACCTCAACCTTGGCGGATTTCCGTTTCCGGGTCATACCGACTTTTTGGGTCACCTCTCAGGCGCCCCTCAAGTCACCATGATGATGGCGAATGATGCCCTCAAGGTCACCCTCGTCAACGCACACACCTCCATCGCTAATGCTTCTTCGTCCCTCACTCAAGAGCGCATCCAAAAGGCCATTCATCATACGGTGGATTACTTGAAACGCTGGTGGAATTTGCCTCATCCCAGAGTAGCCGTCCTGGGCTTAAACCCACATGCTGGCGAGGAAGGCCTGCTCGGAGATGAAGAAGAGAAAATGATCGTACCGGCTATTCTGGCTTCTACTCGATTGTGGGGCCGTACAGCAACTATTTCGGGCCCCTTTCCTGCAGACACTTTTTTTGCCCTAGAAAATCTCAAACCCAAAAAGCTCCGAGTGGATGCCGTAGTTTGCATGTATCACGATCAGGGGCTGATACCCGTCAAGCTGCTTGATTTTTTTGGTACCGTACAAATTTCTTTGGGACTTCCCTTTATAAGGACATCGGTTGATCATGGCGTAGGTTTTGATATTGTCGGGACCGGCAAAGCAAATCCGACAAGCTTTATCCGAGCTGTTAAGTTAGCTCATAAGATCATTCAGCTATCCGGAGAGGACAAATAACCATGCAGTGGAATCCAAGTATTTTTCGTGAGTACGATATCCGAGGTGTTGCAGATAGAGATTTATCAGCGGAATTTGCGCGGCATCTGGGTTGGGCATTTGGAAAGAAGGCCGTAGAGAAGATAGGAATTCCACATCCTAAGTTATCCGTGGGCCAGGACTGCAGATCTTCTAGCCCTCAATTTGCCGAACATCTCATTTCGGGATTGCGAGAGGCCGGCATTGAAGTGACTCGATTGGGAGTTTGTCCTACCCCTACGACTTATTTTAGCGTCTACGAACTTGGCATGGATGGCGCCATTATGGTGACTGGATCGCATAATCCTGCTGAGTACAATGGTTTCAAAATGGTTTTGGGCGGAGAGAGCTTTTATGGGGAAGCGATCCAATCCCTGCGTATACAAATGGGCTCTATGCAGCGGCCAAAAACGGATCGCCTCGGTACCCTTCAAGAAAATTCCATTATTCCTGCCTATATCGAAAAAATTTGTTCTCAGTTTTCATTGAAAAGAAAATTGCGCGTGGTGGTAGACGCCGGTAATGGCACTGCGGGCAACGTTGCTCCAGACCTCTACAAGAAGCTCGGAATGGAAGTCATTCCTATGTTTTGTGAATTGGATGGCTCCTTTCCAAACCATCACCCAGATCCTACCGTTGTTGAAAACCTTGCAGCCATGATTGAAGAAGTGAAGCGCTCCAAGGCTGATGTCGGCTTAGCATTTGACGGGGACTCTGATCGAATCGGAGTAGTAGACGGCAAGGGAAATGTGCTTTTTGGTGATGAATTGATGATTGTGCTTTCGCGCGCAGTTCTTAAGAGCCTTCCAGGTGCCACGATTCTATCAGAAGTTAAATCGAGCAATCGCCTCTATCGAGATATTGAAGCCAAAGGCGGACGGCCCATCATGTGGAAAACGGGCCACTCACTCATCAAGACCAAAATGAAAGAAGAGAAAGCTGCACTCGCGGGTGAGATGTCCGGGCATATTTTCTTTGCTGATCGCTATTATGGATTTGATGATGCTCTCTATGCTGGAGCGCGACTCCTTGAAATCCTGTCAGAAACGGGACAAAGCCTCCATGAATTGACCTCGGACATTCCAAAGGTGGAAGTAACTCCCGAGATCAGGATCGATTGCCGAGAGGAGCTCAAGTTTGATCTCGTCAAGAGGACGGCTGAAAAGCTACAACGATTTGCTGATAAATCCGGTGAGTGCAAAGTCATAACCTTAGATGGTATTCGACTAGAATTTGAAAAAGGTTGGGGATTACTTCGAGCATCCAATACACAACCTGTTTTGGTCCTTCGCTTTGAAGGACAGTCAAAGGATGATTTGGAAAATGTCCGCCAGATTTTCCTTACGGAATTAGAATCGGCGGCTCAGGAGCTTCATCATGAGCCTCTCTTCCCATAACGATGACTTTCTAAGAATCCGCGGCGCTAGGGTTCATAATCTAAAGAACATTAGTGTGGACCTTCCGCGAGATAAATTGGTCGTTATCACAGGGCCCTCTGGTTCAGGAAAATCTTCACTCGCTTTTGACACCATCTATGCTGAAGGACAACGGCGTTATGTGGAGAGCCTGAGTGTCTTTGCGCGACAGTTCATTGATCAACTAGAAAAGCCCCAAGTAGAATCCATTGGCGGATTGAGTCCTACGATTTCGATCGAACAGAAGACGACCTCCTTTAATCCACGCTCTACCGTAGGGACGACAACTGAAGTCTATGACTACCTTAGAGTCCTCTATGCTCGAATATCAATAGCCATTTGCTATTCTTGTGGAAAACCTATTCAGTCCCAAACTCCCGACCAAATGGTAGATCAAATTATCGCCAGACCCGTCGATACAAAGTTGGCAATCCTTGCTCCTATTGTTGCAGGACGGAAAGGGGAGCACGTAAAGGAACTTATCTCCCTTCGTCAAAAAGGATTTACGCGAGTTCGAATCAATGGAGAAGTCTTTGACCTTGCAGATGACATTCGACTGGAGAAAACCAAAAAACATGACTTAGATGTTTTTGTTGATAGACTTCAGCTCAAAGACCCAAAGGAGTCTCTGGTGCAGCGTATCCGTGAGGCCGTTGATACGGCGCTTGCCCTTGGTGAAAACACACTAAAGGTCATCGAATACTCAAAATCCAATGCAGAAACTGAGACCTTTTATTCTAAGAAATTCGCGTGTCTGACTTGTGGTATTAGCTATCCCGAACCAGAGCCTCGAATATTTTCTTTTAACAGTCCCTATGGAGCCTGTGAATCCTGCGAAGGCTTAGGCTATGAATCGTTTGCGCTAGAAGAGCCTGCTCTCAAGGGAGAGATAGAAGAAACTTCGATCCTCGAAACTCATACACCCTGCGAAGACTGTCATGGAACTCGACTAAAAATTACGAGCCGCGGATTCAAGGTAGGAGGAAAAAGCATTACTGATTGTTGCGCCCTTTCCATTTCGGAAGCGCGTGATTTTTTGACTCACTTGGAATTGAGTCCTCGAGAAAAGGTGATTGCTTCCCGATTACTCAAGGAAGTGACGGAACGTTTGGAATTCCTCGAACGCGTCGGGGTACACTACCTATCCATCGATCGGCGTGCTTCGACCCTTTCAGGCGGGGAGAATCAGAGGATCCGACTTGCGAGTCAAATTGGTAGCTCTCTTGTTGGCGTTATTTATGTCTTAGATGAACCCAGCATTGGATTGCATCCACGTGATCATGCGCGGCTTCTGGATATTTTGCACAAGATTCGAGATCAAGGCAATACCGTCCTAGTGGTTGAACATGACAGAGAAACCATAGAGCAGGCAGACTGGGTGGTCGACATGGGTCCAGGTGCTGGAAATCGGGGAGGAGAAATCATCGCCGAAGGCACCTTGCAAACCTTGCTGAATGATTCTCGAAGCCTTACTGGGCAGTACCTTGCCGGTAAGAAATCCATTGCTGTGCCGGAAACTCGCAGGGTCCCAGATCCAAAGAGAGTCATCCGAATCGAGGGCGCCAAATCTAATAATCTCAAAAACGTTTCTGTTACTTTTCCTCTCGGACTTTTCTTGGGCGTCACGGGAGTTTCAGGCAGCGGAAAGAGCTCGCTCGTCATTGAGACGCTCTATCGTGCCATGATGAAGCACCTCTATCGATCGGAAGTTGGTGACCTCAAAGTGGATAAGATCGAAGGGCTCAACCTGATCGATAAGGTGATCGACATCGATCAAAGTCCCATTGGTCGAACTCCTCGTTCAAATCCCGCAACTTATACGGGTCTTTTTTCTCTCATTCGCACGCTCTATTCACGCCTGCCGGACGCTCAGGTTCGAGGGTATGGGCCAGGCAGGTTCTCTTTCAATGTCAAAGGTGGCCGTTGCGAAGTCTGCGAAGGCGACGGCGTAAAGAAGATTGAAATGCATTTTCTTCCCAACGTTCGAGTGCTTTGTACTGGCTGCAAGGGCCTTCGTTACAATCGAGAAACGCTGAGTGTAAGGTACAAGGGCAAGAGCATTGCTGATGTATTAGAAATGACGGCGGAAGAGGCGCTAGGATTTTTTGAAGCCATTCCAGCGATTCGAGATAAAATCCGCATCCTCAATGAAGTCGGACTTGGTTACATTCATTTGGGTCAAAGTGCTACTACGCTATCGGGTGGCGAAGCGCAGAGAATCAAACTGGCGAAGGAATTGGCTCGAAGAGATACAGGAAAAACATTCTACATCCTAGACGAGCCTACCACGGGCCTTCACTTTGACGACATAGCCAAACTCTTAGCCATCCTTCAACGCCTTGTGGATCACGGCAATACCGTTTTGGTTATTGAACACAACCTCGATGTTATCAAAGCTGCGGATTATCTTATTGATATGGGGCCCGAAGGTGGAAAAAGCGGAGGTAGCGTCTTAGCAGTGGGCACCCCAGAGGCTGTTTCGAAAACTCCAGCAAGCTCCACAGGCAAATTCCTAAGCAGCTACCTCAACCTTTAAAAAGAAATAAAAAAAGGGGACGTCGAGTTGATCGACATCCCCTTTTTGTAGTGAAAAGCTAAAATCTTTTCGCTTACGCTTTATCCCAAAATCTTAAATGCGATTAAGAGAGCGTAGATTACCAATGACTCGATCAACGCAAGACCGACAATCATGGCAGCAATCAGCTTACCGAAAACACTTGGATTTCTTGCAATACCTTCAAGACCCGCAGCAGCGGCTTTACCTTGGCCCAATGCGCCTCCGAAAGCAGCAACGCTAATTGCAATTGCAGCAGCTAGGGGACCCCAAGATCCACCAGTTGCAGCAACAGCGCCGCCAGCCTCATTGGCCATAGCAAAGCTAGTTCCAAAAAGAAGACATGCGCTCATCCATCCCATCAATCGTACTGTAGTCATTTCTTGTATTTCCTTTCATTAAAGAAATTAGTGATCATGTGAAGTAGACAAAGAAATATAAACCATTGTCAAAAGGCAGAAGACGAATGCCTGAATAAAACAGACAAACAACCCAATACCATAAAATATTACCGGCACAAGCTGTGGAACGAGCTCATGAAAAATGGACAATACCAAGTGGTCGCCCATAATATTGCCACGCAACCTAAGTGCTAGCGACATTGGACGAACCAAGTGAGAAACCAATTCAATTACGAAAATAAGGGGCGCCAGCAGAACAACGGGTCCCATGAAATGTTTCAAGTAGCCGAGGCCGTGCTCCTTAAAACCCAAAGCATTGTAATAGATAAAAACAAATAGTCCCAATGCCAGTGTGACATTCAGGTCATCTGTTGGAGGAAGCATGCCTGGAATTAATCCCATGAGGTTCGAAACAAAAATATAAAGAAAAAGACAACCCACTACATGAAAATACTTAGGCGCTTCCTCTTCTCCAAGAATGGACTCCGTAAGACCATAGAGTGCTTCCGAGGTAAGTTCAAAGAAGTTGCGATAGGTTAATTTTCTCTCCGGAATGATTCCACCATCGCTTGATTGCATAGCGCGACTGAGCTGCGATCGAGCAATACTTGTCGTGACAACCAAGAGCAGGGCAACCAGTGTGCCCATCACGACGTGATTAGGTAAACCAGCAAGAACTGGGACTTTAGAGACCCAGTTAAATCCATGCCCTTCAGAAGCAAAAGATGCGCCAGCAAAAGCTAAGGACGCAGCGCTGACGCCAAATAATCTGGATATCCATTTATTTTTTAAGAAAGCGAGCATGGGACAAACTCCAGAAGCTTACAAAAAAAATCGGGACTACCGAAACGGTTCCCAAACTAAGAAACCAACCTGCGCCACTGAGTTCTTTCCGATGTTGATACATAACAACCACCAGAACTGCGAGACCCAGAAACTTCGCGGGAATCCAGATCGCAACATTGAACCAAGTCAGCAATCCACGTTTCTTTTCGTCGTACTTTGACACGAGACTACCAATTGACGCAACTCCTTTTGTAAGGAGAAGGAGATTCATCAAGGACAGAAATCCAATTAAAAAAATCAACCTTGCCTCAGCGACGGACCGATAGGCCGGCAAATTTAATGCACGAAGAATCGCTAGTCCTAAGACCCACCAAAGTAGGCCGGATGCCAAAAGCCAAATCAGCCAAAAGCGGGGAAGAATTCGATTAGTTTTGATCTTTGCTGACTTTCTTTATCAAGTGAATGCTTGCAGCCACGAGTCCCGCTATTGCCAAAGTCCATGGCAACCATGCTGGTCCCATTTGTCGTTCTACCAAAAGTCGACCACCCAAAAATAGGCCCACGGGGAGTCCCACAAATTCACTGAGAATCCAAGTTACTAAGCCAAGGGCCTGTGTGAGACTCCGCCAATCAGACCCCATCCGCTTTTTTACCTGAACGATCTTTCTGAGAAAGCCTTTCTTGAATTCTTAGAAGCTTGATTTTGACGACATTGGGCGAAGGGTAGGTGCTCTCTATCGCCTTATAGGCTTCATAGGCTTCCTCCAAGTGACCCAGTTCTTCCGCGCACGAGGCCAAGCCAAATTGTGCTTCAACAGCCCAGACGCTCTGCGGGCTATCCTTTAAAAATTTCTTAAACTCCTTAGCCGCCTCTTTGACCGCTGCTGCTCCAAACCAATGCTTCTCTGGGTCGGTCTGGCCACCAGCAGTCAAAAGGACCAAGCCGATTTCATACTGGGCTTTCTCGGCCCAGCTACTCTTAGGATATTGCCGAATCAACGACCGAAACGCTTCGATGCTGTCCTCAAAATTCCAAAGGTAGAAATGTCCCTTTCCGATCCGATAAAGAAATTCGGGGGTCTCCTCCTTCTTGGGGTAGCTCTCAGTCAAAAACTCGTAATGTCGCGTAGATTCCTTGTACCTTCGAAGGTCGGTAAAAAGGATGTCCCCAATAGCTTTTTGAGCAGTCCAAATTCCAGGCGTGTCTGTTGGCGCGCGCTCCACATAGCTTTTGAACTTAACCAATGCCTCCGGGTACCTGGCTAGAAAAATAGACTCCGTCATAGCGGCTCTAAACAAGGCTTGTAATCCTAACTCGCCATCAGGATCTTGGGCCACAACGGCACTGAACTCAGAAACAGCGGCTTCATAATTCTTATCGCCCCACAATTTCTCAGCCATGACGTAGTGCTTTTTTAATCCACCGACCGTGCAGCCTGCCAACAAAAGCAGTCCTATTAGCGAAGCAAGCTTACTGTGGTTTATCACTAGGCGCACTTTGGTCTCCCGCCTCGACCTGAGCCTCTGCGATGTACTCGAGTGCGACGACTTTTTCGTTCTCTTCCATTGCAATGATTCGAACCCCTTGAGTAATTCTTCCCTGTTCAGAAATACCACTCACCTTGGTTCGAATGAGCTTACCGTGGCTAGAAACCACCATCACTTCATCGGTTGGACGAACCTGGCAACTTCCCATGACGTGTCCGTTCCTGTCGGTAACTTTCATGGTGATGATTCCCTTGCCGCCTCGAGACTGAACCCGATACTCTGAAAGGGGAGTGCGCTTGCCGTATCCACTCTCAGTGACGGTTAGAATCTCTGCGTCACTTGCAAGGTTCTTCAAGATCTCCATAGACACGACGCGATCCTCATCCTCGAGGTTGATCCCTGTCACTCCCGAAGCAGAACGCCCCATCGATCGCACATCAGATTCAGGGAATCGAATACACTTGGCTTCTCTTGTAGAAAGCAGCACGTGATCTCCCTCATGACAAAGACCAGCACCCACTAAAGAATCGCCCTCTCGAATTCCAATTGCAATCAAGCCGCTAGGACGAACGTTTTTGTATTCCTGTAGGGAGGTCTTTTTAACGACACCCTCCCTCGTAGAAATGATGACGGACTCATTTTCTTTAAACTCTTTCACGGGAAGGATCGCCCTAATTTTTTCTCCAGGCCCAAGCTGGATAAGATTGACGATGGCTTTTCCTTTAGACGTTCGCAGCGCCTCAGGAATTTTATAAACCTTCAATACATAGACTTTGCCCTGATCCGAGAAGCACAAGAGCGAACTCAACGTCGTTGTCTGGTACATGGAACTGACAAAATCATCTTCGTTAGTATTGGCGCCTTTGACTCCTCGACCACCCCGATGCTGACTCCTGAACTGGCTAAGTTCTGAACGCTTAATATAACCCTGATGGGTAATCAGAACGAGGGTCTCTTCATCTGCAATCAGATCCTCGACGTCAAAATCCTCCGCAGCTGCCTGCTCAATGAGCGTCTTTCTGGGGGTGCCGTAGGCATCTCGTATTTCAATGAGTTCTTGTTTGATAATTCCGAACACCAGCTCATCGCTTCCGAGAATCTTTCGAAGTTCTTTGATGAGTGCGAGCACTTCATCATAGTCTTTAAGTATTTTTTCTCGCTCGAGGCCGGTCAAACGCTGGAGGCGCATATCCAAAATGGCTTGCGCTTGTTCTTGACTGAATTCAAATTGCGCAATCAAAGACTGTTTTGCCAAATCGGGAGTTGAGGATCCTCGAATCAACTTGATAACAGCATCCAAATTCTCAACAGCTTTTTTAAGGCCTTCTAAGAGGTGGGCTCGCGATTCAGCTTTTTTGAGCTCGTATGCGGTCCTTCTTAGAACAACATCCCTTCGATGTTCCACAAAAGCCCAGAGCATGTCTTTGAGATTGAACACGCGCGGCTGATTGTTATGAATCGCCAACAGGCTAATGCCATAGTTGTCTTGAAGTTGAGTGAGGACAAAGAGGCGGTTCAAAATAACGTTAGAGTTCTCACCTTTGCGAAGGTCGATGACGATTCGCATGCCCGTACGATCGGATTCATCACGAAGGTCCGAGATGCCTTCTATTTTTTTGTCCCTTACCAAATCAGCAATCTTTTCAATGAGTCGCGCTTTATTGACCTGATAGGGGAGTTCGGTAACAACGATTTTCTCTCGATCGTTTTTACCGACTTCAATCTCGACTTTGGCTCGAAGGGTGATCGAACCCTTCCCCGTATGATAGGCCTTCAGAATTCCTTGAACACCGAGAATGGAACCTGAGGTTGGAAAGTCAGGGCCCTTTACAATGGCGCAAAGGTCTTCGATTTTAAGCGAAGGATTGTTGATCAATGCGACAGTCGCATCGACAATTTCGACGAGGTTATGGGGTGGAATATTGGTAGCCATTCCCACCGCAATGCCGGAAGAACCATTCACAAGAAGATTGGGGAATCGCGCAGGCAATACCTTGGGCTCAGTGAGAGATTCATCGTAGTTGGGTCCAAAATCAACGGTCTCTTTATCGAGGTCCGCCAGAAGTTCGTTGGTGATCTTCTGCATCCTGATTTCGGTGTATCGCATTGCCGCAGGAGCATCGCCGTCTACGGAACCGAAGTTTCCCTGTCCATCGATCAGCGGAATGCGCATGGAAAAATTTTGCGCCATCCTAACGATGGTGTCATAAACAGCCGTATCTCCATGAGGATGGTATTTACCGATGACATCCCCGACGACACGAGCAGACTTTTTATAGGCTTTGTTGAAAGTATTGCCGAGGTCGTACATCGCAAAAAGCACGCGACGATGCACTGGCTTTAGGCCATCGCGAACGTCGGGCAGGGCTCTACCAATGATGACGCTCATGGCATAATCCAAATAAGCGCCACGCATCTCGTCTTCAATATTCACGATCTGAACGCTGGTCCTATTCGGTGGATCTTTGTCTGTTGAGCCAGTCATCTTCTATCCTTTTTTACCAACGATAAATCATGGAGGCCCAGGTATAGCCGCTTCCAAAAGCGGCCGAGGCGACCAAGGTTCCTTGTTTGAGCCGCGAGGCTTTTTCTGCCTCAACCAATCCTATTGGAATAGTCGCGGCGGTTGTATTCCCATATTTTTGAATCGTGTTAAAAACTTTTTCATCCGGGAGGCCCATCACTTCTGCACATTTTTGATTAATGCGAAGGTTGGCTTGATGAAGCACATAAAGGTCGATTTCTTCAGAAGACAACCCATTGGCCAAAAGTGCCTCCTGAAGACTTTCGGGCATTTTCTGAGAAGCGTGAATGAAAACGGACTTACCATTCATCTTGGGATAGTGAACCGCTTCTTCGAGGTGCGGCTGCAAAATACGTTCTTTAGTCTTCAATCCTGTGCCGGGTGCCGCTGTCCAAAGTTCTTGCGCATGGGTTCCATCCGCATGCAAGTGGGTTGACCAGAGAAAGGAATCGGTTTTTGGATTCTGGATCGAAGTAGCTTCCATCACGACCGCACCGGCTCCGTCACCAAAAAGAACAGAGACATCTCTGCCTCGCGTAGTAAGGTCCAACCCTTTGGAGTGAACTTCTGCTCCAACCACGAGAGCACGCCGAATAGCTCCGGTCCGAATAAACTGATCCGCTACAGCAACCGAATAAATAAATCCGCTACACTGCTGACGAATATCGATAGCAGGAATACCAGGTGCCCCGAGTTTTCCTTGCAAGAAACACGCAGTTCCGGGAAATTCATGGTCCGGAGAAAGCGTCGCAAAAAGAATCATATCCAAATCAGCGGGTTTCAGCTTTGCTTGTTCAAGTGCAACATTTGCAGCCTCTAGACCCAAATCAGAAGTTGATACTCCCTCATCTACCCAATAACGCTGCTCAATTCCGGAACGTTGCCGAATCCAATCGTCTGAAGTGTCCATGTACCGCTGAAGGTCGTTATTCTTAATGCAATTGGGAGGCACCGCCATTCCCAATCCAGTGAAACGACTTCGAATCATATATCGAGGTTCCTTACGCGAAGTGCATTTTCTTCTATGAATTGTCTTCGAGGCTCTACCTGATCGCCCATCAGCACTGAAAAAAGTCCGTCTGCTTGAACCGCATCATCCACTGAAACTTTGAGAAAGGTGCGCCGCTCGGGATCCATGGTGGTTTCCCATAGTTGTTCGGGATTCATTTCTCCCAAACCTTTGTAGCGTTGAATACTGGCTCCAGACCTTGTCAGTTGAATGATTTTTTCGAGTACTTCTTCGAGATCTGCACAAACAAATGAACTGGCCTTCTCTTCGGTATGAGAAACTTCAAATGGGCCGGCACCTGATGCCGCCATTAACTCGAGATTCTTCGCCATCTCTTCATACTCGGTTGAAGCCAGGAAGGCAGAAGAAATGGTGGTTTTGCGTTTGATACCAGAAACAAGTGTTTCAACATCAGCCGAAAAAGAGCTGCTTTCGGGGTCTTTTTTGATCTCGAATTCACAGACATGTTTATCCGCTCGAATTTCAGCGGCGTATCCGCTTAAGAGCTTCTCTAACTGATTTCGATCTTCCAGTGTTTTTGCATCTACCTTTGAATACAAAAGGCTTCGAATCAGTTTGGCATTGGATTTTCGGGCTAGCCGATCAAATCCGCGCTTAAATATCGCAGCCGCCCTGAGGCTTACCATCAATTGAGAATGGGGCACGACTCGCTTATCGCTGTCCTTGATTTCGAGGGAACTCAATCCCGAAGTTAATAAAAACTCAGAAAGTTCTGAATCATTTTTGAGGTACTGGTCAACCTTACCTCGTTTGAATTTATAAAGGGGAGGTTGCGCGATGTAGAGATAGCCTTTCTCTATTACTGGCGCCATTTGCCGATAAAAAAACGTCAACAAGAGCGTGCGAATATGCGATCCATCGACATCCGCATCGGTCATGATAACGATTTTGTGATATCGGATTTTATTAACATCAAAACCTTTTTCCCCAATACCAGCTCCCAAAGCAGTAATGAGTAATTTGATTTCTTCGAAAGATAACATCTTATCAAACCGCGCTTTTTCGACATTGAGGATCTTACCCTTCAATGGAAGCACTGCTTGGTATTTTCGGTTCCGCGCCTGCTTTGCAGATCCACCCGCGCTGTCTCCCTCAACCAAGTAAATCTCACAAAGCGCGGGGTCTCGTTCTTGGCAATCTGCCATTTTTCCAGGCAAACCCCCAAAATCTAACGCCGTTTTTCTACGGGTAAGGTCCCTAGCTTTTCTCGCGGCCAATCGAGCGCGAGCACTTTCCAGCGCCTTCTGCACAATGACTTTGGCGACACTTGGATTTTCTTCGAAGTACTCTGAGAATTTTTCGTAAACTAGTGTCCCGACAAACCCCTCAACTTCACTATTTCCTAATTTGGATTTGGTCTGACCTTCAAATTGTGGCTCGGGCACTTTTACGCTGATGACACTTGCCAATCCTTCGCGAATGTCTTCTCCAGTCAAGCCCTCGCTGAAATTCTTCAACATCCCAGAATCCGCAGCGTATTTATTTACGACTCGAGTAAGCGCAGAACGAAACCCGCTTTCGTGGGTTCCGCCTTCAATCGTGTGAATATTATTGACGTAGGAAGAAACCGTTTCGTTATAAGAATCATTCCACTGGAGCGCCAGCTCCATTTCGATCCCCTGTTTTTCACTCTTTAGGTAGATGACGCTTTGATGCAGCTTTTGCTTGGATTTATTGATGTATTCAACAAATTCAACAATACCGCCTCGATACTGAAACTCGGACTCTCGGGCTGGATCTTCCCGCTCGTCTTTGATTTTGATGGAGATCCCACTATTAAGGAAAGCCAACTCTCTCAGACGAGAAATCAAAGTGTCCGTGCTGAAAATAATAGTTTCGAAAATTTCTGCATCTGGCTTGAAGGTAACACGCGTTCCGCGTTTGTCTGTCGTTCCTACTTCTTGAAGGGGTCCCTGAGGCTTGCCGCGCTTAAAGACTTGTTTGAAAACTTTTCCGTTTTGCTTAACTTCGACCTGACAAACTTCGGAGAGCGCATTGACAACGGCCGCTCCCACACCGTGAAGCCCCCCAGAAACCTTGTAGGCGCTGTCCGCTTCGTTGAATTTTCCTCCAGCATGAAGTTTTGTCATGACGACTTCAACTGCCGAAATTCCAGACGAGTGCATTCCAGTAGGAATCCCTCGGCCATCATCTTGCACCGTGACGCTATTATCGGGATGGATGGTGACACTGATCTCTTTGGCGTATCCCGCCAAGGCTTCGTCAATGGAATTGTCTACGATTTCATAAACGCAATGATGGAGACCACGCGCAGCCGTATCCCCAATGTACATTCCAGGCCGCTTACGAACGGCATCCAAGCCTTCGAGGATTTTAATTTGATCCGCGGTATAGTCTTGGCCGCTTTGAGCCGGCTTTTGAGGATTATCTACCATTCTTCAACTCGCTTGCTAATTCGCCCTTCAATAGCCAAAAAACCTGATGAGCCTGACCATTCACGTCATTCAAACCCATCTCAGTCGCTGTCACAAAAACCTGCATGTCCGTGTCACCTAGTAGACGTAAGAGAGTCTCACGCCGCTCCTGATCTAGCTCGGAAGAAAAATCATCCAAAAGCAAAAGGGGTCTCAACCCAGATGTCTGCCGATAGAGTTTAATCTCACCCAGCTTTAGCGCAATGAGCGTCGATCGAACTTCGCCTTGAGATCCGACCGATGCGAGGCTTGTCCGAGTACCTTGAGCCCCAAGGACTCCGAAGCCCCAATCATCTCTTTGCGGGCCAACGAGGGCCCTTCCAAGGTACCTTTCGCGTGCTTGCACACATCGAAGGGCCTCAGAAAGTTCTGCTTTCAATGTTTGTATCGAGGGCACCTGGCCTTGTCCAGAGAAATGGACCTCGATTAAGTCGTTGTTATTTTTGAAAGAGTTCTGTTTGACGCTTTGCCAAGAACTTCGATAAATCACCGAAAGAGGTCTTTGATCCTTAGCAATGGCGTTAAGAAAAACAGGAACCTCCAACTGAAGGCGGTCCAACCATTTCATCCGCTCATGGACGAGCTTACACGCCTCGTCCATCCACTGGTCCGTGAGTACGGCAAGGTAAGCTTCATCGACCCTGCCTTGCATCTCGGCCACCTGTTTCAATAAGGCGTTGCGTTGCAGGTGTAACTTCTGAAAGCGCTGCAAACCTTGTAAGTAACTACCTTGTTCAGCGGCCACGACTTGGTCCAAGTAGGTTCGGCGAAGGGAGGGCTCGCCACGAATAAGTTCATGATGCGTTGGATCTAGAACCACGGAATGAAATCCCATGGCTGGCGCATAAGGAACGGCTTTTACTTTGTGTAAGAGGTAGTCCGTACCACTAGGCACTAGCTTGCCATTAATAAAGGCGCGACGCTGCACTCGACCTGAATCTGTTTTGACTAATTGAACAGCCAACTCCGTGGTCCAAGAATCTTGTCCGCCTGAAGAAAGGACGCAGGATACCTCTGCTTCGGGATCGCGATGGGATAAGACTTCTTCATGTCCTGCATGACGAAAAGAACGCAGGGACGAGAGGTAGCCAATCGCTTCTAAGACGCTGCTCTTGCCTTGGCCGTTTTTTCCTAAAAGCCAATTGATACGAGCATGGGGTTGAAACTCAATTCGAGTTAAGTTTCGAAAATGACGAAGGGTTATTTTCTCAAGGATCATCCCATTTAAATTCGCATGGGCATAATAACGTAGCAGTGATTTTTTTCTGCTGTCGATTGAAGAATCCCTGGACTCAATCGATCACTAAAATGAAATTCGATTTTGTCTGAAGACGATACTTCTAAGTAATCTAACAAATAGCGAGCATTAAACCCGATATCGACTCCTGAAGCCTGATAGTCAATTTCAACTTCCTCTCGAGCATCTCCCATGTCCGGATTGCTCGAGGTCACCACCAGGAGTCCTGAATCAAAATGAAGTTTTACGCCCCGACTTTTTTCGTGTGCAAGAAGACTTACCCTTCGAAGGGCTGATTGAAGAACTTCTCTTGAAAAAAGCGCGCGTCGATCCGTATTCTTAGGAATGACCTGCTTGTAATCTGGATACTCGCCCTCGATAAGACGAACGAAAAGATACTGGTCTCCTGATTTGGCGAAAAAATAACCCCGGTCAAAGGCAAGTCCCAAAACGTCAGTGCTTTCATCCAAAAGTTTCTTCAGTTCCATCAGTCCTTTTCGAGGAATGATGATGCCCCTCTTAAATTCTGGCATCTTAAGGAAAACTTCTTGATCCACAAACGATAGGCGATGCCCATCGGTCGCTGTCATACGCATTAAAGAATCGCTGATGTTCTCAAAGTAGACCCCGTTGAGGTGATAGCGAGTCGCGTCTGTAGAAACAGCAAAGGCTGTACAATGAATCATTTCCAATAAAGCAGGGACTCTTGCGTCATAATATTCTTTTGAAGCGAAGTCAGGAAGTGCTGGGTATTCCTCAGCTGAAAGACTCACAACATTGAAGCGAGAACGTCCCGCTAAAATTTCTACCCAATCATTGGACTTTCTTTTGATTTGAATTTCACCTGATGGAAGTTCTTTTACGATATCCAAAAAATGCTTGGCCGATAACGTAAGGGTTCCAGCCTCTGCGTTCTGTACCGGGATGGTGACTTTCATGCCAACTTCTAGATCCGTTGCACAAAGTGAAAGCCTCTGATCGGTAACTGAAAAAAGAATATTGGAAAGAATCTGGACGGTATTCTTTTTCTCTACGACTGATTGAACCTTTTGAAGGGCACTGAGGAGAGAATCTCTCTCAACACTAAATTTCATGGCCTCCCTTTCATTGTCTCAACTGATTTCTTTCTCTCTCATAATGAGTGGTCCAAAGGAAGTATATATAAATAAGGTAGTAGTAGTAGTAGGGGCGGTGGATAAGTGGATAACTCACTTAAGCTGATAATATTATTAAAGAACCACCGGTGGATAACCTGGTGGATAACTCGGTGGATAAGTCTTCCATTTGGTGGATAACTTTTCATGTCACGGAGCGCATCTGAGTTATCCACCAGTTATCCACCAAGCTTGGTGGATAACTTTTAGTATCCGATTAATATAATCAAAATATCGGCATTTCAGTCGTCATAATCAGCACAAAAAACAGAGTTATCCACCAAAACCAATCAAGGTAGTATGGCTTTTTAATTCATCTTACGGAGTAGATTAAATGTGGATAAGTGGATAAGTGGTTTAACTCATTAAAATAGTTCATAAAAAAAATCGACATGCGGTGGATAACCTGGTGGATAACCTGGTGGATAACTGGTGGATAACTTTTTTTATCCACCAGTTATCCACCAGGTTATCCACCGACTTATCCCCAAAAATTGAATACTTGATGGTTAAGGTAAATTCAAAGCCATTTGGCAAGGCGCAAAGCAAAGTTATGGGTAATAGGGGAGTGAATAAGGATGTTTTACCGGAGGGACGCAGATCTAAAGCAGGTTCTGTATCTGTTGAACGGCGTCAGTTATTTCGGTGTTTGTATCGATGCCTTTTTCGATCTTAGAACAGGCGTGAAGGACCGTTGTGTGATCCTTGCCCCCAAAGTACTGACCGATTTCTCGGTATCCCAGGCCAGTATATTTTCGAGAAAGAAACATCGCAATTTGGCGAGGCAGGCTAACTACCTTGGAGCGCGTCGAAGACTTAAGGTCATTGAGTTTGATTTGGTAATGCTTCGACACAATTTGCTGGATGGAGTCGACGGTGATAAACGAATGCTCTTCTGAAACGAGGTTTCTTAACTCGTTTCGAGTCATCTCAAGTGAGATCTCAGACCCCGTAAGAGACGCCTGCGCTTGAAGCCGGATCAAAGTTCCTTCTAATTCACGCACATTGGTCTTGATATGGGTAGCAAGGAAGGTCGCAACATCATCCGGGAGGAAGATGTCGTCCTTTTCGGCCTTGTGCTTCAAAATGGCAATACGGGTTTCAATTTCTGGTGGTGAAACATCCGAAACTAGTCCCCACTCAAAACGAGTTCGAATTCGCTCTTCGAGCTTATCGATATCTTTCGGAGGACGGTCAGATGTCAGGACAATCTGGCGCTTCAAGGCATAGAGCGCATTGAAGGTATGAAAAAACTCTTCCTCTGTTTGCTTCTTGCCAGCAATGAATTGAATGTCATCGATGAGTAAAACGTCAAAGCTGCTTCTAAATTTTTTTCTAAACTGAGGCATCTTCTGTTTTTGAAGGGATTCAATCAGTTCGTTGACAAAGGTTTCAGCCGAAAGGTAGCAAATTCGCGCACCTGGATTATTCTGACGAATCGCATTTCCGATAGCATAGAGCAGGTGAGTTTTGCCAAGACCTGGGTCGGAATAGATAAAGAGGGGATTGTATTGGCGCCCCGGCCTTTCGGCTACCGCAATGGCGGAAGCGTGGGCAAATTGATTGCTCGCTCCCACGATATAGTCGTCAAAAGTGTAATCAGGATCAATGGTTTGCTGAGAAGGAAAGTCTCCCCACGGCTGGGCATCAGGCTCGGCGGATGTCCGCTGCAGGGGCCGAACGCGCTTGGGCTCTTCCGTAGTCTGGGTATCCTGGAGGACTTCGAGAAAATCCATTGGCGATTCTATTTTCCCAGAACCATGTTCCACAAAAGAGGTTTCGCTTGGCTCCAAACCCGAGGGAGAAAAATCTTCAAAGGGATCGTCGGTCAGGGGGCTGTCCTGGCTATTTTGTGTATCGAGCACGATGTAGTCGATTTCGCAGACGGAGCCCAATACCTGCGAGAAAGCTGCTTCCAATTCTTTCTGAAAATGATCGCGACACCATTCGGCCGAAAAATCGTTGGGCGTCCCTAACCGAACGCGAATCTTTCCCTGGCGCTCTTCGGTTTCAACCACGGTGAGCGGTTGAATCCATGCCTTAAGTTGGCCATCGACAATAGTCTGCTCAAGGATGCGAAAGGCAGCCTGCCAAATTTCGGGCCATTGAGTTGAATCAACTGGAAAGGAGGTTCTCATAGGTTTTGGGGGACTCTCCTGATCTTGGTAACATGCGAGCGGCTCGCTTGACAATGGAGCTACCCTACTATATCTCCCTGATGGCATGAAAAGAACATTCCAGCCCAGTCGTAGGAAGCGGAGCCGAAAGCACGGGTTTAGAGCCAGAATGGCTACTAAAGGCGGTCGCAAGGTATTAAAGCGTCGACGTTCAAAAGGACGTAAGAAGCTTGTTGTCCATGTCGCTTCCAAATAAGCCTGAGGCCAATTGCAGATTCTCTCGCAAGAGTCGATTGCTAGAGAGAAAAGAATTTCTAAAATTCTTCCAGGGTAGTCAAAAATACTCGAGGGATGCCGTATTGTTTTATTCGCATAACAATCAACTCGGGTATCCCCGACTTGGAGTCACCATTAAGCGTAAGTGCAGCTCTGTAGAGCGCAACCGCATCAAGCGGGCGGTCCGAGAGGCATTTCGAGAGAATCAAGGTAACCTAGGATCTAAGGACTTTAATATTGTCATCTCTACTCGAGTCCCACTAGAGCGAACGGAAGTGCGAAAGTATCGTGCAGGCCTTAGCTTGGGGTTGCTTCGGGGATGATAGGCCCCTTGGTTCGAGGTTACCAGGTATTCATTTCCCCGTTTCTTCACCTCTGGATGGGCCCAACCAGTCATTGTCGATTCTATCCAAGTTGTAGTGAGTATTGCTTGCAGGCGTGCAAAGCACATGGGAATGTGGCCGGAATAAAAATGAGCATCCTGCGACTCCTCAGATGCCACCCCTTTTCAAAGGGCGGGTTTGATCCTGTATTACGGAAAGAAGAGCAACCATGAAATTTTTTAGTGATGAGATCCGCGGCCGAATGTCGGTCATAGCCTTTGTTTTTGCAGTAATCATTGCACCAGCAACTTCTTGGGGTGCTGAATCGGCGGACCTCTCTCATTCCGCAGTACAGTTGGGTAGCGGCGGTGCGCTGGTTGAAGGCTGGAGTCTTAAGAAATATCGAGTCAGCTCGAGTCCTCAAGCGCCTCAATACGAACTAGAGAATCTTACCCATGGGTCCGGAGCAGTTCATTTTGCTTTTGACCGAGAGGACCTTGGTTATTTGACTCAAGGCACCGGTCGATTAGAAAAAATCGACGCTCACCGTTTCCTTTGGGTGGCGGAAGATGATCGTGTTCGTCTCGAAAGACGAATTGTTGCAGACCCAGGCAAGCCTTATCTCGAAGTGACTTACTTCGGGAAGTTCAAAAAAGACGCAGCAAAATTTGCCTTTATCTATTTGGGGTCCAAGAATCTTTCTACGGATGAGGAAACGCAAGATCGTAACCTCAATTACTGGGGTTCTAATACCCACGAGCTCACTTCGCAGAACTTAGCCAAAGATATTACTTTTCATTCAGTAGGTACGCCGGTTCGTTGGATTGCGGCAACCAGTCGTTACTTTATTCTTTCGATCGTAGCGCAAGAGGCGAATGGAGCAGGAAGCGCATTGATTCAGCCCGTGCCGTCTGGTGGCGGAAGGCTGAGTATGGTTTTCCCTTTGGCGGGCGATCAGTTTGAAATTCCTGTTCGTGTCTACTTTGGACCCAAGGACCTTGGTTTGCTTCGAGAAACCGAAAAAACCTTAGATCACTCGGTAGATTTCGGGTGGTTTACGGTTATTGCTTATCCCATTCTTCAATTCATGAATTGGCTGAATGGCTACCTTCATAACTATGGATTGGCGATCATTGTCCTGACGTTGCTTTTGAAGCTGGTAACCTTTCCGCTGAACTACAAGAGCATGAAGAGCATGCGTACGATGGCGGATTTGAAGCCACAAATTGATCGTATCCAGACCAAGTTTAAAGACAATCCTGAAGCAAAAAACAAAGAGATGTTGGTGCTTATGCGCACCAAGGGGTACAACCCGATGGCGGGTTGTTTGCCCATCCTTATTCAAATGCCTGTGTTTTTTGCGTTGTATCGCGTGTTGTATGGAGCGGTAGAACTCTATCAAGCACCCTTCATGCTTTGGATTCATGACCTTTCATTGAAAGATCCCTTTTATGTTACACCGCTTTTGTTGACAGCCACTATGTGGTTCCAACAGAAGCTTTCTCCAAACACAGCTACCGACCCCATGCAGAGGCGAATGTTTCAGTGGATGCCGGTCTTTTTTGGAATTCTGATGGTGACGCTGCCTTCCGGATTGACGCTTTATATGCTAATCAATGCGGCAACCAGTATTTTTCAGCAGTACATCTTTAACAAGAAATTCGGTGTTGCAAATAACGTCATTGTTACGACCGCAAGGTCGATCCAAAGTTAAAGACCTCTCAGGCTATCTCGCGCAAGACACCATCCTTGCGCCTATTACCGCAATTGGCGGACCTGTGGTGGTTCTTAGAATGAGCGGCCCACTCACGGAAAAAATTTTTCGAGAAATCACGAGCCTGACCGAGACCTTGCCTGTTTCTCAACAGATTTTTTCGCGTTTACGGCTGCCGTCTGGAGAAATGCTGGATGAGGCCATGGCCGTTTTCTTTCAAGGTCCTCGGAGCTTTACTGGAGAAGATGTAGCTGAGTTTCATCTGCATGGAAGTCGCTTCTTGTTGCACCGGTTTATGGAGGCCATGTCTCAGCGGGGAATTCGTCCCGCCCTTCCTGGAGAGTTCAGCTTTCGAGCAGTTCGAAATCAAAAAATGGACTTATGCCAGGCTCAGGCAGTTGCAGAACTCATTGAGTCTCAATCCGACGCTTCTTTGCAGTTGGCATTAGAAAAGCTCAAAGGTGGAGAGAGCAAAGTATTTGGAGACCTTGGGGAGCGCCTCCTGTCCTTGGCGGTTCAGTCAGAGCTTGGATTGGATTTTTCTGACCAAGACGTGGAAGCCTTGCAGTTGAAAAGGCTGAAGGAAGTTCTTGCTTCAATTACTATAGCTATTGAGACGCTTCTCTCGACCTTTGAGCGTGGCTGGAAGGTTATGGATGGCCTGCGTTTGACCATCGTGGGCTTGCCTAATGCGGGCAAGAGCAGTCTTCTCAATGCGCTTGTTGGAGAGAGTCGCGCTATCGTATCTGCCTATCCAGGCACCACCCGAGACATCGTTAAGGAGCGACTCACGCTGAGAGATTCCAGCGGGCAGACCATCGCCTGGTCGCTTGAGGACACCGCTGGGCTTCGAAAAGCCGCAGACCCAGTAGAAGAAGAGGGGATTCGAAAGGGCTTATACGCCGCACGTTCTGCGGACCTTGTTCTTTTTGTCGTGGATGGGACGGAAGGATTCGATAGCAACGCAGCTCAGTACCTTTCTGAATTGAGAATACCGAGTGAGCGTGTCGTGGCCGTATTTTCTAAAGCGGACCTTGGCGAGGCGTCTGCCAGCTTGAGAAGGAGTGAAAAAACTTCTTATTCTTTTGGGGTGTCGTCTTTAACAGGCCAAGGAATTGCAGAGTTGGTAGATTTTTTGGTGAAGTATGGTGTTGAGCAAACCCAGCGAAACCCGGGTGAAACACTTATAACGCGCGTAGATCAAAAAGAGGCCCTTGAGCAGAGCCTCCAACACCTCAGTCGAGCGGCCCATACGCACGAGGCAGACCTCTTTGCCGCCGATCTAAGACAAGCGATTCAAGCTTTGGGACCGTGGATGGGCCGAGTCGATAACGAAACAATCCTAGCAAAGCTGTTTTCCGAGTTTTGTATTGGAAAATGACTCCTGATAACGCTATTTAAATTTATACAGTACGTAGTTGGGAGGTCTCATGCCTTTTCATGTTCAGAAAATTGGTGTTGTGGGTTCGGGGCAGATGGGTGCCGGAATCGCACAGACTGCATCGCAGTCTGGATTTGAGGTATTGATCTCGGACGTTTCTCGCGAGAGCGCCAACCAAGGAAAGGTCACAGTCGAAAAGGCCCTTTCGAAGTTGGTTCAGAAGGAAAAGCTTACACGAGCTGATGCGCAGGCAGTTTTGGATCGCATCAATCCGGTTGGAGATCTTGCAGACCTTGCTCCCTGTGATTTGGTAATTGAAGCCGTCAGCGAAAAACCGGAACTAAAGTTTCAGATATTTAAGAAATTGGATGAGGTTTGCCGGCCAGAAGTCGTCTTGGCATCGAATACCTCCTCTATTTCTATTACGGAAATTGCGCAGAAGACCAAGCGTTCAGACCGAGTAGCTGGGATGCATTTTATGAATCCCGTTCCAGTCATGAAGCTTGTTGAAGGAATTCGAGGGCTCCAGACGTCGGATGATACGTTTCGTATGATTAAGGCAGTCTCTGAGAAAATGGGAAAGACTTTTGTGGCTTCGGCGGATGTCCCAGGCTTTATGGTGAATCGCATCTTGATGCCGATGATCAATGAAGCGGTTTTTGCCGTTTACGAAGGGGTAGGGGGAATCGAAGACATTGATATCGCAATGAAGCTTGGAACGAATCAACCCATGGGGCCTCTGACGCTTGCCGATTTTATTGGATTGGACACTTGCTTAGCGATTCTCAACGTCCTTTTTGATGGCCTGGGAGATCCAAAGTACCGTCCATGTCCCTTGTTGGTAAAATATGTAGCCGCTGGATGGGTCGGAAAAAAGAGTGGACGTGGATTCTATAAGTATGACGTATAAAAATCTGACTATAACGCAAAGTGATCCTGGTGTTTTTTGGGTGACCCTTCAGCGGCCCGAATCATTGAACGCACTCAATACGGAGACTTTGAAGGAACTGCTCGTTGCTTTGCATGAGCTGGAAAAAAAATCAGAAGCAAGGGTGGTTGTGCTTACCGGAGCTGGAGAAAAGGCCTTTGTTGCGGGCGCTGATATTGTTGAGATGAAGGGAATGACGACGACAGAGGCGGCAACTTTTTCACGCTTAGGTCACGAAGTCGCACGATGCTTGAGCCTCATGGAAAAGCCTACCATTGCTGCGGTGAACGGTTTTGCCTTGGGTGGCGGCACGGAGTTGGCAATTGCATGTGACATGATACTGGCAAGTGAAAACGCCGTTTTTGGACAGCCAGAAGTGGGTATCGGTGTAATCCCGGGATTTGGTGGAACCATACGGCTATTGAAATTCATTGGCCTTCCTCGTGCAAAAGAAATGATTTTTTCTGGTCGCAAGGTGAGAGCGGCAGAAGCCCTAGCTTGGGGCTTGGTCAATCGAGTGGTCCCTCTTGCTCAATTGAAAGACGAAGTGAATGCTCTGGCTCGCCAAATCGGCGCCAATTCTATGGATGCTGTAGGCAAGGCAAAGCGATTGATCAATGAATTTTCGGAAGCTTCTGGGCTGAACGGAAAAATTGATGCCGAAGTTCAAGAGTTTGCATTACTCTTTGGGTCGCGTGATCAAGTCGAAGGGATGAAGGCTTTCACGGAAAAACGTTCTCCACAATTTGAAGGAATAAACCCATGATTGAGAATTGGCCCGACCTAGATGAAGACAAAAAGCTTTTGATCGAACAGGTCCGGGCATTTGCCCAGGCGGAAATTGCACCAAAGGCAGCGGAGCTTGATCATACGGGAAGGTTTCCTTTGGAGATTGTGGCTAAGTTGGGCGAAATGGGTCTTCTCGGTATGATGGTTCCGGAGAAGTACGGCGGCTCAGGGATGGATGCTGTTTCTTATGCAATGTGTATGGAGGCGGTATCAGAAGCATGTGCTTCTACGGGCGTAATCATGTCCGTTAACAATTCCCTGGTTTGTTACCCTATTTCGAAATACGCTCCAGAGGCGCTGAAGGCGCGTGTGCTTCCCGAATTGGCAAGTGGTAAGAAAATTGGTTGTTTTGCTCTGTCGGAGCCAGGACATGGATCCGATCCAGCCGGACTGAAGTGCGCAGCAAAAAAGGTTCCTGGTGGATATTCTGTACGAGGAACAAAGAATTGGATTACGAGTGGAAAAGAGGCCGGATATTGCGTTTTATTTGCAACGCTAGATCCCCAGCAACGCCACAAGTCCATTATTTGCCTCCTGGTAGATACCAAGTCCAAAGGATTTCAGGTTGCGAAGCTTGAGGATAAGTTGGGAATTAAGGCCTCTTCGACAGCGCAATTATTTTTTGATGATGTTTTTGTTCCAGACGAAAATTTGATTGCTCCTGCGGGGGAAGCATTCAAAGTTGCAATGAATACTCTCGATGGCGGGAGAATTGGAATTGCTTCCCAGGCACTGGGCATCTCGAATTGTGCATTCAAGGCCAGCGTTAAGTTTGCAAATGAACGCGAGCAGTTTGGAGCCCCTATTGCGCGATTGCAAGCGATTCAGTTTTTTCTGGCCGATATGGCGACTCGACTTCAGGGCGCGCGCTTGTTGACGTGGTTTGCTGCGAAGAAAAAAGACACAGGTGGAGGATACGCCAAAGAAGCTGCTATGGCCAAACTGGCGGCGTCTGAGGCTTCGAATTGGATAACGGATAAAGCTATTCAAGTTCATGGCGGCTATGGCTACACGAAAGAGTATGTGCCAGAGCGATGCTTTCGCGACGCACGGATTACCGAGATTTACGAAGGCACGAGTGAGATTCAGCGTATTGTCATCGCCAATCAGGTTTTGAAGGAGTTTCAAGATCATTCTGCCTAAACTCCGAGGGAAGCGGTGGGAGATTCTGCTTTCAGTATTGAGTGCCTTTGTGTTGGCTGCGCTCTTTCGACATACGTTGGCCTCGGGAAATGATTTACAAGTCTATTGGAAGATGAGCCGCTTTGTTTTGGAAGGGCTCCCCGTCTATGATCCCCTGAGAGATGGGGGAAGTATTTTCAAGTACCCGCCCTGGGTTGCGGCAATGTTTTTACCGTTCGGCTTTTTTAGTTACCAAGTCTTTAGTTGGATGTGGGCGATCCTGCAAACCATTGCATTTGTTTGGTTGCTAAGGTTTCTGATTCGGATCACGAAATCAAAAGGCGTGACACTTTCTGTTTTTTTGGGATTCTGGGGATTGTGGGCGGTTCACGCCTTTGAAGGCCAGATCAATCTTCTTCTGCTTGTCTTGATGTTGCAGGTTGGAGAGAAAATGCCATGGCGAACGATGGCGTTGCTAGTGCTTTCTTCCAAAATAACTACCTTGCTTCCACTGGTTGGGCTTCGGTGGCCAACGAGAGTTCGTCCCGCCTTTCTTTGGGCTGGAGGACTTGCTGCGCTCCTGACGTTGGGGGTCTCATTGCTTTCTCACGAGTCCGTCATTCAGTTGACCCAGTCCTATTTCCACGCAGTATTTTCGGGTGATACCCTTTTGGGTCGCGATAAAATTTATAGTCGAGACAATCAAGGTATCTACGCATTTATACAGCGGCTATTTATTTCGAAGGGGAATTCACCGCTTCCTGAAGCGCCACTGATGTTGGCGGTGCTAGTATTGGGTTCTGCAAGTTGGTGGCATCTTTCTCGTCAGGTGAATGATCGCGATCGCTATTGGGGCTGGATTGCGCTCGTCCCTGTGCTGCATGGACTTGCTTGGTTTCATATGTTTGTATTTGCTTTTCCTCTTGCGGTGGCCGTGGTGGCCGATGCGTTTCGAACCAAAAGATGGAGTCAGCGCGCCTGGGCAATTGCTTCGGTAGGGCTGGTGGGCGCAGTGACAGCTAAGACATTTGGGCCCTTGGGTGGTGGGCTGGAGTTTTTCTCCGTGAAATCGGTTGGAACTCTGTCCCTTCTGGCTCAGCTCCGTAATCAGAAGTCGCTTCGTTAGCTTCATACACAGACCTGGAATAATCTTCGAAAAATCGCTATAGCTAGGTCCGTATGAATTTTGACGTATTAGTCATCGGTGGAGGCCATGCGGGCACAGAAGCAGCAGCCGCAGCTGCAAAAATGGGTTGCCGGGTAGGCCTCGTCACGCTCAATGCGAGTCGCATTGGCTTTATGTCCTGCAATCCGGCGATCGGGGGATTGGCCAAGGGACACTTAGTAAAAGAAATAGATGCGCTTGGTGGACTTATGGGTTGGATGGCGGACCGCTCAGCGATTCAGTATCGAAGATTGAATCAAAGCAAGGGGCCTGCCGTCCGTTCTTCGAGAGCCCAGTGTGATAAGGCGCTCTATGCCCAGAACATGCAAGAGTACTTAGCCACCGTCAAAAATTTGACGATTCTTGAAGCAGAAGTTTCTGAGATCTTGGTTTCTGATGGTGAGGTCGTAGGTGTTCAGACTTCAAAAGGGGAAAAGTGGAATTGTCGCTCGGTTGTTGTGACCTCAGGCACCTTTATGCACGCCATTATGCATACGGGGGAGTCCAAACTTGAGGGAGGTAGGTTGGGCGATGCCGCATCCAAAGGCCTCAGTGGATGCTTAAGTGAGTTGGGCTTTCGGCTCCGCCGTTTGAAGACCGGCACACCACCTCGCTTACATCGTCGAAGTATCGATTTTTCTCGCCTTGAGGAGCAGAGGGGTGACGCAGTGCCCAGGGCATTTTCTTTCTTTAGGGCGCCCAATCCTTTCCCCTATCTCCCTCAGATAAGCTGCTATTTGACTTATACTAATGCGAAGTGTCATGAAATCATTGCTGAGAATTTTCACCGAGCCCCAATGTTTACGGGGCAGATTGAGGGAGTAGGCCCACGTTATTGTCCGTCCATTGAAGACAAGGTCTCTCGCTTCAGGGACCGCTCTCGTCATCAGCTATTCTTGGAGCCAGAAGGATTGACGACGGACGAAGTCTACGTAAATGGGATTTCCACCAGTCTACCTCGCGATGTGCAGGACCAATTCGTAAGAAGCATTGAAGGTTTGGAATCCGCTGAGTTCGTGCGGTACGGCTACGCCGTTGAGTATGATGCGATTGATGCCCGCCAGCTGAAACGAAGTCTCGAGTCCAAGGAAGTGGGCGGGCTCTTTGTCGCCGGACAAGTCAATGGGACCTCAGGATATGAAGAGGCGGGTGCACAGGGACTTCTTGCGGGAATCAATGCAGCCTTGCGAGTGAAGGACGAGGAGCCATTTATACTGGAGCGTGGTGATGGTTATACAGGTGTGCTTATTGATGACCTCACACTTCAGGGTAGTGATGAGCCGTATCGAATGTTTACCTCTCGCGCAGAATATCGGTTGCTTCTTCGAGAAGACAACGCTGATCAGAGGCTCTTGCCAATGGCGAGAAAGCTTGGGCTGATTGATGACGATGTATTCAAGGCTTTTGAAGCAAAGAGCAGCGAAAGGATTCGAGTTCGTAAAGCGCTCGATGATTTTTACGTGTTCCCCGTGGAACAATGCGATTTTTGGTTCCAGGAGCGTGGATTTCGGCCGCTTTTGGATCGAGCATCGGGTGCGGATCTCCTGAAGCGGCCGGAATTCAGTTTAGCCCATCTTCGTGATCTTGGATTTGATCTAGATGCACACTCCATGGAGGCCGCGGAGCAGGCGGAGATCGAAATTCGTTATGCTGGATATATTCAACGGGATTTGGACTTGCTGGACGGTGTTCGAAAGAGCGAATCGGTGGAAATCCCATTGGATTTAGACTTTCATTCTATTCCAGGACTTTCCAACGAGGTTCGGGCCAAATTAGCGGTTGTACGCCCAGAAAATCTGGGTCAAATCTCCAGAATTCAGGGAGTAACCCCCGCGGCAGCAGCCAATTTGATGATTTATTTGAAGATGAGGAGCTCGCAAGGAAAAAACCAAGCCTATAAGTCTCCAAGACAGCTGAGAAAAGAGAAGATTTCTGCCTGGCGTGAGTCAGGTGGAGGTGTTACTCAATCGGTTTAACCTAAAGGGAGTGCCTCTTCTTGAGCTCACAGCATTTTGAATCCATTTTAAGACAAAATCTTGCCCTGGGAGACGCGGACACCATTAGGAAGGTGGTTCTTTTTCGGGAACGCCTTCTTCAAGAGAACGAGAGACAGAACCTTACAAGAATCACAGAGCCCCAAGAATTTTATGACCTCAATTTGGTAGATGTTCAAGAGCTTCTTACTTCTGGCTTTTTGAGCTATCCAGCAATGGATTTAGGCTCTGGTTCAGGTGTTCCAGGACTATTGGCCGCGATTTTTGAAGAAAAACCCTGGGTTTTAGTGGAATCCGAGAGAAAGAAGGCGGATTTTCTACGACGAATGGTGATGGAGTTGGGCCTCAAGCACGTCACAGTATTTGGAGGGCGAGCTGAGGAATACCTCGAGCAGAGCGCCGTCTCAAGTGTCGTTGCCAGGGCTGTTGCAAGGGTAGATCGAATCTTCAATTGGCTGGAAAAATGTTCCACGTGGCACAATCTTGTACTTCTCAAGGGCCCAGGCTGGGATGAAGAGTGGAAAAGCTTTATTGAGCAGAAAAAGAAGAAGGCGGAAGCGTTGGAGCTGATGGGTACTCATGAGTACTCAGTGACCAAAGAAAAGATACGCCGCGTCATCGTTCGTTTGGAGCGAAAAGACTAGGCGGTGGATAGGTGAGTACTCGTTGAGTGCGTCACAAACCTCTTGATTGTTCAAGACTAGGTGGATAGCCTAATTCGTGGGAATGTCGGGGAAAGGGACGGAAATCCATGGGAAAAGTAATCGCTGTTACCAATCAAAAGGGTGGTGTTGGAAAAACCACAACTACGGTGAACCTAGCTGCCTCTCTTGCTATGGGCGAGCACCGGACTCTTTTAATTGATTTCGATCCTCAGGGAAATGCAAGTTCGGCCCTGGGTCTTACTCGTGAAAAAATACGGGCAGGTAAGGGAACCATTTACCATGCATTGATTGGAGAGGCGTCCTTCGAGGACATAATCCATCCAACTGAAATGGATCAACTCTTTGTTGCGCCGGCAGACGAAAATCTTACGGGCGCAGAAATTGAACTCGTGAGTGTCCTCGCTCGCGAAAGTAAGCTCAAGATCGCTTTGGAATCGGTTCGCGACAAGTTTGATTTTATTTTGATAGATTGCCCGCCCTCTTTGGGCCTCTTAACGGTTAATGCCTTCACTGCTTCTGATTCGTTCTTGGTTCCACTTCAAACGGAATATTTTGCGCTCGAGGGACTTACTCAGCTCCTTCAGACTGTTAGCCTCATCAAACAGAGCACCAACCCAAGGTTGCAGCAGGAGGGGATTGTTCTCACTATGTTTGACGTGCGCAATCGACTCGCTCACGAAGTCGAAAAAGAAGTTCGTCAACATTTTGGCGACAAGGTTTATCAAGCAGTTATCCCTAGGAATGTTCGACTCAGTGAGTGCACGAGTTTTGGAAAACCGATTTTGCTCTATGACATCAATTCAAAGGGGTGTTCTGCCTATTTGAATCTCGCTCAGGAAGTGTTGAATCGGAACCGCCCAAAAATTGTTCCTCCACCGTTTGTCGTGGAGTCGCGAGCCAATAGCCCAGAAATGTTAGAAGGCGTCTAAGCTTTAAAATGAATATCCAGGAGAATATCCTATGGCATTGAAACCTGCTCTCGGAAAAGGATTGGGCGCTCTTTTTGCAAATGCACCCGTCGCTGAGACCGAAACTCAGGAGAACCTTCATGGAGCTGGCGCAGTGGCGGGTGGGCCCGCTGTTCCGGTTGAATCTGGAAATCGAGATCGTCATCCCGGTATTAGTTTGGCCAACGTAGAGGAGATCAAGGTCAATCCCTACCAACCGCGCCGAGAATTTGACGAAGAGAAATTGCAGGAATTGGTTCAATCCATCGAAGCCAACGGCATTATTCAGCCGTTGATTGTTCGAAAGTCGGAAAAGGGTTTTGAATTAATTGCGGGCGAGCGGCGCCTTCGAGCAGCCAAACGAGCGGGGCTCACGACGGTACCAATCGTGATCCGAAAATCTACGGATCGAGAATCCCTCGAAATCGCATTGATCGAGAATATTCAACGAGCGGATCTCAATTGCGTCGATGAGGCATTGGCCTACCTACAGCTGCTCCAAGATTTCAACCTTCGCCAGGAAGATGTTGCCCAACGAGTTGGAAAAGATCGTGCAACTGTTGCCAATCACCTTCGATTGTTGAAGTTGCCAGAAAATCTTTTAGAAGAACTCAAGACCGGCAAGCTTTCCTTTGGTCATGGTAAGGCCATTATGGGTTTGGAGCAGGCTGACCAGCAGATACGATTGGGCGCCATGGTCCTAGCTCAGTCGCTGAGCGTCCGAGACACCGAAGCATTGGTTCAAAAGTGGAAAAGTGGTCTTACTGAGGAGGCAAAACCAGCTTCACCAGAGCCCGCCAAGACGCCGATTGAGCAGCGGTTACAGCAACTTTCTTTGGACCTGACACGAACATGGTCGGTTCGGGTGGAAGTAAAGGGATCGGATAAAAAAGGAAAAATCGTTTTTCGATATCGTAACCGTGAAGACCTCGAGCGATTGTTAGAGGCGATGCAAAAGGGAAGCTTATGGCAAAATCCGTCGATCTAGTCGTCCCAGCTACGCGCCATGAAGTAACCGCTGTTATTGATCAGGGATGCGAATTCGAGGGCAAGCTTTGCTTTTATGGCACAGTGCGAATCAATGGAACATTCAGCGGAGAAATCTACACGCCGGATACCCTCGTTATTGGGGACAAGGCTCGAATTCGTGGAGAGATTGAAGCGGGTATTGTTATCATTAGCGGCGAAGTGAATGGAAATATTCGCGCCAAGTATCGCGTTGAGATCCATCACCCGGCAGTATTTCGCGGCGACATTTATACACCAAGCTTAAGTGTAGATGAGGGTGTCGTATTTGAAGGTAAGAGCAAAATGATTCAAAGTAGCCGCCCTTCAACAGAAATCCCTTCTTGACCCCAATCTTCTGAGCGTGTTACCACGCGTTAAAGAGTCAATTTCCAGGAGCACCACTTTGAGCTCAATTGTAGCCACTTTCGGCCTTGATCGGTCGTTGTTCTATCACTTCGCACTTTTTCTCATCTTGTTTACCTTGATGCGCGCCCTTTTTTTTGATCCGTTTATGGGATTGATTCAAGAGCGACGAAAGAGAACCTTGGCGGATCGGGAGCTTGCCGCGAAGCTCCTCGAAGACGCAGGAAAAAAATTATCAGAATACGAGTCACGACTGGCTTCTGCACGTCAACAAGCGCGCAAAGAAATGGACCTGCTTATTGGCGAAGCACGAAAAAAAGAGGCAGACACCCTTGCAAATGCACGAGAGGAATCCAAAAAAATTACGCAAGCTACCCTGCATGAACTTGAGTCTCAACGCGCCAGCTTGCAGAAAGATCTGTCCAAAGAGGTAGACGCAATGGCTTCAACTATTTCGGAGCGACTGATCCGACAGCAAGGTGAGCGACGATGAGCATTTTAATTTGGCCCACCATCAATCTCGCCGTTCTCATTGGCCTTCTTTATAAATTTCTGAATAAGCCAGTTCGTGAAATGGTTGTGGGTCGGCATGAAACGACTAAGAAAAACTACTTTGAAGTACAAGAGAAGCTTCGAACCGCCAAAGCCAGCCTTGAAGAGCTTCACCAGAAGCTTCAGGGCCTCGATCACGAGGTTCAAACCATCCAGTTAGAGGTTCGGCGTCAGGCTGAGAAATCGTATGATCAAATCCTTTCTCACTCTAAGGAGTTGGCGTCTTCCATTATTGGAAGTGCTCACCAGAGTAGAGAGAATATGGTTTTGAGCTTTAAGACTGAATTAAAACGAAGTTTTGTAGAAAAGGTTATGACTGCGGCCACAGAGTCCGTTTCCCAGAAGCTTACCGTAGATGTTCGACAAAGGTTGGCGCGTGAATTTTCGAGTGAGGTTGTGAAATAGCAATGAATGTTGCAAGGTCCTACGCCCAGGCGCTTTTTGATGTCACCGTGGAGCAAGGCGGTGATCGTACTGCCGTTTTTCAGAAGCTCAAGGAAGAAGAGCGGGATTTTCGAGACCTTTTGGAGCGATCCTCGGACGCTAAAATTATTTTGCTTGGGATGGTTGCTTCCCATCGAGAAAAAGAATTGGTTGTTGAGGAAATTGCAAAAAAAGCGCAATATTCGATCCAATTTCAACGCTTTGCTAAGCTGCTTGCTAGAAAAGGTCGGCTGGGGATCCTGGCCAAAATTTTTTACGAATTGGAGCGAGTGGAAGTGGAAGCTCAAGGAGGCACCCTGGGGCAGCTCGCGAGTGCAGATCCCGTTTCCTCTCAGGACTTAGCGGGGTTTGAAAAGCAATTTAGTGAAAAGCTTGGCAAGAAGGTTCGTTTTTATTTAAACCAAGATCCCGCTCTCATGGCTGGGGTGAGAGCAACGGTTGAGGGCGTGTCTTACGATGGTTCGCTCAAAGCGCAGTTGGATAGCCTCAGAGAAGAATTTTTGTCAGAATCGTCCCACTTTTAGTTTCTAAGGAGAATTTAGGATGCAAACAAGTATCAGGCCAGAAGAGATTACTCAGATCATCAAACGACAGCTTTCGGATTTCGAAAAGAAGCTCGACGTTTCGGAATCAGGAACCGTGATGACGGTCGGAGATGGAGTTGCCAAGGTCTACGGATTAGAGAAAGCCCTCGTCGGTGAGCTTGTCGATTTCGGTTCCGGTGTTTATGGAATGATTTTGAACCTTGAAGAAGAAAGTGTCGGTATTGCGATCCTTGGCGACGATAAGCTGATCAAAGAAGGCACCACCGTCAAGCGAACCAAAAAAATCGTCCAGGTACCAGTGGGTCCAGAGCTTCTGGGCCGCGTAGTAAATCCATTGGGAATACCCATTGATGGCAAGGGTGAGTTGCATTCAAAAGAGAATCGCAGAATCGAAATCAAGGCGCCGGGTATTGTTCAGCGACAGTCGGTGAAGGAGCCGCTTCAGACCGGAATTAAAGCAATTGATGCCATGATTCCCATTGGTCGAGGACAGCGAGAGTTGATTATTGGTGACCGTCAAACAGGAAAGACGGCTATTGCGATTGACACCATCATCAATCAAAAGGGCAAAGGTGTGTATTGCATCTATGTAGCCATTGGTCAGAAGCAATCCACGGTTGCTCAGGTGGTAGAGAAGTTAAAGCAAGAAGGCGCGATGGAACATACCATCGTTGTCAGTGCAACCGCAGCCGATACGGCACCGATGCAGTTCTTGGCACCTTACTCTGGTGTTACGATGGGAGAGTGGTTCCGAGATACGGGCAAGCACGCTGTTATTATTTATGATGACTTGACCAAGCAAGCACAAGCTTACCGTCAATTGTCACTTTTGCTTCGACGTCCTCCAGGCCGCGAAGCCTATCCTGGTGACGTTTTCTATTTGCACTCTCGATTGCTTGAGCGTGCAGCAAAGCTATCGGATCAATTGGGTGGAGGTTCTCTGACGGCACTTCCGATTGTGGAAACACAAGCAGGAGACGTTTCGGGGTACATTCCAACGAACGTGATTTCCATCACCGACGGGCAAATTTTTCTTGAGAGTGATTTGTTCTATTCAGGCGTTCGGCCAGCTGTGAACGTTGGACTTTCTGTCTCTCGCGTTGGCGGATCCGCACAGATCAAGGCAATGCGCCAGGTTGCTGGTACACTTCGACTGGAACTTGCTCAGTTTCGAGAAAAGGCAGCTTTTGCCCAATTCGGAAGTGATCTCGATCCTGCTACACAGAAGCAATTGGCTCGAGGAGAGCGACTCGTAGAAATCTTGAAGCAAGGTCAGTATGTTCCAGTGCAAGTTGAGCGACAGGTCCTTATTATTTTTGCTGCAACTCAAGGGTACCTTGACGATCTACCGGTTGATAAAATCTCAGAATACGAGATTCAACTCATTCCTTATCTTGAAAGTAAGCACGCTGGCCTTTTGAAGTCCTTGAGCGAAAAGAAAACGCTCGATGATACTTTGAAGCCTCAGTTGGCAGCTGCTCTCTTGGAGTTTAAGAAAGTGTTTGTAACGGGATAAAGTCGAGAAATCATGGCGACCGCAAAAGAACTAAAAAAACGCATCTCCACCGTTAAGAATACGCAGCAGACCACGCGAGCGATGAAGATGGTTTCTGCCGCTAAACTTCGGCGCTCACAAGATGCCATCCATTCTAATCGGCCCTATGCTAGGCAGATTGCCTCCATGATGCGGCGAGTGGCCTCCATGTCAGGTGCGCCTCTGGAGTCTCCCTTGCTCATGATTGGCAAAGAGCCGAAACTCGACAAAGAGAAGCGCGTTCTATTGATTTCTGTGACGTCCGATCGTGGACTTTGCGGGGGCTTCAATGCCCAGGTCATCAAGGAGACGCAACGCTGGTTAGAGAGCCATCGTGGGCAGTATGCGTCGGTAGAGTTGGGATTTGTTGGTCGAAAAGCAAACGAGCTCTTTAAGCGTCGAGGATTTGTTCCAAAGTTTTATCAAGAATTTGGGCGGAAAGTAGTTTTTGATCAGGCTAAGAAGATCAGCGCTTGGGTTTTGGCAGAGTTTTTGGAAGGCAGCTTTGACGAAGTATTTATTGTTTATAACGAATTTAAGAACGCCATCAGTCAGAAGGTAGTTGTTGAGCCGTATTTGCCAGTGATGGAGATGCCATCTTCAACTGCTTCAGACGCCGGTGAGGTCACTTCTCCTGATTTGTTTATTGTGAAGCCAGGAGTCAAGGATCTCTTTGAGCAGCTTTTGGAAAAGCATTTTGCTATTCAAATTTTTAGGATTCTTTTGGAGTCGCAGGCCAGCGAGCATGGTTCACGTATGTCGGCTATGGAGAATGCGACCAAGAATGCAGGTGAGATGATTCGCAAGCTTACGCTCGCTTATAATAAGCAGCGGCAAGCTGGTATCACGAAAGAACTATTAGAAATTATTTCTGGGAGTGAGTCCCAGAAGCAGTGATGAATGTAAGGAGAAGAGCAAATGTCCGCTTCGGCAACCGATAAGAACTTAGGAAGAATCAAGCAGGTCATTGGACCTGTTGTGGACGTCGAATTTGAACCAGGTCGATTGCCTGCAATATGCCAGGCAGTGCGAGTCACCAATAGCAGTAACTCCGACAAAGAGTGGAATCTGGTATTGGAAGTCGCTCAGCACCTTGGAGAAAACACGGTTCGTTGTATTGCCATGGATGCAACGGAAGGTCTCACTCGCGGTCAATCAGTGATGGACACGGGCGCACAAATTCAGATGCCAGTGGGCAAAGAAGTGCTGGGACGTATTCTCAATGTGGTAGGCGAGCCCGTCGATGAGTTGGGTCCGGTGAAAACCACCAAGACTTACAACATTCACCGTGCTGCTCCAACTTTCCAAGAGCAAGCTGTTTCGATTGAACCGTTCTTCACTGGAATTAAAGTCGTAGACTTGCTCGCACCTTATGCCAAAGGCGGAAAGATCGGTCTCTTTGGTGGAGCGGGTGTAGGTAAGACCGTTCTTATTATGGAGTTGATCAACAACGTCGCGCAACAACACGGAGGCTACTCTGTATTTGCCGGTGTAGGTGAACGGACCCGAGAAGGTAACGACCTTTGGGTGGAAATGAAGGAATCCGGGGTTATCGACAAGACTTGCCTCGTTTACGGGCAAATGAATGAGCCACCAGGCGCTCGTGCTCGCGTTGCCCTTGCTGCGCTTTCGGCAGCCGAGTATTTCCGGGACGAAGAAAATCAAGACGTCTTGTTCTTCGTGGATAATATGTTTCGATTCACCCAGGCGGGTTCTGAAGTGTCTGCACTTTTGGGTCGTATCCCTTCAGCGGTAGGATACCAACCAACCTTGGCGACAGAAATGGGCGCGCTTCAGGAGCGAATCACCACTACGAGCAAGGGGTCGATTACTTCTATCCAAGCTATTTACGTTCCTGCGGACGACTATACGGATCCGGCTCCAGCAACCACCTTTGCGCATTTGGATGCTACGACAAACTTGTCACGCTCTATTGCGGAATTGGGAATTTATCCGGCTGTGGATCCGCTCGCATCGACGTCTCGTGTTTTGGATCCCCGAATTGTGGGTGAAGAACACTACCGAGTAGCTCGCCAGGTTCAGGCCGTCCTACAACGTTACAAGGATCTTCAGGACATTATTGCGATTCTTGGAATGGACGAATTATCTGAAGACGATAAACTCGTAGTTGCTCGAGCACGAAAAATTCAGCGTTTCCTTTCTCAGCCATTTTTTGTGGCTGCGCAGTTTACCGGGCTGGAAGGAAAGTTTGTGAAGATTGAGGATACGATTCGAGGCTTCAGAGAAATATGCGAAGGAAAGCACGACGCTATTCCTGAGCAGGCTTTTTATCTTGTTGGCACGATTGAAGACGCCATTGAGAAGGCCAAGAAGCTCAATTAGTACTTAGCAAATAAGGAAGAAAGTCCGTATGCGGCTCAGTATTTATTCGCCTTCGAGAAAATTGCTTTCGGATAAGGACGTACGCGAGGTGCATCTCACCTCAAGCGAGGGCCTTATTCAGATTTTGCCAGGGCATGCACCTATTTTGGGGTCTTTGGACCCGGGTCCTTTTGCGTTCGATCCAATGGATGGATCGAGAGTGGAGGGCTTTATTTCTCACGGGTTTTTCGAAGTAGTAGGCGACGTCATCTCGTTGACGGCCGAAACCCTTGAGTTGAAGGACGAAATTGATCTTGATCGAGCGAGAAAGGCTCAGGCTAAAGCCGAGGAAGCATTGAGAGATCCCTCTATTACTGAGGGACATTTCAAGAAATATCAGTTGAAGCTTCAGCGATCTCTGATTCGTCAGCAGGTATCTGGACGCAGCCACTAAGGGCAATCCATTCCTTGACCTAGGTAAAGACTTCTGGGTAAATTTCTCGCGTTTAATTGCCGATGATCCAGGCGTAGATTAAAAGCGAGCATGCATATGGGTTCTTCCGTCATTTCAAAACAGACCTCTTCTCTCCTGGCGCTGGCATCGGCCTTGGGCCTAGCTGTGTTTGCCTTTAGTTTTGCACAGGGTCTTCGAGCCTTTCAGGACTCCAGCGGAGAGATTTCTCTAAGCCCAAGAATGTTCTCCTGGCTTTCTGAATTGCATTTGAATGGTGAAAAGGTGGATCCTTCGTACCTTCAAGTTGCTACTGATCAGCTTAAAATGGTGGCTTCTTCTCCCAAAAAAGGAACGCCTAACCGTCGTCGCAAAGTTCACGCTAAGCAGTTTTCCGCCCCCCCATTGGTAGTCCCGGAGGATGCCACAGAGGCTGAAAGAAGCGAGATGCTGAGTGCTTTTCGGTCCACGCGACTGGCCTACCGTGTGGCACTTAGTGAGTTGGATGCCCCAATTCTGAGTGCTTCTACTGCACCCGCTCCATCTGAGTCAGCACTAAGAGAAGAGAATGACCTATTTGCAGCAACCTTACCTGAAGTACCTGCCCAGCCAGCGTTGGTAGAGAATGAAGTTCAATTAGTGGATAGTCTTCAGGAAAGCTTGGGTGCTAGTTCAGTGGTTACTCTTGGAGTGAATACTCAGCCCGAGCAGGCTGCTGTAAGCGATCGTTTGAGTATCCAGGAGCCCAGTGATACAGCAGCCGTAGAAATTTTGACTACTCCAGGCAATGTCGGGACAAGTGCAGCTGCCGCGAAGCAAGTCGCGCCAGAAAACCAGGTAGAGCAATACGCTGCAGTCATGAGTGATACTTCTAAGACTAAGATAGTCCCAACTATTCAACCGCTCAAGCCGGCCATCATAAAAAAAGGCCCGGAGGTAGCGCTGGGAACGGTATCTGTGCCCGCTGAGATTTTGAGTAGTCATGTGAACAGCCAATCCTTTGAGTACTCAGAATCAAGTGATCAGAGTTTGGATATTCAAATTTTGAGTACTCATTCTGAAGTTCAAATGAATACTCAGAAACAAGAGCCATCCTCAGGCAAGTTCCCGGAAGCCCGCTTGGCTATGAATACTCAGTCAGTGAGCCGACCTATGACGGACCTTAGTGAAAAGGAGCTCACCTTTGGTTTCCCAGGTGGACAGGGTTCAGTGAAGGCATCTAAGGACGCTAGGATCCTGGTTCAAATTCCCCAAAGCATCAAGGTCCAGCAAGAAACTAAGGTGATTTCTGATCAAAATAAGACTGCGACTGCCTCTTTTTCAGCCCCTCAAGGAGAGGTTTTTGGACCTCCTGATACGGCTTTTTTGGCAGAGGCGCTCACAAATGCAGCGACCCATGCAATCGAAAATCAGTCGGTCAGTCGAAGTTCAGTGCCTTTGGAGCAAAGAAGACTTGGCGAAGCTTTTGGAGCTTCAGACCACACAATGGTTGAAGGTGGCTTTGAAGTGGTGAGTGACGATGGGGATGCCAAGAGTGTTAGTGCCCCCAAGTGGGTTGTTGCACGGCCACAGGACTCAGCTTACCTCCCTACGCTTTTTCGATTCGATCCAAAGTCTGAGGATTCCTTAGTACCTGTTTTTTCTCGAAACAACTTAGCGGCACTTTCCGCATTTAGGTCCACCAAGGCATCCCCCCATTCGGGCGTGATATTTGGGTACCTTCCTCCCTATGCATCTGTCGAGTTGGCGCAGGATACGGGGGCACCTTCGCGTTCCGAAGTTCCCCTCTACTTTTTAACGGATGAGATGGGTCAATTAGTGCGAGACTCAACTGGAAGCTTTGTAGAGGTTCCTGAAGGGTCAGAACTGGCTCGGCCTCGAGCGTTTATTCTGCTTAATATTCCTCCAGGTGTTCACCTGCTTTATGCCAACCTCTTCGGGCAAGATCTCCAGCCGAGAGATTATGGAGCAATTGATGCGGTGGTGAAGGCAGACACGCCAGTTTTTGTTGACCTAAGAGAGGTAAGACGAGTGACCTTGTCAGGGGCAGTACTTGATGGGGATTCCAAGGAAGAAAATCCTATTCCAAATAGTTGGGTCAGCGTGGTTGGCCAAAATCGAGGTATTTCTAGCGAAAAGGGTGATGGAGAGGATGAACTCGGCGGAACGTTTGAGATCAAAGATGTTTTAGTATTTGGTACCTACCCACTCTATGTTGAGACGGCGCTTGCTCCGACGGGTGTCATTCATCGATACAAAGTTCCACAGGAGCGGGCTGACTCCCTGGTTTTGTATCGTTACCATTCTCGAGAAAAATTGGCTGATTTCAACTATCAAACAGGTCATATCGTAGCTTCTCTCCCTCTGAATCCGTTGATTCGTAAGCAGGGCCCTTTTTCTGTCTCTAGTCACTCTGTTTTTGAAGCTACGGACGGAGAAATCTATGCAAGAGAATTTTCGAGTTCAAACTTGATAAATACCTTGGACTCCATCAATCACAAGCGCACAGGAACACCCGTACTAGATCCTGATTGGCCACATTTTGTGATGAGTCGAGTAAGTTCTGCTTCAGCAACGGCACCAGGAGCACGTGTCATTGAGGTACGTAACAAGCAAGGCGACGTCGTTTTGTCCGATTTAGTTGTTTCATCTCCAGGTGTTATTCAGGTGATTGGACTCTAGCTCCTTGGACGTTCCCGTGATATCTCATTTCTCAATCTATGGCTGAAACACTATTTGAATCCAAACTGAAAGAACTTCAGGCATCAGTCCAATCGCTCGAACAGGGGAATTTAGGCTTAGAAGAATCCTTGCGCTGCTATGAAAATGGCATTCGACTAGCGAAAGAATGTCAGCAGGCGCTTTCTGATGCTGAAAAGCGAGTTGAGATTCTTACTCAGCCAAATTCGGATGGATCACCCAAGTTCGAACGTACTGGTGGCTAAAGGAAAAAAACAGAGAATCGATGTTCTCTTGGTAGAACGAGGACTATTTCCTTCGCGTCAAAAGGCGTCGGCCGCAATTCTTGCACATGATGTTCTTATTGATGACGTGCCCTGCACGAAGCCTGGCACAATCGTTTCTTCTGACCTGACGGGCTTGAGAATTCGCGACAATCCCAATCAAAACTACGTAGGAAGAGGAGCGCTTAAACTCAAAGCAGCTTTTGAGGCTTTTTCGATTGAGACCAAAGGAAAATTTGCCATGGATGTGGGCGCATCGACGGGCGGTTTTACTCAGGTCCTACTTGAGGCGGGCTGTGAAAAAGTGATTGCAATTGATGTCGGACACAATCAAATGGACTGGAAGTTACGAAGCGACCCACGCGTTTTGGTCATGGAAGGAGTCAATGCAAGGTACCTTTCGATCAATGACCTTCCATATCGGCCAGAAATTTTGACGATTGATGTTTCATTTATTGCTCTCGAAAAAATTGTTCCTGCACTTTTGGCTCTGGTCAATCCTCATTCGCATTGGGTCACGCTGGTTAAGCCGCAGTTTGAGGCTGATCCCAGTCAGATTGGCAAAGGTGGGATCATCAAAGATGAAACTATTCGCAATGGAATCCTTCAGCGGGTACTTGCAACCCTGGAAAAGCTTGGATTACAGCAGAAAGGGTTGATAGAATCTCCCATCAAGGGCACATCAGGAAACGTGGAGTACTTAGTATGGTGGCAGGTCCAAGAAAAATCATCGCCGGTCTCTTAGGGTTAGGGCTTTTGGTAGCCGCTGCCTGCAGCACTGCAAGAAAAACAGAGTCTCCGAAGGTGCCTCAGTCACCCGATAAAGGAACCATACAGGGACTGCCTACCGTTGAACCCGCCAAGAATCTCAAATCGGTTGTTCTAGTATTTGGACCAGGCATGGCAAAAGCTTTTTCTTACGCAGGAGTCATCAAGGCGCTTCTCGACCAAAAAATTTCCATTCGAGCAGTCGTCGGTACGGAAATGGGCGGAGCGGTCGCCGCATTCTGGGCGTCTAGTCGATCCTATAGCGAATTTGAATGGAAGCTTCTCAAATTGAGGAGTGGTCTCAAACAAAAATCCTCCGCACTTGCATCGATGTTGAGCAATCAGGGAGTCTTCACTCAAGTGATTCAGGAAGGACTAGGCGGTTTTCAGTTGGGCACGTCCAGAATTGGGATCGCTCTAGGCGTATTTCCGTCGATAAGTAGCCGAGTGGAAATGATTGCATCAGGCAATGCAGCCGATATTACCTTGGCTGGTTTGGGTGAACCAGGAATCGTCGAAAGTGTAATGTTCAAAGGAGCACAGAGCTATTCAGCTGCATCTGTACTTCCTTATCCTGTCCGTTGGGCCAAAGAAAAGTGGTCGCTTCCAGTCATAGCAGTAGTGGCCGCTTCAGCTCGCGTCATTCAGCCACAGAGCAAGAAAGCCAAAGAATTGGATTATTCAGTAAAGATGTCGCAATTTCTCACGGTTGCAGAACCAGAACTGAAACAGGCTGATTTGGTGCTTCGCCTTCCTGTAGAGACCGGGAGTTATTTTGATTTTGAAACGATGAATACTCTAGTTTTCGAAGCGAGAAGAGAGACACTGTCTCAAATGGACGCTGTAAAGAAAGTGCTGAGTGCAGAATGAGTGCCACGCCTCCTCCCGCACCTACGACTCGACAGATCGTTCAGCCGAAGTGGTACGGGCCATGGTGGGTGAAGGCACTTTTTGCCATTCTCCTTTTGGGAGGTACGGGATGGACTGTCTACTTTAATTTTACCAAGGACTTTCCGCTTATTATCTCACTAGCTGACTACCGTCCTTTACTTGCTACTCGGATTTATGTTCGAGATGGGGATGGTGAACGTCTTCTAGGAGAATTTTTTAAAGAAAAAAGAGAAGTCGTCCCCTACGAAAAAATTCCACCCATGCTTGTCCGAGCCTTTATTGCTGCCGAGGACGATAAGTTTTTTGAGCATCGAGGAATCAGTCTTACTGCCATTGTTCGCGCAGCGATTGCCAATTTCAGGGCGGGGCAAGTGGTTCAGGGCGGGAGCACCATCACTCAGCAAGTCGCAAAGTCTCTCTTCCTTAGTCCAGAGCGCAACCTCATTCGAAAACTCAAAGAAGTTATTCTCGCCTATCGAATAGAAGAGAATTTGAAGAAGGAAGAGATACTCTATCTTTACCTCAATCAGATCTACCTTGGGCATGGTGCTTATGGTGTGGCAGCCGCCGTTCAAGCGTATTTTCATAAAAGTTTGTCGCAGGTTACTTTAGCAGAGGCTGCATTCTTGGCTGGCATGCCTAGAGCTCCCACTAAATATGGTCCGTTCAACAATCCCAAACGTGCCAAGGAACGTCAGCTCTACGTCTTACGTCGAATGGTAGAAAATGGTTATTCAACTGCTGAGGAAATGCAGGCCGCCTCTGCAAAGCCATTGAAAGTATTTCGTTCAAGCCAAGAGGATCAAGAATTTGGTCAGTACCTGCTTGAACATGTGAGACGGTACCTCGTCGAGAAGTATGGCGAGCGTCGTGTTTATGAAGAAGGTCTCACCGTTCACCTGATGGCTCGCTACAAGGACTTGGTTAAGGCTAGGGTCAGTATGCGAGAAGGCCTACGCGAAATTGATAAGATGATGGGCTATCGAGGCGCTCGAAAAAAGCTCAATGGAAAAGAAGAAATTAAAGCATTTCTGGATGAGTCGGATCGAGAGTTGGCGCGGCAAAGAGTGCAGTTTGGATTTTTGAGGCCAGACGGAGAAATGGGATTTACAGAAGCTGCAGAAAGCATGGGTATAAAGTCTGCAGTCGATTATCTCAAGGATTGGGAGTTTTACGAAGCGGTCGTGACAAGCGTTAATGACGCTAAAAAGCTTGCAACGGTTCAGGTAGGATCAGCTGAGCTTCCTCTACCGCTTGAGAATATGAATTGGGCCTATCCTTATAATGAAAAAAAGCAGATGGGTGCCCCTCCCACTCGTATTTCCCAGGTGCTTATGGTGGGTGATGTGGTTTTGATTCGAGTTAAGCCACAGCCAAAATCAGAACATGGCATGAGGGTCGTCGCCGCGCTGGAACAAGAGCCTAAGGTTGAGGGCGCTTTGTTTTCTATCCAGCCAAATACTGGATACGTTGCTGCGATGGAAGGAGGATATGATTTTGGGAGAAGTGAATTCAATCGAGCCATTCAGGCCAAGCGGCAACCCGGATCTGCTTTCAAGCCCATTATTTACTCTGCTGCCATAGAGAAGGGGTTGACCCCCTCCTCTATTATCGTTGATGCTCCGGTGGTCTATGATGACGAGGCTTTTGGAAAGTGGAAGCCCACCAATTTTGAAGAAAAATTCTATGGCGATACTCCGCTGCTGCAGGCCTTTATCCGATCGAGAAACATTCCAACCATTAAACTAGTGCAGCAGTTGGAAGTGCATCGCCTCATTGAATTTGCGCGAAACCTGGGGATGGTGACAAGTCAGTTCAATCAGGATCTTTCAATAGCCTTGGGTAGTGCTTCAACAAGCTTGTACGAGTTGACCCACACTTTCACCATATTCCCGCGCTATGGAAATAAGCTCGACCATCCCATTTTCGTCAAAAAGGTTGTCGATCGTGATGGAACGGTTTTGGAAGATAACATCCCTGATCCCCTTCCAACATTGGATCAGATGCAACAAGCGATGAATCCTCCCACGGATGCCGGAGCGGCTCAGGCCCAATCCGCCGATCCTTCCGTTCCAGTGAATCCCATTCCTATGGCCAGTGATTCCAAGCAAGTCATGGATCCTAAAGTTGCCTATGTGATGATCAATATGATGAAAGAAGTGGTTCAGCTTGGAACTGGCATGAAAGCCAAGGCGCTCGGAAGGCCAGCAGCAGGCAAAACGGGAACAACCAATGACTACCGTGACGCGTGGTTTATGGGTTATACGCCGGAGAATGTAACCGGTGTCTGGGTGGGATATGACGAACAAGAGGGGCTGGGAGCTGCTGGGACCGGAGCTGGCGCCGCACTCCCTATCTGGCTGAATTATATGAAAGGTTCCTTGGCCGACGTGCCAGTGAGCGATTTTGCGGTTCCTCAGGGAATTGTTTTTGTCACTATTGATCCTGAGACTGGTCAACTAGTGGATCCTAACGTCTTCCCTCAAGCTAGACCTGAGGCCTTTATTGCGGGAACAGAGCCGACTCAGCTTCGTAATAGAGGCGATGGAAAGCGAATGGACTCGGATAGCGAATTCCTTAAAGAGGACTTCCAGTAAAGCCGATTTTCTGTGGAGAGGGGAGCGTTCCCAAATCCATGGAAAACCGCCTGTATGCACAGCCAGACTATAAGATTTCAATATTACTCCATGTTTTGGTTTTGGCCCTCCTATGGGGTCTGTCTCAATCTTGGTTGAGACTTGGCCAAGAGCAGCCTGCACGCACTATCTTGGTAGAAATCGACAATAGCAGTACGCGTCAAATGGTGGATAGCAATCATGGTGAACTTACGGAAGCTCCGAGTCCCAATGCCTTTCTCGGTAAGGAAAGTCGTCGCGTAAACAGGCAGACGGTGGCTCGGGCCCAAGAATCAGTCCTCCAGGAGGCCTCTCCGCCCAGTACTCCGAAGAAATCAGAGCGCGTTGCGCCCATGCCCCTTGCGAAATTTGGCGTCGCGTTGCCCATTACCACGGCCCAGGAGCAACAGGACAACAAGCGGAATCAAGACCGAGACTGGTCCCTGTTCAAGCAAGTTCAGTCCACCGGGGTTAAGACAGAGTACATAAAAGGCGTAGAAGACGGCGCAGAGACAGCGCTCAACACCAAAGAATATGTGTTTTTTGGATATTTTGAACGGATCAGGGGCCAATTAGACCAGGCCTGGCGACCACTTCTCAAGGACCACCTCTTAAAACTCTACAAAGCGGGTCGAGAATTAGCCTCCAATCAGGACCATATTACCCGACTGACAGTAACGCTCGACTCTCAGGGTGAAATTACGGCTGTAAAAGTCGCCCAACGATCGGGTACTTGGAATCTAGACCAGGCAGCTGTGGATGCCTTCAATCGCGCCGGACCTTTTCCCAATCCGCCCAAAGGCCTGCTAGAAGGAAAAAATACAGTAGATATTCGGTGGGACTTTATTCTTAAGACCTAAGCCCTAGGGCTTACGGACCTTCTCTACGCCTTCACGCACTAAGTATTCTGACCAAAGGGTATCGAGTTTTCGAAAAGTTCGAATGATTTGCTCAGCGGCTTCCTTTTCGGTCACGCCTGACTTTGCCGCCAGGTGCTGCGCTGCTTTGAGGATGGACCGAAAAGCCGGTGAATTCATCATCTCCCGGAGCTCAAGCGAGATATTTCTTGGCTGTTCTACCCGCGTCGATACGACGGCGGTATTGAAGACCCTAGAAAAATGGCGGAGGGCCTGCTCCGCATTGGCGAGCGTCTGCTTTTTTCTTTCTTCAGAATCGGGATATGGATAAGGTGTCGAAAAGTTGCTGCTCATGTTGTCAAAACCATTGCTGATGAAACATTACCTGGGTTTTGGCCCGAGTCAAACAAGGAAGTCGTTAGAAAGTTTCTCTTAGAAAGAAAACGAAGATGGGATTCAATTTCACTCCAGCTATGCATCGGGAACGTTTTGAAAATCGCCATATTGGCCCTTCGTGCACCGAACAAGATGCGATGCTTTCTGAATTGGGTTTGGCTGATTTGTCAGCGTTAATAGATGGCGCAGTGCCTAAATCTATTCGTCAAACACAGGACCCTCATACCTTTGAAGCGATGACTGAGCAGGAAGCTTTAAGCATGCTCAAGGGATTAGCTTCGGAGAATCAAATTTTTCGTAGCTATATTGGTATGGGCTATTATGGGACTCATCTCCCTTCTGTCATTCAAAGAAATATTTTGGAAAATCCAGGCTGGTACACTCAGTACACTCCCTACCAAGCTGAAATCTCACAAGGCAGGTTAGAGGCTCTTCTCAATTTTCAAACGCTCGTAGAAGATTTGACGGCGCTTCCGGTGGCCAATGCATCGTTGTTGGATGAAGCAACGGCTGCTGCTGAAGCCATGGGCTTGCTTTTTGCCGGAAGAAAAAAGGTTGAATCAAAAGTTTTTTACGTCGACGCCGGAGTTCTTCCCCAAACTCATGGTGTACTCGTCACGCGAGCAGCTCCTCTGGGAATCCAGGTTGTGATGACTCAGCTTTCAGGATGTGATTGGAAGAATGGATTTGGTGCTTTGATTCAATATCCCAATGTGGATGGAGCTATCTCGAATCCGGGCGCTATCATTGAGCGCGCCAATAAAGCAGATTGTCCTGTAGTAATGGCTTGCGATCTTCTCTCACTCGCATTGCTTACGCCGCCCGGCGAGTTAGGTGCCGCGATTGCCGTGGGAAGTGCACAGCGATTTGGCGTACCCATGGGATTTGGTGGTCCACATGCTGCATTCTTCGCCACTCGTGATGAATGGAAGCGCAGAATTCCGGGTCGTATCATTGGTGTTTCAAAGGATTCAGAAGGCCATCCAGCCTTTCGACTAGCCCTACAAACCCGCGAGCAACATATTCGCCGCGAAAAAGCCACGAGCAATATATGTACCGCCCAGGTGCTTCTAGCAGTTTTGGCCTCCATGTATGCCGTTTATCACGGGCCGGAAGGAATTCGTTCTATTGCCAGGCGTGTGCATGGATGGACCTGCGTTCTCGCGCATTGGATGCGACAGCTAGGTTATGAAAGTGAGAGTTCTTCTTTTTTTGATACGTTAACTTTTAAGACCGGTGCCCAAACCGCCGCGATTCTCAAGCGAGCGTTGGATCACAAAATCAATCTTAGAGTCCTAGAAGGATCTCGGCTTGGTATTTCCTTAGATGAGACAGTCACTCTGAAAGATGTGTTGGATCTCTTAGATTGTTTCAATCTCGACGCTAAGAAATTACACCTCAATCAGTCGCAGTCTTTTCCTTCTCGACTTGAAATGGATCGAACAAGTCTCTTTTTGCAACATCCTGTTTTTTCAGCTTATCGATCAGAAACGGATATGCAGCGCTACATTCGGCGCCTTGAGGCAAAGGACCTTTCTCTCACACGGTCTATGATCCCGTTGGGTTCTTGCACAATGAAGCTCAATGCAGCGACAGAAATGCTTCCCGTAACTTGGGAAGGATTTTCTTCTCTACATCCCTTTGCTCCATTGGATCAAAGCATTGGCTACCGTAAGATGTTTCAAGATCTAGAAAGTCATTTGTGCCAAATTACCGGTTTTTCTGCGGTTTCTTTGCAGCCCAATGCGGGCTCACAAGGAGAGTACGCAGGACTTCTCGTTATAAAAAAATTCCATGAATCCCGTGGGCAGCATCAGCGTAAGACTTGTTTGATTCCTGTTTCCGCTCACGGAACGAATCCAGCTAGTGCGGTGATGGCTGGAATGGACGTCGTTAATGTTGCCTGCGACGAAGCCGGAAATATTGACATCAAAGATCTTGCAGCCAAAACGCAACAATACAAAGACAGTTTGGCCGCACTCATGGTCACCTATCCTTCGACCCATGGAGTATTTGAAGAAGGCATTCGAGAAATTTGCAATTGGGTTCATGAAGCTGGCGGGCAAGTGTACATGGACGGCGCCAATATGAATGCCCAAATTGGGCTTTGCCGTCCGGCTGAATTTGGGGCAGATGTTTGCCACCTTAACCTTCACAAGACATTCTGTATTCCGCATGGTGGAGGCGGACCTGGAGTGGGTCCCATTTGCGTGAAGTCACATCTGGCTCCTTTTCTTCCCAGTCATCCGCTGGTGGCAATGGGTGGTGAGCAGGCGATGGGTCCAGTTGCCGCAGCCCCGTGGGGAAGCGCAAGCATTCTAGCAATTTCTTACTCCTATATTCGTATGATGGGTTCCGAAGGACTGAGGCAGGCTTCGGTAGTGGCAATCCTTAATGCCAATTACATGGCCAAGAGGCTGCATCCCTATTTCCCTGTATTGTATCGTGGAGCAAAGGGTCTGGTAGCCCACGAATGCATCATTGATTTGCGTGCATTGAAGCAGTCCGCGGGAATCGAAGTGGAGGATGTTGCGAAGCGATTGATGGATTTTGGGTTTCATGCGCCGACGATTTCGTGGCCGGTGGCAGGAACTATGATGATCGAGCCGACTGAAAGTGAATCCAAAGCGGAATTGGATCGCTTTTGCGACGCAATGATAGCCATACATGCCGAGGCGGTGGCGGTTGCAGAAGGGCGTTTGGATAAAACCAACAATCCTCTCAAGAATGCTCCACACAGTTTGGGAGTTATGGGTGGAGAGTGGAATCGACCCTATTCGCGCGATCAAGCTGTCTTCCCCTTGCCGTGGGTGAAGCAGAATAAGTTTTGGCCATCCGTGAGTCGAGTAGACAACGCCTATGGAGATCGCAACCTCGTATGTGCTTGTCCTCCGTGGGAGATCGAGGCGAAGAGCTAAGCGTCCCGAAAAAATCTAATTGAGCTTCTCTATGAGTTTGGCGACTAAGCGATCGATGTAATTTCGGATCTTCTCCCGCTCCGCCAAAACCTCGTCTGAGAGATCCGAATTGTTAGAAAAATCAAGCAAGCGCCTTCTACGTGTTTGAAGTAGAGCCAATTCTTCACGGGCATGAAGGGGATCTCCCAAGCCAAGAAACATGAGGCCCTTCATAAACGAAAGCGTTGCCATCTTCTCATAGAGGTCGGGGTCACTGAGTTTTGCTACGGCCAACTCCGCTTCCCTTAGTGTGTCGCGTGCTCTTTCAAAGTTATGAAAACGAAAATCCGCCCGAGCCATCGCAAAATAAACTTCTGGTGTGCGAGGAGAGAGCAATTTGGCTCGACTGAGAAGAATAGGCGACTGCGCAGTCCGATCCGACGTCCAAATAAGCAAAGGCTCCGTAT
>CAUJDS010000004.1 GCA_963169695.1 Bdellovibrionota bacterium
GGAGAAGTGGTGCACCAATTCCACACTCTTGCAACTTCGCTAAGGATGACCGGCAGGGGCGCAGCCCGGGGGGCGGTACTGGAGGCAGAGACTTAATTACATAATGAAGATGTATTCTAGGACCAGCCTTGTCCAAAGCAAAAAAATTCTCTACTGCGAGCGCACGAACTCGGTTTAGGTACTTGATCTTGGGCTTCCTCTTTCTGAAGATATAGGTACAAGACCCGCCTCGAAATAAGCCGACTCGAGCTGTACTCCCTTGGTGCGATTGTGCAATCCGCAAAGGTGTTGAATGTTTTCTAGCGTTCCTATTCCTCCACGAGCAATCGGTACAATGTGGTCGTATTGAACGCGGTACCGACTCTCACATCGCTTGCCACTTAAAGGACTGTGGTACTCGCACTGGCCTTTGCTTCGCTTGGCTACTTCGATCCGAATCCATTGCGGGATAAAGCGTGAAGGCTTCGGAGACGTTGGACATAAATTCCTATCAACAGCGAGACAATCATCCTTGAGTTTCTGCGCAAAAAGGGATGGATCTGGTTTGCTATTTCCAATTACTTTCTGCATCTTTCGAAGTGGATCGATCTTATCCAAAGTGGTTTTGAGGCTTAGCTTAAATAACTCCAAGGCTCCTAAGTTTCCACGCAGCTCCCGGAGTCTCTCTAGCATTTGCAGAGTCTCTTCATCCGCTTGGAAAGAAACGACAGGCTGGTTGGGTTTCTCTTCAATCAAACTGGGTCTTCGTTCTTGGGCTTTGGCTTCGAGCATCCTCTGGGTCTCACGGATGGAAGAACCTAAAGAGGCCTGAATGATTGCTTTGGTTTCACTTTTCGTAATGGGCTCTGAAGAAGCTTGATTCTCCTTGCGGATAAACTGATGAATCCTTGCTGCCTGAGAAAGTGTGAGTTTCCCGTTTTCGATCTGAGTCCTGGCTTCTGGGACACTCGCCATCAATCGCATGGCCGCAATACGAGAGGAAGCAGAGGCTTCGCAATAGCCAAGTTCTTTCACAGTGTATTCCCACAAGGAAGCGTATCCAAGTTTTGCATGGAGCTTGCGATCGGAGATTTCTTTGAGGTGAAGCAGCACTTGTAAAGTCAATCGTTGCTCGGCTTTGGCAAGTTCTCGGGTTCGAAGCTGTAACTGAGAATCCGACAATCCTTTGAGGCTAGAAGGCGATTGTTCTATGCTAATATTTTTATTCTGAAGCATCGTAAGTCTCCGTTTTTCTTTCTTCGGACTGCATATCACTGAATTTTTGGGCGAATATTTAGGCCTTAGTCTTCGATAAGAGACACGATACACGCATTCAGATGAACGCGGAGGATCGCAGGGAATTCGACTCTGAGAGGAGGCGTCTTGCGCGTGTAATGGGGTGTTACGCATTGCTTGGATTTGCAAAACGCAAATTACATTTTTATAAAAAAACTCGGTCAAGCAAAACCGACCGAAGATTTGAGAAAGAATTCTGAATTACAAATAGGATGATGAAAAATGTCTTTCCATTTCGCGCGCAGAAAGGGAGTCATTGTAACAGGTATTCACGGGCACTTACTTCCAGTAACCTTTACCTTGTCGGCCCCCCTCCTTCGCTGAGTTCCCTATCCTGTCATCCATTGCCAACTCTCAACATCCAAACCCGCCTTGCTGGGGTTGCACTTCCGAGGCTTTCCTAGCACCCCAGCTTAATGATCTATGCGGAAAAATTTGGAGATAGATTTCATAGAAAAGCCAACCGCTTGCATCCTTTGCCGCGCCAGGCTAGGTTGCCGAAATGGTATTTCAGCCTTGGATCCACGAAAAAGCAGTCGTCGGCCCTTTTCAATGCAATTGCCATCTCTTGGTCTGTCCGACCACGGGTGATGCGGCTGTTGTCGATCCGGGAGACGATAGTCGTCAGATTTTGCAAATGATCTCCAAAGCGGAGTCTCAACTCGGAAAGCCCATTCAGATCAAGGCTCTCCTTCACACGCATGCACACTTGGATCATATCGGCGCAACCCGCGGAGTGGTAGAAGGGCGTACCGAAAAACCTAAAATCCTTCTGCACCAAGGAGATGGCGAGATCTATCGCAACCTCCGAATGCAGGCGGGCCTCTTTGGAATGGAAGCGCACTACGGTGAGCCCCTTCCTGTCGATCAATATATAGAGGACGGAGAGGTCCTGCGATTTGGATCCCTAAATTTGGAAGTGGTGCACACACCCGGGCACAGTCCGGGTGGAGTCTGTTATCGCCTGAAGGAAGATTCGCAAGTCGGAGTGCAAGAGCAAGTCTTCTCGGGAGATACCTTGTTTCAGAGTAGTATTGGACGAACAGACCTCTGGGGCGGAGATGTCGATACACTTCTTGGTAGTATTCGACGAAGGCTCTTTACGATGGACGATGAAATCGAAGTGCACCCTGGGCACGGTGATTCGACCTCGATTGGTCGCGAGCGGCGTGAGAATCCTTTTTTGACTTAAGGCGGATGAATCAGTGGTGATCGATTTTCAACTTCATGCCGAAGATTCTACTTCAGCAGCTCGAGCGGGTGTTCTCCGACTTCCGTTGAAATCAGGCGTGGGTGCCGAGATTCAAACTCCCATGTTTATGCCGGTAGGAACGGTCGGAACGGTGAAGGGTCTGACTCCGGGAGATTTGCGCGCCATCGGCACGCAGATCTTGCTTGGCAATACCTATCACCTCTACCTCCGGCCCGGACATGAGCGAGTGGAACGACTTGGCGGTCTTGGCAAATTTATGGCGTGGGAAGGTCCAATCCTTACCGATAGCGGGGGGTTTCAGGTTTTCTCGCTTTCGAGTTTGAATCGGATTGAAGAAAAAGGAGTGGAGTTTCGCTCCCACCTTGATGGGAGTAAACATTTTTTCTCGCCAGAACTTTCGATGCAGATCCAGCGCTCTCTGGAGAGTGACATCGTGATGGCATTCGATCAATGTCCCGCGCTTCCTTCACCACGCGAAGCAATTGAGAAGGCGGTTCGTCGCACACAAGCATGGGCCGAGCGCGGACTTGCGGTACCGTTGAAGCCGCATCAAGCAAGGTTTGGAATTATTCAAGGTGGCACAGACCGCGAGTTGCGAACTCAGAGTGCCAAAGGTCTCACCGCACTCCCGTTTGACGGATTTGCCATTGGGGGATTGTCGGTTGGCGAGCCTCCCGAAGTGATGCATGAGATGGCACGCTTTTCTGCGCCGCTCTTGCCGAAGGATCGACCGCGCTATTTGATGGGCGTCGGTAGACCTGAGGATTTAGTGGAAGGAGTCAGAGCGGGAATCGATCTCTTCGACTGCGTGATGCCCACGCGCAACGCGCGCAATGGACAGCTCTTTACGAGTCGAGGCAAAATCAATATCAAGAATCAGCGCTATCAGGAGGACCAAGGTCCTGTGGATCCCGAATGCTCCTGCGAAACCTGCCGCACTTACACTCGTGCGTACTTGCGCCACCTCTTTGTGGCGGGTGAGTATTTGTCTATCCGGCTGAATTCTATTCACAACCTGGCCTACTACCTCAAAATCATGAGCGATATGCGGATGGCCATCCTTGAGCATCGCTTCGACCTTTGGACCAAGGAGTTTTACGCAAAGCAGCGCGGAGGTTTGGAGACATCGCCGGATTAGATTGGGCGCGTCAATCTCCTGGAATCGGTTTGACGTGCGAGCCAAAAACTTCTATACCCAACAAAAAGAAGAGTAAGGAGTTCACGTTGGCGCGATCAAATTTTTCAAAATCCCTCATCCTAAAAAACACAGTTCGTTGGTTATTGCCGATCGGTTTGATCGGAATGGTGACCCTGTCGTTAGTACTTGCTGACTCAGCAGGCGTGCCCGTACCAGCTGGTACCGGAACCGACGCTGCCCCTGCAGCTGGCGCGGCCGGAGCAGCGGTAGCAGGTACGGCACCTGCCGCCCCGGGGCTATTGGGCATGGCCTTCCCTTTTATATTGATGTTCGGGATCCTCTATTTCTTGGTCATTCGCCCGCAGCAAAAGCGAGTCAAGCAACATAGCGCCCTCCTTGGTGCATTGAAGCAAGGCGATGAAGTGGTAACATCTTCAGGAATTCTCGGAAAAATCTCCGGACTTACCGAAAAAGTTGCTACACTCGAAATTGATCAAAATGTCCGAATTAAAATTTTGAAGAGCCAGATTGCGCAAGTCGTAAAGGGGCCGATCCAAGAGCTCGAGCCGCAGCGCTAGGACCGGTACGACTTCCATTACAATCTGAATCAAGGGGTAAGCTATGTCGCGTAATTGGTGGATCCGTTCGTTGTTTTTGCTGAGCGTGGTCATCCTTTCTGTATTGATTGTGATACCAACCCTGAGCCGTCGAGACCTAAGCCAATCCTCTTATCCATTCAAGCAGAAGATGTCTCTGGGGCTGGACCTTCAAGGCGGACTCTACTTAGTACTTGGCGTGGAGTTCAATAAGGTTTTCAAGGAAGTTGTGGACCGCAAAGGTCATGACCTTGTGGAGCGACTTAAAGAAAAAGGCGTGACCATCACCGAGTCTAAGCTTCTTGCGGAAGGCGAGCATGTTGAAGACCCTAAGTTTCAGTTCAGCTTCGCTGAATCTGCCAAAGAACAGGTTCACGCGATTTTCAAAAGCGATTACCCGCAATTTCGTTTAACAGCCGATAGCGGTGGACGATTTGAAGTGGGCCTCTCTCACGAATACCGCGGCGATGTTCGTGAGAAGACCATCAATCAAAGTATTGAGGTCATTCGAAACCGGATTGACGAGTTTGGCGTGAGCGAGCCCAGTATCTCTAGCCAAGGAAATTCCAGAATTTTGGTGGAGCTTCCAGGTGTTAAGGATGTGGAGCGCGCCAAAGGTTTGATTGGTCGAACCGCGCGGCTGGAGTTTAAGCTGGTAGACGATAAAGCCATGAGCACGACTCCCGTCCATGCCATCGTCGATGAGATCGAGAAAACTCATCAGCTAGCATACAAAGAGGGAGAATCCTTCTCAGCCTATGTTGCTAAGATCAACGAATTGGCCAAGAGCAAGATCCCAGAAGGCGATGAAATTGCTTTTGAGCGCGGCAAGGCGGGCGGCGAATTCTCCACTGCGCGTGTCCCTTATATATTGAAGGCCAAAACGGAAGTATCCGGAGATGAGCTTTCGGACGCGCAAGTTCAGTTTGATTCGCAAACGCGTAAACCCAGCGTAGGTTTTTCTCTCAACCCTCGCGGTGCAAGTCTTTTTGAAAAATTAACGGGAGATCATATTCACGATCGCCTCGCCATTGTTTTGGATGGATGGATTCATTCCGCGCCAGTGATTCAATCCAAAATTGGTGGAGGCCATGGGCAGATCACCCTTGGAAATGGTCAAGATGGCGACATTATGCAGGAGGCTAAGGACCTCGCAATTGTCCTTCGTGCGGGGGCATTGCCAGCGCAACTGGAGTTGCTCGAGCAGCGAGTCGTGGGGCCAAGTTTGGGGCAAGACTCTATTACCAAGGGAGCCTACTCTGGGATGATTGGAGTCCTTTTCGTTTTCTTTTTGGTACTTTTCTATTACCGCGCAAGTGGAGCTGTGGCGGTTTTGTCGCTGGTTCTCAACGTGCTTTTTGTGATGGCCCTTTTGGTGGTCTTAGAAGCTACTTTGACCTTGCCCGGTATTGCAGGGATTGCCCTGACGGTGGGTATTGCAGTGGACTCCAATGTAGTGATCTATGAAAGAATCCGAGAAGAGATTCGAAGCGGCAAGTCCATTCGTGGCGCAGTGGAGGCAGGATTTCAGAAAGCCTTTCGAACCATTATGGATGCCAATGTGACCAATGCGGCAGCAGCGGTCGTGCTTCTTTTGTACGGTACCGGACCGATCAAAGGCTTTGCAGTAACGATGATTATTGGAATCATCACGACACTTTTTACGGCCGTTTTTGTTTGTCGGTTGCTCTTTGATTGGTACCTCAAGCGAATCGAAAATCAGCCTGACGCCAAGTTGAGTATTTAGTCCTCAAGTAAGGGAGTTCCAAATGTTTGAGATCATCAAGCACGACGTGCAAATTGACTTTATGAGCAGGCGACGGATTTGGGTGGGGCTGTCGATGGTGGCAATTCTTGCTACTTTGGTTTTGATGTTCACCAAAGGACTTAATTTTGGAATCGACTTTTCTGGCGGTGCAGAAATCCAGATCAAGGTGCCAGCTACCTGGGACACTGGAACATTGAGAAGTCAGTTGAGCAAAGGTGGGGTTGAAGGATTTAGCGTGGTTCAGCTGGGCGAGGCTGATGCTCATGAATTCTTAGTTCGAGCCAAAGGTGGTGATGATCGCAGCGTAACTCAGATTTCGACCAAAGTTCAGTCGGCAATGCTCCAGACCTTACAGCCGGGTGAATTTGAGATCACACGATCGGATATTGTAGGTCCGGCCGCCGGAAGCTTGCTTCGCAAACGTGGCTTCTTGGCGATGCTCTATGCGCTTTTGGTCATCTTGGTTTATGTCGCCGTTCGATTTGACGCTCGCTATGCTCCAGGTGCTGTGATTGCGCTTTTTCACGATACGATGGTGGTATTGGGAATCTTTGTTCTGACCCAAAGGCAATTTGACCTGACCATTCTCGCCGCCGTTTTGGCACTGATTGGTTATTCTAATAACGACACCATTATCGTCTTTGACCGCGTAAGAGAAACCCTCCACCTCAAGCCTGGATTGGCGATCGAGAAGGTGGTCAATATCGCGATCAATGAAACCCTGGGCCGTACCATTATGACTTCCTTTTCCACTTTCTTAGTGGTCTTGGCTTTGTACCTCTTTGGTGGACCGGTCATTGAGGGTTTTGCCTTTACGTTGCTTTGCGGAATTATTGTAGGGACTTACTCTTCTATTTTTATCGCAAGTTCTTTGGTCGTCTGGTTGACCAAGTATCAAGAGCGTAGAAAGAATCCGCATTCTCAGTCCCCAGACAAAAAATCTGGCAAGAAGTCCTATCAAGTACGACCGGACCCAAGTTCCGCAGGATTGTAGAGGTGGCCACTGTCTGATCGACAACGCCATCTCAAGCCCCGGATTTGGAAAAAGGTTGGCGAAGCCCTTTCTGAAGAAGGACATAAGCTCGCTCAAGAACTCAAGCTCTCTCCATTGATGGTGCAGCTTTGCTTGCAGCGCGAGCTTCGTACTGCCGATGAAATTCGCAATTACCTCCACCCTGATCTCAAGAGCCTAACGGATCCATTTTTGATTCGAGACATGGACCTTGCTGTTGCTCGACTGGTCCAAGCGCGTGAGGCGGGAGAGAAGCTTCGAGTCTTTGGAGACTATGATGTGGACGGGACCTGTGGGGCGGCTCTCTTGCAATGGACGCTAGGGGAGATGGGATTCAGTGTCGATGTACGACAGCCGGATCGCTTTCGAGATGGGTATGGTCTCAATGTTCGTGCAGTAGAAGAGTGGGCTGCAGAGGGTGGCAAACTACTGGTCTCGGTGGACTGCGGAATTTCGAGCTTTGCAGCGGCCGAGAGAGCCAAAGAGCTTGGGATTGATTTTATTATTGTCGAT
>CAUJDS010000005.1 GCA_963169695.1 Bdellovibrionota bacterium
GTTGACCAAAAAGCCTCAGACCTACATATCACTGCAGGTGTACCTCCAGAATTTCGAATCTTCGGAAAAATGGTTAAAATTAAATCCGAATTGCTAGGCCAGGAAGACAGCAAGACACTTTGCTACTCGGTCATGACGGACTCTCAGAAAGGAAAATTTGAGGCTGAACAAGAATTAGACTTTTCTTTTGGTGTGAAGGATTTTGCCCGTTTCCGAGCCAATATCTTTTATCAAAAGGGTGGTGTTGCTGGGGTCTTTCGTAGAATTCCTTTTGAAATTCCAAAGTTCGACTCCTTAGGCATTCCGCCTATACTTAAAGAAATTGTAAAAAAGCCGAGTGGACTTGTTCTCGTAACTGGTCCTACTGGCAGCGGTAAGTCTACGACTTTGGCTTCTATTTTGGATTACATCAATACGGAAGAATATGGGCACATACTGACGATTGAGGATCCCATTGAGTTTGTGCACGCTCATAAGAATTGCATTGTGAATCAACGGGAAGTGGGAGTGGATACAAAAGGCTTCCATAATGCGCTTAAGAGAATCTTGCGACAAGATCCAGATTTCATTTTGGTAGGAGAGTTGCGTGACGCAGAGACGATTGAGATGGCATTGAGCATGGCCGAAACGGGGCATTTGGTATTTGGAACATTACATACCAATGGCGCGGTTCAATCCATCAATCGTATTATCAATGTTTTTCCGGCTGAGCAGCAGGTTCAGATTCGACAGCTCCTGTCTTTTACGCTTCAAGCGGTTCTATCCCAGCAGCTAGTAGTCAACAGCTTTAGTGCAGGTCGATCGATGGCCGTTGAACTTCTGATTCCAAATAACGCCATTCGCAACTTAATTCGCGAAGATAAAATTCATCAAATTTATTCCATGATGCAGTCCGGGCAAAGTGACTCTCATATGCTAACGATGAATCAAAGTTTGGTGGAATTGGTAAATAATCGAAAGTTGAACAATGAAGACGCTTTCGAATACAGCACCATTAGTGATGAATTGAAGAAAATGCTAAAAATAACGGCTTAAGGAAAATAAGATGCCACAGTTTCACTATTCAGGTGTGGACCGTCAGGGGAAGAAAGCCGAAGGCCAGGTTGAGGCTGCAAGTGAAGGAGAACTGCGCATGCTTCTGCGGGGCCAAGGGGTACGGCCCACGAGAATTAGCCGAAGCGGTGTTTTAGGCTCTGATATCGGAACAGCACTGAGGGCTGGTATGGGGGGAGGGCGGGTTTCCATGCAGGAACTCTCAGTCTTCACTCGACAGATACATGTTTTGATTTCAAGCGGCGTTCCCTTGGTGCAAGCCTTGGAAATTCTTTGCGATCAAACCTCCGATCGAGCTTTGCGGCGGATCCTTCCTGTCGTGAAGGAAAAGGTATCGAGTGGGAGTTTTCTTTGGGAAGCACTTTCACAGTATCCCAAATCCTTTCCAAAAATTTACATTTCCCTTATCCGCGCTGCCGAAAGTTCGGGTGCAATGGAAGGAATTTTGGATCGCCTTGCACGCTACCTTGAAAGTTCGAGTAGAATTATGAAGATGGTTCGGGGCGCAATGCTCTATCCAGGGATGATTAGTTTGGTGGGATTGGGAGTGGTATGGGCGATGCTCACTTTTGTCATACCAAAATTTAAGGACCTACTGGTTTCGAATGGACAGGAATTGCCTGGACCTACGAAAGTTGTCATTGCCATCTCCGAGTTTCTGAATACTTACTTTGTTCATGTTTTTGGCATCTTGGTTACCTTAGGATTTCTTATCTATCGCTATTTTGGAAGCGAAGAGGGAAGAGCCTTTCGAGACCAGGTGGTCATTCGGCTTCCCATTTTTGGAGACATCGTTCGAAAGGCGGGAGTTGCACGCTTTTGTCGTACGATGGGTACCTTGTTGGCTGCCGGAGTGCCTCTCATAGAGGCCATCGAGATATGTCGTGATACGATCGATCAATCCGTCTTGGAGGCAGCACTGTCAAATTTAAGGAAGGAGGTAGAGGCTGGGAAGAGCATCGGGGCCGTACTTTCCAGGATTGCTGTCTTTCCAAAGATGGCCGTTCAGATGATTTCAATTGGAGAGGCCACCGGTAATATGGAGAAGATGTTAGAGAAGGTGGCGGATCTTTTTGAAGCGGACGTCGAAAATCTTGCGGCAAATATTGGAAAGCTTATTGAGCCCTTTGTCTTAGTGTTCTTAGGTGGAGCTATCGCGGCTATTATGATTTCGATGTATCTCCCTATCTTTAAATTGGCTGGTTCTTCAGGCGGAGGCCCTTAGATGGCAGTGGATATTGTAGGTGGTTCAAAATCGGTTTTGGATCTCATTCGGATGATTGATCGTATTGCGCCAACCAATACCAATGTTCTGATCATGGGAGAAAGCGGTACTGGAAAAGAATTGGTTGCCCGTATGATTCACGAGAAGAGTTTGGTGAAGGATGCTTCCTTTGTGCCGGTGAATTGTGGCGCCATTCCGGAGACCCTTATCGAGAGTGAACTTTTCGGTTACAAAAAAGGAAGCTTCACTGGAGCCTACGGAGATAAGGTCGGACTTTTTGAAGTCGCCAATGGTGGAACTCTTTTTTTGGATGAGGTTGGAGAGATTCCTCCGGCAATGCAGGTTAAACTCCTTCGCGCAATTCAGGATAAAACGATCCGAAAGGTTGGAGGTACCGAGAATCTCAAAATTGACGTTCGAATTCTTGCTGCGACCAATCGAGACCTTGAAGAGCAGGTTCGAAAGGGAGAGTTTCGAGAAGATCTCTTCTATCGACTCAATGTGATTCAGATTCGCACCCCTTCACTCCGAGAAAGGCCGGAAGACGTCGAAATACTTTCGGGCGCTTTTTTGAAACGCTACACGGAGCGCCTGAAAAAGCGAATCCTTGGGTTCACACCAGAGGCCATGAGCGCATTGAAAGGCTATGCTTGGCCCGGCAATGTCCGAGAATTGGAAAACGTGGTGGAGCGTGCGGTTGCCCTGGAGTCAGAAGAACTCGTGGGTCTTGAGACCCTACCTGATGCTGTGCTCGAAAGCTTGAAGCGTCCCTTAGAAAGCCATGGGTCACGAGGGACCTCAGGTGCCGCCATTCAAGGACATGGCAAATTTATTCAGGTGCCGATGCCCGACTTTGAAAAGGGTAAGTTGCAGTTGGATGAAGTTCTTGGCGAGGTAGAGCGCGAATACCTACATGCAGCCCTTCAGCATACGGGCGGTATCAAAAAGAAAGCGGCATCGCTGCTAGGAATCACCTTCCGTAGCATGCGATACCGCCTCAAAAAACTAGGTATCCAGGACGAGAATTAGATTCCAGACACCGTATTGCTTAAAGTCTTGGTCTCATTAATGGTCCACGCATCGTTAGGACCGCCACCGCTTAAAATCCTACCCACAGACTGAGCAGTAAATGCTGTATTAGACAGTGCGGTTGCACCGAGATCGGCTTCAGTGGTAGCAGCTGCTCCCACACCAGTTGAGGCCGCAAAATGACTTACGTCAACACCTGCAACGCAGGTATTTACAGCCACTCCTGTGCCTGATCCATCATAGATATCGGTACATGCTGCGCCTCCAGCTGGTCCGCAGGTAGCACCGCCAGCAATGGCGTCAGAAAACCCTGTGGTGTAGAAACGAGGTCCGCTCGATATTGAAAATCCAATTGCATTGATACAAGCACCGAAGGTTGAAGAGTCTACGACATAAGTCTGCTCAGCAGTGTACAGACCGGAGAGGTTCAGTCTTGCTTCCGTCTGACGGGACCGTGCCTGATAACGCTGATAATTGGGGATGGCAATGGCTGACAGAATTCCGATGATCGCAACAACGATCATTAATTCAATCAAGGTAAAGCCTTTACTGTTCAGTTTATTTTTTTGGAGATACGATAAAATTTTCGACATAGTAATTCCTCATTGGGTTTTTCAATGTAGATGGTAAGTTGCCCCTGCACTGATGTCAACGAATGAAGTTCATTTGCAAGGTCATCGCGAGTTAGGATTAGGTTTCGAGTGCGCCCTTGCGGTGCTGGGATTTTTGGTACTCGCATGGATGAACCAAGCATTCGTTCGTCGAGAGGTCGCTTGGGTTCCTCCGGTGAATGAGCGGGAGATTCCTTGGAATCCCGAAGCCGTCAGATTTCTGTCAATGAGTCACGAGTCAACTTTGGTTGACGCTTTGCTTCTGAAGAATATGGGTGATCCTTCTTATCAGAGTGTTTCTAAAGGAAGTCATGCTCCTCTCTATTATGACTTGGATCTTGCAAGTGAGCTGGATCCTGATTTTTTTGAATTGTATCTAATGGGTGGCTGGACGCTCTCAATACAGCGCAACGACCTCCAAGGGGCGTTACACCTTCTTCAAAAAGGAATGAACCGGCTCGAAAAAGGTTTTGCCAATCTACCTACAGATTTTGAAGAAAAATTCTGGCCGCAAAGTTGGCGGCTTCCAATGACGTTAGCTTACGTCTATCTTTTTGAGTTTCATCAATTGCCAGAGGCGGCGCGTTATTATCGCTTAGCGGGTCAGCACCCAGGCGCGCCGGATTTTCTAAAGCGGCTTGACATAAGGTTTCAGACTTTTGAGGGGATCTATGAGACGGGGTTGCGATTGGTGCTTTTTCAGAGATCCAACTATCGAGCTCTGCATGGAGAAGAGAGTTTAAAGCTTGCCGACGAGGAGCGTGCTATTCGAATTGGCTGGGAGCTCTATCGGGTGAACCAAAAATGGGAAGATTATTGTAAGAAAAAGCGAACCTGCTTAAAGCAAGAATGGGAAGCATTTTCTGGAGGGCGAAAGATGACGGACCCTTACGGCGGAGTACTGCATTGGCTCCCCTCTAAAAAGATCGGTACAACGACTCTTTATGAACCAACCTTGGGGATGCCTTACTAGATGGCTATTGAGCTGCATAAAGTAGAAAAAGAAGTACGGTTAGGGTTTTGGATGAAGCGTTTGCCTATTCTGAAAGGTATCAGCGGTAGTTTTGAATTGGGTCAAACGTGGGGAATCCTCGGTCCTAATGGAGCAGGGAAGACCTCTTTGATTCATTTGCTGGTAGGAATCAAGCGGCCCACAAAGGGTTGCATTTTGATCGATGGAAAAAACGCGCATTTGCCTGCAGCACGTATTGCATTGGGATACTTGCCTGAGCGGCCTTATTTCTATGACCATCTAACGGGATATCAGTTCCTACGTCTTATGGGACGCCTTGCGTTTATGGAGGAGGCATCCCTACCACTCAAAGTCGAATCCGCGCTAGCATCTGTCGGAATGACCCATGCTGCGGGGTTAGAACTTCGAAAATATTCCAAAGGAATGCTTCAGCGCATAGGAATTGCACAAGCCGTCATTCATCAGCCTCGGTATTTGATTTTGGACGAGCCGATGAGCGGTCTCGATCCCGTTGGACGCAAAGAAATGCGAGGATTGATCGCCTCACTTAGAAGTCCAGAGCGACTGGTTCTGTTTAGCTCTCATTTGATACAAGATATTGAGGACCTCTGTGACCAGGCATTGATCCTTAAAAAAGGAAGTGTTCTTCAAATGGGGAATCTAGAAAAAATTCGCGGCTCCGTTTCTTCGCTTGAGGAGTTTTTCTAATTGAAAAAAATAGTGCTTTTGTTCCGGCTAGCTCAAGTCACGTTTTATGAAATCCTAAGAGATCGTGTCTTATATGCATCTCTTGTAGCCGGCGCGCTTTTGATGGGTGCGAGTTTTGTGATTTCAGGGCTGACCTTTATTCGGCCTGAGCGGATCGTGGCGGATTTTGGTTACAGCGTGGTTTTGTTAATCAATGTCCTAGCTGGGATCCTTCTAAGCTGCTCACTATTGAGCAAAGAAACGGAGAGAAGAACCTTGCACGTCGTCCTCGCGCACCCAGTGCCGCACTGGGTCTTCGTCTCGGCAAAGTACTTGGGACTTCTAGAAATTCTTATCCTCAATGGAATGCTTATGGGTATGACCTATATTCTCATTCTTTGGATGATGACGGGTCAAATAACGGGCATCCTATTTTCGGGAGTCTACTTTGCCATTCTTCAAGCAGCATTGGCGGCAGCCATCACTCTTGTTTTATCAACCTACTCCACAGCGACGCTGTCGGCACTGATGGCATTGGGAGTCTACTGTCTTGGCTTGAGTCAACATCACCTCCGTTTAGCCCTCAAAGGCATGAAATCAGAAACTCTGGTGAATTGGATCCAGCCATCGACTTATGTTCTACCTAATTTCAGCAACCTTTCTATTGGAAGAAACCTGACCTATTCCATTCCTCTCACGCTAGGGGATCATGGATTTGCCACCGCCTATGTTGCAGCCTGGGTGTTTTTTTTACTTGTGATGGCTGGGTTCTTGTTTCAAAGACGTGATCTTCCGTGAGATAAAAATCAAGCATGAACTTGTTTCTATTGGCGGCAATGCTTGGTCTTGTGGTGGGTAGCTTTTTGAACGTTGTTATACACCGCTTACCCTCCGGTGGATCCTTGATTCGGCCGGGTAGCTCCTGTCCTTCCTGTAAGTCTTCCATTCGTTGGTGGGACAATATTCCATTGATCAGCTTCCTCTGTCTTCTGGGAAAATGTCGATCTTGTAAGACGGCCATTTCGCCGCGGTACCCCTTGGTTGAGGTTCTGACGGCCTTGGTATTTTGCGCAAGTCTGGCAGTAAAAGGACCGGTGCTAGATACCTTTCTTAGGGATTGGCCTATATTGGCGATTCTTATTGCTGTTTGTTTTATTGATCTATCACATCGGATCATACCCGATTCTTTGAGCTTAGGTGGCTGGGGCTACGCTTTTGTGACGTCTTTCTTTTCTTCGCATATAGAATGGCAAGATGCACTGGCGGGTGGACTGCTAGGATTTTTTATTTTCTTTGGCTTTTCATGGCTGTACTTTCGAATGTCCGGAAAAGAAGGCTTAGGGGGAGGAGACGTGAAGCTTCTTGGTTTCCTTGGAGCTTTTTTGGGAATTTCGAGCGTCTTGATGATTATCTTGGTGAGTTCAGTTGCAGGAAGTTTGATCGGTGGTGGTTTAGCTTTGGCAAAGAAATCTGAAGTAATGGGTTATGCCATTCCTTATGGGCCTTTTTTGGTATTGGGTGCTCTTGTCTATTATTTCTTTGGGGGAGTATGGCTCCAGAATATCGTACCGATGTAGCGCGCGAACGGTGGGAACAGGAAGAATGGCGACACTACGAACTTTGGGAGAAGGTCGAAGCTGTACGACATCGATTTCGGATCTGGTTAGTTACTGTGGTTGTCGCGATCGCACTTATTCTCTCAGCAATTCCTGTCCTGATGGACCGTGGTCCTCGATGGCGAGGTAGTATTTTGGCTCGTCAAATTGCAGAAGAAGTGAGTCACTTAAAGGTACGAGCTGCTCTTGAACAGAAATCCTATCGATTTTCCCTGATGGCCGGTGATAATTTGGGTTACCGCGTTGAAGAAGTCTCTACTTGTTCAAGTTCAGAGAGGGTTTCTGACGAAGTTCATTGGTTTGGCTCTCCCTACCTCAGCAAAGAATATACTTACCTAGATGGTTCAGCTCAAATAGAACTTGGCATCCCAGCAATCACTCAAACGATCTGTGTAGACTATTTGGAAGGAATTCAACTTCAGGAGCAAGCGTTGGTGGCTGCGTTTGGAATAGTCCCAGTCAAAGATTTGGCAGAAAAGCGAATTGATCGCGTCAGCCTAGTGACGATTCAAAAAGAAACAGGCTTGATTCGGTTCGATTGACAAAGATCTTCAACTTTCACAATTCCTCAGTTGATCCTGGTGAATCCCCTTGTAAAATAAAGGGATGGTAACCTGAGTGTGCCAGGGAGTGATTTATCTTAGAGCGAATTTCCTCGTTGCTATCTTTTTCGGGCAATAAGACCGCAGTCGGTTTGAGCATAGGCTCGTCTTCGATAAAACTTGTGGAACTCAAAAAAACTTCCAAGGGATGGAAGCTTTTGCACTTTGGAATCATACAATTGCCAGATGACACCATCGTCAATCGAGAAATAGTCAATCATCTCTCTGTGGTCGAGAGTATCAAAACACTCATCGGACAGATCAAATTAGGGACGCAACAAGTCTGCACGTCTCTCTCCGGCACAGCGGTTATTGTGCGTCGAATGAATTTGGAAGTGCCAAATATTAAGGACCTTCAGGATCAGGTCTTTTGGGAGGCTGAGCAATACATACCTTTCGATATCACCGAGGTTGTCATGGACTATCAGGTGCTATCGAAAACAAAAGACAATCGCTTCGATGTTTTACTAGTTGCCGTGAAAAAATCCGTACTAGAACATTTTTCAGGAAGTGTATTGGATGCAGGCCTTAAGCCCAAGGTAATCGATGTCGACTTCTTTGCATTGCAGAACCTTTATGAAGCGACCTATCCCGCGCAACCTTCCGAAGCGGTGGCTATAGTAGACATAGGCGCCTCTGCGACAAAAATGGTTGTAGTACACGCGGGTGTTCCTGCATTCACAAAAGATTCTGCCATTGGCGGAAGAAACCTTACCACTGAGATTCAGAAGCACCTGAACCTCTCTTTTGTGGATGCCGAGGCCCTGAAAGTCGGAAGCGGTGGAAGTGACTTTCCGCAAGAAGTCAGCGACCTGATGAATATCATGAATGACAATCTGGCCAACGAAATCAAGCGGGGCCTTGATTTCTATTCAGCCGCTTCTAGTGGGGCTCCTGTGTCTTATATTCTGCTTGCGGGCGGCAGTGCGAAGATTCCCCAGCTTTCCAAGGTCGTTGAGGAAGCAACCGGGCTTCCTACGCAAATTATGAATCCTTTTAACTCCATTTCATATGACCCTTCTGTTTTTACTCAGGAGTATGTTTCTGCCATTGCACCTATGGCGGCTGTGCCGATGGGTCTGGCATTACGGATGGGGCAACCATGATTAAAATCAATCTTGGTTCCAGAAAGCAGCCAAATTACGCAACGGGAGAGTCAGGAAGCAAAACACTACTTGGCAGAGTTTCACTTTCCAAAGCAGATTTTGAGGATATACCGCTTCGAAAAATAATTCTTGCCGCCATAGCCTGCGTTTTGGCAAATGTTCTGCTGGAAGATTTCAAGCAAGAGAAAATAAATGAAATCGATGAAAAAATAAGGGCCGGCCAAAAGAAATTGGTACTGATCCAGAAGGAGGTAGAGAAAACCAAGGGTTTCGAGAAAGTTCAAAAGCAGCTGGATGAGGACGAACTCCTCATCAAGAATAAGATCGAGACCATACAGAAACTTATTTCGAATCGTCGTAGAACTGCCGAAATGCTTCTATCTCTTTCTGAAACCATTCCCGAAGAGGTATGGCTAAAGGGGTTTCGATCTCAGAGTGGCCTTGTTCAAATTCAGGGCAGATCCAGGGACTATAATTTTGTATCAGATTTTATGCGGAAGCTTGGCGAGAGTTCCTACTATCAGGATCTGAGTCTGGATGCCACAAGTCAATTGATCGTGAATGGAGTCCAGATAGCTGAGTTTGGCCTGAAGGCCAAAGTGAAGGAGTAGAGGCGTGCAGGGACTGAAGGATTTTCTTAATAAGGTTCCCTACGTCGGAGTGGTCGCCGTATTCCTGATTTATCTAGGCTACAGCTATTTTGAATATGTTTCTAACGATCTGGCGTCGCCTGTGTCTGTCAAGAAAGCTGAGCTGAAGAATACAGATGAACAGGTTATGAAATTGGAAAAGAAGATGAAAGAAGCTCAACTTTTTTTTCAGAATCTTGAGAAGAAAAAAGAATCTATTCGAATCATGACCGAAGAGTTGGCTGGTTTGAAAGGCACGTTGAGCGAGGATTTGGATGTTCCGTCATTCATCAAGACCATAGTCACTGAAGCCAAACGTGTCGGACTGCGGGTTAAGAGTCTAAAACCCTTGGTCGAAACCCAAAAGCCACTGTATTTTGAGCGGAAATTTCAATTGGATTTTGGAGGAGCCTTTGCTCAGGTAGTTGTTTTTCTGGAACACCTATCAAAAATTCAAAAAATTGTCCGAGTGGAAGATATTGCTTTGTCGCCCAAAGGATCGCAAAGTGGTCAGTTTGTGGATCTGACTGGGACAATGAGCTTGCTCGTCTACCGTTACGTGGGGTCGAAGGCCGACGAAGTTTCTGTCAGAAAGCCGGGAGCCTAGGATGATAGTGCCATTGCTTTTTTTACTAATCAGTAGCTTGGTCCAAGGGAGCCAGGCAGCTCCCGCTACAGGGGATGTTGAAAAAGACGTCGAAGCAGCCAACGAAGTGGCACCTGCAAAAAACCAGAAGGCAGCATCTTCCAAGCCTTTGGCATCTATTGAGGATATTCTGAAGATTCGAGATCCCTTTCGAGGGCCAGCGTTGGAAGGGGATGGACTGGGAGACGAAATGGGTGGCGGCTTAGAGTCTTTTCCTGCGAGTGACTTTAAGCTCCTCGGCGTGGTGACAGGTCCTAAACGTTTTAAGGCCATGGTGCTGGCTCCAAATGGAAAGACCTATTTTGTTGCGACGAAGGATCACATTGGAATTAGAAAAGGGACTGTCGAGCGCATACTGTCGGACAGACTGATAGTTAGGGAGCGCGTTACGAATCTTATTGGTCAGGAAGAACACATTTTTACGGCTATCGTGATGAATAAGGATCGATTGAATCCGGAAGAAAAGATCACAAACTAGATAGCAGGAAGCTATCGTAAGGGAGTAGGGAATGAAGAAGTTACTAGGGATGGTAGCGATTGCGTTAGGTATGGCATCACATGCCTTGGCTGTGACACGTGTTACGTCAATCGGGTTTCAGGTTGAGGGGAGCAAGAGCGAGATCGTAGTGGACGTAGATGGAGCAATTGAGTACACGACAGGCGGAAGTCCTGGCGACCGTCAATTTGTGCTGAATCTGTCCAATGCAACGCTTGACGCTGGAGCAAAGCGGGCGCTCAATTCCACAGCCTTTGACTCCAGTGTGACACTCGTCAATCCTGTTCAAGTAGACGCCAACAACGTAAAAATCATAGTTCAACTCAAAGAAGAAGTGCAAGGTCGTGTAGAAAAATTAGATAACCAGCTTCGAATCGCATTCAATGCACCGGTTGAGTCGGAAGTAGCGAATGACCTGCCCGAATTTGAAGCTGCTGATATGACGAAGACAGGTAATAAAGTGAGTCCAGAGACCGGGAAAGACGAGAAGTTGGAGGCCAAATCGAATGCTAGAGACGACTTAGACGTATTTCTTGAGAATCGAGAAACCAAGAACTTTAAGGGAAGTCCCATTACCTTGAAAGTGAAAGAGGCTGAGGTTTCGGATGTGCTTCGGCTGATTGCGGACACGAGTGGATTCAATATTGTTGTAGGTAGTGGTGTAACCGGAAAAGTAACCCTCGCCCTTGAATCAGTGCCATGGGATCAAGCACTGGATGTTGTGCTTCAGACGCTGAATTTGGGTGCAGAAAGAAACAACAATGTCCTAAGGATTTTGACCCTAGATAACCTGACGAAAGAAAAGCGGTCCGAAATAGCAGCAAAAGAGGCCATTGAGCAAAGTTCGCCCAAGGTCACCAAAATCATACCAGTCAGTTATGCGGACATAGCATCGCTTAAGAAACTCATCGAGTCCTTCGGTAAAGGCGGCCAAAAAAATTCCAATGGTACCGTCGATATTGATGAAAGAACCAATCAAATTATCGTGCAGGACATTCCCGAGAATGTAGAACGCATGCAAAAGTTGATTAGTATCTTGGATGCTCAAACTCCTCAGGTTTTGGTCGAGGCAAAAATCGTTGAAGCTACTGAAGGATACAACTTCGATATCGGCGGTAGTCTAGGTTTTGGAACCTCCAACGGAAAGCTGCCTTTTGCGACTACCTTTGCAGGCGCCAATCCATTGGATAAATTAGTGGGCACCGTAGCGACCGGCGATACTTTTTCTCAAGGAAGTACCGGGGCTGGTAGCATGGCCATATCGCCTTCGGTAGCCTTCTTGAGTGGAAACCTTACTCTCAATGCCTTACTTAAAATGGGTGAAACCGAAAGCAAAGTGAAAGTGGTTTCCTCACCGAGAACAGTCGTACTCAATAAGCAAAGCGCCGAAATTCTTCAGAGCACCCCAGTCCTAATCAAAAAGAAGGTTCAGACGGACCAAGGTATTTTTGACACGGAAGAAATTGCCGAAGCTAAGATCAGTCTTACGGTCACTCCTACCGTTACAAACGATGAAGGTGTCTTGATGAAACTCAATGTTGCACGAGATGTGCCAGCACCGGTCTCGGATCAGAATCAAGCAGTCGCGAAGAGAAATATTCAAACGCAGGTTCTGGTGGATAGTGGTACTACCTTGGTTATTGGTGGAGTCTATACCATGGACAAAACTTCTACGGCTTCGGGCTTTCCGGTCCTTCGTGATATTCCAGTGATTGGAAATCTCTTTGGCAGCCGTGGAAATAAAACGACGCGATCAGAGTTGTTTATTTTTATTACACCACGAGTATTGAATGTTCAAAAGGCAGGCCTGGCAAGTTAGAAAGAAAGCATGAAACAAAAGGAGTATTCGCCGGCGCTGTATCACTACCTGAAGAAGTATCAGCAAGATCCTCGTTCGAGGGTCTTTGCTCCTCTTGCCGAGGCCTATCGCAAAGCGGGACTCTTGGATGAGGCCATCGAAATCGTCAAAGAAGGCTTGACGAAGCATCCAGGATTTATTGGCGGTAGGGTAGCATTGGCGAGAGCCTATTTTGATAAAGGTCTCTACCAAAAGGTGTTGGATGAGATGATTCCGGTTGTTCAGGAAGCGCCCGACAACCTTGCAGCCCAGAAATTAACAGCAGAAAGTTACCTTCTTCTGGGGTCGGTGGAAGAGGCGCTTCAGGCATTTAAGCTCCTGCTTTACTACCATCCTCAGGACTCAGAAGTAGCTGAAATTGTTAGAGAACTAGAAGAAAAGAGTATCGAATCTCGCCAGATCCTTCAAAATGACTTTAGGGTGGCAGACCTGAGTTCGGTCCTGCCGGATGACCCACAAGTTCAGGAGCAGGCATGGAAAAGACGAATCGAGGTCCTTCAGGGACTGCTGCAGAGAATCGAGCGCTATCGTTGGAATGGCGAGCAGGCTATTTGAGCTTGGTTGACGGATCGGTAACCGCGGGTTAGTCATGCACCATGATACCCATCAATCAATTTCGTAAGGGTCTCAAAATTGAGATCGACGGAGTCCCCTTTCAGATTGTGGACTTCCAACATGTAAGCCCTGGCAAGGGTTCAGCTTTTACGCGGACCAAGATGCGAAACATGCTGACTCAAAGTATGGTTGAGCGGACCTTTAAGTCGAATGACAAAGTAAATAAGGCCGATACGATCGATCGTGAAATGCAGTACCTCTACACCGATTCAGAAGGCCACCATTTCATGAATAAAGAAGACTATGAACAGTGGGCATTGAGTGACGAGACGCTTGGTGAAATGAAAGGCTACCTTCAAGAGAGTGTTGAAGTTCGAGTGACTTTCTTTGAGGGAAAAGCCATCGGAGTAGATTTCCCTAATTTTGTTGAACTGAAGGTTGTTGAAACCGATCCTGCCTTTAAGGGTGATACGGTTACGGGTGGATCTAAACCGGCGAAATTTTCAACTGGTGCCATCGTTCATGTTCCTTTCCATATTCAGGAAGGCGACGTGCTTAAGATTGATACTAGGACTGGGTCCTACGTTGAAAAGGTCAGTCGATAAAGGATCTACCTGATGCGGATAGGGAAGGAGTTACCATTGTCAAAGCGTTCAAAAATAAAAAACACTCAGGGCCAAAGACCGTCGGGCAACGTCGATATGGATCGAATCAAGGATTTGATCTTACTAATGAAAGAGCAAGATGTTGCTGAGTTGTGTTGGGAATCAAGTGGCGAAAAGCTGAGCATCAAAACCATCGAGGCATTTTCTGTGGCCTCCATGCCAATGGTAATGGCGCCCTCCCTTGAATCCCGCGCCCATGCTGGCGGATCGGCGTCTCCTGTGCAACCCAGTGGGGCTTCCGCAAGTGCCGTTGCATCATTAGCGGCTGCCAATCATAAGCAAATTACCTCACCTTTTGTAGGTACTTTCTATCGCTCTTCTTCACCCAGTGCGGATCCTTACATAAAGGAAGGTCAGGATGTAAAGCCGGGTGATGTTTTGTGTATTGTTGAGGCCATGAAATTAATGAATGAAATCCAATCGGATTACTCCGGGAAAGTTGTTTCAGTATTGGTAGAAAATGGACAACCAGTTGAGTTCGGTGAACCGCTCTTTATCGTCCAAGTCTAAGCAGCGAAAGATTTCGACTCCACAGGAGCCGCAACTTTTTCGAAAAGTGCTCATTGCCAATAGGGGTGAGATTGCCTTGCGCGTAATTCGCGCTTGCCGTGAACTCGGTATCGCTACTGTTGCCGTGTATTCAGAAGCCGACGAAGCGTCGCTCCATGTAAAGTTGGCGGATGAAGCCGTTTGCATTGGCCCAGCGTCGTCGCGTTTGAGTTACTTGAATATTGCAAACGTCATCTCGGCTGCAGATATTTCAGGCGCAGATGCCATTCACCCTGGATACGGTTTCCTTTCTGAGAATGACGAGTTTGCACGGTTGGTGGAAGCTTGTGGCATTACCTTTATTGGTCCGACCCCAGAGAATATTGAAATGATGGGCGAGAAGACTCGGGCCCGAGCAATAGCGGAGAAGGCCTTTGTTCCAATGTTGCCTGGAACCGTAGGCGCTGTAGCCAATATGGAAGTCGCAGTTCAGGAATCATCACGCATTGGCTATCCCGTAATGCTTAAAGCTGCAGCAGGTGGGGGCGGTCGCGGTATTCACGTGGTATGGAACGAGGGGCAGTTGCGATCTTGCTATGACCGCGTCAGTGAGGAGGCGCGAGCAGCCTTTGGCGACGGTTCGATGTTTGTCGAGAAGTACTGTGAACACCCCAGGCATGTTGAAATACAGGTTCTCTGTGATCGATATGGCAAGCGAATTTTTCTGGGCGAAAGAGACTGCTCAATTCAGCGTCGACATCAGAAGTTGATTGAAGAAAGTCCTTCACCAGTGGTTGACGAAAAGATGCGAAATGAAATGGGCAAGGCTGCCCTTCGCCTTTGTGAAGCCGTTGAATACACTAATGTTGGGACGGTAGAGTTTCTGGTAGATGAGAACCGCTCTTTCTATTTTTTAGAAATGAATACTCGCATTCAAGTAGAGCATCCCGTTACAGAAATGGTGACTGGCATTGATCTGATCAAAGAGCAGATTCGAATGGCCGCGGGCTTCCCTTTGACTATTACTCAGGAGTCGATTCAGATAAAGTCTCATGCGATTGAGTGTCGTATAAATGCCGAAGACCCTGAAAAATTTACTCCTTCTCCTGGTACGATCACAGCACTTCATGCGCCGGGTGGATTGGGCGTCCGTGTGGACTCGTTTGTCTACGATCAGTACCGTGTGGTGCCTTATTACGATTCAATGATTGGCAAGCTTATCACCCATGCGCCCACGCGTGATGAAGCCATTGCAAAAATGCGCCAAGCGCTTGACGAATACGTCATCGAAGGGATCAAGACGAACATCCCTTTTCATAAGCGTGTACTCGCCAGTGAGGCTTTTCAAAAGTCTCAGTATGACACGCGCTTTTTGGAAGAATTTCTTTCAAAAAGTTAGTAAAATCAAATATATGGGCGCAAGGAGGCGGTTGCTCTGAAGACGCACACGGATGTCGATCTAGGCGATGATTTGATTGAACGCACTCTTGCGCGAAGTCACACCTCTATCCCCGAAAGTCCTCAAGAACGAAATACAGCCTTGATTCACGGAGTGGATATTCTCATCCAAGAGGGGCTCCTTGCAGATGCAAAAAAAGTACTGAGGTACTTGCAGAGACAAAATCCGTTGGACCTTCATGCGCGTGAACGTCTTCAAAAGATATCTGAAGTTGAACTTCAACAATTGCTTGAGTCAGAAGATTCTCCATCTAATCGCAATGGCATTGCATTGGAAGAACCTGAAGACATTATTGAGGCGCTCGATCGCGATCTTGCCATGGGTATATCGGGTACCAGCCTTTTGCAGGAGCGAGAGGGAATGCGTGCCTTTGCAAAAGAGTTAGTCGTTGACCTGAGGGATCTTTCCAATCAAGACCGTTTGGATGTGGGAATTGGCTTTTTGGAAATGGGCCTTTTTGGGATGGCTGAGGAGCAACTCAATCAAGTACGAGAGGCAGAATTTCTTTTAGCAGATTCTTCCAGCGCATGCTACCTCGCAGCGTTGAGCTATAGTGCCTATGCACTTATCTTGGATGGTCGACCTCACGAAGCAGTAGGGAGGCTTCAAAGTGGTTTGAGCGATGCCCGTATTCCTCATCCCAACAAAACTGAGCTACTCTATTTGATGGGCAGAGCAAACGAAAACCTAGGTCAGTATCGAGAAGCGATGGGCTGGTACCAGTCTGCTGAAAATTTAGAGCCAGACTTCAGGGATGCAAAGCAAAGAGTACTCCGCCTTTATCAAAGAGTCCGTAGAGAAGGGTCTTCGTGAAGCGTCGATACCTCTATCTTAGACGTCGCACTCGAAAAACGCTCTTTAGGTTTTTTTCGGTAACGGGCGCCGCTATTTTAGTTGCTTTGGCATTTATTCAAAGTGACGTCTTTGCTGGACTGCTCAAAAATGTACTAGAGAGACAACTCCCACAGAGCTGGGGCATTCATGGTGACTTTACAGGCTTTCGTTTAAACCTTATTCCGCCTGGTATCTCGATCAAAAATCCCAAAGTTACTTTTTCAAAAGGAAATATTGCACACCTCCCACCTGATTCTCATATTGAAGCAGAACGGATTGATTTGCTTTTTTATCCGCTTCAAATGTTCAGTGGCACGCTTCGAGTAAACGAAACGGTTGTGGTCAATGGTCAGGTCGACCTCACCATTGATCCAAGTCTTTTTCCTAAGAAAAAAAAATCGGCTACTCCCAGTCAATACAACTGGTCCGATCTCTTTCGATTGGGTTCGGACTCGGTTACCTTTCATAATGCCCAGGTAAACTTAGCACTGACGAAGCCTGAAATTAAGGCAAGCTTTCTCGCTAAGCTGCTTACCTTGGGCGTGGAAACCAGTTCCTCAGAAATTGGATTTCATGCCAGGACTCAGGTGATCGATCTCCGGGCAGAGTATCCCAAAGGCTGGAAGTTTCCTAAAGAGGTTCGTCGTTTGGATTTGGCGATCAACGGAAACTCTCAAGGTGTCAAAGTCGACCAATTTCTTCTAGACTCCGAAGGACTTCAGAGTGCCATTCATGGGAGTCTGACTGGCGATATTTTTTCTCCCGAGAAACTGAGTTATGAACTCGTGGGGCATTTTGAAAGCGACTTCGCCAAATTGGCAAGCTGGGCGGGGCATTCAGCATCTGCGCAGGGTCGTGCGGTGTTTGACGGCAAACTTGAAGGCCTCTTGCCATTTTCTATCCGAGCCATTGATGCAAATGGTGCGTTTCAAGGTAAGAAAATTATTTACGAAAATTATCGGCTGGATGAAATAGAGGCCGAAGGGAAGTGGTCAGGAAGTAAGCGTGAGATTCAACTCACGAAGGCCAACTTAAGTTCTGCTCCAATGGCGCGTGAAGGGCAGCGTCCTGCTTCGGGGGGTAATATTCAGGTCGGGGCCTTCCGCTATTCGTTTGATGGGCACGAATCTGTTACCATTCCCCTAGTTTTTCGTGGCGTGCATCCCCATTGGTTGGCGGCTGGGTCACCCTCCGGTGTATTCCCGTTGGATTTTCGAGTTGACGGAAGCACTGAATTGGAAATTTCTCGAGAAACAGCCGATCAGAGGTCCAAAAATCGTTGGAAAATATCGGCCGATCTGGATTGGAATATTCCGCACTTTCAATATGACAACCAGCGCTTGAATAAAGTTCGAAAGTTACGAAAGCTACTGTCTATCAAAGACCTTTCGCTC
>CAUJDS010000006.1 GCA_963169695.1 Bdellovibrionota bacterium
TCGAAAAGGTCCTGGATAAAAGCAGAGAATCCCTTTGGAAGCGAGCCAAAGAATGGGCACCCGATGGATTCGACATTGTCTTGGATGCCAATGGGGTGGAAACGCTCCGAAAAAGCTATCAGAGCCTGGCACCTATGGGGCGGCTCATTGTTTATGGATTTCATACCATGATGCCGCGAACGGGAGGAAAGCCCAATATTCTCAAATTGGTTGTGGATTACTTCAGAACGATTCGCTTCAATCCGTTCCAAATGACCATGGAGAATCGTTCTGTTATGGCCTTCAACTTGTCCTATCTCTTCAACAATCGTGAAGTTCTTGAAGGCTCGATGAGGCGCCTACTTGTGTTAGCAGAGAGCGGAAAACTTCCTCCGCCGCGCGTAACAACCTATGCGTTTGAAGACGTCGCAAAAGCGCACCGCGATCTAGAGTCCGGAAAAACAATGGGGAAGCTTGTGCTTCAGGTTTGAGCTGCTTTGACGGCAGGTGCAGTAGGCTTGCGGCGCTGCTTCATGATCTTTTGGCGAAGTCGCAAAAGTCTTTCTGAAAGCTTGCCTTCCTTTGCCTTAAGAAGGGCTGCGGTAATGCCACCTTGCTTGTCAATGCTTCGGATGGTTCGCGTAGTTAGCGTCAAAACCATGCTCTTGCCAAGCTCAGGGATAAGGTACTTTTTGTTTTTGATGTTGGGTTGCCATTGTGCTCGAGTACGTCGATTGGAATGGCTGACGTTATTACCAAAAAATTTACCAACACCTGAAATTTCACATCTACGCGACATAACTAAATCTCTCCTGAAGAATCCCCATGGGATATCAGAAAAACCCCCAAGAATTCAAGTCGTTTTGATGCCTTAGTAAGGAAATAGCTCTTTGGTCGGGACGGGGTCGAGTTCTTCCTCTTCTTCTTCCTCGTCCAGGGTCGCCGGAGTAAGTAAAGGGGTCACCTCGGGCTGCGGAGTCATTTTGGCAAAGTAGTCATAGGTCAAGTATTCAGAATGCTGAGCGGGCGTAATCAGCTCTTGGGTAAGCATGTCCCTCAAAATACGCTGTATTTTCTTACGTTTGGGGGGTGAGAGGGTCTTTTTAACGAACGTATATTGATAGTATTTCTTGGGAGAAGGGAGCATGACGGCCAAAAAAGCCCCTTCTGCGGCATTCAGAAGGCTTGGAGGATGGGAGAAATAGTGTTGGGCGGCCTCGTGGATTCCGTAGATGTCAGGTCCAAATTCCGCAACATTGAGGTAGACCTCGAGGATCTGATTTTTCTGGAAGTGCTCTTCTAGCCCGTGGGTCACGAAGAGTTCTCGGACCTTGCGAGCGATAGTTTTTTCTGGCGTCAGAAAAACATTTTTCACCACCTGCTGACTGATGGTGCTCGCCCCGGAGACATAGCGGCGTGCCTTGATATTCTCGACCGCTGACTGCAAGAGCGCGTCCACCTCTACTCCTTTGTGGTGAAAGAAGGATGCGTCTTCACTCAACATAATCGCAAAGACGGCTTCGCGATTCACTTCCTTCATGGTGACCCAATGATGGTGCTTGGATTTATTGAGGGTGCGATCTTTGATGCGCTCTTGGGCTCGTTTGACTAAATCCGAATAAGAAAGTTGATCCAGCTTTGGAAGGGTTCGTACGAAATAAATTCCGTAGCCCAAAAAAAGCGTGGAAGAAAGCAAGACACTCGCTCCAATCCAGAGACAGAGTTTACGAATGAATCGAAACAATCGGGTCATGGGATTCATGAGGATTTACCTGTAATGCGTATGCGCCAAATAAAGAGAAATACAAGAAAGAGAAAACCCTGAACCATGACAATCGTCGCACCCGAAGGAAAGTCCAAAAGGTAAGAGAGTAGCAAGCCCCCTAGGGTGGTAAAAACTCCCAAAAGGCATGAAAGCAGAGTCATTTGAGAAAATCGCTTGGAGACCAAACGCGCAGTAGCTGGCGGAATCACTAGAAAAGCCGTCATTAAGATCATGCCGAGTATCTTCATAGCGATAACCAAGGTCAGAGCAATCAGGGAATTAAGGAGGTAGTCATCACGTCGAACGGGCAATCCATCCGATTCGGCCAGCGAGCGATCAAAAGTTGCGTAACTCCAGCGGCGCCAAAGCGGAAGGGTAAAGCCATTGAGGATGAAAAGTCCCAGTGCGCAGAGGACATCGCTTTGATTCACTGCCAAGATAGATCCAAAGAGGTAGGTAAAGGCGTCGACCGTATAGCTGTCTCTCAAAGACAAAAGGATCATGCCGAGCGCGACAGAGAGCGAGAAAAAAATCCCAATGGAAGTGTCGCCGCTCAATCGCGTCTTATCTCGGAGCCAGGTGCTTAGGATGGCCACGCCGAGCGTAAAAGGTACAGCTACGGCGAGGGGATGGATGCCAGCTAGGAGTCCAATTGCAACGCCGCCGAGAGCCGAATGCGAAAGGCCACTTCCAAAAAAACTCAGCCTTCGTTGGACCACAAAACAGCCGTAATAACTGCCAAGAAGCCCTAAGAGAGTGCCCGCCAGTAATGCGCGTTGAATAAACCCATAGTGAAGGGTTTCTAGTAAGGTGCTCATGGAAGCCTCGTCGGCATTTCGTGATGGTGGGCGTGATGACCAAAGGCTTTTTTTAGGGAGGTTTCCGTCAACGCTTGAGTGGGGGATCCAAAAGCAATCACGCGCTGATTAAGAAGAAGAACATGGGACGAATGATGCTCAGCTACTGTCTGGTCATGGGTCACCATAACAATAGTGGTTTGTTGGCGTGCCCGAATTTCGTCCAAGAGCTTGTACAAATCTTCTTCGCCTTCCATATCGATACCAGTTGAAGGTTCGTCTAAAATCAAAATCCTTGGGTGCCGAATCAGAGCGCGAGCGAGGTAGGCCCTTTGCAATTCTCCGCCCGATAGGAGAGAGAGGGATCGCTCAAAAAGACGCTCGGCCTTGACGGACCTCAGAACCTCAAGGATTTTATTTTGGTCATCCTCGGTGATTCGAAAGGGCCATCGTTGATCGCGACCAGAAAGAATGAATTCACCGACCGTTGCTGGGAACGAAACATCAAAGGTCTTGAGTTGCGGTACATAACCAAACCAAGCGGCGTGGTTCTTTTTGAGGGCCTGGCCGAAGAGTTCAACCTTTCCTTGTGTCGGAGCCAAAATTCCCATCATCGTTCGAATCAATACGGACTTTCCGGCACCATTGGGCCCAATCAAAGTGAAGTAGGCATTTTGTGGAATTTCAAAACTCACTTCTTGAAGCGCCAAGTGAGACCCAAGTTTGACGCTTACTTGATGAAACGAGACAGCTGGGGCCGCGCTCATTGCAGTCCCTTTTTGAGCGCACCGGTGATGTTGAGAAGGAGCGTAGCATAGTTGGGCGTGGTGGATGGGCTTCCATAGGGATCAAGAGGGATGATCGGAAGCCCCGTTTCTTCACTTAACGTCGTGAGCGATATGCCGGAGCTGGGTAAATCCATCAGCGTCAGAAGCGCGCGAGGATGCAGCTCTTTGATGGACTTGAGTTTGGTCAGAAAACCTCGGAGTTGCACTTCTTGATTGCAGTTGTTGTGAACGATGGTGACCACTTCTATTCCATACCGATTTAAGTAATAGCGAAGGAATGGATGCGAGAGTACCAGGCGCGGCTTGGACGCTACGACCTTCGACAGCGATGTTCGAATGGTGTGATCTAGAGCGGTGAGTTTGTCGCTAAAGGTTTTGCTTCGTTTTTGAATGGAGGCGCATTCAAGGGGAAGGAGCGTGCAGAGTGTTTGAGTCGCAAGTGGAAGAGACTCCCGTACAGAAAGAGGGTCTACCCAGAAGTGTGCGTCAACACCCTTTCCATACAAAAGGCGCGATGCAGCCGGAAGAAAATCAAGCCACGCGTGAGAATGATTCATGGGCGTGTGAGAGGCCCATTCATCCAAGCTTGGAGCCACATAAAATACTCCCAGAGAATCAGAGAGACGCTTGACCTGAGAGGGTTTTAGTTCATGCGTATGAGGAGAGGATCCCGGTTGAAGGAGGGGATCTTTGCTCACCTGGCCTGGCGCCAATTCCGATAGGATGAGCTGCAAAGGGTAGATAGAGGCAATAAAACTGTTCTCTGCAAGGACGGGCGAAGCGGCCCAGCCTAAGAGGATGAAAATCCATAGCATTTCTTTAGCATCTAAGCCCAAAGCCCGAGAAAATCAAATGGTCTTTAATTGACGTGAAGGACTCGGATAGGCTGACCGGCTAAGAGGGCTCGGCCTGCCTCGACATAGGTGCCTGGCTGCTTGGAAGACTTTTCTTTTTTGAGAAGCACCAAGGATGCCTGCCATTCTCCCGACTCAGGGATCTTGGAGCACTGGCTTTTGCGAAAATCAGTGAGGGTGAGTTCCATTTGATAGCCAAATAGCTTCGAAACAGAATCATTGGAAGAATAAGATCCTTTGAGAATTTTTTCACCGCAGGGTCCTTCGCTCGCTTTCTTGATCCAAAAAGTGGTCAACTCTCCCGATAGATTGAGGATGAGTTTTTGAGCGACGGCATTGACTCCATCCTTGGATGGAATCAACTGAAGCGACATTTGTGATTCATCTTCAAGTTGAAGGGCTTTTTTGAAGCCTTGGTGGATGGATGGCCGTTCGATGATGCTCTCTACCGCCATTCGGGCCTCTACGATTCCACTTTCGGAAGGGGTCGCGGCAAGGGCTGGCAGAGCTCCCAAGAGGGTGAAGGTGGCCAAAAGAAAGGAAGTGAGTGGCTGCTGGAATTGCATGAATCGGATCCGCCTTTGTCGAAATCGAGAATAACACGCCTAGGCGAAAGGAGTCGAGTGCTTTGACGGCTGAGGTGGGAAGTTGAGCTTGTCGGCAAAAGGAATACTCTTCAAGCAGTAACGAAGCTCAAGTGCATGAAGGTCTTCCGCATGAAGCTTCAGCTTTTCAGGGGGGATTTGGTCGCGAGCCTTCCTTAGGGTGGAGTAGAGCGCGAGAGCAGCTGCTACGGAAATATTGTAACTTTGGCTCATTCCAACCATTGGAATTTTGAATCGGCAGTCCGCCAGCGCGTGCGCCTCTCGCGAACAGCCCTGTTTTTCGTTTCCAAATACGAGAGCCAGGGGTTGGGACAAGTCGAGGCCTTCAAGGTCATCTGACGGCTCCTCGAGGGAGCTAACGGCTATGCGATATCCCCTGGATCGGAGCGATTCGAAGCATTCGCGAGTCGAGGAGCGCTTTTGAACTTCGAGCCAACCGCTTGCACCCTGGGAGATTCGGTTGGCGACTTTGAAGTTCTGGGAGGTCTCAATGACTTCGACCGAGAGGATGCCGAGTCCGTCGCAAGTTCGAAGGACGGCATTGGTATTGCCCTGATCATAGATTCCTTCTAGGACCGGAAGAACCCATCGAGTCCTTTCGGCCGCTACCTCGGCGATTCTTTTTTTTCGGGATTCCGTAAGAAAGGATTCCAAGAAAGATTTTGGGTCAGTCGAGTCCTTAAACATCCGATTTCTCATAACACAATTGCGTGGGAATTTTCCTTGTCTAACAATATGCGTCAGGTTATATAAGTTCGGATATGTTTAGCAAATCAGTTTACGAGTATTCGGATTATCGTTCGATCCTTCGAGACTATTACTACGCTCGTAAGCATGAGCGACCCAATTGGAGCTACGGTGTTTGGGCAAGGCAGCTCGGAATTCGAAGCCCCTCGACCTTGATCATGATCCTCAATGGTCAACGCAATCCCGGAAAGCGATTGATACGAACACTCAGTACGCATTTTCGTTTTGATAAAAGAGAGGCCGCATACTTTGAAGATCTTGTGACGCTTCATAAAGTTCGTGAGGACGTTCGCTTGAGTGTGCTGTTGATGGAAAAATTGGGCCGCCATCACCCTGCTGGAAAATTTAAGCTCCTCGATTCAGATACTTTTTTTGCTGTTTCGAATTGGTATTACTATGCCATTCGCGAATTGGTAGCGACCAAAGGATTTCAGGAAGACTTCGAGTGGATTTCTCGCAGGCTTCGATTTGATGTTTCTCCGAAGCAAGTCAAACAGGCGATTGAAACCTTGCTCCGATTGGATTTGCTGCGACGATCCGATGACAACGCACTCGTTCAATCAGGTGAGACCGTAGACACCGACCAGTCGGTGAATGATGAAGGTCTCATGAGGTACCACGAGCAAACGCTGGATAACGCCAAGAAGAGTATTCGACGTTATCGCAACGATCGAGAGCGCTATGTCACGGGTTTTACCATCCCAATCAAAATGGAGTCCGTTCCTAAGGCGCACGAATTGATCGAGAAATTTCGTATGGATATGGTCGATTTGATGAATCAGGACCAGGAGAAGGACGCCGTTTACCAACTTGAAATCATGTTTTTTTCGTTGACGGAAACTGGACTGTCAACGGATAACCAACCTGCCCCTCAGCTGAAAGGACCCTCGAATGAAGATCCGAACACTACGCCACTGCATTAGTCTTATGATGCGATTAACGGTTCCCTTTTTGGCTTTGGGGATTGCTCTTTATGGGAGTACAGGTTTTTTTAGCGGTTCTGACTCAGCATCCGTTTATTCTAAAAACTCCAACGCGATTGTTTTCTCACCGGGTGAACCTTCAGGAGGAAGTGGTGCGGGAAGTCCTTCGCGATTGAGTCCCTTTGGCTACACAGTCGCAGAAGGCCCATCAGATCATAATAGTGGCAACGGTGGAAGTGGCGCGGGAAGCCCTGGCGTTCGTCACTAAAAACAATTAGCTGATTGTCCTAATTTCTTTCAAAGATTGAATTAATTGAAGGCATGCGAGTGCTGCCTCTCTACCTTTGTTCTCGACAGAGTCTTCTTGAGACCGTTCAACGGCTTGTTGCCACGTATAGGTGGTAAGGATTCCAAGACTTATTGGAACGGAAGTCTTTAGCATGGTGGCCATTAGACCGTGGGCGACAGCATCACTGATGTATTCAAAATGTGCAGTCTCTCCTTTGATGACACAGCCGAGTGCAATAACACCGTCAAATTTTTCGGACTGAGCCACTTCTTGAGCCAAAAGAGGAATTTCATAGGCACCTGGAGCAGGAAAAACCTGAATCTGATCACGAGCGAGAGAAGCTTTTTCTAGTGTTTTCAGTGCTCCAGAAAGCAAGCCGTTGGTGATTTCTTGGTTGAATTGACTTGTAAGAATTGCGATGCGGATGGGCTTCATGGCTAGGACTCCTTGGGTTCCAGATTGAGCGAGTGATTGAGTTTGTCACGCTTGGCGAGCAAGTAATTGAGGTTGTGTGGGTTGGGTTTGACCTCAATGGCAAGTTGGTCGGTGACGGTGAGGCCATAGCCATCCAGTCCAATAATTTTTTTGGGATTATTGGTGAGGAGTCGCATGCGTTGAATTCCGAGGCTTCTGAGGATCTGTGCGCCAATCCCATAGTGACGAAGATCAGGTTTGAAGCCGAGTTTTTCGTTGGCTTCCACGGTATCGAGGCCGTGATCCTGCAAATGATAAGCGCGCACTTTATTGGCCAAGCCGATTCCGCGGCCTTCTTGATTTCGCATATAGACCAAAACGCCGTTGTTAGATTCGGATATCCTTTGCAGTGCTTGGTGAAGTTGCGGACCACAATCGCAGCGAAGCGATTGAAAGGCATCGCCCGTAAGGCACTCGGAATGCACTCGGACCAAGGGTTCTCCATCCAGGTTGCCGCGAACCAATGCGAGGTGTTCCGTGTTATCGATGACACTTTCAAATGCCATGACACGAAACTCTCCCCACTGAGTAGGAAGCGTGCTTTCAGCCGCCTTCTTAATAAGGCTCTCTTTCTGCATTCTAAATGAAATCAGATCTCGAATAGTGAGGATGGGAATATCACCATGTTTCTTTGCAAAGTTGAAGAGGTCACCGCGACGGGCCATGCTTCCATCTTCGTTCATGATTTCGCAAATAACGGCGCCAGGTAGGAATCCTGCCAGCCGAGCTAAGTCGACTGAGCCTTCGGTGTGGCCAGCTCGAACCAAGACACCACCTCCTTGCGCTCGAAGGGGGAAGATATGACCTGGAGAAACTAAATCTAAGCTACTCTTGGAAGGATCCATGGCGACCTGAACGGTTTTGGATCGATCGGCGGCGGAAATCCCTGTAGTAACGCCGTCTCGCGCTTCAATGGATACGGTGAAGGCCGTGCGCTTTTTGGACAGGCTTCGTTGGGACATGAGTGGAAGTTCGAGTTGATCGACGCGCTCGCTGTTGAGTGCAAGGCAGATTAGGCCTCTTGCATGCGTGGCCATGAAGTTGATGGCTTCGGGAGTTACTTTCTCGGCTGCAAGGACGAGGTCGCCTTCGTTTTCGCGATCTTCGTCGTCGACGAGGATCACCATTTTTCCTTGGCTTAGGGCTTCTAATCCTGTTTCGATCGTTGCGAGAGGTGTGGTTGGCATAGGCGCTCAATGTACTTGGCAAGTACGTCGATTTCAATATTTACCTGAGTACGAGGCTCAAGCGCGTGAAATTGAGTATTCAACCAAGTGTGAGGTACGATGACAAATCGAAGATGGACGGAGGAAGTTTCGGGGCTCTCCTGGATTCCGTGAATCGTTAAACTGACTCCATTCACCGCAATAGATCCTTTATCGATCCAGTACTGGTTCCATCGCGAGGGTACGGCGATTTCGAGCTCCCAGTGCTCCTTGGGATCGGACAGGCGTCGTACGCTCAGTACTTCGCCCATTCCATCCACATGGCCCTGCACCCAGTGGCCCGAATTGCGATCGCCTACACGAAGGGATCGTTCAAGGTTGACCCCTTGCTTTGGTAGCAGCTTGCCAAGGCAGGTGAGGGCCAAGGTCTCTGGGCTTACGTCAAAGGTGGCGCGATCAAGATCGAGTTTGGCGACGGTGAGGCAGGCTCCTTGTACGGCGATGCTCTCTCCCAACTGAAGGTCTCGCCAGGAGGTTTCAATTTCGAGTTGGAGGTCCTTTCCTGTTCGAGTTGAGGAAAGGACGCGGCCTGTTTTTTCAATAATTCCTGAAAACATTAAAAAGGTCTCCTCTCGGTTTCAATGAGGTCCTCGCTTTCTCCATGGGTGATCTTGATCCATTCATCCCATAGGTCGGCTGCTCGGAGCTTTTGAAGGAGGGTGGGGCCTGCTTCGACAAGGATTTCATTAGCACCTTCGGAGCCTAGTTGAAAGATAGCCGTCGAGAGATCGTCTATGGCAATGGCCCTTAGCCCCCTCGTAGCAGCTTCTTGAATCCATGTGTTTGGAATCCGTCTTCGGCGATCAGCAATAAGGAGCGTTCGGACTTTTCCGGAATGGTCGGGGCATTTTCTCACTGTAAATAGGGGATTGTCTGCGAGGACAGTTCCGCTTCCGGTTAAGAACGCGTCACTTTGACGTCTGAGTTGGTGTGAGAAAAGAAGCGAGCTCTCTCGCGTGAAAGTTTTTTGGGCAGGGTCAGGAATCATCGAGCCATTTGATCGGAGCGCCTGTTTGACTCGAATGCGAGGCCGCCCAAGTAGGACACGTTTCCGAAATCCCCCGATGAGGTCTTTGCAGTCGTTTTCCAAGACGCCAATTTCTACTATTCGAACAGCGTCCTGCAGTGCCTTTGCCCCACCGCTTGCAACGTGTGGATTGGGATCGCGTGTCCCAATTACAATCTTGCGAATGGAAGATTGGAGGATGGCCTCAGTGCAGGGACCTGTCTTACCAAAATGATTGCAGGGTTCGAGGGTAACGACAAGTGTGTGGGGAGTATTGGTTGGGTGATGAAGTGCCGCATTCTGAAGTGCAAGGATTTCAGCATGGGGTTGCCCAGCTTTGGTGTGAGCACCTATTCCTAGGATTCCTCCATCTTCAGAAAGAACAACGGCTCCGACTGGAGGATTGGGCGCAGTGGCTCCCCAGTGCTCTCGTGCGGCATCGAGTGCTAGCTGCATGGCGTTTTGGATGGACGTAGTCATTGGGGTTGAAAAGCTTCAGGCGATGCACGTTTGCAGGCTTCCGTCGCGCGGGCATGCTGGTAGATTGCGGAGATTCGAGGGAAATCCTGCTGAGAAACCTGGAATCGCTCAAAGGCATTGTAGCACTGCGGAATGAGGCTTAGGTCCGCCCAAGTGGGATCATTGCCAAGCGAGTAGCTCGCACCTTTCGGCTGATGGCGTTCGAGTTGAGATTCATAGGCCCGAAGTCCTCGAAGATTCCAGTGCTGAGCCCACCCGAGCCTCGCCTTTTGATCGGAAGAGTAATGCTTGAGTACTACTAAATTCTGAATGGGCTGAGTGCCGCAGGCGATGATGTTTTGGAGTTCGAGTGTTCGGGCTCCAAGAAGCGGGTCCTTGGGAAGCAGAGCGGGCGAGGGGTGATTTGCTTCCAGCCAGGAGAGGATGGCGAGAGAATCGGATAATAGGAACCGTTCTTTCGAGCGGGCATCCTGCCATTCTAATACAGGTACCTGGCCCATAGGATTTCGCTCGAGGTGGCTGGTAGTTTGTTGTTGATCTTCGAGTAGGTTAACGGCTTCAAATTCGCAGGGAATGCCTTTGAGTTCTAAGGCCCATCGTACTCGCCAACTGCAAGAGGATCGCCAGTAATGATAGAGCTTCATGATCGCTCCAGGCGAACCACATTCTGAAGGTTGCCTAAGAGATCGATTCGACAAGAGACTTGGTCACCTTCTTTGAGCCAGCGGTTTTTCGTCACACCAGTGAGGTTCAATTCCGCAAGACATCCCGTGCCGACGGTGCCAGATCCAATGACATCTCCGGCTTCAAGCGTGGTGCCCCAAGAGGCATGATGAATGATTTGTGCAAAGGTCCAGCTCATAGCGCTGGCATTTCCTTCCGATAGGACTTGGTCGTTCACAGCGGCAGTCATTTTCAGGTCGTGACGATTGCCCTTGGGTCCAGCGATGAGTCTGGACTTCAATTCATCGGGTGTCACCAAGTAGGGCCCAAAGGTAGTAGCAAAGTCCTTGGCTTTGGAAGGCCCCATGCTCATTTTGGATTCATGCTTGAGCCAGATGGAGCGATCGGACCAGTCGTTGAGGATCATGTAGCCAAAGATGTGCTGATCAGCTTCTTCTACGGGAATATTGCGCCCACCTTTGCCTAGAACGATGGCAAGCTCCAGCTCGTAATCGAGTCCGGACTCGGAGAGGCGTTTGGGCGCCAGTACTTCACCTGGTCCTGAGGCATTGCGATGATTGCTAAAATAGAAGGTTGGGTAGAGATCAAATTCCTCTAACATTGGAAGTCCGCGCATTTTTCGCATGGTCTCTACATGCTGACGAAAGCAGTATCCATCTCGGAAGGATACTGGGTGGGGTACAGGGGCGTGGAGTTTGACGTCCTTTTCGGGTCGACAAAGGTCGGCGTTAAGCTCTCCGCTGCGCCATGATTCTACCATTTGATTGGCGAGGTCCATGGTTTGATTTTGATGGCGAATAAAGGAGACCATGTCGCGATAGGGCTTTGAGCCAAGCTGGGGAAGACGTACCCCGCGCTTTTCGAGACACTGACATCCTTCTTCAAAGTCGATGATCCATGCAGAAAAGATGTCTTCTTCGCGGTCTTTACCTGTAACGCGAATTCCTACGCGACTATCACCTTCTGAATTGATCCATGTAACTAAACGCATCCAGTTCCTCGCTTCCGTTTGTCTTGTTGCGCCAAGCTACTCAATCTCTGGCATCAAGGCAAAAAAAAACCGTGCTTAGCGTGAACCAAGCACGGTCTCGTTCAATTCTACTAAAGGCGATTACCAATAGCGCTTATCAGCAAACGTGTCCTTAAGGGATCTTGGGAAGGACCAACGTGGTTTCTTCGATGCTGGACGAGCCTTGATTGCCATTGGCTCACCCGTGAATGGATTCACGCCTTTGCCTGCCTTGCGGGCTTTCACTTCTTTACGAACCAATGCACCAATCACTGGAAAACGTACGCGCTCGCCTTTTGCGGAGAGCTTGGCAGCTGTTAAGAACTCAGTCTCAAGCATTTGCTTGAATTCAGACTTCTTGATCTTCACTCCACCGCTGCGTGATACATCGGCTAGCTTCAAGGTGTTTTGATAAATTTGGCCAATAAACGAGTATTTCTTACTGCTCTTTTTTTTCTTCATTTGGAGGTCCCCTTTTCTAATTGGACGTTACATTCAAGTTTCCGGTCCAATTTTTTGGACCGTTGTTTCCATTTGTAAGTGCTAATTTTCAATTCATCAAGACGTATTTTTAAAAACAGCCTATTTTTAAGCTTTTATTTTTTGGTTTTTGATGATTCGTCGGTTTTTTAGGCTGATTTTAGAATTTCATTTTCAGACGCTCGAGGACATCCTTAAGAAGTTCGAGGTAGGCTGCGCGGTTTTCTTCTGAAATTCGAGTGAATTTGACTCCAAAATAGCGCACCAGATTTCCGGTTTCGGTCGAAAGGTCTTCCATGATGCGGCATACCTGGCCTTGCATTGATATCTGCAATGGCAAGTCGCCTCGAGGCTCCAAGTAGAGATCGAGTTGATGTCCCAATTGAATGGAAAGGGAATAAGGATTCTCCGTTTTGAGAAGGATACCTCCAATGCTGATGTTGCCAACATCAAAAATCAAAGGAATCATGTTTTCTTGACGTTCTTGCAATACGCCCAAGACACGCATTGGAAAGCTTGGAACATCGGGCGTCGTCGGAATACGTGGGTATTTTCGCGAATAGTCACCGGGATGATGACCTTCGTGTTTGACGAAGCCGTCTAAGATTTTTCGCTGCTCGGGATCCATCTCGAATCGCAATCCCATTTGTTCGCCATAGAAGGAATGCTCTCGGGTGATTCGAGCGGGGGTCTGAATATTGACCGGCTCTGATACCAAGACCCTTAGGTTGACGATGGTCTTGCGGCCGAAGTGCTTTTTTGGAGAAAGGGGATTCCAAGGAAGGCTATGGGTTCCGAACGGAGTGATGCTTTTCTCGGTGAAATTAAGCATATGCTTATCCACCGTAAATGCGATATGGGCCTTTAAGAACACGGGCTGATAGATCGCGTTTGTCATTTAGGTTTTGTCATTCCCCCAACACAACATTATCATGCCGTACAAAAGAGAGGAAGACGAGCGATGTCTTTGTGGCAATGGTTTCAATCGGGGGGATTCGTTATGTATCCCCTCATGGGATTCTCCCTCCTAGCTTGGGGCGTTGTATTTGAGAAACTCTGGTCCTTTCGAAAGGTCAAAGCAGAGTTGCCGTTGTTCCAGGCCAAGGCGCTCGAGTGTTTTGTGCGACATGAAACGCAGCGTTTAACCGCACTTTGTCAGAGTATGCCTCGGTTGCCGACTTCGCGTTTGCTTCGAGTGGCATTGGAGCGATTGGAGTCGAAGGATGTAAAGCTTCGTGGAAAGTGGATGGCGGCTGTTGATCGTGAGCGGAGAGAGGTCGCAGTGGATGTGCGAAGTGGACTTTGGATCTTGGGAACGATCGCGAGCGCCTCACCCTTCGTGGGTTTGTTTGGAACGGTGGTCGGAATTCTTAAGGCCTTTCAAGAAATGGCTGCTGCCGGAAAAGGCGGATTTGCAACGGTTGCTTCTGGCATTTCTGAATCCTTGGTTGCAACTGCAGCTGGGATCGTAGTCGCTGTGATTGCCTCCATTGCTTACAACACTTTTTTGACCTACAGCTCCAGGCTTCTTCTTCAGGTTAGGACGTTGTCGGAAGAGCTTCTCGAAAATCTGGGAGATAGCTGAAGGTGGGGATTCATTTGCCCGGTCAGGGCGGCTTCGACGAAGAAGAAGGAGAGCAGGGGATTCTCTCTGAGATCAATATCACTCCGCTAACGGACGTATTCCTGGTTCTCCTTATTATTTTCATGGTCACCAGCAGTGTCATGACCCAGATGGGCGTCGATGTTGATTTGCCAGAATCTAAGGGAGCATCGAGCCGTTCGGAACCCGAGGGAGTGATCCTCACTTTGCGCTCAGACGGCGGGCTACTACTCAATACTCATCTGCTCAAAGACGTTTCGCCCGATAGCCTTCGGTCTGCGGTTCAGCAGGCGCTGTTGTCCACCAAATCCAAGGTTGTAGTGCTAGAAGGCGACCGTCAGGTTATCCTAGGGCGAGCCATTGAAATTATGGACCTCGCCCGCGAAGCTGGTGCGCAAAGTTTTTCTATCGCTACACAGCCATCCCGATAGGGCTCTATTTTACTCCGTGAGCTAGCTTCTTAAGAAATGGCGTAATGATGATCAGGAGAACTGCTATGGCCATAGCGGTCCAGAACACTTGCATGAACACCCCAGTATAAATCGTGAGGGTTTCTGCGGGAGCTAACTTAGAAGCATCCACTCCAGACTCATTGGAGCCGGTCAATCCAGCGATTGCCGCCGCAATATGATTACCAAAGGAGATGGAGAGGAACCATGCACCCATCATCGTGCTACCAAGTTTAGCGGGAGCTAGTTTGGTCACTGCAGACAAACCGATGGGAGAAATAAAGAGTTCGCCAAGGGTATGAAAGAGGTAAGCCAAGATAAGCCAAATCATACCCGTCTGAGCTTGGAGTCCGGATTGCACGTCAAGTCCAGCAAATTTGGCGCCGAAAACAAGCGCGTAGAACCCAGTACTGACGCCCACGAGGCCCAGTACGAACTTATGCGGTATGCTGATGTCTTTGTTTTTCTGCCCTAGGTACTTCCATAACCAAGCAAATAGCGCTCCAAAGGTGAGAATGAAGAAAGGGTTATAAGCTTGAGTGACAGAAGCCGGCATGATCCAACCCAAGAGGCTTCGCGATACGTTTCGATCCGCAAATACCGTAAGCGAACTTCCCGCTTGCTCAAAGAGTGCCCAAAATGTCGTATGGAAGAACATTAGCAAGATCACCAGGAAAATGCGATCTCGCGCGACTCCGCCAAACTTGATGGCTTCGTAGACGAGGTACGAAATCATAGCAACGCCAACGATATTGAGGAGGTTGCTGAAGACGGTGACTTGATAGAGGGCATAGGCCAAAATTGGCGTAGCTAGAAAACTGAGGACGTAGATCCACTGGTGCATGGTAAATCCCGCAACCACTCGCTTGATGTTTCCATTATTAGGGGGGAGTCCAGCGTCTCCAAGTGTGGACTCTTTGCTTTTGAAGGTCCAAAGTCCTAAGAGCATTCCGATGCCGGCAATGGAGAATCCATAATGCCATCCGTATCGCTCTCCCACGATGCCAATGACGAGTGGAGCAAAGAAGGCTCCGAGGTTGATCCCCATGTAGAAAATCGTAAAGGCCGAATCCCGGCGAGAATCGCCTTGCTCATAGAGCTGTCCCACCATCGTGGAGATATTGGGTTTAAAGAAGCCACAGCCCACGCATACAAAGGCAAGGGCAAGGTAGAAGAACGGCTCGCTCGGAATGGCCATAAAGAAGTGACCAATGGACATCAAGATACCACCGAGGATTACTGAGTAGCGTTGTCCTAGAACGCGGTCAGCTAAGATTCCGCCCACAACCGGGGTAGCATAGACCAAAGCAAAATAGGCGCCGTACACCGCATAGGCGCGCTTGTCCAAGTAGCCCAGGTGCTTAATCATGTAGAGCACCAGCAGGGCCCGAAGGCCGTAGTAACTAAAGCGTTCCCACATTTCTGAGAAAAACAAAACAGAAAGACCAGCCGGGTGCTTGGAAGCAGTACTTGATTGTTTCATGACAACCGCAGTAACTCAGGTTTTTAAAAATTGCTAGAGGCAGCATAAAAATTGCACGACCTATAAGAATGGCAATGAATGGACGTGCGCTTGAGACCTTTGCTCGCCGAAACCTTGAGGCATTGGGATATCGAATCCTTGAACAGAACTTTCGGTTGAAGTCGGGCGAAATTGATTTGATCGCGGAGGTCGAGTCTGCAACGGGTCTGGACCTGGTCTTTGTGGAAGTAAGAGGAAGAGATTGGGGCCTAGATACCGCATTAGAGAGCGTGGATCACTTGAAACGAATGCGAATTGCTCGCGTTGCACAGCAGTATTTAGTGACCTATCACGGACCGGCGGATGGCGTGAGGTTTGATGTTTTTGTTTCTGATGGGGAAGAGTGGAAAATCGTGCCGAACGCCTGGTGGGAGTGCTAAACTCAGACAGGAATGTTTCCAAATCGGATCTCCCTTTTTTTGTTGATTGTCCTATGCGGGGCGTTAGTTTTTTCGATTCCCGCTCGAGCAGTGGATGCTGATGTAAAAACGGTGATGGTGAGTAGCCTCTATGGCGCCGCCATTGGAACAGGATTGGGGCTCGTCAGCTTGCCAGCTCATCAGTCGGCACGAGGAATTTTCGTGGGGAGTTCGGTAGGCTTTTTTCTTGGGATAGCCGTGGGGATCTATCATATCAACCACCGCGACGATCCTCAAAATCCACTTCGTGCAGATCTCTTTGAGAATTTGAGAGAAGAAGAAGATCGATGGCGAAGTGTGCGTTGGAGTCCACCCGTGCTTTTTCAATGGAATGCTACGCTAGCAAATTTTTAATAAATGGGGCTCGTTCCTTAGTGGCTGTACTTGGAGCCACGGACGGCGTTTTCTTCATCGTCATAGAATTCAAAAATCGCTTCATCTGCAAGTGCCTTCATGAGGCGCTGAAATTCTGACCGTACGCCATAGTAACGAGGTGGTAGCGTCGCTTGGTTGCTAAAGTCCGCTAGGGTATTGAGGAAGGTGCTGATTCCGCTCGATCCTACAAACTCAAGGTCCGTAAAATTGAAGACCACTTGCTTGCCGTCTTCACGGGCATTGAGTCGTTGGGAGAGGGAAGCCAGGTTTTGGCGAAGGGGTTCTTGGCACTCGAAGTTGAGAAAACCTTGAAAGTCGATCACGATCACCTCTTCGGATTCTCTAAACGTCGTCTTCATGTCATGCCCCTTTTTACTAAGAATGATGGTATCAAGGCCCGGATGTCCACGTCATCTCGGAAAATTTTGCCTGGTCTTTGGCTGGTCGGAACACCCATTGGTAATTTGAGCGACCTTACCCTGCGTGCCCAAGAGGTGTTGAAAGTCTGTGATGAAGTCTATTGTGAAGACACTCGTCGAACTCGTATTTTGTTGAACCATCTTGGATTGCAGAAGCCCCTCCATCGACTCGATGAAGCCGTACTTACGAAAAAGCTTCCGGAAATCGCGGATAAGATTCGAGAGGGCAAGGTGCTGGCGATGGTGAGTGATGCCGGCATGCCTGGCATCAATGATCCTGGAGCGCGTGCGGTAGCTTCCTTGAATGAAGAAGGACTGGCGATCCACTTAGCCCCTGGAGTCTCGGCTGTAACGAGTTTAGTTGCATTGTCGGGATGTGTGGGAGCCGAGGGATTTTCATTTCGAGGCTATTTTCCAAGGCAAAAATCGCTTCAAGAGAAGCAGTGGGGCCTTTGTGAGGCCTCCGATCAGGCTTTGCTTTGGATGGAGAGTCCCTTGCGGATGAAAGCGACGCTTCAAAGTCTTTTGAAGCGACTGCCTCAAGCAACCTTGGTGGTAGCGAAGGAAATGACCAAGGTTTTCGAGAAAATTTGGCGCGGAGCTTCCATGGATATCGTGCCCGAAGTGCTGCAAGAATTGCATCGTGAAGGCACCAAAGGGGAGTGGATGTTTCTTGTTCAGGGGGCCTGCAAACTTCCTCCCGTTGTGGAAGGCTCCGACGATCTCCTGAAAGCCTTGAAATGCTTGAAGGATTGCGGCGTCTCAAATGCTGAAGCTGCTCGATCCCTGAGTCAGACCTTTGGCCTTTCCCGAAAAGTTATTTATCAACAGATTCTAAAAATTTATTCACAAAAGAATTGAGCAGGTTAGCTTGACGGGGGCGCTGGCACCTTTAGACTGAAAGGTGTGGTTGTGGTCTGAGTCCAAGGACGGATTCGTGGGAGACGGTTCTACAAAAACTCTCAAGCCTCAGTGAGCATCAGGATGATTTTTCACTGAGGCAATTTTTAGAGACCAACGTAAATAAGGCAACATAAGGCAGGAAGCCGATGCCCTTAAAAAGAAGCACCAGTCCCGCAACACAATACCCTGCAAAGCGTAAGGGCCCAACGAGCCGTCGCCAAAAAAAGCGAGGTATTCTCAAAGAAATTCAAGGCATTTCACAAGATGTCACAACTCTCTTGATCGAGATGAAAGAGAAAGTTCGTCAATTGGAAGGTTTGACCAATCTTTCGAGCCTGCTGAATTCAACGCTGGATTCCGCCGTGGTTCGGGAAAAGGCCCTGATGGCGACCTGTGAGCTTTTGCAATGTGAAACGGCATCGCTCTTCTTGGTAGATACCGACAAGGGAGACCTTTATTTCGAAACGGCGTTAGGAGAGGCAGGGCTAAAGCTCAAGCAACTCTTACGACTTCCTATCAATGATCAATCGATTGCCGGTTACGTAGCCATGACGGGCGAATCGCTCTTGATCAATGACGTTGAAAAAGACCCGCGCTACTTTCGGCGAGCCAAGAAACAAACATCTTTTCGAACCAATAATATGATCTGCACTCCCTTGCTCTCACGCGGCAAGGTTATTGGTGTCCTACAGGCCCTCAATCGCCTCTCTAGTGAACGCAATCAGCCGCAACGGCACGCATGGGCGGATTTCTATGGAGAAGACTTACGGCTCCTTCAAACGCTAGCGCATCAAGTGGCAATCGCCGTTGAAAATGCGCAACTCTACGAAAAACTCAAAGGCAGTTTCTATGACACCGTCGAGGCACTCGCGGAGGCGATTGAAAAGAAGGATCGGTACACCGGCGGCCATACAAAACGAGTGGTACATTTCTCTCTCTGCATTGCCAAACACTGCAATTTATCCCAAGAGGAGATGGATCTTATTCGCTTGGGCGCCATTC
>CAUJDS010000007.1 GCA_963169695.1 Bdellovibrionota bacterium
CGGTCCAGTGGATTCGGCCCAGGCCTGATCTTGTGAAGCTGGCAAAACTTCCTGGGAAGGGATGGTCGTTGAACAAGATCAGCGTAACGGAGGGAGTTCCGAAGACGACGCTGATTGGATGGCTCAAACATAAGGAGAGCAAATGAATTTTTCAAATTTGGTTCGGATCGAGAAAATTACCGTGTTGAATACCGTTTTAGTAGAGAAAGAAGTCCCAAAGATAATGCCTCACCCAATGTTGTTGGTGATTCTTCCATCGCGCTTCGAGACTGGTGTTTCAATGCCTCGAATAATTTTGACCGAATAGCCCGGATAGAGTCCTATTTCTATTTTTGCCACAAGGTCCTCTCGCGTAAGTACAACCTGTTTTTCAATATCGTAGAATACCTCGTTTCGGCCTGACTTGGATTTCGAAATCGCGACGATGGGCTTAGAGAGCTTAGAAGGCACCTTCCGCGAGCCAGTGAACTCTCGAGGGTCATTTGGACTTAAAATCAATTCTCCTTTTTTAAGCGCGTTGTGAATGGCCTTCAGTAGAGCCTTTCGGCCACGAATTTTTTTCCCGTATCGTCGGCCTACTTTGTTGTTCCATAAGTCCATATTGCGAGAACCGGGACTCACAGAATTTGAGTATTGACCTCCTGGCCAATATTCATTGGTTAGGCCGAGATAATTCGCCACTTTTTCGCCATACTCTTGTGTAAAAACACCGCTGACGTAGGCGTGACGGAAAGCATCGACGTCGTTATCATCTAACCCTGGTCCAAATGGATTGATTTGACCGTCTGCGCGGCGAGGTAGTTTGCGAATATGAAGGTCGAAGTATTCATATGCCGCTTTGCAGGCTTCGTCCTTGAGCTTGTGGAAAGGATCAATCACCAAAGCCAACTCCCTTGAATGTGCGCAGTAAGAGCCACGTTAGGCAAAGGGCCATTCCAATCGCGATAACAACGTGGACATTCCACCAAAGAAAAAATAACCCGACCATTGAAGGCACGATAAGGTTGGTCACTAAGAACCTCCACCGGCCGTTGGGTTCAAACAAAGCTAGCCATGGTCCAACATGGCCAAGTAGGGTTGATTCCACGCCTCTCAGAAATCTAACCCGTGCAGGTAGATATTCATCCATGTTAAACATGAACCAAAAGCCGTAAAAAGTGGATATCATCAGTAAGAAGGCGAAAAACACTTTCCTAGAGACCTTAGACGAGCCGGCTTGGCCGCGATTTAACCTATGCGATTTTGAAACGAACACGAGGGTTGAGTTTTTCATTGTAGGCAATCAGTTTGTCCGTAGAGACTTTTTCTATTCGGTGGTGGATTATTTCGCTGACTCGGGCTTGATCAATGCCGAGCATTTTCGCAAATGCCACCTGTGTTAATTTCTTTTCAACCAGATATTTTACGAGGCTTTGGCAGAGCTCCCAGCGAAACTTTTCTGATGGCGAAGAGCTGGGACCAACCATGAGGGTTCCTTCAACTTTTCTTAATTTCTCATCAAATTGTCGCAGTCGTTCTTTGCTCGGGTACTTCATTTTTTTCTCCTGTAGGCGTTGACTACTCCAACATAAATCTCTTGATCCTGCAGTAGCCAGATCAGCTTATAAAATTTTCCTTCCCATTCGAGCCTATCGTTAGCGAAGTATTCGAATCCCTCCTCGTCACGACTCTCAGGGACAAACGTTTTTCCATTCAAAAGCCTAACGAGAGCCAATATTGTTTCGTCGTCGATTCACTCAGGTTTAATGATATGATATCTTGCAATATATTGCAAGATTATTATTTGGTTCGACCACACAATCGGTCCAACTATGCAAACCCTTAGATTCTCAAAGAAAAATTTTGGTGGGCCCACAGGGACTAGGCTACTACGCTTACGCGCTTCCAGCGCGCACGCTGCGTAGCCTCACTTCAGGCTGCTTTCGCTCGCATCACGCTCACTCAGCGTCCACTGGACGCCGCAGCCTTCAATTCAAGTCCCAGTGTATCCCCAAAAGCAAAAAAGGATCCTACGCTTACGCGCCGGATCCCTTTTTTGCTGGTGGGCCCACAGGGACTTGAACCCCGGACCAATCGGTTATGAGCCGACCGCTCTAACCAGCTGAGCTATGGGCCCTCAATAGAGGAACGTAGAACTTAGACCAAGTGGAGCAAAATGCAAATACCACAAATCGCTACTGGCGATTTCTATGGACTTGCTCAATGCTACAATCCGGTGTGCAGCGGTATTGAAAAAACCTATGTGGCAAATCGAGCCGGCGGGTCTCGTAGACCCAAAGCGGTGCTTTGGGTTTGCGATTTAGAATAGTACTGACCCCTGTTAAGAAATCCCCAAGGGTGTCCTTTGTCAGCTGAGAGCTGTCTTCATTCATCACTAGGTCGACCACATTGGAAAGGTTGAATCCCATGGGGAGGTTGGGATCTAATCCCAGTCTCTGACTCAGTCTATTTATTGCTAGGTAGGCATCCGCGTCTCGAAAGTCCGAATGGATATAATAGATGCCGTCCGTCATAATCCGTTTAAAGCGGGCAAAGGCATTGGGTGACGAAAGCGCGCCATAATATTCATGATCGAGGAGTGCGATATTTCCAGAAAATCTCATTTGGGTTGGAATGAAGTATCGCATATTGATGGGGTGGGCAAAGGCGATCAGATTCTCTGCGACACTATGACCTCCCTCCGCCAGATACTCGCCAGTGAAAGGTCCGAGTTCTGGCCATCCCGAAATGGCATTTCTCTCAAGTTCCTTACCTGAGAAGATTGCAGAATAGTAGGCTGCTACTCCTGCCAATTGATCCTGTGTTATTTTTGGATTTCTACTCATGCGACCTAGAACATCTCTCGCAAACTGAAGTCGGCTATTTCTATCCAATTTTCTTAACGGAGGATTATCAACGTAATTGTTTAGTCCGTGAACCAATTCTTGGAAGGATCTGGTTTCGGTACCTTCCGGTCCTACGCCCCAAATCATAAGCAGAAATTCCTTGGGATCCCTCGCCTCGATGGCGATGGGTCTGAAGAGGTATTCCTGAGCCATCAATACTCCCAGGTGGTAGTCCATAATGACCATTGCATCGGCATCTCCTCGAATGGCATGGTCCCATAAGGCGTTCGTCCCAACTCCGAAAACAATGCCCTGCTTAGTGAGGTTCAATGGTGCGCGGCTCGAGTCCCACTCATTGGAAACTGGAAATTCATAAATTGGCCAGTCTTCCAATTCTCGATGATCATAGAGCATTCTGGGTGACTTTCGAAATTCGCCTATGACCCTTTCAAACGGAAAGCGATGAGGAAATGCACCCAGACCACTTTGGCTTGATTCTATAACCTGGGCACTATCGGTGAAAGTACTTTTGCGGCATCCTTCTAATTCGTCACGAGATGACCAGGAGAGAAGGGGCTGAACGAAGCAATATAGAATGACGTAGAGATGAATGAGCGCTCTTTTAATTTGCAATTGAGAAAAGGTCCTTTCCACCCAAAACACCTTTCATAGTTTCGGTTCAATAAAATGGAAAGCAAAAAGAACGCTAGTTTATTCTAGAAATGAGATGTTATTGCGCGCAAAATGCGGCCGAAAAATAACAGTCCTATAAAGCAAATCAAGGCTGCGAACGGCAGTTCCCAACTCCTAGATGGCAGGCTTGCTAGTGATCGGTCACTTCTCGCAGCTTCTGCCAGTGGCAAAGGTGCGGTTAGGATTCCTACGGGTTCGGATGATCCCTTTAGTACCCTCACCTGATAATGGATTTTGGTGCGGATACTCAGGGCGTCGTCTGCTTTGAATTTGCCTAGGGTTTCTGGGTTGGAGTCTCGCAAGGCCATCCAGAGGTGCGCCTTTTTGAAAAGCTTCTCAGCAATGGTTCGGAGGGTTTCGTGTTCTTCGGTCACTTCATAGACCCGCGATTCCACACGCACGGACGCGAGATCTCTTGCAAATCGACTTACTATCAATGGATTGGCAAAACTTTGCGAAATACCCAAAATTAAAAAAGCGAAGCTAAATTTTTTGAAGGACATCGGATGCAACCTTTTGAAAGCGAACTTCTTTAATTCCAACTTCATAAGTACCCATAGGAAAAATATACCTAAATTGAGAGACGACGCCGAGGAGGTTGACAGGGTTTCTTCCGGACGAGTCATCTTGTTCTAAGATCCATTGACCACCGTCTTTGCGAAGGTCCAGTTTGAACCAGCCGTACTCGCTCCCGTAGCCGTCATTGAGGTATCGCCACAACAGGGTTCCTCCCTCCTCCGCAGAAAACGCTTGATCCACATAGATCCTAAGCAAAGGGTAGATCTTTTGATCTTCAGTGATGAGGTTGATCACTTGAGATCCCAACGATTCAAAATCTTTGAGGTTGGTTTTCTTACTTGCCCCCGAACCAATCCACCCTGATTCCAGCTCGTCGGTGTGAATCCGGTCTTTAGCAATGGCGACCTTAAGTAAATCGTTTATTTTTACGGCAATATAGGGCAGCCACTGGCTTTGTTTGGAAGAAGTAGGCACTAGGATCTGGAAATTCTCGTATTGCTCTTTTTCATTGCGCTCAAAGCAGTAGAATCGCAGTTCGTCGAGTGTTCCTTCTGATGTCCTCAGCGCTCGGACCTGATGGCGTGCATTGCCCTTTTCGGTAGTAGCAATGTCTTTGCCTTTGATGTCTTTGCCCTCAGGGCGTGTGACGAGGAGCACTTGTTCTTGGGGGTTGTTTGGGATCCAATCTTCCTTGCCAGGGCGCTTTTGATCAAACACTGAAATCGCATGTAGAAAATCAATGTTTTGAGTCTGACGATCGGCCCCTATCCCTTGTTGAATTGAAGAGAAAGAGACGAGTAAAACCGCAAGCCAACGAGATGGAAGCATAGGGATCCCCTTCCTAGAGGATTCTAGTATAAAGGGTGCTTAGTGCTTTTCACAAGTTAGGATCTGATTCTCAACGCGTTCTGCTATTGAATTGCGATAGGAAGCCCATTGTCGACTTCAAAAGTCACAGTGACTCGCTCATCGAGCGTTGGAGCAAACTCCAGACTATAAAAGACCACTGCGTTGAGTTGGTAATCGTAGTACCAGAGTCCTCCGTCTTCGGCGGGACCTCCAGCAAGGGCCCGTCCTTGATAGGTTACTTTGATGGAAGCCGCCTTGGGACGTTGATCAAGGTAAACTCGAGGACGCTCAACCAATTCCACGATATCCTTCGCAATTTTGGCGAGTTCTTTTCCAAATTCCGCGTCGCAAAGCGGAAGTGCTCGACCACCGGTAGCCTGAATGACTTCCACAAATTTACTGTTTTTGTATCGTAAGGGACCTTCTTGTGCGGTGCCTTCGCAGCCGAGGTCGGTCGCTTCAAAGGCTCCGTACATACGAATCCAGCGTGGATTTCCTTTGATGACATTTAAGCGCCTCAGAAATTCATCCGACTGGATTGGGGATTGTTCGGGAGCATCCGTTACGAAGAACAGAATAAGGTAAGCTTGCTCTCGAATAAACGTTCGGTCCGAGTCAATGCTGTTCAGTGTAGGAAGAAAAAACTCTTCGGTACCGCTTCCGTAGAGTCCCAATCGCATGACTGCGTCATTGAAAATTTGAATCGGTCTTGGCGTCTTGCTGTCGAATCGCGGGTTCAGTCCAGCATTTCCAGATAGGCCCAAGAAAGGGGCTTCCTGACGGTCCGAAGAAATCATTCCCATGCGCCAATCTACTCGGTTGTTTTGGGTGAATTGATCGATAAAGAGCGCAGCGTTGTTGATGACCTTTCTTTGGTGCACATCCATGCTACCGCTATTATCGATCACCCAAAGAATATCGACCTTTGAAAGCGAGGATTCGTCCAAACTTCGAAGGGCCTGATCCACTTGCAATACCTGAGCCGGCTTTGGATCAGAGTAGTAAACGTAGTCGGGCGCCTTGCAACCCGTTGCCGCAATGAAGAGAATCGAGATGAGATACTTCATGAGGATGAACCTTTCAGGCATCGCTGCGTTGCAATTCCTTGGAGCCGAAACAATTCGTCTGGCCACAAAACGCCATCAAACGGAAATTGATAATCACTCTCGCGCAGGGGCGCGGATTGAGTCGTCGGCAGGACATCCTGGGAGGGAGCGCCGGGAGATTGCACAACAAGACTCCTCATCTGGCTCATTGCCTCGATTTTTACGAAGCGCATTTTGCGTATGGCTTCTCGGAGAATGCTTCCTCGATTGGCCCATTGGCGGGAGCGTTCTGCTTGCAATTGTTTTTCGGAATAAGCGAGTGAAGCTTCGAGTCGATTCTGGGCGTCCACCCAATGCTTCTGAATTCCAACCGCCGGCAGTACCGCTTCGATGCTACGCTGACCCAATCCACGTAAGTTTGCGGCTTCTTGGCTTCGTTGTTGAGTTGCATTCTCTGCAAGATTCAAAAAGAAGTCCTGCCGAAAAGGGCTCTCCGTAGGGGATTGAATTTGTGCCTCTATTTTTTTTGCCCAACCTTGGTAGCGAGAGACAAATTGATCAAAGTCCGTTGCCACAGCGGCGTATTGGCAAGTTTTGAGGTGAGTCACTGCGCGGATCAGATAGCTCTCTGGTACAAATTGATCGTCAAAGAGGCCCGTAGTGAGGGACGCTATTTCGCCCATGAGGTCTCCCATTTTGCCTTTGCGAAGGAGCGTCCATGCTAGCTCGGATCGCGCTTGAATAAATTCGGAGCTTCCTTGTGGAACCTTTCGATAATAGGTTTCGGCGGCATCGTAGGCCTGCGCTTGGTAGAGGAGTCGAGCAAGGAGTAAGGTGTATTGAACCGCTCGCTGCGGCTGATGTTCGCGTAGGACCTCAGCCTCGAGTTGGCTCTTGAGGAGGGATCCGGCTTCGCCAAGCTTGCCTTCCTTTGCCAAGGCAAGGCTGACGGTTAATGCGAGAGGATATCGGAGGGGATGGCCCATCGGCAATGTTTGCAAAACGGACAATGCGTCCTTGCCGCCGCGCAGTCGACTGTAGGCGCGCAAGTTTTGAGAAATCAAGAGTGCGTCCGACGTTTCACCAGCTTGAGCGGCCCGTTCCGGAGTCAGAAGCACGGCATTCTGCATGAGCCAGTTGCCCAATTGGGGTCCAAGGGTTTGATCGAGCGCTACGACGAGAGGGTGATCAGCCTTGAGCGAAGTGCTGCGCTGGTCAAACCACTCTTCTGTCCAGGTCTGGGCCAGGCGAAGTTGATAGAGGCAATACAAGTAAGCGGTACGAGCACCGGGCTGAAAGGAATCAGGAATTTGCTTTTGAATGGCGTTCCACTGGTGAGCAGCAGCTTCATACTGTCCACGCAACACGGTCTGAATCCAGTTTTGAAAATCGTAACTCAAGCCAGTTGCGGTCTTCCAATGAGTAAATAAGGCAATTCGGTAGGGATCAGTGAGCGAAAAATTCTCGAGCGATGATGGCAGGCCGGGTCCCGTAGCAGTCGAAGGAGTGGGTTGCAAACCTTGAACCGATTGGATCAATACATCTGCTGCAGATTGGGAGGTGCCTTGAGCAAAG
>CAUJDS010000008.1 GCA_963169695.1 Bdellovibrionota bacterium
GGAATCACGACAGCGGGAGTCCTCAAATGCTGGGGGTATAACAACTACGGCCAGCTCGGCGACGGGACACAGACCAATAGCAATACCCCCGTCATAATAGACTCTGGCACCAACTACTCCAAGATTGCTCTAGGCGGCAGCCACAGCTGCGGAATCACGACCCAAGGTACCCTCAAATGCTGGGGGTATAACAACTACGGCCAGCTCGGAAATGGGACACAGACCAATAGCCATACCCCCGTCCCAATAGACTCTGGCACCAACTACTCCAAGATTGCTCTAGGCGGCAGCCACAGCTGCGGGATCACGACCCAAGATACCCTCCTCAAATGCTGGGGCTACAACCTCTACGGCCAGCTCGGCAACGAGACCAATGCCAGGAGCAATGCCCCCGTCATTATAGACTCTGGCACCACCTACTCCCAGATTGCCCTAGGCGGCAGCCACAGCTGCGGAATCACGACAGCGGGAGTCCTCAAATGCTGGGGGTACAACTATTACGGCCAGCTCGGCTACAACACGTTAGAATCCAGCTATATCCCGATTATTGTAGACATCGATGCTACCTACTCCCAAGTTGCGCTGGGCGGCGAACACAGCTGCGGGATCACGACGACGGGGGTCCTCAAATGCTGGGGTAGAAACAACTCCGGCCAGCTCGGCGATGGGACAACGACCGACAGAGGTACCCCGACGACGATAGACCCCGGCACCAACTACTCCAAGATTGCACTAAGCAGCAAAACCACTTGGCAAGGCAACGGCCACACCTGCGGGATCACCACGGCGGGAGTCCTCAAATGCTGGGGTGACAACAACTACGGCCAACTCGGCAACGGGACAAGTGTCTTTTCTAGCAATACCCCCGTCATAATAGACTCTGGCACCCCATACTCCCAAGTTGCGCTGGGCAACGACCACAGCTGCGGAATCACCACGGCGGGAGTCCTCAAATGCTGGGGAAGCAACGGCTACGGCCAACTCGGCAACGGGGCCACTAGCTCCAGGAGTACCCCCGTCATAATAGACTCTCCCAACACCTACTCCCAAGTTGCGCTGGGCGGCAACCACAGCTGCGGAATCACGACAGCGGGAGTCCTCAAATGCTGGGGTAGAAACGACTACTCCCAGCTCGGCAACGGGACAACGACAGATAGAAATACCCCCGCTCAGGCATTCTACAACCCTGTAATCACCTTCTTCGGCATATCATCATCGTCAGATCGCTCCTGTGGGCTTTCTGCCCAGGTGGGGCTGATGTGCTGGGGCCGGGGTCCACTGGGGGAGGCCAGTAATCCCTCGTACGGCAGTCCTGTACCAGTGATTATCGATGTCACTACGCCTTACATTGAGATTGCAGCTGGGTATCAACATATTTGCGGGATCGCCCAAGACCATTCCCTAAGGTGTTGGGGAAGCAACGACCATGGTCGGCTCGGCTTAGGCCATACAACCCATCAATACACCCCATATGTGCTTGAATCAGGTACCTCCTACACCAAGGTTGGAGCAGGAGGTTATCACTCCTGCGCAGTCCGGAGTGATGGCACACTCAAGTGCTGGGGCAACAACGCCTCCCGCCAGCTCGGCATTGGCAAACGCGATCTACGACTTCCTGGCATCGTCGTTCCGTGAAAAAGGTACGGACTTACTTATGGGACTTGGTGCGTCATTCGTAACGCACCAAGTCCCATAAGTAAGTCCGTACCTTCTCCCTCTCTCCCGCTCCGCGGGAGTGAAGCGTCACAAGTTCTCCTTCTAAAATGCCGAAATGTGAGGGTATGCGTGCGCACTGGGGCGTCAAAATACTAGCTCTCTTGATGGTTGAATTGGCAAGCGCGAAGGCTGCCTTTGCAACCTGGGAGGATCGTGCCCTTCTTCTGGGATGGCAACCCACTCCCCAGGAGGTCTATCAGATCTTTGTGGCTCGTAGTACCGCTTTGGGCGAGTCCGAGGTTCTTCTTCAGCAGATCCTTTCGGATCCGGAGGTTCTCAAGCTTTGGAATGAGGCTGCTGCTAAGATCAAAGGATTTCAATTGCTTAGAAGTGATGGTGGCGAGTTTCAATACGCTTATCAAGCGATTCTCAAAAGCATCCTTACGATTGATCCCAAGAAGAACCGAGAGCTTCTGTTGGGAGATGCCTACGAACTCCTCTTGAATGATCTGAAAAAATATCGACCGCCGGAGTCTTTGCAGGATGCAGAGGTGCCCCAAGAAGTGGCCGAGCGAAATGCCTTGCGTAGAATTCAACATCACTACGGAATGCCAAACTCTGATCTCGATCAAATTAAGCGAGAGCAAGATGAAGCCTACATTCGATTTTGGCGAAGTGCTGAGCCCGAGTCCTTGCCCGAGGGAGAAGTTCCGGACAATGGCGATGAAGTGAAGCGGAAGTACTTAGATTGGATCTTTGAAGAAGCCCAGAAAACCTCCCCCCGTTCTATCGCTCAAGATTCGGTCCAAGACTGGGCGATGAAATGGAGGCGTAGGTTTGACGAGGCGTTGACACTAGAGCTGCAAATACCCTTTGCACTAGTGGATAAGAAGCAACACTACGGTGCTTACCTCAAGGGAATGAAGGGAGTACGCTTCCATTGGACATCCGACTCTGGCCGAGCGGGGAGCTGGCGTTTGGGATGGAGAGACTTCTCCACGATCAAAGTGAAGCGTCTTGGATCCACCCTTCCTGAAGGAGCGGCGGTCGCTCGCATCCAGCTTGAGACGACGTTGTGGCAGAAGACGAAGGATTTGTTCAGTCGAGAAGTTCCTTCAATGGACGGTGCCGCAAATCAGTACGTGCGTCTGACTTCTGGCAGTTCTTCGGTAGTGGTGCGTGAATCAGAGCTTCTTTATTTTGTGCGTCAGTGGTCGCGCTACTTCTCTGGAAACCGCGTCGGTCGCAAAAAAGGAATATTCTCGACCAGAACTAAGAATGAAAAGGGTGTTGCGCTTGGGGTTTGGTACTGGGAGAGCCCCGATCGCTACCAACGGTTGACGATGATGAACGACCTTTTGCAGAAGCTTGCCGAAAGAAAGGCTACCCGAGGCCAGGCACGCTTCGAGCTGATGAAAGCCTATCGCGCAGAGCGAGCTGGGTTATCTAGTTTTCTGGCGTCACACCTTCCACTCAAAGTAGACAAGCAAGGGGCCTTTGTAGAGTTTGTTATGGCTGGATATCGCGAAGGCCCCGGCACTTTTCGATTGCGAGATCGACAAGCACGCGCCATGGGACGTCCTACTTGGATGGCTTATCTAAAGGAACTGCATCCTAAGTTGCGATCCGCCTTTATGCGCGTGACGGGTCATCTCAAAATGAATGCTCGCAAGGCCGTACGGTACCCTGTACTTTTTTTGAGGGATCTTCTTCTTTGGTCCTCCATGTTGTTGAGTTTGGATATTGCCCAAGGAAATACTCGGGTTTGGTACGATCATATCCAGCATGCTGTTAAGGAGGGAAGGGCCTGGCCCGGCTATTCGCCGAAATATGTTGGTGAAGCCTTAGGTAAGGGCTACTATTTTCTCCTTGATAAGGTGCTCAATGGAACCCAAAGTGCCTCTAAACTTTTGAATTCCTCAAATCGTCAAGCCCTTGCCGAGTACCTCAAGGACCTGTCTGATTATCTTGGGATGGACCCAAATCAGGCAAAACAGTTTCTTGATGATTTCTTGCAGCTTCATCAGGAAGCCTACTCCGCTATGGAAAAAGGGGGCCGAAGTCTGGGTAATCCAAAACCAGGCTCCTTCAAGAATTTTGCAGAGAACCGTGACTTCAAGGACTTTCAGAGCGCCGAGAATTCTAAGCTCTTCGATATAGTTCCGGCTCGAACTGATTGGAAGGTCTCCGATCTCCCTACGTACTTTGTTTGGAAGGATACTAAAGAGCATACCTTGCTCTCTCGGTCTATGATTGGCAATCAAGCAGTAGATTTCTGGTTGTCAACGCCAGAAGCCGTACCGCTGAGCAACCTAGGTGATCGAAGTAAAGTATTCAGAGGTGGCTCCAATGAAGAATCTATTCGATACCGATGGGTTTTGCCTACGCCGGATGGATATACTCCTATAAAAGTTCAACTAGAAAATCCTCAGACAGGTCAAAAGATACCTTTGCCCAAAGCGCACTGGAGCGAGACGCTCGAGATGCCAAGAGGGTATCTGATTGAGTTTGAATTGCCAAGTGAAGCAGACCCCTGGGACACTCCGGTGCCCTATGATGTGGATATCGGGTATCATAAGGTGCTGCGGCCAAAGCCGGAAGCTCCTCAGATCGGATTCGGCGCGAATGAAGAGAGATTTAAGCAGTTGAAGAGCGATCTGCGTTCTCGTGGATTTGTCAAAATGGCAGATGGCCTAGATAGCCTCGAACGAAGGGCTAAGCAAAAATCGGGTTGGATAACTCTTGAGGAAATTGCCGAGGTTGTTCGGGAAAATTCGGTATATACCTTCTCCCCTGAGAATCGCGCGGGACCAGGGTTTGAAAAACTACTGCAGAGGATTGAAACAAAGCACCCTGATGTCGAGGATTACGATACGTTGACTCGATTCTTGCGAGAGGATGGTTGTACTTATTGGCAATGCACCGGCGCGGGGATTTTTTTTGAGGAAACCGCAGCGTTTCTAGTCCCCGTATTAGATCTGTCACCCTCGTATCGGCTAGAGCATCCGGATCACGTTCTTCAGCAACCTCAAATCAGCAGTCTCACGAGTTACGCACGAAGAGGGGACACGTTGACAGTGGTAGGTCATCAGCAATCGGCTTTGAACTATCGAGTTGGACCCAAGCGAAAGAGTAGTATGGTTTTTATGGATGAACTTTTTTCTCGTGTCTACGATGCGACCCCAATATTGGATGAGAAAAGTCCTGCAGAAAGAAAGATGTCCCAGGATTTGATGCAGGTGAAAAGTTCAGACTTGATCCAGCCACGCGACTCAAGGGCCCCACTCCATGCCCTGGCACGGCGTAGAAGGTACCTCCCTTCGGGGATAGAAGGCGTACCTCGAAATCTCAGAGCCGAGGAAGAGTTGACAACGCTGCGATCATTGAGGAAGCGATGGATGGACCTTGATGCCATGAAGCGGCTCTATCGTCGTACGCCTTCGGATTCTCCGGTTCATCAGGCGCTTCGAGTAATGGGAGTGTTAGAGGAAGTTCTGGATGGAAGCTTGGAAGTAGCTGATGCGCAGCAGGCTCTGAAAAGCTTCAGTGATTCGGTCCCTCGATCTCTCCTGGCATCGGTCGATCTCAAACAAGAAGCCTTGCTCCATGTAGCTAGGATCCGTGAAGATCTTGATAAGTTTGTTCGTCAACCACCCTCTCAACAGAATAGACGCTACGCGATTTTGCGTGATTCTACGGTTGCGGAGTTGACGGTAGAAGCACTGACATTCTTGGAAGAATCTTCCTGGACCTCGCGGTATTTCATTCGGCCCGGATGTGTCAATACGCTTTTGTACGAAAGCCTTCTATGAAAAAGGTGAAAAAGGTACGGACTTACTTATGGGACTTGGCGCGTCATTCGTAACGCATCAAGTCCCATAAGTAAGTCCGTACCTTCGTATCAGAGAGAGTTATTGGGATCTAGGCATTCTTGGCCTGAAAATTTTCGAGATGACTAAGGAGCCCCTGGAACATATTCACATAATCCCTCTGAATGCGTGAAAGGACTTCGTTTGCCAACTTTCTTTGGTAAGTGTGGGTCGTGAGATTTCGGTCCTTCAGTAGCTCAAGCCACTGGGGTTCTGATGAAGGATCAATCCAACCATTCTGCATAGCAAAAATAAAAGCGGACTTTGGATTGGCAAGCGTCACGCCGGTCTCCCCTGCGACCTTTTGGATGGCTTTCCAAGACTGCTCAAAAGTAAATTCAAACGCCTGAATGACTCCCGCCTTGTCGCGATCATTTTGGATAGGTAATGCTAGATACGCCTTGAGCTCTGACAGGGTGTCTCGAAAGTTATGGAGTGGATTCATAGAGCATCTTTCCTTCTGTCTGGATTTTTTCTTGATGTCCCTTGGGTAAGGATTCAAATTCTACGAGGTCAATCGCGTAGAGGCTATTGTTAGATTCAGAGATTTCTGAAATAAGCTTGTGCCACATCGGTGAACTGCATGAGCGACCTAGGACAGCGATGTCAAAATCTGAATTGGTACGATGGTCACCACGGGCACGAGATCCAAAAAGAACAATGCTACGCGGCTTAGCGCTTGAAATCACCTGTTCAACAATGTTCCTGACGGACTTGGGTAGGTCCATTAACACCGATTGCGTCTTCACGATTCTTACCTATTCTATAACCAACTTAGCGCAGCTTTTGTGAAAACGCAGCTTCTCTCGGGGTTCGGCAAGATTTCAAGATCAATGGCGCTGAGAAGAGTAACCGATGCCACAATCCCCCTGTGGCGCACCGTGATGGTCATGCACAAAACGCAAAAATTGAATCGATATTGCGAGTTGAGCCAGTGCGATGCCTAGTAAGATGATGCGCTGACGATGCTGCTTCCAAGGGGAGTGAAGGATGATTCCTGCGAGCCATAGGTACTCCAGCTGAAAGGTCACATTGAGGTAGTAGCGTCGAATCAGAACGAGGGAGCAAGTCAGCGTGATGCCGTATCCTAGGAATGCTGCATTTCGGAGCGATAGGGTATCTGAGCCGGGGAACAGAGCGTTGCGCCATCCCTCCTTTTGCATGGCAGAAAGGAGTTGCTGGGAAAGAAAAAAAAAGAAAAAGGTACGGACTCCTCCCACCCCCCTTGTGCTGAAGGAGAAGCGAAGAGCACCCATCCGAGCGCAAGCCCGACGGCCAAAAATTGATTCCAGGCTCTGAGACGCCTGAGGTTCTGAAAATCAAACACCATCAAGCACTTATCGGATTTTTCGAGGCAACATTCAGCTCGCCAACTCACGTATAGGAGAGAACGAGACTCGAATGAGGCGGAAAAAAACGTCCGGTGTCTTTTTTAACACTCTTAATATTTATTAAATATTGACCGATACTTCTTTAGAAGCGTTTCAAGTGCGTTTCGAAGGAGCCCACCATGTCCCACCGCTGGATTTCCATTCTCCCGCTATTATTCCTTGCTACGGCTTTCGGCAGCGCACGCGCCGCCAACGCACAAACATATTTTCCAGCCAATCCGGGCCCGTATTTTGTTTCAGAAATCACATTGCCTGGGTCGGGATATCGCATCCGATTTAATCGGACTGTCGAAATCAGGCGTCTCGCCATTCCTCCCCAACCCTACTACATCGTTACAGGATCCCAACCCCTTCAAGTAATTTCCGTTGAGCATCCAACGATTCCAAACTCGAGTTCTATTTCCGTTTCCTTTACCTCCAATACTTACCTCAGCACCGGTCAACCTTATGACCCACAAGATGGTGGCTACAATGCAGCATTGCGAATCACCCAATTTCCATTTACGGTTCAGGCTACGCAGGCCTCACCCAAGCACCTTCAGTTCACTACAGTCGAGCAACACACAAGTTATCCCTTCCTTGATCAGGATCGGACGGATTTCTTAGGTTTCTATTATAGCCCACTACCAACTTATTCCTTAGCTGGTCCAGTGATGGGGACTCCCACCTTCAAAGGCTCCGCATTCAACGCCGTAGATGTACTGTTGAATATGAATCAATTCGACACAACTCAGCCTTTACCGAATGGCATCCACTCTTTGACGAGTGAACTTCCCAATCTTTGCAATGGGACTTTTAATTTTTCTTCCTACTCTAATATGAGCTCGGGACAAAAATACCAAAGTCATCCTCCTATCGTAGACGGCGCACCGGCTACCTATGGCTCGTCACGTGCGGAAGCCTTGATGAACATGTACTATACACTTATCAATCGCTCCGAGCCGTACTACTTGCGGCAGCTCGGTTGGGTTTGTTTTGCTCAGAATCATATTATTCCTTATCTCGCGGCTATTTCTGCCAATACAGCAATCAACGAAGGCGGCGGACATTCCGGTGGATCCTTTTTCCTTGCGATTCAGCTAGGAAGAAAGCTCTTCCCAAACAACGCTGCAGTCCAGGCCCTTGCTGCCTCGGTACTCAATCCCTCTAGCGATGTAAAGATTGGAGAGCTGACGTACTTCTTTGTTAGCCCAAGCGACGGAAATACTTATTACGCTGCTCCAGGTTGGAGTGCTGCCGAATACGCCAATTGCATGGTGGGTTCAGGATTTTTCTGGGGCCACAGCTACACCTATTGCTTAGCTGCAATTCCAGGTCAGCCTCCTATGGACACAGGACCAGGCGGCGGCTACCAGCAAATCTTTACAGGCGAAGCGTTGGGCTCTGCCGCATTACTCATCAACAGTCCCTTCTTGCTGAACGACTATCCAGCAGTCGGTCGTATCCTGCCCTATGTTCAGCGTTACCTCACTCAGGGTTCCATCCTGAGTGTTCCGCAACTTTACCCAATGCTTCAGCAACAATTTGAAGCAGCGGTAGCAACGCATAACGCTGCAGCTGCAGCAAGCAACTGGGCTCCATTGACGGGTCAGGCAGTGCAAGATGCCTTTAACGCCTTATCCGCTGGACATGGTAGAAAAACGATCTCCCATCACAGCCCTTTTGCGCTGCAAACTGTCCAAAACCACTTTGGAATTGCTCACTAGAGAAAATAAGGGTCTTCCCTGTCCAAACGCCCGAAGATGCGATAGCAATTGAAGCACTGGACTATGGTGGATCTCAATACCAATCGCATACTCGTCGTTTCGGATGGAACAGGTGAAACCGCTTCCCTCATGGTAAAAGCCGCCATGGCGCAATTTCCCTCTGAAAAAGTTGTCTACACTCGCTATCAAAACGTAAGAAGCGAGAGCCAAGTCGACATGATTTGCGAAGATGCAATGCGCAAGAAGGAACTCATGGTCTTCACCATCGTGTCTCCCCAGATGCGAGGCTACTTGCTTAAAAAAGCCAAGCTCCTTTCCATCCCAATCTTGGATCTCATGGGCCCAGTGCTTGGAATCTTGGAGCGTTACTTTGGACATGAGCCACGATTTCAGGCTGGATTGCTCCACGATGTCAATGAGACGTACTTCAAGCGTATTGAGGCTATGGAATTTACGATCCATCATGACGATGGCAAAGACCTACGGGGTATTGAAGAAGCGGATCTCGTGATCTTGGGCATTTCTCGCACTTCCAAAACACCCCTCTCCATGTACCTTTCGCATCAGGGTTGGAAGGTCTGCAATATTCCCATCATTAAGGGATTTGAATTGCCTAAGGAAGTTTTTAAGGTCGATCAGAGACGCATCATCTGCCTCACCATTGATCCCGAAGCGCTTGCCACCATTCGTAAAGCCAGGCTTCAGCGTCTTGGCCAAGAGCAAGGTGGAGAATACGCAGAACTCGATCGTGTTTTGGATGAAGTCGAATACGCCAATGACATCTTCAAGCGCAATCGACGTTGGTCAGTCTTCAATGTTACCGGCAAAGCACTTGAAGAAACCGCTACCGAAATTATTCGACTGATGTCTTCTCGCAACCTGCTACCGGGATCAAATCCCAATTCCAAACCGCCCATCACACCCATCACGCTCTAGTTGGAAGGAAAACTTATGAACCGCGGAAATAAAATCTGGGTCAATGGAAAGATCTTAGATGAATCCGAATGTCGCGTCAGTCTCTTCACCCATGGCCTCCACTACGGAACAGGAGGCTTTGAAGGAATCCGCGCCTATGAACAAACCCAAGGTGGAACGGCGATTTTTCGCTTGAAGGACCACCTCCAACGATTTCAAGATTCAGCCAAAATACTAGGAGTTGCGCTTCCGTACTCCGTGGCTCAACTCGAACAAGCATGCATAGCGGTCGTCAAGGCCAACCAGTTTAAGGAATGTTATATTCGTCCTTTGTTTTTTGTCGATGATGGTCCGCTCGGGGTGGACATGGGAGAGGCCCCACCGATCAAAGTCGCTATTATGAGTTGGCTATGGGGCAAGTACCTTGGAGAAGAGGGCGTACAAAAAGGCGCTCGACTAAAAATATCCAGCTATGTACGACCTCACGTCAATTCCATCATGACTAAAGGAAAACTCACGGGCCAGTACCTCACTGGCGTTATGGCAAAACGCGAAGCAAAGAATCTAGGATTTGACGAAGCATTATTCTTGGATACCGAAGGTTTTTTGGCGGAAGGCAGTGGCGAAAATCTTTTTATGGTGAAGAAAGGCAAAATTAAAACCACTCCCCTTACTGCCGTTCTAGAAGGAATCACGCGAGAGTCCATCATAGCTTTGCTCGAAAAACAGGGACATCCCGTGCAAGAAACTCGCTTTTCAAGGGATGAGATCTATTGCGCCGACGAAGTATTTCTTACCGGGACCGCGGCTGAAATCACGCCCGTCCGCGAAATCGACCTGCGTAGCATCGGTTCGGGAAAACCCGGTCCCATTGCCTCTCAGCTGCGAGAGACTTTTCACAAAATGGTTCGAGGAGAAGGTCCGGCATTTACGCAAGCTTGGCTCACCAAGGTCTAGTGTGATCAGTCAGAAAATCTCACCGCCTTAGCGCAAGTGACGCCAGCAAAATTTCTGCCAACCTAGCGAAGCGAGAACTTAGAATCTGCCGCTAACAAAAACTCACGGACTTCTGCAGAGTTCTTCAATTCAATCGTCAACTCTGGACGACTAGGATTTTCGGTTCTGGCCAAAGCACGTTTCCCATATTTCTGACGAAGCGCCAAGAAGCGAGGATCTTCTTGAATGGCCTTTACCAGATACCTATCGTCGAGTCCTCGACCACTTATCTGCAGCTCATTGATGTGTCCACTCTTAAAAAGCACGTTGCATTTTCCGGTATTGAGGAAATGCAGCTCCAAGTGCAAATCGTACTTCTGTGTGGCTCCATTCTCATGAACGATATCAGAGAAATTAATCAAAAATTGATCCGTCGTGCCCTTAAATTGGACCTCCGTCTGGGGCATCGGGATGTCAAAATGCTCCGCCGCCTCTAGATGTCCCTCTTCTCTCAAATCTTTTTTAACTCGCTCGATAAATTCACGGCCCTCATCTCGAAAGGTATTCGACATCTGTGCGTCACGACGTTCTACCCTGCCCTGAGCATCAAAGTACGTATGAATCGACTTCCTCGAAAAGAGGATCGGAAAAGCAGGTTGAAGATCTCGATGGCTGTTCATAAAGAGTGAAGCATCTTTGGATGAACGTTGAAAAAGGCCGTCATTCGTCGCCTGGTTGTAATCATGAAGATCTGGATTGGGTTTTCCCATCTCCCCCCTTAGCACAGCCCAGCAGCGTCTTAAAAAATCCCCCGGACCCGCGACTGCGGATTCGTTCACCAGGACTAAGATCAACAACGTCAGTGGCATCCAAAGGCGATATTTAGCCATACTAGTGAGTATTCTATCTCACTTCATGCCCACTTCAATATGGGAATGAAGGGGGTCCTTCGGGACTTCGTAGTAATCGCTGAAGGGCGTCCAACTCATCGCGCCACTTTCTCAATACCAACCCACCCTGTTAGGGATAGGCATCTTTCTCTAAGCCACTGAACATTCAACGACTCTAAATAACACTACTGCAGCCCCAGCAAGGCGGGTTTGGATGTTGAGAGTTGGCAATGGATGACAGGATAGGGAATTCAGCGAGGGGCGGCAAAATTGAAAGAGTATTCTCAGTAAGTGCGCGCGAATACTTGTTACACAGAGTCTCTTTCTGCGCAGAAACCAAATCCTACTGAAATCCAGAAAATCGCTACATTTGGTGATCTGATGGACTCTCGCGGAGAATGGTATTCACCTAAATCAAGTGAAGTAGCACAAGGGAGTGTTGGACTTAAATTCCGGTCAAAAACGATTAAAGAGGATCGCAAGGAGGCGATCCGATGGATCAGGGATGATTCCTTCGTTTTTGGTAGGAATTTAAGTCTAACGTTTCCGAAGCCATCCCAGCACCTCTGCGGACTGCACAATCGCACCAAAGGAGTACAGATGGAGGCCGCATACTTCGGGGCAGCGCTTACCGCAGTACCGCAAGACAGAAGAAGCTAATTTAAGTACTTATACCGAGTTCGCGCGCACGAAGAAGAGAAACGTTTTGATTGGCTAATATTTCACACAACTCTACTATAATCCTACCGAATCAGGCGATTGCCTGCATGGAATGCACAATCTCATCTACCGTCACGGTAGCCGTGCCGCGCTTACCTACTTCGACTCCGGCCGCGATATTTCCTAGAAGCGAAGCCTCTTCGAGAGTAGCACCGGCGATCGTGGCGAGGGTCAAGACGGATATAAAAGTATCACCCGCGCCCGAAACGTCATAAACCTCTCGTGCGGAAGTTGGAATAAGGACCGTATTGGGTACGCCACGTTTAAAGAGTGCTGCACCGTCTCGCCCTAGGGTAATTACTAACGAGTCACTTCCCGTCTCTCCCAAAATAATCTGGGCGGCGTTGCGCATATCCGAAAAACTTCGAATCGGAGTTTTGGCCAAAACTTCCGCTTCCTTTCGATTGGGAGTGAGCGTCGTACATCCAAGGTAGGCACTGAGCGAAGTTTTTCTATTGGGATCCGTCAATACCGGCTTACCAAATCGTTTGGCCAATTGAATACAACGCTTCGACAATTCTACCGAAAGCAATCCCTTGGCATAGTCTTCAATGATCAGCGCATCGGCTTGTGCCATCACGGATTCTAATTGAGCGTAGACTTTGTCACGAATATCTTGAGATACGGAATGATCGTTTTCGTAATCGACTCGGAGCAATTGTTGGCGCTCACTGACGATGCGTTGCTTGACGACCGTGCGACGCGAAGGATCTGCAATAAGACGGTCCGATGAAAGTCCTTTGGACTTCATGAGCTGCTTGAGGTCTTCAAACCCCGAATCAAGCCCCACCAATCCAATCAAATCGCATTGACCTCCGAGCTCCACAATATTGTCAGCGACATTGGCAGCCAAACCCAGCTTGAGTCGCTCCTGGTCTACTCGAACAATGGGTACCGGCGCCTCGGGAGAAATGCGATCTACGGTTCCTTCCGTGTAACGATCCACGCCCACATCCCCAAGAATCACTACCCGCTTCTTCGAAAACTGCTGAAGCAGCTCCAATAAGCGAGGACGATTCCAATCCTTGGGCTGAACCAACGTCACATTGTCAGACGCTAGGTGTTCTAAACTGAGCTTCATGCGCTTCTCCCTTACCAAATGCTTTACTACAATCCCGCGCGATTCGCATTACCGCGATCACGCTATGCATCGCCGATGCGACACTCCCTTTTCCGCCATCAATGGGTAAAATGGCAGAAAGTGCTTCCGGGTGATAGGGGCCCCAACGCTTCGAAGACTGCACTCGCAACTTGGGATAGAAACTCACCGTTGGGATTCCTAGTGCCACTGCCAAATGCAAGGGGCCTGTGCTTGGCGCCACCACGGCATCCACCAAACTATAAAGTCCCGCCAGCGAATCCACCATCTGTCCTTCTGCCGCTATCCAAAGGACTGGCCCTCGATTTGGCCACTTATGGCTCTCAGCCAATTGCTGGATCTGGGCATCCATAGGCCCTAAGCTCCAAATAACTTGCACCTTTTCTTTCAGAAGGCGCTCGGTGAGTTCAAGGTAATGACTCATTGGCCAGTTCTGTGCAGACCCGCCCATACCCGGATGGATCACCACGCGGGGTTGCTCGGCGTTAAGCTTCTGGCTTCGCAACCAGTTCTCCGCAGAAAAAACCTGATCCTTTGCAACCGCAACCTCGGTGCTCCAACTCTGATCCTCAAGTGACGGGTCCAAGGCCCTTAATAAATCGAGGTTGTACTCTGCCTCGTGCTTTTCGACCTGAGATCGTCGTTGTCGTACACCACAATTGAATAATCCATACGACCACCCCTTAGAAAGCGGTCCGACTCGAACGGGAATGCCTGCAAGCCAGGTCGCAAAAGCAATGTCGCGATTGGCTTGAAAATGGACGCATCCGTCGTACTTCCCTGCACGCAATTGTTTTGCAAGCTTTGCGATTCCGGCCCATCCTCGATGCTCAGTATTGGGCAGATAAGCAATGACCTCGTCGATTTGCTTCAAACCTTTCAAAACCGATGCGGGGCTTTCTTGAACCAAAACCGTAAGGCGCGATTCCGGCCAGAGACTTCGTGCGGCCTGGAAGGAAGGTGTTGTGAGAATAACATCTCCCAATCGGTCCGGTCGAATCAGGAGCAATCGTGGGTTGGAAGGTAAGGGACTCAAGCACTTCCTACCTTTTCGCGAATGATCTTTTCCATTTTTGCAACGACTTCATCCAATGAAAGCTTGGTGGTTTCTATTTCGATTGCGTCGTCGGCTTTTTTTAAGGGTGCTAGTTGCCGTGTGGAATCGCTCCGATCACGCTCAGCAATTTGTCTCAAGAGACTCTCATACGAGGGCGTGTCAGCACCGCTTGCTTCCAACTCCGAAAGCCGGCGCTTGGCACGCTCTTCCACACTTGCCGTCATAAAAAACTTCACGTCCGCATCGGGAAAGATCACCGTACCGATATCTCGTCCTTCCAAGATGGCGTGTCCCGCGCAACCGAGCTTTCTCTGAAGTCCTAGCAACGAAGCCCGAACGCCACTGACCGCTGAAACAGCAGACGAGGCCATTGAAACTTCGGCAGTACGAATCCGATCCGAGACGTCTTCTCCGTTGAGGATGACTCGGTTGGAGGGATTGCGACTAAGGTCTTGCTTAAACTCAATATGGAGTTCTCGCGACAAATCCGAAATAATTTTTTCAATTTCTGGGCTAAATACGCGCGATTTTGGGTCTTCCGTAATTTGCCGCAAAAACACACGCTTCTCCAAACACGACAGCGCAACCACCCGATAGAGCGCCCCGGTATCCACATGGACATACTTCAAGGCTTGGCAAAGCCGCTTGGTCACGGAACTTTTCCCAGTGCCTGCAGGTCCATCAATCGCGACCACGGGTCCGCGCTTGGTATGTTTCATGGATTCCTCTTTAGTGTGCATGGGCCTTTCTCAATGCCTTAAGAACCTCTATGGCACGTTCGTTTTCGGCAGGCGTGCCCACACTCACTCGCAACCAATCTGGCATTCCATAATTTCCTACAGGACGAAATATAACGCCACTCTTGAGGCATAACTCAAATACTTCATTTCCGGATTTTCCAAATCCCGCCTGAGTATTGATGAGCAAGAAATTTCCTTGCGTGGGCATAAAAGGTATTCCGGATTCACCCAAGTAATACCGCCATTTGACGAGTCCAATGGCGTTGACCTTCAGGCTTTCATCGACGAATGCCTGATCGTGAAGTGCTGCTTCGGCTGCTACCAATGCGGGATGATTCAGCGAGAAGGGCTGGCGAACTCGCTGACACGGCTCCAAGAGCGCCGCATCTCCTGCTCCATATCCCACACGCATTCCACCCAAACCATAAACTTTGGAGAAGGTCCGCAAAACCACGACCGACCCACGATAGTCGCTCAGGATTTCTTGTGGCTCCGGGATTTCTGAGTCCGTTACATACTCCCAATAGGCGTAGTCCATAATGGTTAGCACGGTCCCGCCTCGGACCTGCCTCACAGCATCTAAGAATTTACGAACGTCTTTGCGATCGCGATGAGTGCCCGTGGGATTATTCGGATTGGCAAGGTAGGTCAGCTTGACTCGCTCATTCGCACGAATCAACTCGAGCATCGCATCCAGGTCAAAACTTCCACTTTCAAGGAGTGGGGCCTCGAGAACTTCGACGCCCTGAACATTGCAATTCACCCGAAAAGCCACAAAAGCTGCGTGCGAAGTCACACTCTGGTCACCAGGAGAAAGGTAAGAGCGAATCAGCACATCCATCACATGATCGGATCCGCAACCAAAGAGTAGGTCCGCTTCGGAGACTCGCTCTTTCTGCGAAACGGCCTTACGGAGACGATGAGCGGTAGCGTCAGGATAGCGATGACTCTCTTTGAGGTGCTTTTGAACCGCTTCCATGGCCAAAGGGCTGGGTCCCAAAGGGTTTTCGTTGGAAGCCAATTTGATAACATCCTTCAAACCAAACTCGCGCTGAACCTCTTCGATAGGTTTTCCGGGGCGGTAAGGTGCCAAGTTCTCTATGTATTTTGGAGGGCGAAGCCGCATCCAGCGACTAGAGCACGGGTCGAACCTTGGCGCAAGACCAGTCCACGGACTCCCACTCACCTTGGAGCGATTTCATTAGTCTTTCGCTCAGATATCTGGCGGAATCCAAATCACCCAACGCATAGCCGCATAGCTCCGCTATTCCAAAGGCCGCAACCGGGGCACCCGCGGCGTCCCAATTTACCCCCAGATGAAGAAGCTGCGACACGGGCGTGGACGCCACAATCGAGACGCTCAATTTTTTTCTTTCTGCAGGTTCGTGCCCTGAAACCCAGTAGAGGTCATTCCCGCTTTGCTTGAGGCATCCTTTTCCGCGAAAAGAATCATCGAGCGAATCTTCCAAAACTTCCTTCAGCAGAGTCACCAACCTCCGCTGAATCAAAACCGCTTCAGTCAAAGAGGGGCCAAAGAACTCGCCTAAGAAGTGAATCATCGACGCCGCTTCTATGCAGTCACCTTCCATTCGATCTTCCCAGTCTACGAGTTCCTTCGTCTCAACTTTGCAAGGTCCAAGGAATGATCCCACCGCTGAGCCACGAAGCTTGAACTGGCTCAAAAGAAAGTGTGGACGCAATTCTTTCCCCGAGTAGGTGATCGCCTTCGGACACCAGTGGGTTTGCAATTTTCCTAATGCCATGACTCTAACTTAAGCCTGAATTCCCACGCGTCCATAGGCACGAATGGTGGGTGTGAGTTTTCGAATTTTTTCAACATAATGGCGTGTCTTCAAGCGATGAAATTTCTGTTCGTCCAAAAAGCGGTCCACCGTCCCTAAGCCTGCATTGTAAGCAGAAAGAAAAAGCTCGTGACTGCCTTGGTAGCGATCCCTCAAAAAGGCAAGGTAAGCAACCCCCACTGTGAGGTTATAAAACGGATCCATCAAATCCTTGGGCCCCCGAAAAGGCATTCGCAAACTTCTCGCCACGTCACGTGCCGTATCGGGCAAGACTTGCATCAAGCCGATCGCACCCATGTGAGAAACGACGCTGGAATGAAAGCCGCTTTCTGCTTCTACTACCGCCAATATAAAAGAAGGATCAAATCGATACCGCTTGGCTACGGTGCGAACATGGCGGGCCAAATGGCCAGCCTTGGAAGCAGGATAGTGCGTGAGCTTGTCACGCAAGAGTGCTTCGATTTGAAGCAAGGTCATCTTTGGTCCGTTGTTAGAACTCCACTGATCCGCTCCCACGGCGGCTTCTGTCTGAGATCGTTCGACCAGATTGGCCAAACCCATCGCAGCCAGAATTAGAACAAGGTGTGTATATCGCATAGCATTACTCGTCCGAATCTTTTACCGAGCTAGTTGAAATAATGTAAAGCGATAAATTTATGCATCGAGTTAAGTTTACATTACTTTATAAGTCGGATATCAGATCCGGATCTGAGGCTCTGAATCAGAGAGGGAAAGGTCCATGTGGTAGGCGTCTTCACCATTGGAATAAAAGGATTTTTGAACTCGCGTGATACCGAAGCCCATCTTTTGGTACAGCTGCAAAGCGGCATTATTGGACTTGCGAACTTGAAGTTGAATCGCGTTTACTTGACTATTTATGGCAAGATTAATCATCTTCCGAAGCATCTCTTTTGCGAGTCCTTTACGACGACTCTCTGCATCAACGACAATATTGAGGAGTTGCCAGGCATCGTCTGATTTTCGAAAGACGACGTATCCAAAGACCCTGGAGTCCGTCTCATCGTCCGTTACTACCCAGACTTCGCCACCTTGATCCGTCTCCTTTAAAAACCCATCCCGGCCCCACGGCGCAAGTTGGAGGTGCTGCTCCATCTGCACCAACACAGGCAAATCGTCTTCACTCATGGGTCGCAAGCTGAGTCCGTTCATTCATCGCCTTCTTCTCAGAGTTCCACTTCCGTTGCAAATGCAACCAATCGCGCGCCCCAGGTTCCGAGGGATCACCCAGAAAGGAGAGGGTCTTAACCTGAAGCGCTTCGAGTCGAATAGGAAGTATGGCCTCCTCGAGAGGCTCCCAGTCCGGAGCAAACCGAAACTGCATTGCCAAGCTCTCAGCCCACTCGAACCGAGCGGCATCCGAGTATTCACCTACCCGGAAATCTGCGAATTCTTGAACACGCTCTTTCCTCTTTCGAACATCACCGTGACCCGCCATCACATCACGCTCGACAACACCTTCCGAAGAAGGTCTATTCTCCACTTTACGCTGTTCGGTCCAAGGACCAATAGAAGTCCAATGACTCCCACCCTCAATCAAATTTTCTAATGCCTGCCCAGAAGCATAAATGCCATAGAGTAGTGTTTCGCCTGGAGCGATCGATGTGGCGATGGGATTCTTGAAATCCTGCGAAGCACCTACCTCAAAGTCTGCCAACAAGTGCCGCGTGATTGGAAGCACTAGCAGATCTTCCGAAAGAACCTGAATCTTGCTGGAGGTGACGGTGCTGCCTCGATCATTTTGAAACTGGTACTGGTCCGAGTACTGATTGAAAAAAATCCTTCCTGGCAACGTGGGAACCACTTGAAGGTGGAGTGCCTGCTCCCCGAAGTTGGCCCAACTCACAGCGCCAACCCAACGGTAGGTTTTTCCGGCACGTTCCAAGACATTCGCAAAGAAGGGCGTCAATCGCTCGACTTGCTCTTCTTGATTAAAGGTATAGAGCGCGACGGACTTATTGAGATTGATTCCCCTTCGGATCCGAACTCGAAGCAACGCCACTGAAGCTCCATTTCTATCCTTCAACTGAACCTCCAAACTTCCGAGATCACCTTCGGTTTGGGGTAGAAATTTTTGATCCACCAGCAAGGCGCTTGCAAGTTCTTGAAATCCTGAGACCCCAAGGTGCAACGTATCTTTTTCGAAACGCTGATCCGCCCTTAACTTAAAAATCCACTCGCGATCGGATGCACCTTTGAATCGAGCCTCCGCAGTTTCCACTTCCTGACTTCCAAGAAACGCCTGAGGGATCGAAAAGAAAAGTTGGTTAGGAGTATTGGGATAGAGGCTAACTGGGTGGACCAACTCCACGACACCAGCACTGACCCAAGCCCTTCTAGGATGCTTCTGCGGAAGGGCGTCGCCTCCACTCCACGTCAAGTCGCCCACCCAGTGAGTCGCGATCACCGGAGTGGCCTCGGTCTTGGCTTCACTTAAGGATCCCTCTCGTATGGGAGACTGATTTGGCTGAGACCTCGCATCGCCGCTTGGGTCCACCATGACCTGACGATCCGCACAGCCCCACACCGACAACCCAAGGACCCATGCCCAAACAACTCGATTCATCCAAGACTCCATTCTGGGACCTCGCGGCCCTCGAACTGCCCTTGAGCAAATCCTTGGCCAGAGTCGACACCAAGCGCCAGGTTCGGAAGAATAACCGAAAAACCCGCTGTTTCAGGCTTTGTTTAGTCACTTTTTTTAAGCAAAGCGCTATCGTGTGCCTTCCTGATTAGCGTCCGATTTTCCTTCCATGATGGCCGAATAAACCTCTCCCACTTCCCGAAATCCTTGTGCTAAGCTTCCGAGCTTCTTGAGGAAAAACCATGAGCCAATCAAAAAACATTCAAGACTTTGAAGAACCCGAAATCCACAGTGACGTTGACCGCATGCGGCATTCTTGTGCACATATTATGGCCCATGCCATTTCTCGCATTTGGCCCAAGGCCCAGTTTGGAATCGGGCCGACGATCGAGCACGGGTTTTATTATGACATCTCGCTGGATGAAAAAATCAGCCCCGAAGACCTCCCAAAAATCGAGGCCGAGATGAAAAAGATCATCAAAGAAAACAGTCCTTTTGTTCGGTCAGAACATTCGGTGAGCGAAGCCATCGCGTTTTTCAAAAAAGCCAACCAACCCTTCAAAGTCGAGATCATCGAGAACCTTCGTGACCAACTTGGCGTGGAGAAAGTAAGTTCTTATAGCGAAGGAGACTTTGTGGACCTTTGCAAAGGTCCACACGTCGAAAAATCAGGCCAGATCAAAGCCTTTCGACTGACGTCCGTGGCAGGAGCCTATTGGCGCGGAGATGAAAAGCGTCCGCAATTGCAACGCATCTATGGCGTAGCGTTTATGGACGCCAAAGAAATGGAAGAACACCTCGCGCTACTCGAAGAAGCCAAAAAACGCGACCACCGCAAGTTGGGCAAGGAACTCGATCTCTTCAGCTTTCACCCCGAAGCTCCGGCCATGCCCTTCTTCCATCCCAAAGGTACGGTTATTTACAATCGCTTGGTCGAATACGTGCGCAAAGCTTACGCACGCTACGGCTATCAAGAAGTAGTCACTCCGATGATCATGGACTTGAGCCTCTGGCACCGCAGCGGGCATTGGGAAAATTATCGAGAGAGCATGTATGTAACCGAAATTGACGAGCGGCAGTTTGGCGTCAAACCCATGAATTGTCCCGGCCATACTTTTATCTACGCGGCTCACAAGCGATCCTATCGCGACCTTCCACTTCGGATCGCAGATTTTGGTAGATTGCATCGCTACGAAAGGTCTGGCGTGACTGCAGGACTGACACGCGTACGATCTTTTTCCCAAGATGATGCGCATCTTTTCTGCACCCACGAACAAATTGAATCCGAAATTCGCGGCGTCATTGAAATGATCATGGAAGCTTACAAGCTTTTTCAATTCACCGATGTCGCGATTTACCTATCCACACGGCCCGAAAAGCGGGTTGGCAGTGATCAGGTATGGGACAACGCCGAAAGTGCCCTCAAGAAGACGCTCGATGGGCTCAAGCTTGATTACACCGTCAACAAAGGCGATGGCGCCTTCTACGGCCCCAAGATTGACTTCATTGTCAAAGATGCCTTAAAGCGTCCTTGGCAACTCGGCACGATTCAGCTGGATTTCAATATGCCGGAGCGGTTTGACCTCACTTACGTCGGCGCGGACAATACGCTGCATCGTCCGGTCATGGTGCATCGAGCAGTGTTGGGATCGCTCGAACGGTTTATGGGATTGCTGATTGAACATACGGCGGGAGCCTTTCCGTTTTGGCTCTCCCCCGTTCAGGCCCGCGTAATTCCTATTACGGAGAATCACCTCGAATACTGCCGAAACTACGCTGATGCCTTGCGAGCCAAAGGCTATCGAGTAGAACTCGATGAACGCAATGAATCGATGGGCTTCAAAACACGAGATGCTCAAACGGCAAAAATTCCGTACTCCCTTGTTGCAGGCGATCGTGAAATTGCACAATCGCAATTCTCCGTTCGCAAGTATGGCGAGAAGCAATCTTCGGTGCTGGGCCACGCCGAAATCGAAAAAACTTTTGCAGAACTCAATTCAATTTAATAAGAGGTATCAATGGAAGTCAAAGACGCCAACGGCACTATTCTAAATGAAGGCGATTCGGTTCAGGTCATCAAAGACCTAAAGGTCAAGGGCGCAGGAAGCACGCTCAAGCGTGGAACCCTTTTGAAAAAAATTCACCTCACCGATGACGAAGAAGCCATTGAATGCCGAGTGAACGGTAGCACCTTGGTGCTAAAGACCTGCTTCTTAAAGAAGAGCTAGGCGGGAGTAGGGCCATCGTACAGTACGATGGAACTTCCTTTTTGAATTGCTATTCAGGCTTTGAAATGACATGTTGCGCTATCTTATGCGTTACGTTCCAACCTTAGCTTATCTACTGATAGTGACTGGCTTTTGGGGCCTAGCCCCGCGATTTGCCAATGCCCAAACAGTGCTCGTCTATTGGGACCTCGATAAAGAGCTAGAAACCCTCCCTCTGCGCAAAGCTGTTATGGACGCCTTTGGAGTCGAGGAATCTTTTTCCGTTTCCACTATTGCGCCCATAGCACCTTCGGCTCAGGAAGTCGGTGCTCCAAAGTCGTTTCAAACTGTTCTAGAGGAAGCTCTCCAAAAACTAAATCATTTGCTGGTAAACAGACCATCGGAAAAGCGACAACCTCGCTTGGTCCTTCTGATCAATGCCCACGGTGGTCCTGAAGGGACCTTTGTAAGTTCAGAGAGAGTGGACGGGCAAATGAAGATTATTCGGGAATTCACTCACTCGGACCTCATTCAGAAAATCGAAGAAGCCGTAGGCAAAACTCCGACGGAGATGCAAAGGGACTTGTCCTTTGTACACATCCTACATTCTTGCTACTCCGGCGCTTGCACCTCGGTACTCCAACGTTCAAAATTTAAGGATCAGCTCCTTCAAAAGGGTGGATATTTCTTCCTTCCAACTTCCGACAGCTTAGCAGGGTACTTCGAAACCAACAGACTCCGTATTGCTTTGGATGCTACCTCCCATTTCTATCCCAGTGACCCTTTGGAGAGAGGACTTCTTCCACTCTATGGAGCGGTACAAAGGCAACCCGCAGCTATCTGGACTAACCAACATCATGCTGAAGGCCTTGACCTGACAAACCTTGAAGCTAAAATCCTCGCTACCACTACTGACCCCTCCTCGGCTGCGCAAGCGGTAGAGACTTACCTAACTACTCGAAAATCCAATCCCATCGTCGTTCGTCAATGGCTCGAATCTTCAAGAGCGCGAGAGGCGCCAATCGAACTTCGCATGGAAGCTCACGACCGTTTGATTCCAGATAAAATTGAGGACTACACTCAAGATGATTTTGTGCTGGGTTTTAAAATCTTTGGCTTTATCTCGTCGGCAGAATGGGATCGTGTACGGACCCTCGTCAAGATCGAAGATCCTGAGATTCGCACCCGTCAAATTGCGAGGTATGCGCGGGCTCTTCAGCAAATTATTTATAGCAAGGGAACTACTGGAGCAACCCGAGAAACGCTCCTTACCGAAATCAGCCCTTTCCTACTCATCCCAGCTATGGAACCACTCAAAGCAGTCATCGCCGAGGCAGGTTTTTGCGCAGATACCTTTCAGTACGGCGTTTCAGAATATTAGTTTGAGGAAGGCCGGTGCAAAAAAAGGCGGCCTTTATTATTTCGATCGATAGCGAATGTAGCGCTTCAAGCATTCAGGAATGCCTTTCTTCATGCCCTTGGCGTGGTCGGATAATATAGTGAGAATTTCTTCAGGCACGGGGTGATAGGCGAAGTTTGCTTTATAGGCGGCTTTGTAGATTCGAGCGATGCTGGAAGCAGAGGGGTTTCGGCTGAGGTAGTGGGCCATAATCCAGGGAATGATGTCCTTCACTCCCCTGATCTCACGATTCTTGGCCCAACGAAGGTACCTATAAAATTCATTCTCTCCGTCAAGAAGCGCAAGAATGACCTTTTCAACATCTTTGGCATCATTCCAAAATAATACTGCTGCTTCCTCCGAAGTAAATGACTCCACGATGGGGTCGATGGCGGATTGTATGATCGGTCCGAAGCTAAAGTGATAAACAAATGAGTACGGTGTACCTGGTTGACTCAGACCGAAGTGATTGGGATTGGCACCGTGCTCTTTGAGATCCCGTCTAAAAAATCCATCCGCTTGTTGAATGACGGGTGACCACTTTCTTCTAGCCATTCTTCGCTTCAGTTCTTCTCCAGGTCGCACGTGGCGCTTTTCCATTTCTATGATCTTTTTGTACTGAGCATTTCGACCTGCTAGAGAAGACTTTCCATCTAGCCCATCGTGGAGCCCCCATCGATGCCACGGAAAATCCGGTAATAAAGGAATAAGTAGCTTGCCTCCAGTGCCAGGAATTTGGTGAATCATCCTTTGTATCGTCCGAGCATAGAGATGATCTCCAAAAATCCCATTGGACTCGGCGAGGGTGTGCAGTTCCTGCAAGGCTTCTTCAGATTGGAGTACCCTTTCTTTTGAAAAGAAAGGAAGAAAACTCAGACGCTGAGGTGGATTCTGTCGCAACGCCATCCATGCATCGATTTCGTATTTTTGAGTGAAATGAGAACTTGCCCCTCCTGAGTGGCCATAGAGAATTCCGTTGTGATGCTGACCATAGACTCCCGGCCAGTCCGGATAGCCATCCCAAAGGTAACCCATATTCTCCAAGCTACGGGTTGGACTATGGCAAGTAACACAGCTTCCAGGTGCGTGGTGAATGACAGGACGACCCGTGCCGGAGAACTCGATTGATCGAAATTCTGGCTTACCAAGTTTGTCGTTGAACTCGATGATCTCTAGTGTCTTACCCAATGACATCCCGTCAGAGCTGGTAAATGCGAGAACTAGTTTGGCATTGTCATCCGAAAGTATCACCCTTGGACTTGCAAGGCTCGCACCCATGGGGCTCTCAGAATCAAATACGAGTCGAAGGTTTTTTTTGAGTTTGGGTGAAAGCTTCTCTAGGACATTCTCAAGAGAACAAGAGGGTCCACACGCTTCCACAAAAGCTACGATTTCTTGAAAGCTTTTTAATGCGGCATCAGCTTCTTTAGAATACGCCCCGTACCCATTAATCAATGAGAGCGCAAGAATGATGTGCAGCCAAAAACGAGTCCGTCCCACCTAAGAAGAGTAATCGCATTGAGAATTGAAGTTAAGCGCCAAGGCGTGACGCGATCAGCTATCTTCACGACCATGCGGCTCCAACCACTCGCGCCTCGAGCAATGGAGTTATGTTCCTTTTTCTCTGCAGTTAAAAGTCGCCTTTGAAACGCTCTAAAGCTAGAATGACCCATGTATGAAGGTCGTCGGCAAAAGAAAACCCGGTCCGGGCAATCTCCAAGACGCGGCTCCATTTCTAAAGCTCGTCATCAAACTATTTGGGAACAATCCTTTTTTACCTAAAGGGGTTTATCGTTTTAGAAGCCATAAGGAAGCCCAGGAACAACTCACTCAAAGCGGAGCCAAGACTAAAACATGACGGAATATTCGAGACCCCCATCCGTTGAAGACTTTCTTTCGCTTTGCAAAGCCTTGAATGGACAGGGAGTAAAGTACATGGTCATAGGCGGCCTTGCCATCATTGCCCAAGGATTTACCCGTGCCACAGAAGACATCGACTTACTCTTGGAGGATGAGCTTTCTAATCATAAGAAACTTCTCGAGGTCCTCTCCAAGCTTCCAGACGGTGCCGCTTCTGAATTGAGGCCTGAAGAGATTTCGGAGTTCGAAGTCATTCGTGTGGCCGATGCCTATGTTATTGATTTGATGACCAAGGCATGTGGCGAGACCTACAAGGGCAATGAGCATCTGATAGAAATCAAAACCATAGATGGAGTTGCTATTCCTTTTGCGTCGACCGAACTTCTTCTCAAGCTAAAGCAAGGAATTCGACCTAAGGACAAGCAGGACCGTGAGTTTCTTGAAAGAAAATTGAAAAAAACTTGATATTTAAGCGTCACTTAGACTTAACTTAGACGCCAACATCCTATCGCTAAAACTCCTTGAAAATCGCCAAAGCGTGTTATTCTTTTTCGTAGGGAAAGGACTTTGGTCAAATTCATGAATCCCATTACGCGAAAACCCACCCCCCACAAGCATGCATCGGCCGTCATCTTTGACGTGCTCTACGGTTTTATTCCCATCACGGAGTGGGAAGAACAAATCATCAACAGTCCTTTTTTTCAACGGCTGCGATGGATTCGACAGTTAGGTTTTGCGACCTATATTTTCCCTGGAGCCGAGCACAATCGCTTTGCACATGCCATCGGTGTGATGCATTCCATGCATCAAATGGTCCGCGCCCTCGAAATCGGCGTCACCGATCAAGAACTCTTCGATCCCGCCGCGCGCTCCGAAATCGCCATGCTCCACAAGAGCCTGAGAATCGCTGCGTTACTTCATGATATTGGAACCTTCCCTTTCAGTCATGCCATTGAATATGCCTACATTCGACATGGCAACGATGAGCGACGAACGCGAGAAGATACGCAAGGCGGAGCTAAAGAACTTAAGAAGCTCCCGAACTCGCATGAGCATCTGGGATCCTTCATTATCAAGAACACGCGCTATCCGGGTGGCCTTACTCAAATCCTAGAAGATTATGGCTTTGATATTGGGATGATCTCCAAGATCATCAAGGGCAATTCACCCTACTTGATTGCCAATCAACTCATGCATTCGGACCTTGATGCCGATCGAATGGATTACTTGCTTCGAGACGCACACTATACTGGAATCAAGTACGGGCAGTTTGACCGTGACTACATCCTTGCCAATCTCACAACGTTTCAGCCGGATGAGAAGAACTTGGCCTTTGGAGTCCGAGAAAATGCCACGCACGCGGTCGAGGATTTTTTGATCTCGCGGTTTAGCTGGTATAGCCAGGTGATTAAAAATCCTGGTTCCGCGAAGTTCGATATCATGTCCTCTCATATTGCTGAATCGCTCCTCAATCATGATTTGATTCATCAGTTTCAAGACCTCTTAGAAATGATTCAAAATCGCGATGAACGATTCTTTTGGTGGAATGATATTTATTTTATGAGCAAGTGCCAGGAAATCTATACTGGCAAGCTCGTTGAAGATGCAAGGACGCGTGAGCTTCTATCGATGCTGCTTTTTCGACATGCCCCCAAAACCTTGGAGCATCCACTCTTTCAGCATCGAATCATCCCATTTACGAAAGACGGCAAGGAGCGCGACCAACTCATTGCAAAAATCAACAAGACCCTCGAAGAATTCAATCAAGTCCTCAAAAAGGAAGGCGATGGCTCCGAGTGGATCCTGGCCGATATTCCGCAGAAGGATGTATCTTTCACCGCTTCTTACTCCGTGCTGGTCCACAAACGTCAGCAAGAGAATCTCTATTTGGAGCGAGATCCTATCAAGATCGTCTCGCGCAGCGGAAAACCAAGCCTCTTGGTGGAGAAAGAAAACACCATGATGAAGATCTTGAGCGGCTACATAAATTTTGTACCGAGTGTGTATGCCAACGATTCGGCCTATCAATTATTGAAGTCAAAAAAGCTGATCTAGTTACAGTAATTTACTTATAGAGACAATTCGAACGGCCTTGATCGTTCTTTCCTAGTCCGCGCTTGGGTATCGCATTGGCTCCAGCAAAATCTACATTGGGGTAAAGTGCAGCTGCTAGGTATTCTTGATCAATACCGGGATCAGTGCACAACGGGAATCCTTGCTGATTCTGCCCCGAACAGGAGTGGTCCAACCCAAGCACATGCCCAAGCTCATGAAGCGCAAGCGACTCTAGGTCTGGCTGACGAAGTCCCGCTCCAAAGAAGGTTTGGAAATTAAACTTCATTTGAGTGTTTTTGAAGGTCGGAAATTTTCCGCCGGTATTTTCTGGACAGAATTCGGTAACGGCCAAAACATCGGCGTTGTTATTCCATCCAGTGGTTAATTTAGAAATAACCACAGAACCAATGTAAGAAGAGGTTCCCAGCATGGTGGTGGCACAGACCTGTGCAGCCAAGGTCGCCGTAGTTGTTCGAGGCTCTTGGGGAGATCCGAAATCAAAAATATCCGATTTGACGCTGGCTTGAAAAAAGCGATTCCAGCTTTGAGCGGCACGAATGATTGCGGCTTGCTCATCCCCACTCCATTCGCCTTCGCGAAAGGCCATAGGGACCGGCTTGAGTGCCCAGTTTCCACGCAGGGTTTTGCCCTGGTCTTCGCCGATTTTGCATTCGAGGACGTAGGTCTCCCCCTTTTTGTGGCCGCAACCGACCGCAAGGAGAAGTAAAGACAGTGCCAATGCCGCTGGCTTAAAAGTAGGACCCCGATACCCCGATATCATATCAATATAGTCAATTATACGGACTATTCAGGCACATATCCAGCGACACTTATCCAGGCCGATTGGCTGGGGTGTATAGTTAAAATAGCTTTTGTTATTGAATAGTTAGATTATCTTTCCCAATGAGCTCAAACCACCGTATAATTAAGCAGAGGATTCACATAGGGGATGAGTCGTATCTGGGGTCTCATATTCGCAATTGTGGCGGTTTATGCCACCGTCTGCCCAACGTGGGCTGAAACGCGCTCGCTTGGCGCTGCCCAATTAATACGTCCCTACTCCGGCCAACAGATTGAGGGCCTCTCTTGGAATTCCCGCTTAGTCAAAGTGGTGTCCAAAGACCTCGATGGAGCTGATACCCCTCACGCTGAAATCCTAGGAAAATACCTCAAGCCGGGTTGGAAACTCACCATGAATGGGCAAGACATTCCGGCCAATGAACAAGGAATGTTTAAGCTCACCGTTCCCTTGAAAGCAAAGCAACGCACCATGCGGATCATCGCCGTAGGACCGGAAGGCGAAGTCCAAATGGAACGAGATAAAATCAAATTTCCAGGATTTGACTCTTGGGCCAAAGGGAATGGTGTCACACCGGTGCCCGAAACGGATGAAGTCGCAGAGAATGACGTCGTTCAAGAAAAGCTTCCCGAGCCCGAGCCAACTCCGCCACCACCAGAACCTGTTGAAGCTCCGAAGCCCGAACCCGTCGTGGAAAAAAAGCCAGAGCCAACGCCTCGCAAGGTCAAACCAGCGCAACAAGCCCGAGAAGCAACGCCAGGAAAAACCAAGCGTAGGGTGCGCAAACGAAGGCAAGTCCATGTCACCCCTGGCATTGGATTCTCGCAGATTAGTTTCAGTGACCCGAGATTAGCCAGCCTTCAGAGTGGCGCAACTTCACTCAGCGAAACCGTGCTCACGGCGAAGCTCGCACTGGATTGGATTCCGTCTCGATGGACTGTTGGACTGAGTGCCTACTACAATGCCGCAGTCTTGAAGTCCTCAACCGAGAAAAAGATCCAGTTCTTAGGCTATAACCTTCGTGGGGGCTATCAATTTAGTCTGAGTAGGAAGTGGATCCTCAAGCTCTTGGCCGGATTTTATTATGTAACCAGCTCCACAGCGAGCAATGACTTTGGATTTACGAATATCACCGGGCCCCAACTCTATCCCGCTCTTGTCGGCTATGTTGGTCGCGGACAATCGATTAGCATTTACGCGAAGTATTCTCCCGTAAGTGACGGGTTCAGCTTATTGTCCTTTAAGAACCGAGAACTCGCAGGCGGAATCAGCTACCTCTTCCCAATGAGCTCTAGCATCGGAGGAGTGATAAATTTTGATGCCGCCAATTTGGAAGTCACTATTCGAAATGTCAAAATGACCATGAGTAATTTCTCATTGGGATTCGGCGTTCAGTTTTAGAGGTCTCCGCAATGAACGTTGAAAACAATGCATCATGGAGAAAATCCTTTAAGTTTGCAGTGGCTTTCACCTAAGACTACCCAGCCCCAGCAAGGCGGGTTTGATTCTTGGAAGTGAATAACGGATGACAGGAAGGGGCTCAGCCTGATTTCTGAAAAGCCGAATCAACCTACCATCTCCTTCCAGGCGGATGAAGAAGCTCTGCAAATGTTGGAAAGACTCCAAGAGCTACGTGGCAACTTAGGAGCCTTGGAGTTATTTAAGCTAAGCCTCAGAACCACTTTGGATAAACTCGATCCACTCCGAAAGAAGCAGAAGGTAATAAGTAGCAAACCGGATCTGTCCCTTTTTGCGCAGAAACTCAAGGATGATTGCCTCGTTTTTGATAGGAATTTAAGTCTAACGTCTCCGAGGCCATCCCAGCACCTTTGCGGACTCCACAATCGTACGAAGGGAGTGCAGATGGAGGCTGCATACTTCGGGGCAGCGCTTACCGCTGTGTCAGAAAAAGGAAGAAGCTAATTTAAGTACTTAGAATGAGTTCGCGCGCGCGAAGAAGGAAAGTGTTTTGATTGGCTAACAGGCAACTTTAAAATGCATGAAGGTTGTGCAATAAAGCATATCCTTTCTACACCCCTCCCTCGTAGCGTCCCCTTCTTGTCATCCATTGCCAACTCTCAACATCCAAACCCGCCTTGCTGGGGTTGCACTAGTGTCAATACTACGGAGTCCCTAGTTTTAATTCCAAATATCCCTCTCGATCCGTCCTGCGAATGGGGATTCGAAGCTCGGACAAGTGATTCAAAACAAGTGGCGTAGGATGCCCGTACGTATTGCCCACGCCCGAAGAAATGAAAATCTGCTCTGGATGAATAGCTTTTAAGAAATCAGGCTCACTCGAATACCGCGAACCATGGTGACTGATTTTCATGATTTTTCTGGCATTCTTCCACTCAGAAGATGTCGAGAACTTACTTTCAAACTCTCGCTCCATCGAAGCTGAGGCGTCTCCAAGATTGACATAAATGGAATGAGGCCCAAGCGGAACAGAGACCCCCATCATTACGCCATTGTTTCGGGTAGTACCCTTATTTGCAATATGAAATGGAAAAGGGATGCAACGACTCGGCTCACCTTCCTGAAGCGATTCTACCGTGATTCTTCGCTCAACGAGGTCGGACTGAAGTTGCTTACCCGCTGGGGTTAGCCATAGAACGCCCGGAGCGGCCACGCATCCGATGGGAAGCAAATTAGAGAGTCGATCGAGTCCACCTCGATGGTCTTCATCCAAATGAGTAAGACCAACCCATTCGAGGTGAGTCACATTTCTTTTGGATAGGACTTCAATCCAATCCAAGTCCTTCAACGACCAACGTGATCCAACATCAATCATCCCTGCATGAAACGGAATGGAAAGCAGTGCCGCATCTCCTTGCCCCACATCCAGTTGAGTCAGTAAGGAATCGTGGGATCTTAAGACGGTTCCTAAGCTTCCACGCAAGATCAAGCATGAAATAAGAAAAACCCAGGTCCATCTTCGAGCAAGAAAAAGCAGAGGCACCGCCATCACGAGAGCCAGAAGGAGGTACGAGGGAGGAACCACCCATACCCATTTCAGATTTTGGACAGCCGAAAAGAGCCACAGAACCCACTGGTTTCCGACTTCTAGGGTTCCCGGTAGCCACGAAAATGGGAGAAGCCAAGAAAAAACGGGAATAGAAAGCAGACTAATGATGGGAGTGGCGAGGGATATCCTACCGCTTTCGAAGCAATCCAAAAATAGCGTCGGAACCCAGGAGCCCAAAGAAAGCGCTGCATGCTGACGCCATTCCTCGCTCAGGCTTTGATGCGCTTTGAGGGGTTGTTTGGACTTCAAGTGGTCTCGAGCCGCAAGCCCTCCGTAGATAGCAAGTGCGTAGTGTGTGCCGCCTTTCTGCCAACCCAAAAGCAACTCTACCACCACCACAATAAGAAGCGGAGCCCACCACCTCCACCGAAATCCCAAATGCTGAGCTAAGACTTTCACGCCACATACCCACAGAGGTCGTAACAACCCAAGCCTCATCCCACTTAGGATCCAAAGTAGAATCCAAGCGATGGTCGAAACAAAGTAAGAAAGGCCCGACGCCAACCCCAAAGGAATTCGAAAAAAAGTAAAGCCTAGAAAGCCCAGAGAACGAATCCAACCCTGAAGGGCATAGAGGTGTATTCCCGAAGCCAGATAGAGATGAACAAAACCCGTAGCGCGTAGGACTCCTTCCCAATCTCCGCTTCCTCTTTGATCCAAAATCAGACGTCGCCAAATCCCCAAGGTATCTCTCGGCTCTAGGCGGGCGGCTATGGCCTCACGAATACGCTCGATTGATGCTTTCATTCCAATCACCCATGAGTGCCCCCCGATCGGAGGGGACGGCGATGACTTCACTAAGAATTCCTTCTTCTGAACCTTCTCTGCTCTGGCAGAATTTTTAAGGGTGGCGTGCACCTTCCACTTTCCCTTCCAGTTGGCACAACCCTCAATGGGAGGATGTGCCTCTGCAAGGATTGCTTGCCAAAGTCCACGACTGACGCAAAGTGCGTCATTGGGCGTCAAGGGATACCGAATCCAACAAGCCTCCCTTCCTGCCCGAATACCTAGTTGGTAGGACGGAAGGCAAATCTCCTCTGCAGAAGAGGTATTCAATAGCAAACTCCAAGTCAAAAGGACCCATGCCATACGTATTGCTAGGCAAAGTTTGTACCGAAAACAGAAATCATGCTTCATAATGGATGGATGACGGCGGCTTGGATAGGAAGTGCGTTTTTTTGGAGCCAGATGATACTGGTCTTACTCATCGTGGGATCCGTATTCTATTTTTTCTATTCCTCGCATTCGCGACAGTCATCGAAGTTTCGACTTCGAGAATTTGACCGAAGCGCTATCAAGTCCGAAAAGACGTCCCCTTCGTCCGATCCACCGACCCTTTCGCTACCAGGAATTCGAATCAACGGTGCTCCTCATGAGATTTTGGGCATCCCCCGCTTCGCGAGTAAAGAAGAAGTCCGCAAGGCTTATAAAGAACTCATGAAGCGCTATCATCCGGATTTGATGGGCCCCTTGGGCAGTCAGGCATGGAAGGATGCCCAAAAAATAGCCACTGCGATCAATGACGCCAAAGATAAAATGCTCGCTGGGAAAAATTAAGAGGCGCATTTTTTTTCTGGCTCAGTTCTTGAAGCTCCATGCTCCCATGAAAACGCAAGTCCTAGCGCCCCTGCAGTCAGGTTTTGAACCCGATTGCCAACGTGTCGAAATTGCCCTTACCCTTCAAATCCCTGGAATCCATATTGTGGGTCTCCCCGCAACGGAAGTATCCGAAAGTCGTGAGCGCATTCGATCTGCCCTACTGGCAAGCGGGTATGAAATTCCAAAAAAGCGAGTGGTCGTCAACTTGGTGCCCGCCAGTGTTCGAAAGCGCGGCACATCGTTGGATTTGCCTATGGCCCTGGCTTTGCTTGTGGCCACTACGCCAGACCAAAAGGGAGTTCAACTATCCCAGAAATTTCTCGCCACGGGCGAGCTAGGACTCCAGGGAGAAATTCACGCAACTGGGCTCGAATCTCGCGCTCTCTATTCGGCATGGAAGGAAAAAGCTGAACGTTTTCTCTTTCCGAACGCTTCGCTTCCAGAAGTTCATCGCACCTTAGCGACGCTACAAGCCGACGGTCGCTTTCCCTGGAATCCGCCGGTTCTCATTCCTTGCCGCTACTTAAAAGACGCTTACCAACAATTGGTACAACTGGGACTACCTCATGCTAGCCCCATTTCCGAAATCCCGGCACCCTCCACCATCGATGAAGCGTCAGCGACCGTGCCCACGGAATTACTTCCTCTCTCCCCTCTCTTAGAACAGATGGTCCTACTCAGTGCGAGCGGCAATCATCCCATCCTACTCTTGGGCCCCAAAGGAACCGGCAAAACCCACACTGCACATTGGATTGCTCAACTCACCGAAAATCTTGATCCGACGACAGCACTGGAAAGAATACTTATCTGGGACCTTCGTGAATCCCTTGGAAGCTCAGAGAATCGAAAGCTAAGGTACCGATGGGTCGGAGCCCACTGCCATCCTAGCGCACTGATGGGTAGTTTTAAGGGCGGCCTCCCTTTTCCAGGAGAGGCCAGTCTCGCTCATGGTGGCGTACTTCTCGCCGATGAATTTCCGGAATGGCATCGGGATACTCGTGAGGCCCTTCGCGAACCCCTCGAAAGCGGAAAAATGACCCTCACTCGCGCCTCTGGATCGCTGCAACTTCCCGCGCGCTTTCTCTTCGTCGCAACTGGCAACCTCTGCCCATGCGGAGGATATCCGAATAAAGACCCCAAGCACGGATGCCGCTGCTCGCTCTTTGAAAGAGAACGCTACTTGCGTCGACTCTCTGGACCCATACTGGATCGAATGGACCTCGCCGCCTTGGTGCGATCTCCCAAAACAGGAAACAGAGAAAGCCTGACAGTAGAAGCTGCTCGCCAAAAGATTGCGCACCTGAGAAACGAACACCGCCGTAGATGGGGCAAGCCTTCAGGGCTCTTGGCAGCTCATGAATTGGAGGCACTCCTCAAAGAACATCCCATTTGGTGTAGCATGCTAGACCAGCTCCTTCCTTCCAACTTGAGAGCACGCCATAAAATTTTGAGGGTTGCACTGAGTCTATGGATCTATTCTGAGGAGGGAGCAATGAATATGAGCCATTTGGAAGAAGCGGCTCAACTGCGACCTGAAGCTTTTTTGAACTTCAGTTAGGTCATCTTTTCTAGAAAATCTCTCACCATTTGATGGGCACCGATGGACCGCACTGAGGCGGCAACGTCTTGAACCAATTGCTTGGCAGTCTCATCGTAAGAAAGCGAATCAATCAATGGTAGGACCGCTGATCGGTCCTTGATCTTGCCCAGGGCCAAGATCGCCTGCCGTCGCACTCCGACTTCTTTGTCCCGCAATAGTCCCACGAGCATTGGGACACATTGCTGAATCTCACTCAGGAAACTCTGGATCGACATCCCCTTGCGTTCCATTCCAATAAGGAATTGTTCCCGGCGAGCCACGACAGTCAATTCGCCAATGGCAAAGGCGGCACTCGATCGCATGAGATGGTCTGAATGCATCAGCATCGGCTTCAGGGTATCCAATACCCCAACTCTTCCAGCATAAAATAACGCCATCGCCGCATTGGCTTTGACGCGATTGTGGGTGCTTGCAAGGTAAGGTAATAAGAGATCTGATACTGCAGAAGAATCTAATTGCCCCATGGCTTCAATCGCGTTGGCAACTATGCGCTCATCTTGGGACTTAAGGCTCGGTTCCAATTCTAACAATCGCTCGTTTTGGCAAATGGCTCCAAGCGTAGAGATAATCTTCGATGTTACTCGCGAGACTTTCTCGATGCGCAGCCGCTCAAAAAGTGCATCCAAAAGGACTGGATCATTTTTCTTGGCTAAGAGTCTCAAGGCTTCGACGGCCTGAATCCGAATCCGTACCTGACTACTGCTCAGCAGTCGAATCACAGGCTGAATAGCTGCATCATTCAGGGAATGACCCAACAACTCCAGACTTCTCATCTGAAGTTCTTCATCTGCCGATTCCAAATCTTCAATCAATTGATTGAGGTCCTTAATTCGTATTAATTCAAAGACGGAGACATCCTCTTTTTTGCCGCGAATTTTCTCGTCCGTCAGCAACTCATACTCCAATAAGCCTCTGACTCGCTCCTCGATCGGATCCGAGAAAACAATATGGGTGTGCCTACCTCGTTTGGATAGCTTTTCCATTCGACTTGCAACGTTCACCACATCTCCAATGACCGTAAAATCCATACGATCTCGAGCCCCGATAGGACCCGAAATCACTTCGCCAAAATTAACTCCGATTCCAATCGCGAGTGGCCTCTTATCGAGCAAAGCTCGCTTTTCGTTAAAGCCTTTGAGCCGCTCCTTCATTTCTAGCGAGCAGTAAATGGCTCGCAATGCACAGTCGGTGTCTGCTTCTTCCCTCTCAGGATCGGGATAAAAGACAGCAAGAATAGCGTCACCAATGAATTTGTCTACCTCTCCTGAGTGGCGTTGAATCACCGTTACCATTTCCGTAAAATATTCATTGAGCATGGAGGTGACTTCCTCCGCGTCCAGCCCCTCACAATGTCCGACAAAATCTCGAATATCCGAGAAAAGAATAGTAGCGCGCACTCGCATTCCCCGAAGCTGTTCTCCCTTTCTGGCCTCCGGACCTTCCATAATGTGGCGATAGGTTGCGTCAGATAGGTACTTTTTCAATTCAGTTTTTTTTCGAAGCTCAATCGTCATTGCATTGAATGCAGTGATAAGCGACCCCAATTCATCGGACCGCTTTTCTTGAACCGATACTTCATAATCCCCTTTAGTCACTCGACCGAGAGCACTGACCAAACGACGAATAGGACGAATCAACCACTGAGCAAAAAGCCAAGCCACAAGAATTCCAAAAAAGAGAGAGGGGATCAGATCCAGCAGTATCTGCCTTCGAATAAGGCCCAAGCTCTTTTCTAGGGTGGAAAAGCCGTAGAGATACTCTACGAGAAAAAGGGACTCTTGATTGTCATTTACAAATGCGTGAACGATCGAAAGAATTTTTTGACCACCTCGATCAATGCTTCTTGATACGAGCCCTCGCACGCGCAGAATGTCTTCTTGGTCCTCCGCAAGTCGAAATCTTGGCCCCTTCGCATCGACGACGGGTACGGGAGAATTTGGAAGATTCTCGCTGTCAAAAAGGACTTGGCGATCTTTTTGGGTAATGACCCGTATGGCGAGGAGATTCTCATTGGTTGCTACGATAGCATTGATCGCTGGAAGAAACCGGTCCTGAAGGTAGAAATAAAAATAATTCGAAAAGTCCGAAATCACCTTATGCGTAGTAAACTGCGAAAAAAGAACCGATTCGCGGGTGATTCGATCTGAGATCTCTTTGGTCTGTAGCTCTGAAAGTGTGACAAAAACCACGGCCCCGGTAAAAAGGTTGACGACTAAAATAGCCAACAAGAACCGAGTCCGAAGTCCAAACCAACCGCGGACTTTTTGCAGAAAGACGACGGAAGGCACAAGCTTAGACCGCAAGAGCAGAACCACATGAGCCAATAGAACAGCAACCAGCCCCATCATAAACCAAAGAATCAACGACCTTCGAACTCGAGTAGCTTCGGTCTGATAGAGAATGGTGAATTGCCCAGAGGGTATCAGAAGCGAAACCTTGAATCCCGCCGTCAGAATCTGTGGCTCATGGGCTTTGGCTAGAAGAGCAACACTCTCATCTGAAAACCGTTCTTGGCGTCCCGTCAACTCCGGATGGTCACTATCGAAAAGCACCTTGCCATCCGTAGAGAGGTAGACCACTCGCTCAATGCTGTCTAAATCCTTGATCCGGCGCCGGACCTCTGGAACGAACTGTTCTTTGTAGTAGAAATAAAAACTCGTTTGAAATAGATCCTGAAATGCAGAATGCTGAGGGATGAGACTTTGAAGTCGATCATTTCCAAAATCCTTGATCGCCTGTTGCTTCAGAAATCCCAGTGCCACGACCCATAGGAGCATCACAATCATGGAAGTCGTAACGATCCGAAGGGATCGGGCAATGAGAGGGTTTTTTGACCTAAGCATCTGTTATTATTATAACTTGCTAGCCCTTTGAAAAGGTAGCTTGCGATTCGGAAGCAAAATATGCCCACTAAAATTTCGCCCAATTTACAACCCACCGTTCTCTTTGAAGACACCCACCTATTGGTCCTCAACAAACCTTCAGGAGTAGCGTCGCAAGGCGGCGAAGGCCTGGAGCATCACAACGCCGTGGACTGGTCGAGAAACTACCTGGGGCGCCACTACGTAGGTCTCGTTCATAGGCTGGATCGCAATGTGTCCGGCACACTACTTATCGGTAAACGCTCCAAGGCGGCCGAGCGTTTGACGGAGTCTCTCCAAAAGGGAAAAATCTGCCGAATCTATCACGGATGGGTTTTAGGAAAGCTTTCTAAGAAGGTAACCTGGGAAGACGCCCTACTCAAAGATACCGAGCAAAAGAAAGCTACGATCGCAGATCGCCAAAGCCCCGAAGCTAAAACGGCCATAACTCACGCTAAGCCGATTCGATCGCAAAAGTATCGAGGCAACGATGTGACGCTCGTCGAATTTGAGTTGGAGACAGGAAGGTTTCATCAGATTCGGGCTCAGTCGGCACATCATGACTTTCCGATACTGGGAGACAGTAAATATGGGGGCAGAAAGATAGCCTTGCCTTCTATGAGGCATCGGCTTTTTCTGCATGCTGTATCAATTGAATTTCCTCACCCGATGTCGCATGAGATGGTTAAAATCGAAGCACCCTATCCTGATGATTTTTTACTAGCGGATCGGGACTGAGCACCGGTGACACCCACTTGATGCACCTTGATGGTATTAGTCGTTCCTCTTTCCAAGGTCGGAATTCCGGCAGTAATCACAAGGTAGTCTTGGTTTTCGACCCAACCCTGTTCAAGCAGAATTTTCTCGACACGGTCGAAAGAGTCGTCCGTTGGCATCATTTCTGGCGCCAATATTCCTTGGACTCCCCAAACAAATGCCATCTTTCGCAGTACCGGCGGATCGCTCAATATAGCAATCAGTGGCTTTGCTGGACGGTATTTTGCCAAGGCGCGAGCAGCAACACCACTTCGACTGATGCAAGCTATGGCTTTGGCATCAACGTGATTGGCAATTTTACTCGCGCTGTATTCAATCGAATCAATCACTGACCCAGGTAGTGGAAGCTGTCCTGGCCGCAATTGCAAATCATCCACTTCCGACTCGAGACTCTTAATAATCTTGACCATGACCTGCACGGCCTCAATAGGATAGTGACCGGATGCTGTTTCTCCTGAAAGCATCACGGCATCCGTTCCATCCAAAACCGCATTTGCAATATCGCTTGCTTCAGCGCGCGTAGGTGTGGAGTTTTGAATCATGGATTCTAGCATTTGAGTGGCAGTGATCACTGGCACGCCCACTTCATTGCTAGCATAGATCAAGCGCTTCTGAATAATTGGGACGCGTTCAACACCCACCTCGACAGCCATGTCTCCGCGAGCCACCAAAATGCCATCCGATACTTCAATGATGGCTTCATGGTCCTCAATGGCTTCTTCACGTTCAATTTTGGCAAAGAGCAAAGGAGACTCGTTGGAAGTTTTGAGAATCAAGTCTCGAACCGCTTCGATATCCTTGGCAGAACGCACAAAAGAAAGCGCAACGGCATCGACCCCTAATTCCAAACCAAGCTTCAAGTCCTTGAGGTCTTTGTCTGTCACGCACGGAATGGACAAAGGAGTCCCTGGAAGATTCATCCCCTTTTTAGAAGTGAGCTTCCCTCCATATTGAACTTCGACGTGAATCCTATTCTTTTCAACCTTGCGAGTGACCGATTGAATTTTCCCATCATCAAACAAGATCCGCGACCCCACCTGAACATCTTTGATCAATTGCAGTGCGATTTCTCGGAAGATAGGAATCTCATGTGGCTTCTTCGGGTCAAAAACCTGATCGCCTTCTGGGTAGAGGATCAATCGATCTCCGGCTTTGATATCAATTCCAGCCTCAGGAAGGACTCCAATGCGGATCTTTGGCCCTTGCAAGTCTTGAAGGACTGCTACCGTACGACTTACTTTTTCTGCCGAAGAACGGACCTTAGAAAAAAGTTGGCGGTGAAATTCATGATCTCCATGACTGAAATTGAGGCGTGCAACATCCACTCCCGCCTTAAAAAGCTTTGCTAACATTTCTTCGGATTGGGTACTTGGACCAAGCGTTGCAACGATCTTAACCTTTCGATCGAATAATTCTCGCATGGGCTTTACGGGCATTGTCCAATTCGGTTTCGTAGTTTTCAATGAGAACTCGCTCCCGTTCCTTCTGTTGTTGCTCTAATTGTGTCATCTGGCGTTCATGAGCTTTCTGTTGGGCCTGGACCTCATCCATTTTGCTCTTTTGCGCCTGGCGATTGACCTTTTCCATATCCAGTTTCAATTCGTCGATGACTGACTGGTACTCTTCGCGCTGGTCTTGCAACTTCTTTTCATAGTTTCGTATCATAGATCGCTGTTCCATCGCATAGTCTCTTTGCATCATTCGCTTTTCAAATTGAACTTGATCCAAACTCTCTCGGTTGCGCGACTCACTTTCTATTTGGCGCGCAGAAAGGACGTCTTCATACTCTTGCCTCAACTTACCAAGGTCACGAGACTGCGTCTTTTGCATGCTGAGCGTCGTTCTTTGGTGAGCGTCTTCTTGTCGTAGTGTGTTCTCTTGAGAGTTTTCCGTAATTTCTGCTACATGACGATTAAAAACTGAGCG
>CAUJDS010000009.1 GCA_963169695.1 Bdellovibrionota bacterium
GAACTCTTGAAGCGTCCGTGACCCTTAGATTCTTCTCTTTCTTAGGCTTTTTTTCGAATACAGGGGGGCAGGCGTCAGTGCCTGACAGGACACCGCCTGCCTCATCGGCCCTCGCGGGGCCACTTAAAGTCAAAAATAATAAAAGAAAGGCCCCCGCAAACTGCGCTAAGCCTTTTACCCTAATCCGTTCCATCCAGTTAAAAGGTCTACTTGCACAAATTTAACATGTCTACATGCCATGAAAGGATTACATGGCTATAAAGAGAAAAGGGGTCGAACTGATTTTGACAGATTGCGGCAAGTGGGATAATCAACGCCGACATGTTTAAGAGACAAATTGCCCTCAGCTTAGCAACAATATTCATTTCTATTGCGGTAAGCGCTCAGGATTCTGTTGATCTATTTCCAGCTGGAAGGCCAGCATCCAACTACAATCGGCTTGCAAAGAGAATCAGAGCCGGGGCAAAGGTCATCACTCCTTGTAATGAGGTCTTTACGGTGACAAGGGTGGTGAATTTAGCTAACCCAATGTCTCCAACTATCATTTTAGAAACTGATGGTAACACTGTAGTCCGCGTACCTCGGTATCGATTGAGCTTTCGTGAACCCACTAGTTTGATCAATATTTGGCTGAGTCCCTATCACCCCAAAACAATCATGCAAGATCTCTACGAAGGTTATCAAATCCTAAGAAAACACGGCGCTCCGGTTGTTGAAATGATTGATTCCCAAAGCACCCCTCCACTTTTGTTGGTATTCAAAAAAATCGATGTTCAGTTTACATGGGCGGATCTTTTCAATTCCGATTTCGTCTCGAGGCTAGACGATAAGAAGAAAGAGGAAATCCAAACTGCCACTCGAAATTTTATCAGGCAAACGGCAGCGTTTCAAAACATCGGAGGCCTTGGCCCCACGCAACTTATCTACGGCAGACCATCAGAATCAGCTCAAATGCCTGACCAATGGACGATAGTAAATTGGGAAAACCGCATTCAGATGGTTCCAAAAAATCACCGGTCTTCCGATTTAAATATTTTCCAGGATCCACTTTCGGCCCAAGTGGAAGAGCGATTCCAATCGATGACCTCAACTCCGCAGAAAATAGAAAAGCGACTTTTCATTCCAGACTGGCTCAGCAACCTTGTGCTTGATGAACTTCGGCAGGTCAGAGCAAACAATTCCCCCTAAACTAAAGTAGGGCGCCTTTCTCCCACTAATCCATAAATAGCCTCCACTTTGGATCCCGGCCCTTCCCTACCTGCGGTCGCCCAAAGCCCCACTGACTGTCTCCAGCTTAAACCTTATTCATTCGCGATAACTTTTCTTATCGTGAATAAGGAATGGGAGTTAAACCATGCTTTATTAAAAAAAGCTTATTTAGTACGCAGGGTATGGGGGGTCTAATTCAGAATCACAGGTGAAAGCTGTCTTGCTTCAGTCAAATGAATTCCAAAAAATTGAGTGAAATGGCGGCATGTGTTATGAAGAACGCGAGCCCCGCAATGGGAACAGTAGGGAGATCGATTACCATGCAAGTGCCAGTGCCAGAATCAGAAAAATCGTTAGACCACTCACTCAATGAACTAGAAAGTACTTTGTTAAATTTTTCAGCTAGAGCCATTCGAGACAGTGCAGCTAGGGAGAAATACAACGCCTTAGTATTTAAGGCTATTAAAGGAATTAGAACGGAAACTTCACAAGGAAGAATCTCTATTCAGCGGGGCGCCCAAAAAGCTGTCGCTGCTAGAAATGAGCTCATTTTTCAAATGCGAAGGCGATCGAGCGATATAGGAAATGAAGTAGCAAAATTTTTGAAGGGCAATGAGCTTACTTTGGACGGATTGGCCGAAAAATACAGCAAGGAGCTTTTTCGTAAAGAGTTTCAGTCATTAACTTCGCCACGAGACAAGGAAAGGGTTTTACTGAGGATTCTTAAGGGCGCTGGTGCGACCAATAGTTCCGTTTCCAGAGTTGCAACACTTTTAGGCAGGGTTGGCGGAGTTCTTTCAATTGTTACTTTGGGGGTTTCAGTTTATGAAGTTTGCGAAAGTAACGACCGAGTGCGAACTGCTGGAAAAGCCACATCTTCTTTCCTTTTAGGCTATAGCGGAAGTGTAGTTGGAGGATGGGCCGGCTTAGCTTGTGGGCCTGCCTCATTCGTATGTGTTCCATTAGGAGTTCTTATTGGCGGCGCTCTTTCAGCTGCTGGGAACGAATTCTTATGGGAATGGGAGAAAGCCAGTTGAATCCAATGCGCGCTATTTCTTCATTGAGCAACTCGATGGACCGGGAAGATGAATCGTCTTCCATAGATGTTCAATATGGCTGGTGCTCACTATTCGAAGGAGAAAGAGTAGTGAACACAAAGTACCCGTTATGCGGCTTTACTGATTTTCAATTTTCTATCAGTAGCGGCTTTTTATTAGGCAGTAGTCTCATTACTTCAGAAGCACACTACTTCACACTTGTTGTATTGGACCTGAAATACCGAGTAGTCGAGAAGCACACCACAGGAAATCTATTGCGGTTCGATATAGGCAACGACAGGATCTGGAGTTTTGATAGTAAACGCAAATCAATTCAACTGAACCTGGGAAAGTTGGGATCTTGGTTGATCAGCGTCTTTAATTTGCCGGTATATCGACCACGTGATGCTGTCGATCGTATCAGTAGTGGTTGGTTTGCCTTAGATGAAATTCCGCTGATCTTCAAGAAAAGCATTCTTAGCTTCCATAGGATAGAGAAAACCCAAGACACTTAGCATTTCAACAACCCATCATTTCTTTACTTCAAAGCGCCTTCTCCGCTCCCCTGCCCTTCAACCGATCAAATACTCCGAATGCTGTAGTGATCACAGAGCTTGGATCAGCGACATTGGATGGAACAATCAGCAGATCAGAATTGGTGGCCATATTGCCCAACTGCTTAATATACTCTTCTGCAACTTTAAGTGAGGCGGCATCTTGTCCACCTTTGGCACTGAGGGCTTCTGCTACCAGCTTGATGCCATCAGCAGATGCTCTGGCAATAGACATAATAGCCTCAGCCTGACCATGAGCCTGATTGATCTGTCTCTGCCTATCCGCTTCAGACTGTTTGATCATATCTTGCTTGCGGCCTTCGGCATTGTTGATCAAGGAATCTCGAAGTCCTTCTGATTCAAGGATTTTGGCGCGCTTTTCTCGTTCGGCTCGCATCTGCTTTTCCATCGCATCCAAGACATCCTTTGGCGGATTGATGGACTTGATTTCATAGCGAAGGACTTTAACTCCCCAAGGCTGAGTTGCGGCGTCAATCGCGAGAATGACAGCATTATTGATTTTTTCGCGATCTTCAAAAGTTCGGTCGAGGTCGATTTTGCCCACTTCGGATCGAAGCGTAGTCTGTGCGAGCTGAACAATGGCAATTTCAAAGTCATTCACACCGTAGGAGGCGTTGCGAGGATCAATCACGCGGTAGAAGATGACTCCGTCCACATTGACCTGAACGTTGTCTTTGGTGATGCAGATCTGTGGAGGAATATCCAAGACGACTTCTTTGAGGGTGGTCTTATAGGCAACTCGATCCACGACGGGAATCAAGATGTGTAACCCGGCTTCGATTTTCCGGCTGAATTTGCCGAGTCTTTCAATGATATAGGCATGCTGTTGGGGCACGACCTTCACGGTCATTGCAACAAAGACCACTGCAAAGAACAAAAAACTAAACGCTAAAAATTCCATCTACTTGAACTCCTCATTATTGATCATCTTACTTACCTGAATGGTTTGTACTTTCCAACTGAAGCGTATTGCCATTGATTCCAATGATCTGGGCGGTTTCGCCCGGCTTCAGTTCAACCTCGGAGGCGTTGATGGCTGACCACTGCGTGCCTTGATAACTCACCCGAGTCGCAGCCCCAGGAGCTACCTGCTCAGTCACGACCACCTCCTTCCCCATATCCGGCTGCTTCATTGCCAATGTTACAATCCAAGCTTGCAACGGCTTTCTAAGTAAAGCGATGCCAGCGATGGAAAAAGCAGCGCATACCAATGCTTGAAGTCCAAAGGAACTGACAAAAAATCCCAAGAAAACCAAAAGCCCTGTCAGGAGAAATCCAAGTCCTAAGAAGAACAAAAGAAAGGTCGCAGTCAGCATCTCAGCAACAAGTAGCAAAATCCCGGTTAGGATCCAAAGCGAATGCGCTTCCATACATGTATCTCCAATGGCTACTACCTATCACCTCAAGCCATTGGAGCCATAAGGAAATAAGGACAAAGATTGCTACACCCATTGAATTGGCGCCATCAACTTCGCCGGTAACCATCCGTAATGTGTTGAATTTATCGAAAATAGAGCAATGCGCTATTCTTCAGATAAATACCTGAGTATAATAATCACATTAAGGGGACCGGGGAAAATAATGGATTTTATCAAGGGCATCTATTCTCGCAGAGTTTTGCGCCATGTCTATTTGCTGCTGATATCACTGGCACTGCATGCCTGTCAGGCCCCACAGTTTCGGGCGGGGTTGAGAGGTTCTTCTGCTTTAGTCGTTCCACCTTTTGTTCCGCCAGTGGTTACTCAGTTGGTTATAAAAAATCTTCCAGCGGCAGTCGTAGCGAGAGCACCATTTGGTTTCCAGATCGAACTTCAAGACGAACAAGGTCAAATTGTTGCAAGCACTCAAGCTCCCATTGGAGCACTTACTGTTCAGTCTAATAATACAACCGGATCCTTTGCTACTGCTGTGACAATACCGGTAGTAAATGGAGTCGCAAGCTTTACGGGGCTTCAACTTCGAAGTGCCAGCCCTACCACTCTCACCGTTCACTATGAAACGCTTTCAACCTCTGGAAATCTTCTTGTTACTCCAGGTTCCCCATTTGAACTCCTCGTCACAGGACCAACAGCACCTGTTGTTTCGGAGGTTGGGTTCAATGTTGGGCTTAGGGTGCGTGACCAGGATCAGAACACAGTTACCAATTATACAGGCCCCTTTCTGATTAAAAATGGAACACTGACTGTTCATTCAGGTAGCTTTTCGATCGCAAATCAAGGTTTTTTACAAACTCAATTCAACCTAGCCTTGGCCAATACCTACAGTCTCACGGCCTCTACCGGAAGCTTGCAAGCGGGATTTCCGGTTACGGTCATTGCAGGTCCACCCAATTCAATTTCACTGGGGACCACGGTACCCCCAACTCAGCTTCTTACTACCAGCCTCTACAGTATTGGAGTGATCGCCATCGACCATGCGGGAAATCGCGTGACGGGCCACCGGTTAAACCTTACGTCGAATGCTCCAGGTTTTGTGACTCAAAGTTATGATTTACAAATTTCAGACAACGGAGCGCATACCTTCACGGGATTGCAATTTCCGACGCCCGCCACGGGAATTTCGATTGAAGTCAATTGGAATAACAATACTGCGGTCCGAGCAATTTCCGCGGGACATACCGTGATCTTGGGGCCACCTGTTTTGAATTTCAATGGGTACCTCCCCTTTGTCAATGGCCGCTACGAACAGTTCGTCGGTATGCCTGTCAACGTCGATACGTTTTCTACCGTCTATCCTCCTGGCATAGACCTAGGTAAGGTGCGTGGATCATGGAATCCAGGAAATGGCACAGCAGTACAACGTGGAAGATTTTTCAGTTATACCTACAACTCTCCCGGAAACTATGACATCACAGCGACCTTTGAAATCGCTTCATCACTGACTCAAGTAACTACGATTACATCAACCTATCCGCTCAGGATCAAGCCGCTACCAAATACGATGGTGACCTATTACGTTTCTGGCTCACGGCCTAATGACAGTGGTAGTGGACTCACTCCAATGACAGCATGGAAGACGCTGGATCATGCGATTGGTCAGTACCATACGACCTGTACCAATCCGACGACAACCTGTCCCGTAACTATTCTGCTGGATAGCGCCGCAGGACCCTACACTTACGCTCAGTCACTTATCCTGAAATCCAATCACGGATATTTTCATCTCTCCAACTTCAACGGGGCCAACAAGGCGCATATTCGATCTACTCAAGGACTTCCACTCGTCACTGCTAACTCGACCCTTAGTGGAACCACCTATGTCTACGATCCAACTCATTACGTAAAACTTTCCAACCTTAGACTCGAGTCCACGGGGACGTCTTCACAGCAGTTCCAAGAGGGTGGAAGCTTTATTGAATTGCCTGGAGGTGGAAATCACCAATACTTTGAGAATATCTCTTTTGAGAAAGCCACTGTTGGTTACGTTGGAACAACAAATTCCTCCTTCACATCCACTCAGAATGATCTTACTTTTCGAGGAGTGGCGTGTAAGGAAGTCGCAGTCTTTTGCATCTCTGGTGGCTCAAGACATTTTGTCGTGGATCAATTCAATGCTTCTGGACCAATGCCAGGTATCTTTTCTGAAAACGTTGTAATCGTTGGCGCCTCTCGCTCGCTGATTCGAGGTAGCCAGTTTCTTTCGGACGTCCCACCAACAGGGATTTTGCCCCAAGCTTCGCTGACTGTTTATGGCAATAGCGAAGTCGAGGGAGCCGAAGTCTCCCGCTTTGAGGTCGTTGACAATACGTTTCGTGGTATCAAAGGAATCCATTGGCTAGCCAACCCTTCTACCCCCAGCGCGATCGGACAAATCAAGAAAATCACCATCACGAACAATAAGTTCCAGCAGACTCTAGCACCTCAAGACGGACCTGAGTTGACGCGCTCGATTTACTTCAAGGCCGACAAGGTGGATGAGATCGTCCTTCAGAACAATGACCTCATCTCCATGAGCAACCAATACATCACCGATCATCGATTTATTGAGTTTGAAAGAAATCAAACTTCTGTCGATGTCGACAATGGAGAAGTGCACTTGCGCCACCTTAGCTATCACTCAGAGGCTATTGCCTCCGTCGGAGTCAAGTCGGACATCATCCGCTACAACCCACCGATGGAGGTGAAGTTCAACTCCTTCTCGTTGCCTGGAACGACCCAAGATGGTCCGAGCACTTCTTCACTACCGATGCGCTCGGGGGTGCTTGATTTTTCGAGAGCGACTGAAACCTCTGTTTCTGATGAGTCCAATCTTGTTTTCGCTCAAGGGATTCAGACTGGAAGTCTTTTGGGTTTGGTCTACGCAATGGGATCGACCACAGGACCGCCCCCTCGCTACAGTGATACACAATGGGACGCCTTAACTGGAGAGCACGGCGATAGAAATATTAACAATCAAGACCCACTCTATGAAGACGTCGCTGCCTATGACCTCAGACCCAAGAACGTGGCACCGATGATCAGTCCACTTTTGAACCACCTGACGACAGGATGGATCAAGATCTTTGACGACCTAGAGTATATTGACCGTCCAGTAGGACCCGCCTCAGACGTTGGCGCTCACGAGCGCACGGTGGGGACGGGTGGAGGCACGCAACCTGGAATTTCAATTCCACCGATTGGAACTCACGGTAGTGGCGGTATCTAATTGCAATTACGTCGCTTTCTTTGCTTAACGCTAAGCGTTTGCAAGACACCATATACCTGAGTATACTTGTATACTATAGGGGTTTCGGGGATTGTATGTTTCTTAGGGGTGTATTTCATACCATCAATTTGCGCGCGCTATTTGGCCTTGGGCTTACGCTCGCACTATCAGCATGCCAAGCGGGAATTCGCGGAAGTGTAGATGATGGCAACGCCCTAGTCTCCAATCCCGTTATTCGCTACGAGGCAGCAGAGGTCTCCAATCTTGGAGCCTCGTTTGTTACTGCTGGAGTTTTGCATCCCTTCAAAGTCGCTCTTCCCACGCTCACTACAAATCTCACCTTAGAAGTCATCGCGCGCGCGAATTTAGGAACTTTTACAGTCTACGCCGATGCTTCTGCAACTCAGCCAATCACGACCGTAAACCTCACTCCGTCGGTCATGGAGAAAAATATCTGGGTAAGAGGAACTGCCGCCAATCAAAATCTAGATGTTATTGCGCGGAATATTGCTCTCAATATCAACGGACAAACCAGTCTGCCTATTGTCTCAGCCCAACAGCACCATATGGAGCTTCAGGTCTTACCTTCCTCTCTCTCGCCCGTAGCGGGTCAGGTAGTAGAGTCGGATGTAACGATCAAAGACCAGTACGGCAACTTAGTCACTTCAGCGACTACGAATCTGAGATTTGATTTTGGTGGTTGCAATCCGCCGACCTTTTTACTTTACACGATGTCACCCGCGGACGGCGGCGTCGCAAGGATTCGAAATCTACCTCAATATGCTGCAGCCCATTTTTGTAGCGCAGGCCCATACATCCTAACTGTCAGCGCACCATCAACCTCATTACCCAATCTTGTGTCTCCAGCACTGCTTGTTCGCGCTGGGTCAGCTACCACATACGCAATCACGGCGCCTTCCACGGTCGAAACGGGTCAGAATTTTTCTCTGTCGGCTCTCGCAAAGGACGCCTACCAGAATAACGACGTCTTTTATTCGGGAACGGCGGCCATTGAATACCGCAGTCTCCCTAGTGGGATATGGCAAACTACTTGGGGAAATCGCAATTTCTCTTCAGGACTGCTTAGCGCTACGGGTTTGAATTTAAGTGCTGTAGGTAATTTTGAAATTCGAGTTCGGGATATCAGCAACTCAGCTATAGCTGCAACTGTGCCGACTACTTCTGCCGTAAGCAGCTTCCGCGTGAGGGTTACAGCTCCTGCTAATAATGCGACACTGACTGTTGGCAGTAATACATCCGTAGGGATCCAAACCATCTCTTCAACGACTTCCCAGGCAAGTAACTTTACCGGTACCATCACTCTTCGATCAAGTGATCCTGCTGTAAATGGCCTAACTTTGAATTTCGCAAATCAATCTAGTGGATCTCGAAACGTGCAGTTTGGGGCGGTCGGCCCTCAAACCCTATATGCCGAAGCTGCCAGTGCACCGTCTGACAATACCGTCAATCTCACAATACAAGCCGGGGCCGTTGCGAATTACCAACTGAACATGCTTTCTCCTGCAAAAGCTTATCGATTGGAGAACCCGGTCGTACGACTCTATGACACCTTCAATAACTTATTGACGGGTTTCAATGGTCCAGTCGCAATCGACTGTACGGTAGGTAGCTGTACCAGCCTCCAGGTAAATGCTGTTCAAGGTGTCGCCAGCTTTTCGAACTTCCAATTTACGAGCGTTGGCAATGTCTCGGTCAGGGTTAGACAAGGCTCAAGCCTTACGGTGGTAGGTTCTCCAAGCGCCGTCGCTGTAGGGCCAGGAGTTGCTCATCATATTTCTCTACGTGATGCCGCTGGCAATCCACTGTCCAGCATCACTACGTCGCTCAGTCAGAACTTTGATTTGCGCTTTCGAGTAGAAGACCAGGGAAGCAATCCTACCACTGATTCAGGTACCGCTGATTTTAGGGCAACAACGAGTAGCAATGTCAACCTTGCAAACGCCGTATCGGGCTTGGCATTCTCAAATGGACAAGGATCTTTCCTTGACAATCATCCACTTCAGCTAGGATCGGGCACTGCAAGAGTCGATGCAACCATTGGAACTCAGACTTTCTTTGCAACGGCCACAGTTCAAATTCAAGCAGGTAGCGCCAATAATCTCAACTTTATAGGATTTCCGGCAGGCGCCGTGGCAGGGACGAATTTCAGTCTTTCTGTCGAAGTAAGAGACGTCGCCAACAATCGAGTCACGCAGCTCAATTCTGGGACCATGACTCTGACAGCTACCCCTCCGTCAGGAAGCTTCTCCTCACCCGTTACTGCCTCTATCAGTTCGGGATTGGCGACATTCAATAATAAGAACCTAACCCTCGCCGGCCCGACAACACTCACTGCGTCCTATTCGAATCTTACAAAGAATACCCCGCTTGCCGTAGCACCTGGAGCACTTGCCTTACTGAACGTCACTGCCCCTACGACAGCTGTAGCAGCTCTCGCGCCGATCAGCGTCACACTCGAGGCAAAGGACGGCTTTGGTAATCGCAAAACAGACTACACTGGAAGCTACGCAATCAGCGAAAATTCGGTGAATGTTCAGACGGGATCTTTTACTCCTGCCAATCAAGGCCTCGTCAACACGAGTTTCACTCTAGCAGAAGCACGTGTGCATCATCTTATTGCAACCACAGGAGCCCAGAATCGAAATTTTTCGGTTACTATCGTACCTGGACCCATAGCACAATTCCAACTAGCTGGGTTACCAGCGCAGATTTTTACTTCCGATGCTTACCAAGTCATTACCACAGCTTTGGACGCTGCAGGAAATCGCGCGCTTGGTCCAATTGAAATCCTTTCGACTGCTCCGGGATTCAGTCCACAAAGTTATACCCTGGTTGCGAATGACAATGGATCTCATACCTTCGATAACCTGCACTTTCCTAATCCGCAGAGCAACGCTAGCGTCACGGTACGATCCTCCGCAAACACAAGCATCAGTGCTACGCTTTCCAACCGATCTATCAATCTTCCAGGAACCGCGCTTGCTTTGACTACTTTTGCACCGGAATCTGGCGGAAGGTACTTGAGCATCAAAGGATTTCCACTGAATATCGACCTCTTTGCTTCGCCAACCTTACCTGGTCACAGCTGGGGACAGTATCGATGCATTTGGACTCCAGGCGATGGAAGTCCTACCATTCAGTCGCGTTTTTTTAGCCATGTCTATAACACTGCCAATGCTGCCATCACAGTAACAGTTACCTGCGATGAACCTGGCGGTGTAAATGCAATGTCAGGATCGCTTCCAATCAGCGTCTTTGATACACCTGGCCCAGCACGGCTTATTTATGTGTCGAGTGTGAATGGCCTCGATGTCGCTTCAAGAAATGCAGCATCTCCTTCCACCGCGTGGAATTCACTAGACTATGCTTTTAGTCAGATTGAAACCTACTGCGGAACTAATATCTACTGTCCTTTGGAAATCTACATTGAAGGCAATCACAATGTAACACAAGGATTGCGCCTTAGGGCTCCTTTGGGGAGTTTTTCACTTTCAAACTATCCTTCTACTACTGTGCGGCCAGTAATAACCCTCGCTAGCTCCTCCATTCACTTTGTGGGTTCTGACCTTACCTCCGTTGACTATGTACGCATGAAGAATCTTATTCTTCGTTCCAATGGAACAGCTGCGCAGAACTACCAAGACGGCGCGGAATTACTAAAATTCTCACACGGTGGATGGAATCACTATTTCGAAAACGTAGCGTTTGAATTCAGTTACTTGGGCTACAATTCTGACCCCGTTGTCAATTTAGGCAATACCAAAAACAACGTCACTTTTAAGGATGTTTCTTGCCGGGGAATTGGAGTGACTTGTATCTATACTTCTGGCTATCACGTAGTGGTAGATGGACTACAGGCAAATACAGGGGACGTGGGATTCATCCTTCCGACTGTGTTTTTGCCAGGAATTTACCGATCTGCAATTCGTGGAAGTTCTTTCAATACGGTAATAGACGGAAGCCAAAGTGCTTTTGGTTCTTCTGTACGAATCGAAGGTGGCCCATTATCCGATAGTGCCAACCTGGTGGGCCTTGAAATTTCCGACAATACCTTCTTTGGTCGAAGTGGAATAGACATAAGCAATTACTCACAACTGCCGATGACTGGCGGCAATCCTTCAGGATCCGATGCCGGGATGCGTACGATCAACATTATTGGCAATCTCTTTGCCAGGAATCAGTCACCCCTGCATGGAGGATCGGCAGTAGATTCATTTGGCATACGAATCGAAACGAACAAACTTACTAATCTTGTGGTTCAAAACAATGACTTCGTTGCTTTGAATAACGACTCGAGCAATATGGCCTATCGAGCTGTGGATCTAAAAAAAGCTTACTATGCTCAGACATCCCCAGCGATCTACAGCGGAGTCGTCGCTATTCACAATAGCGCTTACATGGAGGGTAGAACTGGGGTTTTCTACAGCGACGAAGCGGATATTCATCCGACTCCTATTGTCTTGGGATACAATTCGATTTCTGCTCCGGGTGTCAACCTCGATGGACCAGCAACCACCACACGCCATTTTCAGCAATTGTCTGGCGTCCTGCAGATGACTGCATCTGACATCAATAGTATTCTTGATGGCTATAACTTGATAAACTTTCCAAGCTTCCAGTCTATTTATAGCATCTTCTATGGCGGCACGGTTGTTCGGGCCAATATCACCCAATGGACATCATCAGCCAATAAGGGTTTTGGCAATGCTAATGGCGTTGACCCGCTCTACGTCAACCCAGCTGGGTTTGATCTCAAGGCACAGACCGGCAGCCCCTTAATCGATTCTATTCCGCTCTTTGCCTGGATCTTAGCGGCGCCCATTTGGGATGACCGAGAGCATGTCTCTCGTCCTCAGGGTACTACACCAGACAAAGGCGCTCACGAGAAGCTCGCCTCCGGTGGTACGGGTGGATTACCTGGCACAGGTGGCGGTCCCGCACCAAATCCAAGCACCGGCCAAGATCCCACTCTGGCCGAGTAATGAATTCCTCCAAGGAATTCACCCCTTTATCACTTCGAAAGTGTCGAACTTTTAGGCAGTCTTTTTTGACCATTGAATAGACAATAAAAACAAGTACTTGCATTATTATTCGCCGCGTTATATCCTATATTTGTTGGTTAGGTTGAAGGATTCTTGAAAGAGAAGCCTTCTTAGTAAAACAGACCTTAATTGTGGAACGTTGGTATATGAGAGCAAATCTCGTTAAAATGGCTTTTTTGGCCGTATCATGTCTTGCCTTCACCGCCTGCAAGAGCGAAGTAGAAGGCGTCTCCATCGCACCTGAGCTTGAACCCTATGTTGCTAGCTTCATCCAAGAAGCCGCGGTTTATGGCCGGGACGTTCAACTCGAAAATATCAAAATCGACTTTGCTTCATTTGATAACTCAAGCTACCTCGGAGTCTGCAAAGACTACGGCGACCATAAAGAGGTCTTCATTAGTATCGAGTACCTCAACAAATATGCCACTCAATTGGCTTCGCGCACAATCGTAAAGGATGTAGAAAAAGTAGTATTCCATGAGCTTGGACACTGCGCCGAAGGCCGAGAACACAAAAACAGTTACATCAATGGTCGACCAGAAAGCGTTATGAATGCCTACGCCCTCTCAACTCAAGACTACGAAGATTTTCACTCTGAATACCAAGAAGAGCTCCACACCGCGAAATAAGAGATTCATCAACCAACACCAACACACCACTTCAGGGGTGGAGCTAGGCGGCTCCACCCCGCTAAAGGGTTCAGTGAGAAGCCTTTCCAAGCTCCACGGCAAACGCTACTCCCAACTTAGCAAATCGCTCCACATGACCAAAATCCACCCGCTCAATCAAGTCGTTTGGGGTGTGGATCTGTTGGTTGTATTCTGCAAAACGCGATTCGAACGGAAAAGCCGAAGGATAGCCTGCGTCCGTCCAACTAGCGTGATCACTACAGGCGTAGCCACAGTCGTCAGGCAAAACCGTTACCTTGAGGTACTCCTTAATCAGTACTTCGACAAAGTCAGAAAGTGCCGAATCCGCGTGGTCTCGAATCATAACCATTTTATCGCCAGAGCCCGGAAAACCTACCATGTCGAACTGAAGAACCCCCGCCACTCGCTTACCGTCACGGCGATACTTCAGTGCAATATCTTGGCTTCCAAGGAGGCCCTTTTCTTCACCCGCATAAGCAATAAATTCTATCGTGCGGTTGGGATAAAATCCCGTCTCCATCAACACACGAAAAACCTCTAAGAGGCTTGCAATGCCACTCGCATCGTCGTCGGCTCCTGGAGCAAGCATAAAATGAGAGGTGCTGAATTGCTGAATGGAATCTTCGTGCGCTCCTAGGACAACCAATTCTCTCGAATTCACCCCCCGGCCCGGGATTCTTGCGATAATAGAGGGCTGCGCAAATCGATGCTTAAACAACTCCACCTGCACATCACGCCTTCCATACTGTGTGGCAATTTCGATGAATTGATCTCGAATCCAATGTGCTGCTTGAACACCGGTTTCGGATTGAAAATATCGATTTCGAAATTCGGTGGAAAGGGTTCTTACATGGGACTCTAGCTTTTTTGCATCCAATCGGGGCATCATTTGATTCACCAGACTTCGATACATCGGCAGCGGTCCTGGGCCTAAGAGAAGCTCTACGGGGCGAAAGGTTTGAGCGGGACCAAGCTTTTGGTAGGCAGCGTAGGTATCGGTCACATCCATAAAGCCCCCGCAGCGGCCTTTCTGGTGTTGCTGATCCGAGAGCATCTGAATCTGCTCTTCACTTAACCACTGTCGTTTCGTTGGGGAGGTTTGGATCAATCGTAAGGGAGCAGCTAAAGCTGAACTAAGGGTCAAGGCAGCCGTAACAAGCACGGCTAAAAGGTAGCGTTTCATTCATTTCCCTTCCTTAGGAATGCATTGAATTGGATACAGTTTAGCATTCGAAAAAAAAGGTGCCTAACTTTTTTTCAGTTGGAAATGACCCATACAACCTCATGCATACACACAATCTATTGATTCTTATGAATCTAGCACACTTAGCCTACGGACGATCTGGCACCGCATTTGCTTAATGATGGGAGAACGCAGTGTGGTGCGAAGCGTGGAATTATTGCGAGGATGATGTTGTGAAGCGTGTAGATGTGAAGAATCGGATGCGGATGAATCGATGGAATATTGCTCTTTCGAGCATTCTTTTTGGCCTGGCCTTAACGGGATGCGGCTCTAAGATTACTCAAGAAGAGCTTCGTGGGCATTACACGGTGCAAGGCGCACTCAATGCCAACACAGGAACCACAGGTTATCAAACCTCCGGTTCTCAAATTATTAGCTTTGGTGGTAGTCAGTACAAGATCAGTACTTCTGGTAATCTTTCTTCCGGGACTCCTGGTACCTATACGATCAACGAAGAACAGACTCTGGTTTTGAATGGTAGTTATGCACAAAGCAATGGAACTAACGGACAAACGACAAACAATACCACTCAATCGAGTCAGCAGCTGAAGCTTAAAACTCGAAACGATGACGGAGACCGAAAGGTTTTCGAATTTGATAACGGTGTAACTTTTCGACAGATGGTTTATGAAGAATTTCGAAGTGCCTTTCAAGGCAATACCGGACAGTACAACAACAATAACGGTACCTCGAATGAACAGCAGATTCGTCAGTACTTTGACAATCCAGAAAGTTTTGTCAATCAGACTCGAGTCAACTACTAGAGTCCTTTAGGATCTTTGTCCTTCTTCTTTGCACCATAGCGAATAGCATGGGCAGCCGAGTCTTCGATTGCAGTCTTCCGTTTGTCGTAGTGTGTAATCATTTGCGTCGACGTCCATCCTGCAAATTCCTGGATGGCGCGGTCAGCAACTTGGTGATCACGGGCATTAGATATAGCAGTTGCTCTACACGAATGCGGCGATACCTTGTGCACAATACCGGCTTCTTTAGCATACCTCGTTACAATGTAATAAATCATGGAAGCATCGATTGGCTTGTCCATCTTGCCAGTGCGATTGTTGCGAATAGGCGTAAACAGGAACTGGTCTTCCAATGGAGACTTTCGAACCATCTTGAGATAATGCTGAAGCGCACTTTGAACAACCTCCACCAAAGGTAAGATTCGCTCTTGATTTCCTTTTCCTTTTACTCTTAAGACAGCGTGGTCCCTTTCTTTTGAAATTTGGCTGGTCCTAAGATTGGCAAGCTCCGAACGTCTCAAGCCGCAGTAAAAAAGCATCGTCAAGATCGCATAATGCATAGAGCCCGTACGCGTATGAAGATTGGGGACTTTCAACACTTTGATAACTTCCTCGTCCGAGAAGCCCGCGGTCTTGGAAAGCTTCTTTGGATTCAGAAATCGCACACGTTCAGCAGGATTGTCTCTCAAGAGTCCGTCATCCACTAACCATCGAAACAAACTACGAAGGGTCGCTAAATGGCGATCAATGGACGTATGCTCTAGCTTCTCTGACAGGAGCCAGTCCTTGTAACTAATCAATAAGGTTCGAGTGAGGGGTTCGTGAGTTGCAAGTCCACTCTCCTGCCTGCGAAAGGCCCTCACACGCAGGTACTTCAAGAATCGCTTAAAATCCTTCGTATATGCCAATTGCGTATGCTCAGAACGCTGGTCGAGGACAAAGCTTTCTAAGGATTTTCGGAGGCCCTCTGAAGGATAAAGTAGGTCTTGGGTCGAAAGCACAGTGAAGTCCTGAGGCGGCTCCACTACGACTGAACGCCTGATCTCTGGCGGGGAGACTACGGCAAGTAGTGCGGCGGGCGTAGGCCGAATTTCGTCGGCAATTTCTTGGTTAACCGAAGCGGATTCAAACGTAATCCTAAAGAAACCTCGCTGGCGCCTGGAGGAACTTCCTAATACCCGCTTAGAACGAGAACGTCTTCGCGCCATTCGGGATCGGATAAGCTGGCCCAATGCGGACTTAGGCTTCACTCGTAGTTTCTCGATGCCTTTGGCGAAACTTCATTGGACTTTCCAAAATCACACCACTGCAAAATCGAGACAGCGATTTTAGCTGACTCATTTCAAACACACCTGACAAATAAAGTGGAATCTTAGCAGTCTGAGCAAGCTCACGTATTGCTTGAAGGCTAGTTTCCGGCAATTCTTTTTCGGAACCAATAGAACGGATAACCAAGGCATCAGCCGATCGATCCTTTAGGATTTCGCTTACCAATCTCAATGACTGGCTCAATTGCTTCTGATTGGCTTCTCTCCAAATCACTTCTACAAAGATCCTAACCGCACTTCGAAGCTTGCTGCGGTAGCGAAGAATCCTTCCTAGTTTTTGGCCACTTGAGGCCTGCCGGACGCGAATAAAGTCACAGCCCGTGGTACTTGCCAATGCCATCGACAGAATGGGCTGGTGTTCTCTAATTTCAACTCCCAAAGGCGCTTTTGAAAGATCCTTTAAGGCCGCCGCGAGTATAGAGAAAGCACTAAAGCCTTCGGCAGCAAACTTGCCATGCGTAAACGGAGCGTCTCCAGAATTCTCAATAAGGATCTGAGTCGCCCCCTGCTTGATGAGATGCTTGTATTCTTTTAGGGCCGCCAACCCAGCCTCCTGTAACGCTTCAAAAGAGCTGCTATTTCCAAGGTGGGGCGAGCCAGGAAGGGGTTTGAGTTTGAGGATGCCGATTTGTTGAAACATTAGACCTCTGGCGAATTAGGTGAATGGACTTTTTTCTGATTGAGGGACTTTTGAAAAAGTGGCTCAAGGCTTCGAAATGCATAATCGGTTTTCAGTCCAAGCCGACTTTGAATATCATACCTTGGCAATCCTGTTTCATACCAATGCAGAACCGCAGCGTATCGAAAGGCTCGCGGTGTAAGGTCCGGCTCGCCAAGCCTTGCTCGATAGGCTTTGACGAGAAGCTCAACACCACGAGAAGAAATGCTTGCACTCAAAGGGCCAAACTTATTGAAGCCCACAAAAGGATGCGATTGCTTCGGATTCTGTTCTCGCCAAATCTGAATTCCGCTTACCAAGGCTTCACTCACGGGAATTCTCCGAGAAGCACTTCGCTTGGTCAACTGAAGGGCGTTTGCACTCCAATCAGAGAAACGAATTTTTCCAACCTCACTGACGAGGCACCCTGTTTCCAGCAAAGTCCAAAGCAAGTACTTGTTTCGCCTTGCTAGATCGGTCGATTCATCAAGCTGTCGAATCTTATCCAAGATAGAAAGGTAGGATCGAATGCGTGGGACACGCTCTAACTTATAAGGAGTCGGAAGCTTCTGGCCCAGGTCTGTCACGGCTTGATTGCGTTTACTGAGGTACCGAAACAACCGTCGTACCGTAAGAAGCTTTCTGCGCCTAGTATTGGTTTTCATCCCGCAAGACCGAAGGTAGTCGCCGTATTGATGCAAGTCCTGAAGTCGTATTCTGCCGATTTCAACACGATGCTTGGGATCGAGATGCTGAACGAGGTAGGACTGAAACGACGCAAGATCGGATTTATAACTCGCAATGGTTTGCAAAGACTTCTGCGTGCCTTCCAAATAACCCAAATAACTTTTCACTGCGTACGAGGTAGAGAGTTTTCTACGTTTTTTTGCGGTTGCCATTCTTACTATTTATACGAGAAAAAGTCCGCATCAAGCAACGGGAGTTTCAATCTTCTTTGCGACAGTGCGCATTAATCCGAAAGTAAGAAGGGTAAAAAATAAGAGACTTATGGCAGGGGGTATTCCTACTGCCGCCGGAAGGTATCCCAACATCAATGCACCAATCCCAACATAAAGGGCATAGGGAACTTGCGTACGCATATGATCGATATGATCGCAGGAACAAGCCAGTGAGCTCATAATCGTCGTGTCAGAGATAGGAGAACAGTGATCTCCAAAAACCGAGCCGTCCAATACTGCCCCCAAACAGATGATGGTTATAGGGCCATATGTATTTCCATCCATTTGCAACGCTACTGGCAAAGTCGTCGGGATGAGAATCGCCATGGTCCCCCAACTTGTCCCAATCGAGAACGCTGTTGCAGCGGAGAGCACAAACAAAAGCGCTGGAAAAAATTCTGGTGAAACCAATCGCCCCACCGTGGCAGCAAGGAAAATTCCGGTATCAAGGTCTTCACAAACGCTTTTAAGCGACCAGGCCAATAGTAGAATCGCAATTGGCCGAAGACTGCCGCGAATCCCGGCCCCACTTGCCTTTCGAATGGTTAACCAACGCACCCCCCCTATCACTCGTGCAAGAAAGAATGCCACGATCCAGGCAATCACCGCACTCAGCGTGAGCAGTGCAATTTTATTTTCAGAAGCTGATAGAATTTCTCGCCAGGTGGCCACCTTAAGGATTTCTTCATAGGCTTGAACCGACCCTACTCGACTCATCCATAATCCAGCCCCTAGAATCACAAAAAACATCGCGACGGGAATCACTGCCATCCAGACACTTTGATTAGAGTGACTGTCAGCTTGCATTCGATTGAAAGCCCGATTGCTCAAGAGCTTCGCACCATCTCGAAGGTGCTTACCATGACGCCGCGATCTTCTTTCGCTATGGAGCATTGGACCAAATTCTCGGCCAGTAATGAGATTGATGGCAATGAAAGCGAGCATCATAAAGCAGTAAAATCGAAATGGAAGGGTATCAAAAAAAAGAGAGTAACCATCACGGCCCAGCTTCAGACCTTCAGAAACCTTCCCAAACAAGCCGACCTCATAGCTGATCCACGTGCTTATGATCGCTACTCCAGCCACTGTCGTTGAAGTCGCATCGACAATAAAAGCCAACTTTTCACGACTTACTCGATGACGATCCGTCAAAGGCCTTATGGTGGGTCCGACTATGAGCGCATTTGCATAGTGGTCAATAAAAACAGAAAGGCTCATCAAAAAGGATGCGACCTGGGCCGATCGTGCCCCCTTGGCAAAACGACTGAGTAGTCGCACCACACCATGCATTCCTCCGCTCACTATAATGACAGAAACCATCATCATGGTCGCAGCCACAAAGAAAACGAGCTCTAAGTTGCGAAGGTTCGTGGCATTTTGAAAAAGGTAGTTGATCCCTCGAAAGAGTCCATAGAACCATTGAATACCGTCCACAGGCGAGGTTCGAATAGTGGCCAGCCAACCACCAAAAATCACGGCTGAAAGAAGGCTTGGAATAATTCGATTAAAGACCAATGTCATCAACATGGCCACTAAGGGTGGAAGTACGCTGTACCACGGGGCCGTGACCGAAGTGCTGAGCGCAGCGGCGACTCCGCAAAAGGCCAAAAGGAACAATCCCGCATAGAACAAGCGTTTTAGTGGACGTTTACTCACACCTTCCATTATATAGACGTCTTATGATTTCCTGGCGATGGATTCCTCAGCAAGAAACCTTTGCCTAGGAAATTAATTGATTTATACAATCTACTACTATAGGTTAACGCGATTAAGGGAGCGTCAAAAATATGAAAATTTTCATCGATTCTGCCAACTTAGATGAACTTGAAAAAGCCGCACAGACCGGAATGATCGACGGCGTGACCACCAATCCCTCCCTGGTGGCCAAGTCTGGGGTTTCCTTTGAAAAGCTGTTGATGAGGATATGCGAACTCGTTCCAGGCCCCATTAGCGCTGAAGTTACAGCACTTGATGCTCCAGGCATGATTGAAGAAGGAAGGAAGCTTTCGAAGCTTCACTCCAATATCGTCGTTAAAGTTCCACTTACCGATGCCGGATTGAAGGCCACACGAATCCTTTCTCAGGATGGAATCGCAACCAATGTCACGCTTTGCTTTTCGCCCATTCAAGCATATCTCGCCGCTAAGTGTGGAGCGACTTACGTTTCTCCCTTTGTAGGACGGCTCGATGACATCGGCGTGGCCGGCATGCAGTTGATCCAAGACATTCGCAAGGTCTATCAGAATTACGGATTTACGACCCAAATCCTCGTTGCTAGCGTAAGGCATCCCGAGCACGTTCTTCAGAGCATCATGATGGGCGCCGATGTCGCGACCATTCCATACAACGTCTTTACAAAATTGGCGCAGCATCCTCTTACAGAAAAAGGTCTCAATCAGTTTATGGCAGACTGGAAGGCGGCTGGTCTGACGTTATGATTCGATTTCGACCTTCATGGATGACGGTTGTTTTTCTATTCGGGATACTGAATGCTTACGCACAGCTCCCTGAAGAATCAGAAGAGTCGGATTACTACTCCGATATGCCCGCGGTAGAGCCGGTTCGTCCGGCAGATCCAAATGCAGACCTCGGAAAACAAGCGGATGCCTACTTCAATAGTCTTTCTGAGAAAGAACTTCAGGAAGCTATAGGAAATTTTATCGGCGGTGATCAAAAAAATCCTCCCAACAAAAAAGACTCCAAAACTGCGGAAAAACCACTTTCTCCTCCCACCTTGACACAACGCCCTTCGACACAAGTACCTCCTGTCCTTGTTCCACCCGCTTATCGAGAAGATAGATTCGATTCGGAGTCCGACTTCACGTATCAGCCATCAAGATCCCCAGAACCCAGTGCTAGACCCCTGACCCATTCCATCGCCAACATCGATCTCTTTGGAGATCCAATCGGAAAATACTCAAGCTCCGCTCGCAGAAAAGCGAAGCCACACTCCATCATTACGAAGAAAGTCCAGCCCAAGAAAGAGACGCCAGATACCGATAGTGTCCGCATGACTCAAAGTGCTCCTCAGCCACCAGTCCATGCCATCACAGCCTCTCCTACGACTCCACCTGCAAGCGCATTACCGGAAGGTACGGCGGTGGCAACTAGTTCTGAAAATTATTCTTTAGAAAATCTTCCACCGCATCAGCTTCACCGTCCCTCTCAAGGTTTTGGATTAAACTATTCAGGAGGCTCCACTCAGGGCAGCGGGTCAGCATTGGATCGCCCAGGACAGCGCTATCGATCATTTGCCATAGACTGGGAATACCAACCCACCGCAATACAAGCGGGAGGAGTCTTGGGAATTGGAACTCGATTTGAGATTCTGCCAGAAAGTTCTGCCACCGATTTAGGCCCGCGTCGCTTGAAAGATTTTTGGGTTGGAACGCAGCTTCGGTATCAGCTCAGGTATTTCCGAGAGCAGCCCATCCTAGTAGAATTTCTGTATTCTCTAGGCGCAAGGTCCCACTCAGGTGACCGCGGGGATTCATGGCTATTGACCCATGGACCCGGATTAGGTGCTTGGTTCCTACTCAATGCCATCGACCAGTCCCTTTCTCGAAGTTTCTATCAAAATGTAGGCGTCTCACGAACCTACCTCACTGCCGAGTGGCGAAGGAGCTACGGCCGCAACGCTAGCTACCGCTTGGACGAGCAGTCCCTACACTTTGGATTGCGTTTCGAATTCTGAAAAATCCATTGACATCTTGGGCCTATCTCGGCGAAATAACTGTTGATTCTTTGCGGTCGTGGTGAAACTGGTAGACACGTACGCTTGAGGGGCGTATGCCGAAAGGTGTGGAGGTTCAAGTCCTCTCGACCGCACCATTTTAAATATAAATTAAAAAGGGATCCGATACATTTGATGATATCGGATCCCTTTTTAATTTATATTTAACGTACCTTTGGGAACCTGGGTAGAATGTCACCTACGCTACCAATAAATTCAGCAACTCGCTCGAATCAGAAACAACCCCAAATCAGTTTTTCAATATTCTTAATTCAATGCAGCCGGCCAAAAACTCATTCAGAAAATCAAATCTTAATTAAAAAGCGTGCCTTTTTCGGACCTCTTACTGCGTTCAACTTACTTCTTTTGACTTTGACCTTACCCGAAAATGACCCTAGACTTGAAGGGAGCGAATATCTTATTCAGAAAGGCCAACCGTGTTTGATCCAAAAACTCGAGTCCTAGTAGTTGACGATATGATGACGATGAGAAAACTCGTTGTCAAAGCCTTGAAAGAAATTGGATTTACCGACTTTACGGAAGCAGCAGATGGGCGCATCGCTTGGGAGACGCTTGGAGCTGCAACCCCCCCCATCGGGCTCATCATTTCGGACTGGAATATGCCCAACGCCACCGGAATTGATTTGCTCCGACGAGTCAGAGCGGAGTCTCGCTTTAAGCACTTGCCTTTTCTTCTCGTTACTGCCGAAGCAGAACGAACCCAGGTTGCTGAAGCACTACAAGCCGGAGTTTCGAATTACGTGATCAAGCCCTTTACAGCAGACTCCCTTAAGGAGAAACTTGAGGCGGCACATAAGAAGCTTAGTGGAGCTTCTTAATAGGTATCTGAAACAGAGGTCTAAAGGATGGATGTCTTAGCAGTTGGGCTCGATGCCTTTTGCACGGAGTTTGTCCAAAAACAACTTCCAGAAGCCAAGTTCCTCACGGTAACAACCGTGCCTGATTTTGAAAAACTGCTAGAGGGCACTGAAGTCTCCTATGGCCTCTGTCTCTGCGGTAGCGAAATCAAAGAATTGAATCCAATCGAACTAGCACAGGCATTGAGAACACAGTACGCCAATGCCCAAATCCACTACATCACCGTAGCTCGGGAGGGTTTCGATAAGAAGAAACTAGCCAAAAATGGCTTCAACGACGCCTTTTTGCTCCCGCTAGAAAACAGCGTCCTTGCAAGATCTCTGGAAGACTTCATCGCCCAGTTTAAGAAAATCAAAACCTTCCGTGCAGTCAAAATCATCGACATTCAGCCTGATTCCGAATTGAGTTTTGACGTAAGAGTCTATCTGCCCGTCAATAAAAAATACGTCATGTTCTCAACGGCGGGAGACAAGATTGAAAAAGAAAAAGTTGACCGACTGCAAAAACATAAAATGGGCTCGGTCTATGTTGCCAAAGACGACATGTCCAAGTTCTACGACTACTCGGCCAATCGCCTGATTGCGCTTGGGAATGCGGATAATAATTCCATGTCTGAAACTGAGCGTCGCGATCGATTGCAAACATCGGTTCGCGATCTCGTTAGCACTGTAGTCAATACGGCGGCGGATGAAGCGACTATCGACTCAGGACGCCAAATCATCTCTGACGTCAAGAACATTGTAGACAAGTATATTTTGAATTCCAAGCCCAACGAATGGTACGCGAAGATGCTGCAAACCTTGGGTGAAGCTAATGACTCCTATTCGCATGCTTCGAATGTATCCACATATGCAGGACTCTTTTCAATCGGCCTAGGATTGGGAAAACCCGAGGACCTTGCCACAGCAGGATTACTCCACGACTTAGGAATGGCTGACATCCCTCCTGCCATTTTAGGTAAGGATCCATCTCAATGGACAGAAGAAGAAAAAAAGATCTATCAATCCCACCCCGAGATGTCCGTATCGATCATCAAAGCCCGAAAGCTTATCGTTCCTCAACAAGTTACTAATGCCATTTTGCAACATCATGAGCGTTGGGACGGTCGGGGTTATCCTAAAGGGATGCACGAAATTAAAATTTGCAAAGAAGCCATGGTCCTATCGCTAGCGGATCAATTTGATTACCTTACGACAGCCCAGGAAGGCAAAAAGCGATTCCAACCTCGAGAAGCAATCCACCATCTTCAAGAAACGGGTGCTTTCAATCCGGATTTTCTTCAAAAAGTATTGAAAATAATTCCAGCCGAAACCTAGGGCTTTTCTTCTTTTTTGAAGGGACCAAAGAGCACTTCTAGGTGAAAAAAGCCGACTTCTGTTTTGAATGGGATGACGATAGAAAGCCGGGCCTGACTCAACTGAGGAATAATAATTTGGTCTCCTCGCACAACGGTCGGAATGGCTTTTTTAATTGTGAATCCTTTTTTGTCATTTAGTTCACGCTTGGCGGCGCCAAATAAAATATTCAAAAATTCGCCTGCGGCGTCTTCTGTACTTTTGTCAATTTCTGTATGCTTCTCTCCCAACATGTTTTCATAGATCTTGAGAAAAACATTTTTTGGAAATCCTAGGACAATGGATCCACTGAAGCTGGAAGAGTCAATACTCAAGATGGCAGCAATAGCCAGTTCAATGGGGGGCGCTGATTTTTTTAAGCATGGCTTACCAATTTCTACGGGAGTGCTTCCCTGCACTTCAATCGCTAACTTCGTACCGGTGACAAAAGGATTAATGAATTCAATATCCAACTTAGGGGCTGGTCCAGGTGCCTGAAGTTTCTTTACGGATGCCGCAAGGTCCTTGGTAGGTGTCAAAACATTGCTAATACCATCGGTACGAATCTGCAGCTCAATCTCTTCAGAAAGATTAACCGACAGAAGACTCTTGTCTAACGAACGGATACCGGTCTTGATCTTGAGAAAAGTTCGGTAGCAAGCATTGGAGATATCTTTAACCTCCCGAAAATCCAGAACATAGATTGCAGAAGCGTCATTTTGCCATTCACTCTGCCACAGATACTCCATTTGCTTCGCAGCGTTGACGTCAATTCGATCAGGACATTGAATCACTAAAATGTCCGCATGCTTCTTTGTCGTAAAACCTGCCATTTACCACCGCCAGAGAATCATTGTAGGACTTGCCAACAAAAAAAACCAATCTGAAATTTCTATTGCCCCTCGAGGGACCTCCCCGTTACCATAAGGGTATAAAGTGAAGGGGCTAGGAATGGGACAAACAGAAGCCGGTAAGTTGGATGTGCAGTTTTTTAAGCCCTTTATTGATGGGACGCGCCACACCCTTAAGGTTCAGTGCTCCATTGAGATTAAGCATGGTAAGCCGTTTTTCAAAGCTCAAGCACCTCAATCCATGACAATTGATATTGCTGGTGTTTTAGGTCTTACAAGTCCTGCTTTTCGAGGATCGGTTTCACTTTGCTTTCCAAAGGCTGTTTTTCTCGATGTCATGAGTAAGATGCTGGGCGATACCTTTACGGATATCACAGACGAAATGGCAGATGGAGCAGCGGAACTTCTCAATATTATATTTGGGCAAGCAAAGCGCGTATTGAACGAGCAGGGCTATGCGTTGGAGAAAGCCATTCCAACGGTCATTCGTGGAACCAATATTCAAACAAGGCAGTTATCAGAGGCGCCCACGGTGATCCTCCCCTTCTCCACTGATGCGGGCGAGTTTTATATCGAAATTGCTACGGAGTCCGGTCCCGAAAGCAATTAGGCGGCTTTTTTGTCCTTTGGCGACTCAAAACTTTCAACCAAAGCCTGTGCCATCTTATGTAGATTGACTACCTTGTCGGCAGCGTTGAGCTGAATCGCCGCCCTGGGCATACCAAAGACGACACAAGATGCCTCGTCCTGCGCCAAGGTATAGGCTCCAGCAGTTCTCAAAGCTAGGAGTCCTTTAGCACCGTCTGCGCCCATGCCGGTGAGGATTGCGGCGACGGCCTTTGCCCCATGAGACTTCACGACAGAATTAAATAGGACATCAACCGATGGTTTATGACGATTCACAGGTGGTGCGTCGGTGATCCTGATAGTATGCGAAGTTCCTCGCCCAATTACTTCCATCTGCTTGCCACCTGGCGCAATAAGTACTCGGTCGCAACTAAGCTCATCACCATCTTCCGCCTCTTTCACTTCAAATGGAAAAAGCTCATTGAGCCTAGCCGCAAGTGCAGCAGAAAATACGGGCGGAATATGTTGAACAATGACAATGGGAGGTATTTTTTCAGGAAGTCCTTCCAATAAAACTCGAAGCGCTTCGGTTCCACCGGTTGATGAGCCAATTGCAATGACGCGATCAGTCCGGAGTGCGGTGCCGGAAAATGGTCGAGTTCCCAAGACCTGGGCACCATCGAACCGAACACTTCCTACCCGAACCTGGGAGGCGACTTTGACTTTCTCAATAATAGCTTTGCCCACTTCATCAATTTCGGCCAAGGAAGGCTTCTGAATATAATCTACCGCCCCCAACTCTAGGGCTCGTAAAACGTAATCTCCATCTTGACGACTGATTGAAGTAACCAAGACTGCAGGGACTCGATGTTTGGGAAGGATCTTCTCCAGTAGCTCCACCCCATTCATCTCAGGCATATGAATATCCAAAGTCATAACATCTGGCTTGAGCCTGGTAATCATTTCGTCAACCAAAGATGGACGCTCGGCAGCTCCAACTACTTCGATGGTAGCATCTGCCTCAAAAATCTTTCGTAGAACGGTAATCATCGTTTTGGAGTCATCAACGATCAAGACACGGGTTTTCTTTGTCTGGGTTGCAGCGGGAAAGGAATGGGTCAACGCATTGCTATCAACTCTCAGTTTATTGCTTTCACAGTAATAGAAGACAGCAGCAGTGTCTGACTCAATTCTAAGATTTCGAAAAAGCTTAAATTCATGCCGATCAAGTAAAGGAATCCAGGTATTGAGAAGCGCGGCAGGTCCCACCACTCGTGCTTCAAAGCCACCACGAGAACGCTTAGTACTCGCTTCTAATAAAGCACATGCTTCCTCAATCTTTTTCTCAATCAAATGTGGTAACGAATCCGGTAACCACCCCACTACGGCCATTTTGCTTTCCGAGTAGCTAACGCAAAAAAAGACCTCGCTTCGTAAGGTTGCGGTCGCCACATCTGTCGATTGGCAGAAGGTCAGAGCCCCATTTTTTAGCGTCAATGCTGACAAGGTCTTTCCTCCTAGCTCAGAGACTCATCTAAATGAAACGCAATACTCGTTGCTGGAACAAAATAGTTGGCAGTCTTTTTTAGTTCCAAATGAATTGCGGATCCCACAAAACCCATATCCTCGACAATCCAGCACTTGGCTTTAATGCCTCGGATTTCCTTAAAAACCCACTTTGGAATCTCGCCCAAAACACTCACCGTGCACTGCTTGCTACCACTCAACGCTTCTATCGTCTTCAACTGCTCCTTCAAGTCTCCGAAGTAGAGCTTTCCTTCCACTGGAGAGGCCGTCTGAGCATCCATTACAGTCACATCTCCCCAGGAACCGGTGCGAACGCTTCTTGAGAGCGAAGAAAGCATGGAGTTGGCGCCCCAAACCAGGACCAGAGTAGCTGGATTCGGAGTACTGAGCTGATTGATAATGCTATCTACCTTCTTCATATCTCCAGCTGAGGCAATAAGAATTCGCAATTGGTTCTTCGGATCTTTGGGCTGGACCTTCTTTTCAAAAGACTTCGCCAATCCGGCAGCTCCTTGAGGCTTACCGACCAATGCCTTTACCTGAAATGCGCAACGAATCTTCGTTCTAATCTCGTCTGCACGCTCCTCTAGGTCCGAAAGCTTGGGCTTTTCAACATAATCCGCCGCGCCTAGCTGCAAGGCTCGAATCCCGATACCGGATTCCTCTCGTGAAACCGAACTCACGATGATCACCGGCGGATGCTTGTCGTTGAAATTCTTCTCTAGGTACTCAATACCATTTTGTTCTGGCATATGAATATCAAGCGTTACGACGTCTGGCTTCAATTCTGCCACTTTCTTTGCGGCCTCTAAGCCATTCATTGCGGTTCCGATCATCTCGAATCCAGGATCTCCTCCGAATATTTTCTTAAACAAAGTCAGTACCGTAGAAGAGTCATCTACACAAAGGACTCGAATCGGTTTAGCAGGAGCAATTGCAATAACTGGTGCGACGCCTTTCTTGGCCTCGGTTGCTTTTGGTTTGCCATCCGTACGTCGGTACATACTTGGGCCTACCAACTCAACTGGCAGCTTCATCGCATGAATACTCTCCGACAGTCCCAATGCCAAATAGCCGTCTGGGTTGAGGTATTTCAAAAAGGTCTTCGAAATCGATTTGATCTGCTCGGGCGTAAAATAAATAAAAACGTTGCGGCAAAATATAATATCAAAAAGTTCTGACTCCTTTGGATCTGGAGCCCTGGATAACTCGATCAGATTCCCAACTCTAAAGCTGCATCGGTCTTTGATTGATTTTTTGGCTTTGACAAATTCTGCTATATCACCCGTGCCGCGAGACCAATGACTGCCCATATAGGCTGCGGGCACCGACTTTACTTCTTCAAAACGATAAACGCCGTTTTGAGCTATTCCTACGGATTCCGGATCCACATCTGTTCCAACAATTTCGTAGGTAAAATCAGGCGCTAACCTCGGCAAATGAACGGCAAGAAACATCGAAAGCGAGTAGGCCTCCTTTCCCCTGCTACAAGCTGCTGACCAGATTCTGAGATTCTTTCGGCCCTTTTTTCTTAGACTTTCAATCAGCACCGGCAGGGCGGTTTTTTCCATATACTCAAAATGCGAGAATTCACGAAAAAAGTAGGTATGATGGGTTGTCAGAAGAGAGACCAAAACTCCTGTCTCGGACTTTTGATTGACTTCGAGATAGCCCAAGTATTCTTCCGGTGTAGACAAACCAAGGTCTAACATCCGCTTGGTCAGTCGCGATTGAACCATCGTGAATTGCTTTGGTCCCAACTGTACCCCAGTTATGCGATTGACGACTTCAGAGACTATTTCCACCCAATTGAGGTTATTATCTTTTGCTGCCCCTGATTGTCCCAAGGTAACTCCTTATGAAATGACAAAGACTATACGTCTACAAAACGAGGATCATTCTGAGATGGCACAGAATCACCGCCGACAGCCACTTTCGAATCACTTTCTTCCATGTTTCGGGCGGCTTTCTGGGACGCGCTCTTCTTGGGAAATTGAACCAGATTCGTCTTTTTCTCAGGCTTAGTATAACCGCCGCCTGCGGAGTCACCTGAGGAGCCCGAACCACCGCCGGAATGCTCACCACTATCTCTCTCTCGTCGTTCTCCAGTAACGATCGATTCAATGTCGGAGACCAAATCCAAGAGGCCATTTGCCTGACGGGTCAGTAATCCGGCAGATGTGGCTGACTGCTGGGAAGATGTCGCATTTTGGTGGGTAGCTTGATCCAACTGATTCATCGCCTTGGTGATTTCATTGATGCCGGTGGATTGCTCATCGGTCGCTTTGGAAATTTCTTGCACCAACTCCGTGACTTCGCTCACGCTCTTGACGACGATGTCCAAGATCTCCGCACACTCCTTCGTGATTTGAGTCCCGGCCTCAACCTTGGCTTTGCCATTCGTAATGAGTGATCCCACCTTTGTTTTGGTCTCCGTGACAATACCCTCAACACGTTCGATACTCGACTCTAGAAGATCAGAGATCTCTTTAGCTGCATTTCCGCTCATTTGCGCCAGATTTCCTACCTCCTCTGCCACCACCGCAAACCCTTTCCATGTTCGCCCGCTCTTGCCGCTTCTACCGACGCATTGAAGGAAAGAAGCTTAGTCTGAAACACAATGTCATTAATCACTTTGGTCTTGGTTCCAATTTCATTGATCACTTTGACGATATCGGTGATCTTCTGATTACTGTCTTCAACCTGCTGGAGGATTCGGTTGTTACTCTCACTGATCTCGCCAATGGCTACACCCATCTGATCTACAGCCTTTTTTTCCTTTGAGAGCTACTTCTCGACTACTTTGAGACACATCCGCTGATTTGGAGGCGTTCTCCGCACTGCGCTTGACCATTGCATTCATCTCTTCGATGGATGCTGCTGTTTCTTGAAGAGCAGAAGCTTGCTCAGAAGACGCTTGAGCTAGGCTCTGAGAAGAGGCAGCCATATCGCGTGCACTCCCTCCTACTCCCTTTGCCTCTTCGCTCAAGCTGGAAGTAATCCCAGAAATTCTTTTGGTAATTCCACGAATGATCTGAAGTGACAAAAGAAATCCAATCAAAATTCCAATTCCCATCACGAAGTATTCTATACCAGAAGCATCCCCTGATACTTTAATGGCCTTCTCACCATCATTTTTGGCATTGTCTTCGATTAGACTACCCAGGGTTTCCAGCTTTTTCTCTAATGCTTTAAACTTCTCATCAAAATTCGCCAGTTCCGACCCGACTTCGTCTGTCCTGTTTGCTAGCGCTAAGGGGACGATTTTTCTTGCTTCAGCAATATAGGCTTCTACTGCAGGTTTTGCTTCTGCAATGGCCGCAAGAGTTGCTTTTTCTAAAGGCCTAGTTTGGAGCTCATTGATGGTATCTTCCATCTTTTTGGTCATTTCCTGAAGTTCGG
>CAUJDS010000010.1 GCA_963169695.1 Bdellovibrionota bacterium
GGAGAACGACGATGTCAAAAGAGAAATTTAACCGAAGTAAGCCGCATGTAAACGTGGGAACGATAGGTCACGTTGACCATGGGAAGACGACATTGACGGCAGCGATCACGTCGGTGATGGCGAAGAAGGGATTAGCGCAAGCGCGCGGATATGATCAGATTGATAATGCTCCCGAAGAGCGAGAGCGCGGGATCACGATCAACACGACTCACGTAGAGTACGAATCCGAGAAGCGGCACTATGCACACGTGGATTGCCCAGGGCACGCGGACTATGTGAAGAACATGATCACCGGAGCAGCTCAGATGGACGGAGCGATTCTTGTTGTATCTGCAGCAGATGGTCCCATGCCCCAGACGCGCGAGCATATTTTGTTGGCACGTCAGGTGGGTGTTCCAGCGGTTGTTGTGTTTTTGAACAAATGCGACATGGTGGACGATCCGGAGTTATTTGACTTGGTAGAGATGGAAATTCGAGAATTACTGAACAAGTATGAATTTCCTGGTGACACGACCCCAATCATTCGAGGTTCAGCGTTGAAGGCGTTGGAAGGAGATGAAGGGGAGTTTGGTAACCAAGCGATTTTCAAATTGATGGACGCAGTAGATGTGACGGTTCCTACTCCGAAGCGCGACAAGGACAAGCCATTTTTGATGCCAATCGAAGACGTGTTTTCGATTTCAGGACGAGGCACGGTGGTGACGGGTCGAATTGAGCGAGGAATAGTAAAGGTTGGAGAAGAAGTAGAAATCATCGGGATTCGACCAACGACCAAGACTACGGTAACCGGCGTAGAAATGTTCCGAAAGCTCTTGGATCAAGGAGAAGCAGGCGACAACGTAGGAGCCTTGCTTCGCGGAACGAAGAAGGATGAAGTGGAGCGAGGCCAAGTGCTAGCAAAGCCAGGCACGATTACTCCTCACAAGAAGTTCAAAGGCCAAGCATATATTTTGACGAAGGAAGAGGGCGGAAGACATACGCCATTCTTTAAGGGATATCGTCCCCAGTTTTACTTCCGGACCACGGATGTGACTGGAGTGGTGACCTTGCCAGCCAACGTAGAAATGGTGATGCCTGGAGACAATATCGCTATTGAAGTGGAATTGATCACTCCGATCGCTCTGGAAAAAGAGCTTCGATTCGCTATCCGTGAGGGTGGCAGAACCGTAGGCGCTGGCGTTGTGAGCGATATCGTAGATTGATAGCAAAGTTTATCGCCGACAGAGGCCAGTAGCTCCAACGGTAGAGCAACGGATTCCAAATCCGTGGGTTGTGGGTTCGAATCCCTCCTGGCCTGCCACTAAAGTGAGGTAACTATGGAAACTCAAAGACAGAAATATGTAAATCTAACCTTTGTCGTTTTTGCGGCTTTGGTGGCTTATATCTTGTTTTCCTTCTTTGACTGGATTTCTGCAACATACGACCTGGAAGCTCGGGTAAAGAATGTTGACGTAATTATACAGGTTGCTTCTGTGGTGCTTTTTGGGGTAGCCTTCGGCGTCCTTTACAAAAGCGATAAGTCCCAACAATACGCCAATGAAGTTATGGCGGAGCTTTTTAGGGTCACTTGGCCTACTCCTTCAGAAACATGGCGTGCGACCATCGTCGTTATCATTATGGTTCTGATCGCTGGCGTATTTCTGGGAGGCTTGGACGTTTTTTGCACTTGGGCTCTTAAGTGGATCGTTTAGCCAACCAAGAAGAGGATTTTCAGGGAGATAGGATGAGTTCAGAAGATAAGAATGAAAACGACGAGTCAGCTGTGACGGTAGATCAGGGAGAGACCTCTGAGGCTTCGGGATTGACTCCTACGATGGATGCTCTGCCCAAGCCTAGCCGCGAGGACATGAATTGGTACGTCGTTCATACTTATTCCGGCTTCGAAAACAAAGCCAAGACGGCACTTGAGGAGCGTATCCGTTCACTCAAGATGCAGGATTTTTTTGAAGAAGTAATTGTGCCTGAAGAAAACGTCGTAGAGCTTGTCAAAGGCCAGAAGAAGACGACTAAGAGAAGGTTTTTTCCCGGATATATTTTAATCAAAATGGTCTTGAGTGATGAAACTTGGCATGTGGTCAAGGACACTCCTCGAATTACAGGATTTGTTGGTGATCGAGTAAAGCCCATTCCAGTTCCAGAATCCGAAGTGAAGAAGATGACCAATCGGATTGCCGAAGGTCAAAGCAAGCCTCGTCCGCGCGTTTCCTTTAATGAAGGAGAGAATGTGCGTGTGATTGAAGGTCCGTTTTCGAACTTCAATGGAACAGTTGAAGAAGTTAATGCTGACAAAGGGAAGGTCAAAGTTCTCGTTAGCATTTTTGGTCGATCCACACCGGTCGAGTTGGATTTTATTCAGGTTGAAAAGGTCTAGTCTTGTGCTAGAAGGACTTTCTTATGGCTAAAAAGGTTACAGGTCAGATTAAGCTTCAAATTCCTGGAGGTCAAGCCAACCCGGCTCCCCCAGTGGGTCCAGCGCTGGGTCAGCGCGGTGTTAATATTATGGAATTCTGCAAGGCATTCAATGCCAAGACGCAGGACCAAAAAGGCACCATCATTCCAGTTATTATTACTGTCTATTCGGACCGTTCTTTTACCTTCATCACCAAGACGCCTCCTGCGTCCGTGTTGTTGCTCAAAGCTGCGGGTATCGAAAAGGGTAGTGGTGAACCTAATAAGAAAAAGGTTGGGAAAGTAACTCGAAAGCAAGTGGAAGAAATTGCACGATTAAAAATGCCAGACCTTAATGCCGGTAGCGTCGAAGCAGCGATCAGAACCATTTCTGGATCCGCTCGAAGTGCCGGAATTGAAGTAGTTGATTAATTTCTAGTGAGTTGAATCAGTGGGAGTTTCCATTCTTTGATGAAGGAAACGATTGGACCACAGAGGAGTCATAGATGTCCGCAGAGAAGAAGAACAAGATCCCGGGTCGTGGGAAGAAATATTCTGGAGTTCGAGGCAAAGTTGAATTCGGAAAGCGTTATTCCGTAGTAGAAGCCTTCGATTTACTGTCCCAAGTTTCTTACGCCAAATTTGACGAAACAGTCGAAGTCGCCATTAATTTGGGAGTGGATCCAAAGCAGTCTGACCAAGGTGTTCGAGGCGCAGTGGTGCTTCCTCATGGGGTTGGAAAATCAGCTCGAGTCGCAGTTATTGCTAAGGGTGATAAGGCCAAGGATGCAGAACAAGCGGGTGCCGATTTCGTGGGCTCTGATGATCTTATCGATAAGATCGTTGGTGGCTGGTTAGACTTTGATAAGCTCATTGCTACACCAGATATGATGGCCCCTTTGTCTAAGGTTGCACGGATTCTCGGACCCAAAGGACTGATGCCAAATCCAAAGCTTGGTACGGTGACTATGGATGTGAAGCGGGCTGTTGAAGAGCAGAAGAAGGGTAAAGTAGAATTTCGAGCTGAGAAGTCCGGAATTGTTCATGTGGTTCTAGGTAAAAAGTCCTTCGGTCCCCAAAAATTGCGAGAAAACTTTGCAGTGATCGCAGCGATCATCATGCGTTCTAAGCCTCCAACGAGTAAGGGTGTCTATTTGAGAAAAATGACCCTTTCTTCGACGATGAGTCCTGGAATTGGCATTGATGTTTCAGACGCTGTGGCCGTGAGTGGAAGTTGAATTTAAAGGATAAAAAATGAATCGCGCAGAAAAAGTTGAATTAACAAAGTCACTCAAGGAAAAATTTCAAAAAGCTGATCTTGCCATATTTGCCAACTACAAAGGTCTCAAGGCCACTCAGGCCGACGAGTTTCGTAAGCAAATAAGGTCCATTCAGGGTGAAGTAAAGATTGTGAAGAACAACCTGCTTCATTTTGCTGCCAAAGAGGGCGGGATGAGTTCTGAGGTCCAAAAAGTGATGGATGCCGTTGTTGGACCAACGGTAGTGACGTTTGTCTATGGTGATATCGTTACTGCCGCGAAGAAAATTAGCGAGTTTGCGAAGGGTAATGAGGCATTTCAACTTCGCGATAGTTTAATGGGCGATAAAGTTCTGCTTGCGGCAGAGGTCGAGCAGTTAGCTTCGTTGCCTAGTCGCGAGCAGTTGCTGTCTATGCTTTTGAGCACAATGCAAGGACCAGCACGTGGATTTGTATCGGTGTTGGCTGCGTTGCCTAGAGGTTTGGTCACGGTACTGTCCGCTATTGAACGTAAAAAGTCTGAAGCGGGCGATGCCTAATAAGTTTTGATGCGTCGGAGTCGAGGCGCATCATTCGAGTTTGGCTCCTTATGGATGAGAGCCTTGTTGATCGACGATTTCGAGCCTGACTTCTTGGAAGAAGTTAGAGCTCAATAAGTAAGAAGAAGGAAGAGGGAAACGTAATGAGCGCTATTACAAAGGATGATGTCGTATCATTCATTGAGAGAATGTCAGTATTGGAGCTATCAACTCTTGTGAAGGAACTTGAGCAGAAATTTGGTGTTTCTGCAGCAGCTCCTGTCGCAGTGGCAGCAGCCGGTGCAGCAGCAGCTGGCCCAGCTGCCGAAGCTAAGACGGAATTCACTGTTGTACTTAGCTCCGCTGGTGGCAACAAGATTAACGTCATCAAGGAAGTTCGCACTATTACAGGCCTAGGTCTCAAGGAAGCTAAGGACCTCGTAGAAGGTGCCCCTAAGACGGTTAAAGAAGGCGTTGCTAAAGCAGAAGCTGAAGAAATGAAGAAGAAGCTCGAAGCTGCTGGTGCAAAGGTAGACCTCAAATAAACCGGCACTTTGCCTGTTCGAGATTTGGAGTTATCGGGTTATCGTAAGCCTGGATATCTTTCACAGTATTGTTCAAAGTTGGCTTTTTTTAGATTGCCGGGCAGAGGTCCCTATTCATAGAGTTGTGCAGTTTCCCTGCAACTCATGAAAGGGGCTTTCTGCGTTTTGTTATGTGCCTTAAGGAGTAGTCATGGCTTTGCCTTTTTCAGAAAATAGAAGGATTCGAAAGACCTTTTCAAAGATTTCTACGCCATTTGAGATTCCGAATCTCATTGAGCTGCAGAAGAAGTCCTACGAGAGCTTTCTGCAAAAGGATACTCTGGCAGATAAGAGAGAACAAAGAGGCTTGCAGGCGGTATTTAAGTCGGTGTTTCCGATTGAAGACTACGACCGAACAGCTTCTTTAGAGTTCGACTCTTATTCACTAGAGAAGCCAAAGTATGATGTTGATGAATGTCGCCAGAGAGGAATGACATTCGCCGCTCCACTTAAGATTACCGTACGGTTGGTGGTCTATGATGTAGATGAAGAGGCACAAACAAGGAACATCCGAGACATCAAAGAGCAAGAAGTTTACATGGGTGAAATTCCGCTCATGACAGACAATGGTTCTTTTATCGTCAACGGTACCGAGCGAGTTATCGTAAGTCAGTTGCATCGATCGCCAGGTGTCATCTTCACTCATGATCAAGGTAAGACCCATTCGAGCGGTAAGATCCTATACTCCGCCCGAATTATCCCACATCGTGGATCGTGGCTCGATTTCGAATTTGACCATAAAGACATCCTTCATGCTCGAATCGATCGAAAGAGAAAGCTTCATGCGTCCATGATCCTTCGTGCGTTGGGCATGACGGTAGAAGAAATTCTTACGAGTTTTTATAAGCTCGAGAAGATCCGATTTCAAAAAGGTAACGGATCGGTACAGACCAAATTTTTCAAGATGGTCGATACCGATGTTTTGGCAAATCAGCGCGCAGAAGATGACATCGTCAATCCTAAGACTGGCGAAGTTATCGTCAAAAAGAATCGCAAATTTACCAAAGCAGTTATCAAGAAAATTCAAGAAGCCAAGATTAAGGAAATTGAAGTTCCTTTCGAGGCTGTATTGAGTCGAGTGTCCGCTCGTGACGTAATCGATGGTACGACGGGAGAGGTCTTAATCGAAGCTAATCAGGATCTCAAAGAAGCACATGTTGAAGATCTTGTTGCGCGTGGGATCAAAGAAATCGAAGTGATCTACACCGATCACCTAACCTTCGGTCCCTTCATTAGAGACACCTTGATCGCCGATAAAATTCACAGTCCAGAAGAAGCGCTTATCGAAATCTATAAGCGTCTTCGACCAGGTGATCCTCCAACAGTTGAGGCGGCAAAACTTCTATTCGAAAATCTGTTTTTCAATACGGATCGTTATGACTTGTCCCAAGTCGGACGGCTTAAGCTGAATTACAAGTTCAAAGAGAATAATATTTCTCCAGAAAAGACGACGCTCGATAAGGCTGATATCGTTTCAACGATAAACTACCTTTGCGAGTTGAATAACGGACGTGGTTCCATTGATGACATCGACCATCTTGGAAATCGACGAGTACGTGCCGTAGGTGAATTGATCGAGAACCAATATCGTATTGGCTTGGTTCGAATGGAAAGAGCCATTAAAGAGAGAATGAGTATTCAAGAAATTGAAACCCTCATGCCTCACGATTTGATCAATCAAAAGCCTGTGTCTGCTGTCATTAAGGAATTTTTTGGATCCAGCCAGCTTTCGCAGTTCATGGATCAAACTAATCCCCTTTCTGAAGTGACCCATAAGCGCCGATTGTCGGCTCTTGGACCTGGCGGTTTGACGCGTGAGCGTGCCGGCTTCGAAGTTCGAGACGTTCATAACACTCACTACGGCAGAATTTGTCCAATTGAGACGCCTGAAGGTCCAAACATCGGTTTGATCGCAAGCTTGTCCACCTATGCGCGTGTCAATGAATTTGGATTTATCGAAACGCCTTATCGAGTTGTTAAGGAAAGAAAGCTAACGGACGAAATCCGTTTCTTTTCTGCAACCGAAGAAGAAAAGAGCATTATTGCTCAAGTTTCTCCGGACGCATTGCGAACCGGTCGAGTGAAGGATGACCTCGTGTCAGCTCGCCGTCAAGGGGACTACTCATTAGTGAATCCTGACGACGTGGACTTGATGGACGTTTCTCCCAATCAATTGGTTTCTATTGCTGCTTCATTAATTCCATTTCTAGAGCACGATGACGCCAATCGTGCCCTGATGGGGTCAAACATGCAACGTCAGGCGGTTCCATTGATCCGAACTGCCGCACCATTTGTCGGAACAGGAATCGAAAGCATCGTAGCTCGAGATTCCGGGCATACCATTACTGCTAAGCAGGACGGCGAAATTGCAATGGTCGACGGTACAAAGATCGTTGTTCGACGCAATCACGCGAAGTCCGCAGAAATTGGTTCGGACATCGATATTTACAACCTTGAAAAGTACAAGCGATCCAACCAAAACACCTGTGTCAATCAGCGACCTGTGGTTAAGGCTGGAGATCGCGTCAAGGCCGGAGATATTTTGGCAGACGGACCTAGCACGGACGCGGGTGAATTAGCACTTGGCCAGAACGTGCTTGTCGCATTCATGCCTTGGAATGGTTACAACTTTGAGGACTCGATCCTTATTTCTGAGCGCCTGATCAAAGACGATACTTTCACTTCCATTCATATTGAAGAATTTGAATGCGTTGCCCGTGACACCAAGCTGGGCAAAGAAGAAGTGACCCGAGATATTCCAAACGTTGGAGAGGAAGCCCTTAAGAACCTCGATGACAGCGGAATCATACGCATCGGTGCAGAAGTTAAGCCAGGTGATGTCCTTGTAGGAAAAGTAACACCAAAAGGCGAAACCCAGCTTTCACCTGAAGAAAAGCTCTTGCGTGCGATCTTCGGCGAAAAGGCGGGTGACGTACGTGACACTTCCCTTCGCGCTCCTTCAGGAGTGTATGGAACGATCATCAATGCTCAAGTCTTCGCTCGTGAAGGAACAGAGCAAGATGACCGCATGAAGTCTATCTTGGAAGATCAGGTCGCAAAACTTCGACGCGATGAGCGCATTGAATTGGATGCCGTTCGTTATTCAGCATTCAATAAGATTGCTAAGATCCTCGAAGGCGAAACGACAACGGGTAAGCTTCTTTCGGAAGACGGCTCGGTAGAATTGCTTTCAAAGGCATCGAAGATTCAGCGTCAGGCACTGGAATCTATTCCTTTTGACCTACTTGCTTTTATTCCAGTGAAGGCAGATTTGGAAGATCAGATCACTTCCATCATGCGCGCTGCTAAAGACAAGGTTGAGTCAGTTCGAGAGGAATACAAAGAAAGAACCTCTCGTCTCAAAAAAGGCGATGAACTTGCTCCTGGCGTTATCAAGATGGTTAAGATCCAGATTGCCATCAAGAGAAAGCTTCAAGTAGGAGACAAGATGGCTGGCCGACACGGTAATAAAGGCGTCATCAGTCGTATTGTTCCTGCTGAAGATATGCCTTATATGGCCGATGGAACGCCTGTCGACATGGTTCTCAATCCTCTTGGCGTGCCTTCTCGAATGAATATCGGTCAGCTTTTGGAGCTCGCATTAGGATGGGCTGCCAAAGGAATCGGAGATCGAATTACCGCGTACATCGAAGAGATGAACAAGGACAATAAAGAGAAGCTTAAAGACCTCTTGAAGCGAACCTATCAGAACGAAGAACTCGACACGTGGCTTGAGAAAGCTACCGAGGATGATCTTCGTCGTGTGGGTAAGCACTTGAAAGACGGAGTTCACTTTGCCAGCCCAGTTTTTGATGGCGCGGCAGAGAAGGATATTGAGTCCATGCTAAGGCTTGCCGAGTTGCCGCTTCTGGGCAAGACGACACTCTATGATGGTGTATCAGGAGAGCCGTTTGCTGAGGAAGTGACCGTCGGCGTAATGTACATTCTTAAGCTTCACCATTTGGTCGAAGAGAAGATTCACGCAAGAAGCATCGGACCTTACAGTTTGGTGACTCAGCAGCCACTAGGCGGAAAGGCTCAGTTCGGGGGCCAGCGTTTAGGAGAAATGGAAGTTTGGGCACTAGAAGCTTACGGGGCAGCCTACGCATTGCAGGAATTCCTCACCGTGAAGTCAGATGACGTCACTGGAAGAAATCGCATGTACGAGGCCATCGTCAAGGGCGAGCATATGTTGGAACCTGGACTTCCAGAGTCTTTCAACGTCTTGGTCAAGGAGCTACAAAGCTTGGCCTTGAATGTGGAACTCATTGAAGGTGTTGATGATGACAAAGTTAAGGCTGAATCACTCTAAAAACGTTCGTTAAACGAGGAAGACCAATCATGAAAGACTTATTGAATTTTTTTGATAAACCCAAAGATCCTCTAAGTTTCACAGGCATTAAAATTTCACTAGCCTCCCCGGAGAAGATCCGTGAGTGGTCGTTTGGTGAAGTGAAGAAGCCAGAGACCATCAATTACCGAACCTTTAAGCCTGAGCGAGATGGCTTGTTTTGCGCAAAAATCTTCGGGCCTATCAAGGACTACGAATGTATTTGCGGAAAATACAAGCGAATGAAGCACCGCGGAGTCGTATGCGAAAAATGCGGAGTGGAAGTTATTCAGTCCAAAGTTCGACGAGAGCGATTGGGACATATTGAGCTTGCGACACCTGTAGCTCATATTTGGTTCTTAAGATCCTTGCCTTCTAGAATTGGTGCCGTTCTAAATATTTCTCTCAAGGATCTAGAAAAAGTTCTCTACTGCGAAGCTTCAGTTGTCACTGACGCAGGAAATTCTGGGCTTGAAGAAAATTCCATCATTTACGAAGAGAAGTACGGACAGCTCGTCAAAGACGGATTGACCTTTTCTGCTGTTATGGGTGGCGAAGCTATTCGAGATCTACTCGGAAAAGTCGACGTTGAAACCCTAGCTCGTCAATTGCGACGAGACTTGCGGCAGACAACATCCGAAGCACAACGGACCAAGTTGGCTAAGCGCCTTAAGGTAGTAGAAGCGTTTCGAGCCAGCGGTCTGAATCGTCCTGAATGGATGATGCTAGAAGTTATTCCAGTGATTCCGCCAGAATTGCGTCCCTTGGTGCCTTTGGATGGTGGACGATTTGCAACATCAGATTTGAACGATCTCTATCGACGAGTCATCAATCGTAATAATCGTCTCAAGCGCCTCATGGAGCTCAATGCGCCTGAGATCATTATTCGAAACGAAAAGCGCATGTTGCAAGAAGCGGTCGACGCCCTCTTTGATAACGGTCGCAGAGGCAAAGTATTTACGGGTCCTAACAAGCGCCCACTGAGATCCCTCTCTGATATGTTGAAGGGTAAGCAGGGTCGTTTCCGTCAAAATCTTCTAGGAAAACGAGTCGACTACTCAGGACGATCAGTGATCGTTGTGGGTCCAGAATTGAGACTTCAGCAATGTGGTCTTCCGAAGACTATGGCTTTGGAGCTTTTCAAGCCGTTTATCTATAATAAGTTGTCAGAGTACGGCTATGTCACCACCATCAAGTCTGCGAAGAAGATGGTCGAGAAGCAGCGCCCTGAAGTTTGGGATATTCTCGAAGAAGTCGTCAAAGAACATCCAGTCATGTTGAACCGAGCACCCACTTTGCATCGACTTGGTATTCAAGCGTTTGAGCCAGTTTTGATCGAAGGAAAAGCAATTCAGCTTCACCCTCTCGTTTGCGCGGCGTTCAACGCCGACTTCGACGGTGACCAAATGGCCGTGCACGTTCCGCTATCCATTGAAGCTCAGTTGGAAGCCCGCGTACTCATGATGTCGACCAATAACATCCTCTCGCCAGCACACGGAAAGCCGATCATCGTGCCTTCTCAGGATATTGTTTTGGGTCTGTATTACATGACTCGAGAGCGTCCATTTGCTAAGGGCGAAGACAAGTTCTTCTCTGGACCTGAAGAAGTCGATTACGCTTACAATATGGGCGATGTTGAACTTCAGGCCCGAGTGAAGTGTCGTATTGCCGGCAAACTCTATCAGACGACGGTTGGTCGCGCCTTACTGTCCGAGATTGTTCCAACCGCTATTCCTTTCAGTGCCTATAACAAAGTGATGGGCAAGAAGGACCTTGCTGAACTTATTGACCGATGTTTCCGAATTTGCGGAAATAAGGAAACGGTTCTTTTGGCGGATGCCATTATGCGTATGGGCTTCAAGCAAGCTATGCGCGGAGGAATTTCGATTTCCGTGCATGACATGTTGATGCCGAAGGAGAAGCAAGAATTTCTCGACGAGGCATATAAGCAAGTCCATGAAATCGAGAATCAGTACGTGGAAGGTTTGATTACAGATGGAGAGCGATACAATAAAGTGATCGACATCTGGGCTCAGACTTCAGAGAAGGTGGCAGTAGCCATGATGAAGAGTCTCTCTATTGAGACCTTCAATGCTCCAGAAGTTTCTACTGCAAAAGAGCGAACGCTAGTTGCGCCATCTTTCAACTCTGTTTTCATGATGGCGGAATCAGGCGCTCGAGGTAGTAACGCCCAGATCCGACAGTTGGCTGGAATGCGTGGTCTGATGGCTAAGCCATCAGGCGAGATCATCGAGACTCCAATCGTGGCCAATTTCCGAGAGGGATTGTCTGTACTTCAGTATTTCGTATCGACACACGGCGCTCGAAAAGGCTTGGCGGATACCGCATTGAAGACCGCCAATTCAGGATATTTGACACGTCGATTGGTCGATGTTGCCCAAGACATGATTGTGACAGAATACGACTGCGCGACCCTCGATGGAATTTACGTTTCATCATTGATCGAAGGGGGAGAAGTCATTGAAGGCATGGGTACTCGGATCCTTGGTCGAGTCACTTTGGACGATGTTTTGGATCCAATCAATTCTGATATTTTGGTTCCCGCCAATACACAGCTTACTGAAGATCAAGTGAAGGTCATCGAAGAATCAGGAATCGATCGAGTGAAGATTCGTTCCGTTTTGACTTGCCGAACTCGAACGGGTATCTGCGCTGCGTGTTACGGCCGTGACCTTGCCCGCGGAAGAATGGTGAGCATTGGTGAGGCGGTCGGTGTTACAGCTGCCCAGTCCATTGGTGAACCAGGTACTCAGTTAACGATGAGAACCTTCCACATCGGTGGAACTGCAGCACGACATGCCGAGCAGTCCAATTTGGAAGTAAAGACGAAGGGCACGCTCAAATTCCACAACCTTAATGTGGTTAAGAATAAAGAAGGCAACCTTACGGTTATGAATCGAAACGGAGAAATCCTCGTTATCGATCCAAACGGGCGAGAGCGAGAGAAGTATCCGCTACCATACGGAGCACGTCTCTTGGTGGAAGATGCTTCCGGAACTCGACCTGGTCAGGTCATTGCTGAGTGGGATCCTTATTCCACTCCGATCATTACCGAAATTTCGGGCGTGCTGCGCTTTGAAGACATCGAAGAAGGTGTCACTATGCAGGAGCAGTTCGATAGCGTGACGGGCCTTTCCCATAAAGTGATTGTTGAGTCCAAGGCTCCTGATAAGCGGCCTAAGATCCTTATCCTCAATGCTAAGGGAGAAACCCTTCGAATCGGTCAAAACAATCGTGAAGCACGATATGTTTTGCCAGTCGGAGCTAACCTCTTGGTAAATGATGGTGATGAGATCAAGGCAGGGGATGTACTCTGTAAGATCCATAGAGAAACCACCAAGACTAAGGACATCACCGGAGGTCTTCCACGGGTTGCTGAGCTATTTGAAGCACGAGTACCTAAGGACGCCGCTGTTATTGCAGAAATTGACGGTATGATTTCTTTTGGTAAGGACACCAAAGGTAAGCGCAAGATCATCGTTTCACCAGAAACGGGTGAGTCGCGTGAGTACCTCATTCCTCGTGGTAAGCACCTTTCAGTCAATGAAGGGGATTATGTTCGAGCCGGCGAGCCTCTGATGGATGGACCTGTCAATCCGCACGATATCCTTCGCGTACTGGGCGAAAAAGAGTTGGCCAAGTACTTGGTAGATGAAGTTCAAGAAGTCTATCGACTGCAGGGTGTGAAGATCAATGACAAGCACATCGAAATCATTGTTCGACAGATGTTGCGTAAGGTGAAGATCAAGGAGCCAGGAGATACGGCGTTCTTGACGGATGAGCATCCAGATAAGATCATCTTTGAGGAAACCAACCAGAAGATTCTTCAGTCCGGCGGCGTTCCTGCTACGGCTGAGTCGCTTCTCTTGGGTATCACTAAGGCTTCTTTGAGTACTGAGAGCTTTATTTCGGCTGCATCTTTCCAAGAAACCACCAAGGTACTTACGGAAGCTGCGATCGCCGGAAAAGTAGATTACCTCCGCGGACTCAAGGAGAACGTTATTATGGGACGATTGGTGCCAGCAGGTACCGGTCTGACCAAATACAAGGAGCTTCGTATTGAAGTAGAGGGCCAGGATGAGGACGATGTGGTGCTAACACCAAAACCTCGTCTTGAGGCTGCAGCCGCTGCTTCTACAAATGCGGTATAATTTTTATTCGGGCGCTTAGCTCAGCGGTAGAGCAGGGTCTTTACACGGCCAAGGTCAGAGGTTCAATCCCTCTAGCGCCCACCATAAATATTGATAATAGAAATGGATTGAAGCGAGAGAGCGGCCGCGGAGCGATCTCCACTGGAGATCGCGAAGAGGCAAGTCACGCAGGAAGCGTGACTTAGTGAGCGAGGGGAGGCTACGCAGGGAAGGAGCGGATGCGACTGACCGTAGTGGCCAATCCCTCTAGCGCCCACCATAAATATCAAGAGCAGAAATGGATTGAAGCGAGAGAGCTGCCGCGGAGCGGTGACCGTATCATTTTAATGCGGATTGACATAATTGGCGTAGGGAGTTAGCCCTCTGTTCCTATGATTCCTATGATAATGTCAGTCTTGAGGTGCTTGATTGCGCTAACGGGTCCTTCCCCAGAAATTCATCAGTATTTAGATCTTCCGCCCGAGGCACTTATTCAGCCTTCCAAGAATCAAGCAAAGAAGTTTCCGGAGAAAGTCTGGGCACTTCCTGATGGTCGTGCAGTCGTAGGCGCGCAAATTATACCGGAATTTACGTTAATGACGTTAAAGAAGACGGGAGTGCCAGTCCTACGTTCTAGACGCGGAGACGCCACTCCAGTTCTTCGTCTGATTTTTATGCCTGGATTGGGGGCCGACGTTTCGCATATGGGGACAACCATTTCATCTATGCGCCTCGCTCACCAGTTGGGATCGGGTGAGGTTCAAAGTGAGTTGGCCAAATTTCTTATTTCAGAACTAGGAGGTTGGAGCATACCTTTTGAGATCGTCGCTTTTGATTTGCCAGGCGCAGGATGGGGCCCTCGCAAAGAAACGGATATACCGACTTATATTGCGGATATGATTCGGGCTATTGACGACGAAGAGCCGATGATGACTATCGCCGTTACTCGAAGTGGATCTGGGGCACCAACACTAGTAGCGAAGGGTAGCGGTGCTCCGCTAGCCGGCATGGTAATGACGGCTTCAACCTTTCCGGACCGCATGGTTTTGGATGAGAATTTCGCTGACATAAAGATCCACGCCGACGCTGGGGAGTATGTTCCGAATTGGGATATCCTCCACCGATATGCCAGGACCGTCCTAGAACCAGGCTTTGTTGCCAAAATGCGAAAGGTAGCTGGTCGTGGATCCAAGTTTAGAATTTTGAGTATTGTCGGAGAAAAGGATGGTCAAACTTCGGTGACAGCACAACAGCTTTGGAATGATGCACTTCGTATTCGTCGGTGGCATCCATTTTTTAGAAATCAAGTCATTGTTCGCGGCGCTGGCCACTTTGTGTTTCAAAGGACTTCGGAAGAAATGCCACAGGTTTCTGACTCCGACGTTCAGGCCTACTTGAGTACTTTTCGATTCATCCGAGACGTCTATCATGGAGTCCAGCCAGAAGTGCCAGAGGTTCAGATTCAATACCTTCCACTTTGACTTTAAAGAGGATGCGGTTCTCTATTTTGGAGAGGTTAGGTCTCATCCCATACTGCATGACAGTCATTATGAGGAGCCCCCTGTCGATTCAGTCCAGATTGTGCATAAACCTGGTCGAGGCTTTTTACTGAGGTTTGGAGAAAGTCCAAAAACTTCAAACGATCAAAAGACAGTAGGACTTCAATTGGCCTGACCTTCCCGTTTCCAACTCCAAGATGCACACGAATACCAGATGAGGCATCCACGTCATTGGTATCCAACCGAACCTGAGTTTCAACAAATGTCCCCGCGTTGGGGTGAAGCATCAGAAAAAGCGTAAGCGGATCAGACGGTGAAAACTGGCGTCCAGCAAAACGAGTGATGGCTGAAAATAAAGGATGAAGACTGGTAAGGCCAAGCCCTTGCAAATGGCCTAGAACATGGCTATCCCAGGCGCGCGAATTTTCAACTTCCTGCTGCAGTGAATTTCTACGGTCAATAAGTTCTTGATAGGCAGTCCAAAATGCTGGCGCGGTTTCAGGGTTAATGCTTCGGCTTGGCCACATCGTCTTGACCGCTTCATAGTTGATCCAGCGCATTTTCTGTCCCAGAAGTGAAATGAGATCAGTCATTGAATGATTCTTCCGAGTTACTCTTTCCATATTGATGTTGTAGGTTGCACGAGCTTCACCAGACTTTCCGATCACCCAACCACCGGAGAAAATGACTTCCCTTATTTTTGTCACTAACTTGGGTTGCTCGGTCAAGGCATCGGTCAGGTCTTCGAGAGGTGCAAGGCCAAGGATTCTCACTGAATCATCCTTCGCGGTACTTAGAGCATCTATTAGAGCTAGCTTCAGTTCGCTCGAGGATGGTGGTCTGCTGAGTAGGCTATCGCGATATCCAGCACTCAGCATTTGCCCCTCTCCTTCATATCCTCGCGACGGAGCGGTAGAACTTACCTGAAAGTAATCTTTTGAATATCCACCTGCCCCTTGAACAATGGGTATGTTGGACCATCCCAGTCGCTCTGCTTGCCACTTCGCTACCGCTCGCTTCAGCCCAGAATGCTTTACGACAATTCCAAGCAATGAAGGACGTAGGCCTGTCGCCGCCGCGAGTTGCAGGGTTACGATATCGTCGGGTTCTAGGTCGGTAATCACTAGGGTTTGTACCAGTGGCTCAATTTGGGCGAGTGCACTTCCGATTAGGGAGCAAAATAGTGCCAAAATGTAGACTATTCTAAATCGAAGAAACGGCATGAAGAAGGGTATACTGCAAAGCTTCAATAATACAAAATGGGAAGGGTTAGGCCTATCTAGTTAATTACTTAAATTTACAAAATCAATCAATGCTGCTACTTTTTTGCAGGTAGGAGTCGTTGCCAATGAAAATAGTAAGTTATTGTACATCCCTTCTTTTTCTGTCGATTCTCTCTATGAACTTTGCCTCAGCCCAGGAAATGGTCATACCCTGGTCAATGATCGCTAGTGTCAAATTTGAAAATCAGTTTACTAGGGGAACTTATAACAATTGGTATTCGATGGTGATCACGGCAGATAATACGGTTATATATCAAAATCGAATCGGTCTAGCCTATACGAAAAAAACGGGCGCATCCGCAACTAGTGATGAAGTACAAGTATTAGGCAGTCAAACGGTCTTTAGATTGAAGGCCATTTTGCAGGAAGTTAAAGAGCGGAAGGACAAGCCCAGTATCGTCTTAGATCCTTCTCAAGAACCTGAAAGCTTAACTTTGATTCGAGTTGCCCCAGCCGTGGCGCAGGAGCCTTCAACGCAAGAAAGTAGAGATATTTTTTCCAGATTGGAAGATTTAGAAGACCGGGTCAAGGCTCTCGAGAAGAAATAAGCAGAGGATGAGCTTCGCGACCGCCGTGAACTCTAAACAAGTCTTTGAAACTTTGTGGTACTGAGTTTTGAATGATAGAAAAGACAGCTCTCATTCTTATTGATGTTCAAGAAGGGTTTCACGAAGCCTATTGGGGCAAAAGAAATAATCCAAACTTCGAGGAGAATACCTCGAAGTTGATAGCGAAGGGGCGTATGAAGGGATGGAAATTATTTTTCATTCGACACGACTCGCTTAACCCACGGTCTCCTTTGCGAAAAGATTATGCAGGCAATGACTTTATGGAAATTGCCCGTCCGATAGAAGGGGATGAAATCCTTTCTAAGACTGTAAACAGCGCATTTATTGGCACTCGCTTGGAAGAAAAGCTCAGGAGTGAGGATATTCAAAAACTGGTGATTGCAGGATTGACGACCGATCATTGTGTTTCTACGACAGTCAGAATGGCTGCCAATTTAGGTTTTGAAGTGAGACTTGTCGTTGATGCAATTGCGACTTTCGACAGGGCAGATATGAATGGCACGCAAATTTCTGCTGATGAAATCCAAAGGATTCACCTGGCAAGTTTGAATGGGGAATTTGCTGAATTAGTCACCGTCGAAAAAGTCTAACGACTCTCAGTGGAAAGGTTGATCCGCTACAGATCCAAGAGCGCTGTCATTCCCAATCAGGTTTACAGATTTTGCATGGCCGAAATCCCGCAGCAATCGCATCTTGTTCTGATGCAAAAAATACCCGAAATTTCACGTAGTGGCCTTTTTTGATCCAATTGTTTGCTGATTTGCAATTGAGTCGCCCGTAGATTTTTATTTTTCCCCTCTGATATCCACCGAGGGTGCCAGGAATCTTGCTCCAGTAGAATTGACCATCAGGACCCAGTAAGCGGTAGGGCGCACTTTCCTTTGAAAATGCTCTGCCACAATTCTGGTCGTTTTGACTTCTTTCCTCTCCGTTAGAGGCAAAGGAGGGTGTGCAACTCAGAGCAATTGCTGGAATCACGATGAGACGCAAAAGAGAGATTCTCTGGCGTCTCATCGAAAATTCCAAACATTAATAAG
>CAUJDS010000011.1 GCA_963169695.1 Bdellovibrionota bacterium
ACTCCACCCGACTTATCCTCTCGGCAACCCACATTAAGGCGAACCCGCGAGCCCGCTTGTTTCATCCTGAATTCAATTCGATAAGAAGCGGTATTAAGATTGCCAATTGAGAACGCTATCCTAGCACTCGCCTCATCGACATAACCATTGGACTCGGGCCGAGAATCTACCAGCCATTTTGTTTTGGAATCCTCAATGACATGATCACCCTGGATTGAGTCATAGATGCTCTGGGTTGTTTTGGCCTCGTCTTTTCCGCAGCCGCTAAGGAGCAGACTGGAAAGTCCAACCAAAACCAAAAAACCACTCTTACTCAGGATTGTTTTAAGCATGTGGGCGTTAATACTACACGAAACCGGCATCTTCAATTAGTAAAGTCAGGTATTCCAAATAAAGGCGCGCGAGGGTTCGGCCTTTATGGCCTTGCACTTGCCGAACTCAAGTCATCCAAGATCTGTCGCATTTGATCTCGAAGGAGCGCCGCTGGCGAAACTGAAGCTAATGTCTCATCTCCTAACAAGAAGCGATTGTGACCATAATTTAGAATATTCCAAATATTAAAATTGGTTACACTCTGGATCTGCCAACGAGCATCAGCTCTATGCCAAATCGACAAATAAGCAATTTGACCCGATTTACCCTTCATCGTAATACCCAGGGCAGTTCCAGGTTGCACGAGATTGACTAGGACTCTTGGCATCTCAGACCCCGTTACCTCTTGTCGCCTACCAAATGCCATCAATGCCTCTTCTAGTTCCTCGGTCACTCTGATATTAGTCACGCGCTCGCCAAAATTAAGGGTCAGATTGCCCTCCATTTCCAACCTACCCGGGCGGCCCTGAAGCCAGGACTCATTCCTAGCTGCATCAGAAACTTCGACCATCCTATTCCGATTCGGATTCAACTGAAGCGATTCTGTATCAAAGTGCGATAGTGGAATCCAAGTAGGTCTAATGTACTCGTTAGCTCGCGGTCCTTTGGCATTGAGCCCCACAAAATACTCGCCCGTCAAACCGAGCACCAAATGCGACACCCATCCTTCAAATTGAGACGTAGCGCCTTTGTCGAGCTCCATCTTATGCGTTCTGATCGCGAGGTAGGTCTTATTCTCTGCCGCTTTCTGCAATTGTAGAAGCAACGCGGACTGAGCTTCGGTTCGATGACTTTCCCCAATCTCCAAAAGTTTCAATTTTCCCGCAACGAGGCTATCATAATCAATTCTCCACTCCTGCCCACTAGGAAGCATGAAAACAAAAACAACGTCATAGCCTTTTGCACTTTCGATTCGAACCAAAACCCCTTCGGTTCCAAGGCTAGCAACTTTGTAATCATGAGGGGTAACATAACGAATCGCAGATCCGATCAGCACTTCTCGCAACTTCTTCAATTCTGCTGGAGTCCTAGCCTTTGCAGACCTCAGGGTTGGGATTGGATTGGCCCAGAAGGCTTTCCTCTCAGCTGCTACAGCCAAACCCTCGGTGCCACCCCATGCGCCACTTAGACAAGCGTCATCGGGATGGTTATCTCCTGGTCCCCCGAATGCCAATGAAGTCGTCAATCCAAGAGAGAGGACACAAAATAGCCCAAGAAGTGCGCGCATAAAGATAACCTCTGGCGTGGGGATAGCACATCGCGCCATTTTTTCAAGGTTCGAATGCCCCGAGGGAATGCTGGGGCGACTGAGCTTGAGTGGTTTTCAAAGCACCCGCCGGACGCTAGAAAAAAGACTTTTTCTTGGCAGCTTCTGCTTTAAGAAGCTGATCCATATAGAGCACCAACGCGCGATATTCTTTGTCATCAAGTGAAGCAAATCCCTGCGCCTTGGAGTGCGTCTGATCAAGGGCCTCTCGGGTATGCACAGATTCGGAGAGCTTCTGGACCTGCGGAATATCTTGCATGCGATGACAAGGCATACAAGTTTGAACAAAACGCTTCTCACCTCGAATCGACATAGGGTCGCTTCGATTCTGGAGAAAGAAGTCTTTGCCGTAGTACTGCTTCATATTGGTCAGCTCAATCGCAGCAAGGTTGCGAATAAAAAATTTCTCAAGCGGCAAAGGCTCTTTGCGAATCCTTCCCTGAGTGGTCCAAGGCATGATCAGATAAAACGGCCCATCTGCCGCGATATTTTCTCGATCTCGCTGATAGGCAAGTAAGATAGCGTACTTGGTTGGGAGCCAACGAGGCATTGCTATCTCAGCCCCGCGCGCATCACGAAAAACAATCAGATCCACGCTGGCTTTTTGTTGCATGGAAAGTGGTTGCATTGCTCGATCCATCACTTCTAGTAGAGCATAACCCTCAAAGCGACTGACCCTTTGAGTGAGAGGATCGAGTTCTTGCTGCACCCTTCGTTTGAGCCCCTGACCATCTGCAAGGGTCCAGGTAAGCAGGTCTTGCTTGATCGACTGGCTATTGACCAAAACCTTGACCTCTCCCAATGCTCCCTGGGACTCCGTAGCAGAGGCATATCCGCTCGCACCGCTCAAATTCGCGACCGAAAGCAAAATAATCAAGTCAACCAAAAGACCGAGTAAGCGTCTCATCTTCCTCTAATGGTAAGCGCAGATGAGCGATACGAAAAGGGTCAACGATAGTCACACGTCATTTTATCTTCTATACTTATGGAATATGTGGATCGCAGGAATCATGCTTCTCAGTCTGGCCCAGGCCAAGGCTCCGCTGACGCTCGAGGCGGATCAGCAGTACCTTCAGCGTCAAAACGCCGACGCGGCTAAGCGCGCACTCCAGCTCTACCGAAAACTCAACACGGCGCATCCTCGTAACTCCGAGATTTCTTGGAAGACCGCGATGGCCTACTATTATGTGGGCCAGCACTACGCCAAGGATCCCGACGAAGAAAAGTCCATGTACGGCACCGGTGAAGAAGTGGCCCGCCTTGGCCTCCTCAAAGATGATCGCTGTGCGGCCTGTTACTTCTGGGCCGCCGTCAATCTTGTTCTATGGGCTGAAAAGGCTGGAAAATTTCAACTGATCCTAGCGATTCACAAGGTCCAAAAGGACCTCAAAAAGGTCATCGAGCTCGATGATCGCTATGCTTTTGGAGGAGCTTATCGGACCCTTGGCCAACTGGAGGCCGGCCTTCCGGGATTCTTGGGTGGAAGCGATGCTCGTGCGGTTGAATACCTCGAAAAAGCCATTCGCGTTTCTCCCACCAGCCCCATCAACTACCTCTACCTCAGCCGCATTTACCTCGAGCGTTTCAAGGATCAGTCGAAAGCCCTTGAGGCTGCCAAGAAAGGGCTCGCCCTCCCCCCGCCTCCCGCTAGCGATATTGAAAATCTCAGCGCCATCAAAGACCTCCGTCAGATCGTTGCAGAAGCAGAGCCAGCAGCTCGCCCAAACCCCTGAAATCCCAATAAAAAATGTCCAACTCCAGGCTTGGATTTCTTAGCAGGCCATGATACTTGGGGCCTAGTTTCTAGCAGAGATAGAAGCGGGCAGTGCCCGCTTTTTTTTTGTTCGCCACTGAAGCAAGGGTATTGGATGAGCGCGCACGACGAAAAAAAAGACGCCGTATTGGAATTGGTTGAGGGAGTCCTGGCTCCTTTGGGCTTTTCCGTCGTGGACCTCGAATTGCACCGCCAACGGGAAAAAAAGCTTCAGATCTTTATTGAACACCGAGCATTGGACAAAGGCATCACCGTGGATGACTGCGCGATCGTGTCCAAGGAGCTTGATGAACCGCTCGAGGCAGCCCCGCTGATTCAAGAACTCTTCAAAGATAGTTACGACCTCGAGGTTTCCTCGCCTGGCATTCAGCGCCCCCTTCGAAAGCCAGAAGACTTTATTCGCTTTGCGGGACAGCAGGTTCGGGTTCATGTTTTTCGGTCGCTCAAGGCGGACGAAATCGAGAACCCTGGTTTTCTCGAAAAGAACCCCAAGCAGAAACACTTTTTGGGCCTCCTCGAGGGTTTGCAAGAAGCCAAGCTACGCATGAAGCTTGAGGTCAAAAAAAGTCAGTTTGATGAGATTCGTATTCCCTTAGTTTTGATTTCCAAAGCACATTTAGAACCCCAGATTTTAATGGAGAAAGGACCCCTATCATGAACGCTTCCGAACTCTCACGAGTCATTGAAACCGTCGGCAAAGATCGAGGCATCAAAAAAGAAGTCATCATCACCGCCTTAGAGCAGGCCATCCTGGCCGCTGCTCAAAAGAAGTTTGGCCCCAATGCCCAACTCGAAGCCCACTACAACGATCAAACGGGCGAAATCGACGTTTTCTTATTCAAACGCGTCGTCGACAGCGAAGACGAGATGCTCGAAGAAAACGAAGAAATTAAAATCGAAGAGGCTCGCAAGCTGGATCCCGATGCGCAACTCGGCGATGAATTGGGCGTAAAGGTCAGCACCGACTTTGGTCGAATTGACGCTCAAACCGCCAAGCAAGTCATCTTTCAACGCGTACGAGATGCGGAACGCGAGATCATTTACAACGAGTTCATTCATCGCAAAGGCGAGATCATTACAGGAATTGCCCGTCGAACTGAGCGTGGAAATCTTGTGATCGACCTGGGCAAGACGGACGCACTTCTCCCACGTGGTGAAGTCATCCCGGGCGAGCAATTCCGACCAGGCGATCGCGTTCAAGCGTTCTTGAAGGATGTGCAACTCACTGCCCGTGGCCCACAGATCATCATGAGCCGAACCGCTCCGCAATACTTGATGAAGCTTTTTGAAGTGGAAGTTCCAGAAATTCGCGAAGGAATTGTGGAGATCAAACTTGTTGCTCGCGAACCTGGCGCACGTTCTAAGATTGCCGTAGTTTCTAAGGATCGTGATGTGGACCCCGTTGGCGCATGCGTAGGCATGAAGGGTATTCGGGTTCAAAATGTGATCCAAGAACTCAAGGGCGAAAAAATCGACATCATCCCATTCACGGACAATGCGTTGATGTTTGTTCGTTCGGCACTATCGCCAGCAGAAATTTCTTCCGTCAATATGGACGAAAGCAATCGCACCATGGAGATCATGGTGGAAGACGACCAGCTTTCGCTCGCCATTGGACGAAAGGGGCAGAACGTTCGCCTCGCAGCGCAACTGACAGGCTGGAGACTGGACATCATATCCAAGTCCAAGCTTCAGAAGCGAACGCAAGAAGCTATTTTCAACTTGCAACATATTGAAGGCGTTACCGAAACCTTGGCGCACTCCATCTATCAATCAGGCTTTACAAGTGTGCGAGAAATCGCCAATTGTGAAATCCCTGTTCTTCAGAAGATCACCGGTTACGACTCTGAAGAAGCTGCGACTGAATTGAAACGCCGAGCCCAGGTCGTCATCGAAAAAACTGGCGACCTTCTCGCTGCTCCCGAAGAGCGAACCGAAGCGAAGGTAGGATCCTTTGGAACCCAGCAAGAAGCTGCACCGACTGCAAGAGAATTGGCGGATCAACGCCTCAAGGAGATGCTCAAAGAAGAAGACGAATCTGCAGCAAAAGCCAAGGAGTAAGACCGATAGTGATGACCGTTGACGTGAGGACCGTATGAGCGAACAAGAAATTAAAGTATATGAGCTAGCAAAAGAACTGGGCCTTGATTCCCTTTCTTTGGTGGATCAGCTCAACAAGATGAACATTGCGGTGAAGAGCCACATGAGCAGTCTTGGCAATGAGCAGGTTGAAAAAGTGAGAACTGCGCTTGGCAAGAAAGTGAAAATGCCGAGCCCCGCTTCTTCTAGTAAAGCAACGCGATCGGCGTCTACCGCCGTTCGAAAAAAGCGCACTGCTCCGCAAGAGCCAACCGCGACCACCGCTTCTTCAAGCCCAGCCGAAGGCACTGCCTCAGCGACGGGAGCCCCCATTATTCGGAGGCGCAATGCGACTTCAGAAACTACGATCCTACGACCGACTCCCGCTATCGAAGTCCGCGAGCACGAAGTGGAAGCGCCATCACACGAGGAAGAGGAAAGTACGCCCACGCTAGTAGCGACGGCCAACGAAATCCTTCACGAAGAAGTGGTCGTCGAAGAGACGCCAGTAGAGGCCCCTCCCGAGGTGGAAGCACCGTCGGAAGTCGAGGCAGCTCCTCCAGCTCCGGTAGTGGAAAAAAAGGCGCCAACTCCTCCGCCACGCGTTCTTTCGGTTATGGCACCTAAGGTACCCGAAAAGCGCCTCAATGTGATCTCTGGCCCAGTTGCACCAAAACGCATTGCACCCCGAACAGCTGATCGCACTTCAACGGGCCCATTGGGAGTCGTTGGAGCAGATGCCTCCGGCGCGCCACGGGGCAAGATCATCAAAATGAACAAGGAGAGCCTTGATCGCCTAGCTGAAGAAGAAGCAGCGAAGAAACGTCCAGGCGGCGCTCGTGATCCTGGCGCTCCAGAAGAAGGCAATTATTCGGACTACCGCAAAAAAGAGATGATCTTTCTTCCGCGTCGTAAGCGAATCCCTATTGGGAAAGAACTGCGTCACACGGAAATCACGGTACCCAAGGCGCACAAACGGGTTGTGGAAATCGATGGCTCCATCACCGTCGGTGAGTTGGCCAATCAGCTGGGTGCAAAAGCCAATGAAGTCATTCGTAAGTTGATTAAGCTTGGCCATATGGTCACGGTCAATCAAGCTTTGGATGTCGAAACGGCAACCCTTATCGCCACGGAATACCAATTCGAAGTCAAAAACGTGACTTTCAATGAAGCCGCAGTCCTTGCAACCGTGCCCGATAATGAGGATGCAGCACTTTCCATTCCACGTCCTCCGGTAGTGACGATCATGGGTCACGTCGACCACGGAAAAACTTCACTCTTGGACGCAATCAAAGACACCAATGTCGCAGGCAAAGAAGCCGGCGGCATCACGCAACACATCGGTGCTTACACGATTGAGCGAAACGGAAAGAAAATTACCTTCATCGATACTCCTGGTCACGAAGCTTTCTCGGTTATGCGAGCGCGGGGAGCCAATGTTACGGACATCGTTGTATTGGTTGTCGCTGCGGATGATGGAGTCATGCCTCAGACGCGTGAAGCCATTTCGCACGCCAAAGAAGCCAAAGTGCCTATCGTCGTTGCGGTCAACAAGATGGACAAGCCCGGGGCTACCATCGACAAGGCCAAGCAAGCCCTTGCCGAATTGGACCTCCTCGCCGAAGACTGGGGCGGTCAGACCATGTTTGTGCCTGTCTCCGCCTTAAAGCGCACAGGATTGGAAGAATTGCTTGAAGCCATTAATCTCAATGCCGAGGTTTTAGAACTGAGAGCCAATCCCAACTGCCGAGCAGAAGGTGTTGTCTTGGAATCTAGGCTAGAAAGAGGAAGAGGCCCCGTCGTCAGTCTCCTTGTTAAACGAGGAACACTGAAGTTGGGGGATATTCTGGTCTGTGGAGTGGCGAGTGGTCGTATTCGCGCTATGAATGACCACTTAGGTCAGCCAGTAGCCGAAGTTAGCCCAGGTATGGCAGCCGAAGTACTTGGCCTAGACCAATCGCCTGAAGCTGGCGAGCGATTCTCTGTGCCTAAGAGTGATTCGGACGCGCGAGAAGTCATCGACAATCGAATTGCCGAAATTCAACGGTCTAAGCAGGTCAAAGGAACGAAGCTTTCTTTGGAAGATCTTTTTGCGAAGATCCAAACAGGAAGCCTCAAAGAACTCAAAGTACTTGTCAAAGCAGACGTCTTTGGCTCGGTAGAAGCGATCAAGGACAACTTGACCAAGCTCTCTAACGAGAAAGTCAAAGTGGTCGTCATTCACGCTGCGCCAGGTGGTATCACAGAATCCGACGTCTTATTGGCAAGCGCCTCTAAGGCCATCATTTTGGGATTCAACGTGCGTCCTGAAACGAAGGCAAGACAGATTGCTGAGTCAGAAGGCATTGACGTCAAATGCTACAACATTATTTACGAGCTCTTTGATGACGTCAAAAAAGCCATGACAGGACTCTTAGACAAGAAAAAGGTCGAGAAGTTCCTGGGCAGAGCAGAAGTCCGGCAAATTTTCAGCGTACCCAAGATTGGCGCCGTGGCGGGATCTTCGGTCATCGACGGAAAAATCATTCGTGGTGCCAGTGTTCGACTGCTTCGCGATAGCCGAATTGTTTACGAAGGAAAAATGTCTTCCCTTCGTCGCTTCAAAGATGATGCGAAGGAAGTGGCAAGCGGATTTGAGTGTGGTATCGGCCTCGAAAACTTCAACGACGTAAAACCAGGCGATCTCATTGAGGCCTATGAGATTGAATGGGTGAATCAGGACTTATAATCATGGATACGATTAGACGCGCAAGGATTGAACGAGTCATTCAAGCAGAGGTTTCGGAGATCGCACGAAGCGTGAAAGATCCGCGGGTCCCAAGCTCCATGACCTTTACGCGAGTGGCATTAACGGATGATGCTCAGCAGGCCACCATTTATGTGACCTCCTTCGGTCTCTCCGATGACGAGATGAAGGAGTGCGTGAAGGGCTTGCAGTCGGCTTCCGGTTATATTCGCCGTCACCTCAGCAAAGCATTGACGGTGAGAACCATACCCAACTTGGTATTTCGCTGGGATATTGGTTTAGAGAACTCGCTTCGCGTTCACGAACTCCTCAAGCAGATACAGACTGAAACCCCACAATGATGGAACCGCGTCCCTTTCAAAAAGCTTTTCCAAATGGAGCACTTGTCCTTCACAAAGTGGCTGGCCCCACCTCCTTTGGTGTTATTCAGGACGTGAAGCGAATCGTCTCGGAAGCTTTTGCGATACCTTGGCGTCAGCTGCCTAAGGTGGGCCATACCGGTACTTTAGATCCTTTTGCAGAAGGACTCTTGCTGGTTCTTTTTGGCAAGGCGACAAAGCTCTCCGATTATTTTCTCAAAGCCGATAAACGCTACGAGGGTGAAATCCTCTTTGGGCACACCACTCCCACCGGAGACAATACCGTTCCACCTTCTCAGGAGACCACAGTCCTTCCTGCAAGTTTGGAAGCTATTCAAGAAGCTGCTTTGCATTTCACGAGCGGCCCTTACGACCAAATTCCTCCCATGTACTCTGCCAAAAAAGTCGAAGGCAAACCCCTCTACAAACTGGCACGACAGGGAATCGAAATTGAGCGAGAACCCAAGACCTGCACACTGAGTTCATTCGAGATTACCTCCTGGGATGGACTGCGTGCGCGATTCAAACTTCATTGCACTTCTGGAACCTATGTCCGCACACTCGCTCAGGACCTTGCAGTCCGAATGGGCTCTTTGGCGGTGCTCAGTCAGTTGACCCGAACTTCTTCGGGCCCCTTTGATTTGTCTGACGGCATCCGTGTCAGTGACCTTCGAGAAAAGCTGCTAAAGTCACCTTCGATGCCTGAGTTGGCGCCAGCATGGATACCGATGAATGACCTCTTCCGAAAGGGAATGGAGGGAGTTCAATTGAGTTATCACGAGGCTTTGCAGGTAAGCGAAGGACATCAGAATGCCCTCCAACGCCTTCAACCCCGCTTTACGACCGAAAAAAGAACCATGGCGCTGTACCATGAGTCGAGGCTTCTTGGCGTTGTTGGAAGAAATTCCTACGGACAGTGGGAATTAGAGCGCGTCTTTTCCCTTCGATAGCGAGGAGTCGAGAAGAAGCGTGCTGTTTTTCCACCCATCCTCCCCTTTCCATTTTAGCTGAATCTTAGAATCCCCGTAGGCGCCTGAGAGCAATCGCTCCACATACCACTGATCCGATTCAGCCGTCGACTCACCATTGATGGTATCGACAATGGCATTGATTCCCATCCCTTCGGCGAGGAGGTTCCATGATGGCGTGCCTCGGATCACGTTGCTCACTCGGAGGATTCGTTCTTCATTTTCCTCCTTAAACTGAACTTCTAATCCGCTCTTATTGTGAATCGGAGCTTTGGTCAATGCCGCACCCGAAAACCAGATTCTACCATTCGATAGGTCTAAGGTTGTTGCTCCTCGATCGAGCAGGTCAGCGCCTAGTACGATTCGATGAATCTTCTTTTCGGAGTCGACCCGAATGGGCACGGCATCTGAGAGGATTTGTCCACTGCACTCAAGTTGAACCGGCGTCTTCTTTGGATAGCCGGCCTTAGGAGAGAGGGAACCCGAGAGCGAGCCCTCCTTTCGAAGGTCCCATACCAAGGTGGTATCGATCGGATCTTTTCCGGGCCAACTTACGCGACAAGAACTTACGAGCTGATGGTCTTGCGTGGAAGCCTCCGTCCACGGAGTACCAAAGGTTTGCGAATAACCCTCACGATACCAGAGTTCAACCTCAGGTCGCCGCTCCGGGACAAATCGAACCGCGTACTTGCGCAAAAAATCCAGTCCAAGCACACCATCACAGCATCCGCCAAAATTACTAGGGGGTTGATAGAGTTCCAAGTCGGTCATCCAAAGTTCTGCCTCGCCTGTAGAAAACCCCGAAAGTTCCAGCGCTGTCGCCTGTATAGGCTTGCCAAAACTTACGCCTTGCGACCAGTGCCATTGCTCCAACGGAACTTCTTTGCGATGCACAAGCGCAGTGGGAACTCCCTGTCGAATCAACCAACTCTGTGCAACCAAATTGCGTTCGGTAGTGGGATCCAATAGAAACTGTCCCGACAATACCTTACCCGCTACCGTTGTTTGAACTCGCACACTGTAAGCACCATTCCAACGCCGAGCGGGGAGCCGAGCAAGGAGGCTATTGTCTGGAGTCTTTTTGGGCTCATCCATCGTTGATTCCCATCGAAAGGTATCCACGACATTGTTTTTGGAGATCAAATTTTTGCAGAGCTTTTGCGCTTCTGCGTCGTGCAAGTAACCCGTCCACTCTTCCTCGCGCGCACGTCGATAGGCCTCTTCCCACCACTTTCCATTGAGGTCCCTAAACCAAGATTCCAATTTGGTTTTGAGTACGCCCATCAATGCCTCGTCACTCGGCTCTTTCAGCCGCTTTAGCTGAGTGTCGAGCGCATTTTTCTCGATGGAGAGTTGTTGGTCCCAGAGTTCGGCAGCTCGCAATCCTGCTCGCAAGGTTCCTTCCTCGGTTGCAAATTCACTCGATCGCTGTTTGGTACATGGAAATGTTTTCAGCGACGCGTACCAATTTGCGCCCTTACGCACATGGATGATGCTGCGAGAGCGAAGTTCGCCGTCTACCCACTTACCATGGTCGAGGCGCACGTTTTGGAGATCGAGGTCTCTGCGAAGGATCCAACGACGGCGATGAGGGTTTTTTTCTTCGCGATCCAGCTTCCATACTTGCGCCGTAGTCAGTGGCTCAGCGCTAGTTTCCGTCGTCGATACCACACTGACGTTGGCCGAAGCGGACCCAATTCCTACGAGCAGCAATCCTAGAGTCGAAAGCGTTCGAGCCGAATACGATAGGCCCATGCGGGATGGATTCGCACGCGATAGAAGACCCCTTTTTCGAGGTAGTCCTTCTTTTCTACGTGACCGAGTTGATGAATCTGAGCTTCCAGCCGACTTTCCCCATAAGGAATCAAAACGTCCCATGGTTCCATTTTCCTACGAAACCAATTTAAGATCACGTCCCGAAGTTCAGAAACACTCTTTTGATCCACCGCAGAAGCCCATTGCGCACCGGGAGAGATTAATTTGGCCTGATTTCGGGCCGCAGGCTCCAGCAAATCCGTCTTGTTCAGCACGACGAGTCGCTCTTTGGCTTCCAGCCCAAGCTCCTCAAGGGTTTCTAGCGTGGCCGTAACTTGTTGCTTAGCAAAAGGAGACGACGCATCGACGACATGCAATAACAAATCAGCGTCAGCCAACTCTTCCAAAGTAGAACGAAACGAAGCAATAAGATGCGCGGGCACACGGCTAATAAATCCAACCGTATCAATAGCCACAATGGGCGGATGCGAATGCGGATCCAAAGCGCGAATCGTAGAATCCAAAGTAGAAAACAGCCGATTCTCGGCTTTTACGGCGCTATGAGTTAAGGCATTGAGCAAGGTCGACTTCCCCGCATTGGTGTATCCCACGAGTGCCACCTTCAGGACGTTTTCTCTTCCGGCTCGTTGAACCATTCGATTCTTGCGAATTTTTTCGAGTTGGATTTTGAGACGCTCGACTTTTTCTTCAACCAGTCGACGATCTACTTCCAATTGTTTTTCGCCCATTCCGCGATTGCCCGCAGCACCGCCCCTTTGACGCTCAAAATGGCTCCAAAAATGGGTCAATCGAGACTTGAGGTACTGAAGGCGCGCAAGCGCAACCTGAGTTTTTGCTTCATTTGTGCGAGCGTTTCGCGAAAAAATTTCTAAGATAACCCCCGAACGATCCAATACGGGGCGCCCAATGGCCTTTTCCAAATTCTTCATCTGGCTGGGTGTCAGGTCGACGTCGACCGCTACGCCATGTGCCTCTTCTGTTTCGACAAGCTGCTTGAGTTCCAAAACCTTGCCTTGGCCGAGGTAAGTCCCAGGATGAACTTTTTTTGGAATCCAAATTTGAGGCACAAGGCAATCCACCCGCAAAGTGGATAGCAGAAATTGAAACTCATCCATGGATTCCTGAGAAAAACTCACAGGAATCAATAAGAGCTTTTCGTCGCCCTGAACAATGGGCAGAAGGGATTCGCTTGCTTCAAGCATCATAAAGGCAGTATTCGTATCACGAGTAAAGCTGCTATGGGTGAATCTTGCGTCAATTTTAATGGAAAGTTCATGGCTCCCGCGGAGGCCAAAGTCTCGATTTTTGACCACGGGTACCTCTTTGGGGACAGCCTCTACGAAGTCATACGGACCTACCAAAGGGTCCCGTTTTGCATAGAAGAACACTGGGCTCGTCTGGAAAATTCCGCGCGTCTGGCCCATATGAGCCTTTCCTATCAATGGGAGTCGTTCCGCCATGAAATCGAAAGAACACTGGCCCATTTCTGGACCCTCAAGGGCAACGAAAACCACGAGGCAGCACTAAGAATCATGGTTTCGCGCGGGGTGGGAAGGATTGGATTTGGAAAATCTTTTCTCGATACTCCGACTCAATGGATCATTTTGGCCCAACCTTGCCAGATTTTTTCGGACGAGGAGTTTGAAAAAGGTATGCGAATGCACGTCAGTCATCGCTTGCGCAACGATCGGCGGGCCTTAGATCCCGCTATGAAGTCAGGCAATTACCTCAATTGCCTCCTTGCAGCGCTCGAGGCTCAAGAAAAAGGCTGTGAAGACGCCATCCTGCCCAATGCCGACGGACACCTCACTGAAGGATCACGCTCCAATATTTTCTATGTGAGGCGGGGCATCGTTGCAACGCCGCCGCTCGATATCGGGATCTTAGACGGTATCTCGCGAAAGATTATTTTTGAGATCCTGACAAAAGAAAAAATCCCCTACCGTGAAGTCCGCTTCAGCGCATCTCGAATGCTCGATGCAGATGAGGCTTTTATTTCCGGCACGGTGAAAGAAATTTTTCCAATTGTAGCAGTCGATGGCAAGACCATTGGGAGTGGAAAACCCGGCCCTATATCGCGGCTCCTACGTGTTGCGCTCCGAGAAGCCGGACAGAGGCAAGCAAAGGGGACTCCATGAACCATTCAAAACTAGATCAAGCACTCAAAGCATTGGCCATTCGAGCGGCACTAGCCTCTGGAAAAGTGCTCATGAAGTACTTTGGAAAGACTTCGAAATTGAAGATTAGAAACAAACCCGGAGCTGGCATCGTTACGCAAGCCGATCTCCATGCAGAGAAAGTTGCGCTCGCCATTCTCCGCAAGACCCAAAAAACATTTTCGGTCCTCACAGAAGAAACCGGCACCATTGGCGACACCCAAAAGCCGGGGCGCTGGATCTTGGATCCACTAGATGGAACCACCAACTTTGCCCACGGCTACCCCATGTTTTGTGTTTCGATAGCAGCAGAGTGGGAAGGAGAAATTCGAGTGGGCGTCATCTATCATGCGCCCCTCGGTGACCTCTATGTCGCAGTCAAAGGCAAAGGAGCGTGGCTCAATGGCAAGCGCCTGCGCGTCTCTTCGACGCGATCCGTTCGGGACTCGCTACTGACAACGGGGTTTTCCTACCAACGCAATCCAGAGCTTCGCCGCGAAATTCAAGCTTTTGAGAAAATCAGTATGAAGTCTCGAGGCATTCGACGTCCTGGAAGTGCTGCACTGGACTTGGCATTTACCTCCCGTGGAATTTTTGATGGGTATTGGGAACGCGGACTCAAGCCCTGGGATATTGCGGCTGGGATCCTTCTCGTTAAAGAGGCCGGTGGCCGAGTCACCAACTACGAGGGAGAGCCCTTGGTGCTCGCTCAAAACGAAGTCTTAGCGTCAAATTCCTGGCTCCACCCTCACTTAATACGTACTTTGCGCCGGTAGAAAAATCACCTAAACTACTTAGAGAGATCTTGATGAACTGAGCATGAAGCTCGGGAAGGACATGGAATGGAAGCCTGGATCCATTTGTTTTCGCAATTTACATCAGAGGCGCTTCTTTTAGAAGCCCTTACTATTTTTCTATTGATCACCGGCTACACTGCTTTTTGGATTTTACGAAAGCGGCGCTTCGGTTCACTTCAGCTAGGAGTCCCAGCTGGCGTCGTGAAAGTCTATCTCGCCCAACTAATCAATGAAGCTCAGCTGTTGCGAAGTCAGTTTTTTGGTCTGCTCAATGAAGCAGGAGCCCTCTCTCCCGAAATGATGGCGCAGCTCAATGCCGGCGGAGGAGCAGGAATGCAACTCATGCAAGCTTCGGGTCTTGCGGCAGGAAATGCTGGCGCTGGAGCCGCTGGCCTCTCCTCTGAAAACCTTCAAGCAGCCGCAAGCCAAATTGCCGGAGACCCGCAGCTTTCTGGCAAGCTCGCGGAGCTTCAACAAAAACTTACTCAACAAGTGCAGGCCACCGAAGTAGTGGTCAAAGAAAAACAAACACTCGAAGCAGAACTTGCCAAAGCAAAGTCAATTTCGACGTCAACTCCTGGAGGCGGAGCAGGCGCCGGAGCGAATGGCTCCGAGGTCAACGAACTTAAGAAAAAAATCAAAGACCTAGAAGACCGACTCGCCGAATACAGTGTGATTGAAGACGACCTTGCCAACCTCAAGCGACTTCAACAAGAAAACACGGAACTTCGTAGCAAACTCGGTGGAGGGGCCGCAACTGCTGCTGCTCCTTCCGCGGAGGCTGCTCCACCGGCCGCGACGGAAATATCCGGTGAGGTTGCCGCTAATACATCAGAAGAGCCCAAGGCTGCAGATCCTGGATTTGAAAATCTCGTGGATCAAGTGGAAGCTAGTTTGGGCAACGCGGAAGCAGAAGCCGCCGCTGCAGCGGGAGCACCAGCTCCCGAGCCTGTCAAAGCAGATCCTCCTGCGCCGGAGCCCGAAGCTGCCGCGGAACCTGCCGCGGCGAACCAACCAGCGAGCACAGAACCCACGGGCGCAAGTGCTGCTAAACCAGCGGAAGCCGCGCCTGCAGCTACCGGAAAGGGCGACGATGATTTACTTTCTGAATTCGAAAAAATGCTCAATATGTAGCCTGATTGGACTTACGCTTCTCTTGGGCGCAAACCCAAGCGGAGCGGCCACCGCTCCCGCTCCCTCCACTTTGACTTCCATTGCAGGCAGCCTGCGCCAGCATCGGAAGCGCTCTTTTGATGATCTCCTGGATCAATGGCAATCGGAGTTTGGGGAAAAGGCCGTACCTGCCTTACTCACCGTCGCACGCGACAAACAACAACCAGATAGGAGTCGGTACATTGCTGTCTTGGCTACTGCCAAACTTGGTGGCGCCGCTACGCTATCTACCGTTCTGCCTTTTTTGAAGGATAAGAGTTGGTTGATTCGATTGTCTGCCCTGCGAGCTATTCAAGGCCTTCAAGACCATACGCATCGCAAAGAAGTATTTTCATTGCTGAAAGATCGCTCCTTGGTACTTCGCAATGAAGCCGTCAAGGTTATTGCATCACTTCAGTATGATGGATCTGCGGAGGCACTGATAGACGCCGCGTTGGATCGACGCAATTACCATCAAGGGCGCGCGCAATGGGTTCCTCTTACCGCGCTCAAGCTTCTCCCATCGCTAGCTCCAAAAAAAGAACTGATGACTCGACTAAGGCCCATGCTTTTTCATTCGGATGCTCGAGTCGTAGCGCATTCACTTTCTGCGCTCGATAGCGTTATGGGTAATCCTGAGATTTCCAAAAAACCGCATCAAGAAAAACTGGCCTATTGGAAAGCCAAGTTAAAATAGCTGGCGCTTTGAAAGCTAAATTCCAGTTTCCTGAAAATCGTCCACCGCTTTTTTGGTCTTCTCTTCTTCGATCTCAGCAATCTTCATCTGAAGATAAATGAGTCGGCCGATGCGATACAGAAGGGTGTTCTCATCAATCACGTCAGTGACAATTGGCCGCCACCCTTCCAAGACATCGCTTTTGACGAGCTGCTCTTTTTGAACCACTACTTTCACCGAAGGCTTGCCCTCGAAGAATCCTTTCGCCACCGAAACTCGAAATCGATACTGCGCTTTGAGGTAGCGTGTCCCGGTACCCACAGAATCGATAAAATTCTTGTACGCCGTATTGTCCACCCACTTGGTGCGAATAAAGCCGGACTCACGATTGGAGATGTCCAATGGCAGGCTCTTAAGCGACTGCAAGACTCCTTGCCATGCGGTATTGAGGTCGGTGAAGTAGATGCGATTGACCAGCTTCTCACTGTCGCCGCCCACGCTGTCGACATAGGCCTTCATACACGAGGTATTCGCCATCACTAGGATTCCGACTAAGCCCATCCAAACCTTCCGAATCATCTTTTTTAGTATACATACCTAGGGTCCATTTCCAAAGGTCTTGCCGAATGGTAGACAGAAAGTGAGAGGCAAAGAATCATGGAAGCTCCCCTAATCACTATCGAGCGCGTTTTGCGGCTAGAGGCACAGGCAATCTTAGATTGCGCCGAGCGGCTCAAAAGCCCGCGGACCGCGCAGTCCTTTGAGTCTGCAATCGAGTTGCTTCTTAAGACGCTCCGTTCCGGAGGCAAAATCATCGTTACGGGCGTGGGCAAATCCGGAAGGGTCGGCGAGAAAATAGCAGCCACCCTCTCCAGCACTGGAAGCTGCGCCGTTTTTTTGCATCCAACAGAAGGCCTTCATGGCGACATTGGCGTGGTAAGAGCCGGCGATTGCGTCCTTGCACTAAGCTTTTCAGGAAACACGGAAGAAGTGCTTCGCCTCCTTCCAACTTTTCGCCAGCTTCAGGTTCCCTTGATAGCAATGGGGGGCAAAGAATCCTCTCAGCTTGGTGAACAATCGGATGTTTGGCTGGATGCAAGTGTCGCCCAGGAAGCCTGCCCTCATAATTTAGCACCCACTTCTAGCACAACGCTGGCACTAGCCATTGGAGACGCAATTGCAGTGACCTTGATGCGACTTCAGGGATTTGACGCAAAGGATTTTGCTGTGGTCCACCCGGGTGGAAGCTTGGCAAAGCGACTCACACTCAAAGTCAAAGACCTAATGGCTCGAGGGACACTCCCGCTCGCTTCTCCCGATACATCGATGAAAGAGATCGTCTTGCTTTCTACCGAGCACAAGATGGGCGGCGTTATGATCGTGGATCAAGAAAAGCTCGTAGGACTGATTACCGATGGCGATATTCGAAAAGCCCTCAATCAGGGGGAAGTTTTTTTCTCGCTAAGAGCCCATCAAGTCATGACTCCAAAGCCCACCACCATCGCGCCCGATCTTTTGGCCTATGACGCCCTACAATTGATGGAAAACCGATCGAGCCAGATCAGCGTACTCCCTGTGGTAAACGGCAACTTAGGTGTGGAAGGTTTTTTGAGAATTCACGACCTCCTCAAAGAAATTTAGAGAGAAACTCATGGCGCAAGACCCAAGCATCTGTCCGCAATGCCAACGCCCCATGCTTCTCGCCCCCCTCAGGCCATTCCCTATTTTGTCGCAATTGAGCTTTGGATTGAGTTTTGTCATTTTCATGATTTTTTTTGATCGAGTAAAACAGTACGGAATGTTGATCTGGGCCTGGTGCCTCTTTCAGATAGCCTTGGGACTTTACTTGATGCGTCGACGACAGCAAGCTCGTCGCAAAATTTACCGTTGCGTCGTCTGCACCCCGTAGCTTACGATGAGGATTCCTTTGTAGTTATCAGCACTTTTAAATCTTGGAGGATCTGTGCGTCGAATAAAGTCCCCCTTAGTCCGTTGGACCGTCGTTTCTTCACTTGTCGTTGGCTTCACTATTGCCCTCATTGTTTCTTGCACCCAGAATGAAGCCACCGCAAAACCTAATTTAATTTTCAAAGACAGCGTCAAACCCGGAATCGTAGCTAAAGTTGGCGATGCCGAAGTGACCGAGGAAGAATTGATTGGCGATGCGCGCCTTTCTTATTATGAAATCAAAAAGAAAGAATACGATTTCAAAATGGACCGCCTCAATGCGGTCTTGACGAACAAGCTCCTTTCTAAGGAAGCCGCCGCTGCCAAACTTTCACTCGATGACTACATCGAGAAGAAAATCGTAGGCGGAAAAATCACTCCAACCGAAAAAGATTTCAAAGGCTTTCTCAAAGAGCGCCAGGTCACAGAAGATCAAGTAACTCCACAATTGAAAGAGCGAGTCATGTCGTTCTTGATCGAACAAAAGCGTGACGAAAAAGTAAATACTCACGTCGCTAAGATTACCAAAAGCAATCCCATCGAAGTTTATTTCAAGAAGCCTAAGCTAGGCATTGATATTCAACTCGCTGGCGCTCCTGTTTGGGGAAATGCTAAAGCCCCAGTCACCATCGTGGAATTTTCTGACTTTCAGTGCCCGTTCTGCTCGCGTGCAGCAGCAACGATGGCCGAAGTGAAGAAGAAATTCGGTTCGAAGATCAAGGTGGCTTTTAAACATTTTCCACTCTCTTTCCACAAAGATGCTAAGCCCGCCTCAGAAGCTTCGATGTGCGTCCATGAACAAGATTCAGCTAAGTTCTGGAAATTCTACAGCGTCGCATTCGAAAACCAAAAGAACCTTGATAGCGAAAGCCTCGATAAATACGCCAAGGACGTTGGCGTGAACATGGAGAAGTACAAAGCGTGTCGCGCAGCTGGCAAATACACAAAACAAATTGAAGACGACGTAGCCTACGGTGAGAAAATTGGTGTGCGCTCCACTCCAACTTTCTTTATCAACGGCGAACTGATCTCGGGCGCGGTCCCTCCTGAGAAGTTTGCAGAAGCGATTGAAGCTGCACTCGCTGAACCTAAAAGCTAAGAAAGTCTTAGAACCTAAGAAAAGGGGCCTCACGCGTCTGTTCCGAGAGGCGTTTGAGGCCCCTTCTATTTGAAGCCATGGAAAAAAGCAAAAATCCCTCCTTTCATCACGTCTGGATTCGTAATGCCTTGTTGGCACTCGGTGTAGATTCACCTCCTGCGCAAGGCGAAACCTACGGTGCTATACATTCGGATAGCCGCGCCATACAGCCAGGCGACTTTTTTGTCGCGCTGAAGTCTGAAGATTGGGATGGCCATCCCTTTGTTTCAAAAGCCATTGAGGCGGGAGCTACCGGAGTCTTGGTGCAGGAGGAATATTCCGACAGCATCCAAGAACGTGTCCATGTCTTTCGCTGCAAGGACAGCCTGCAGGCCTATCGAAGGTTGGCCTCCGAATGGCGCAAGGAATTCAGTATTCCAGTTGCCGCCGTTGCCGGCAGTGTCGGCAAAACCACTTCAAAAGAATTGCTAGCCTCGATGGCGACGGGGCACTTCAAGTCCATTCTCAAAACAGAAAAAAGCGAGAATGGATTTGTGGGCATCCCAAAGACCTTGCTTCAGCTTCGCTCTCACCACGATGCGGCCATTATAGAAGTCGGAATTGATGAAGTCGGTGCAATGACCCAACACCTGGATATTGTCGCGCCAACACTTGGGCTGCTGACTGCCATCAGCGAGGAGCACCTCGAGCGCCTCAAGGACATCGAAACCGTTGCCAAAGAAGAAGCCTTGATCATCAAGTACCTTTACAAAACCAACGGCCAAATGGCGCTCAATTACGACGAACCTTACCTTGTTGGCTATCGGCGCTGGGTAGAAGAACGTGAGGACGGTAGGCACCTAGGATTTACCCTGCACGAGAAGCCCTCGGATTGCATTGTGCGAGGTAGGGTAGGCAAAGACAGCAAGCGCATTGAAGTCAATGGCGGGCCCTTTAAGGGCGAGTCGTATGACTTGCCCCTCCCTGGCGAGCACAATGCCATGAATTTCATGGGTGCATTGACCTGCGCCATACTCCTTGGCGTCACGCCTACTGAAGCCAAAAATGGCTTACTTGCTTTTAAAAATCCAAGCGGCAGGAACGAAGTACAAACGCTCCCAAAAGGAACCCACTTACTAGCGGATTATTACAACGCCAATCCTGCGTCAGTACGAGCAGCGATGGCAACCCTCGAAGAGCTGTTTCAAAAGGCGAACCATCCTGGAAAAAAATGGATCTGCCTTGGTGATATGCTCGAAATGGGTCAAGACGAAGAACGCATCCACCGCATGCTTGCCCCAGCTATACAGGCCTACGCTTTTGACGAAGTTTTGCTTTTTGGTGATCGCATGAAGTGGCTGAACCAAGAGTTAAAGAAAACAAAAGCTTTTCGCGGACACGTTCAACATTTTGAAACTCGACTTCAATTGGCGGACTACCTCAAGACCAAATTAGAAGCAAATGACTTTGTCCTTATCAAGGGTTCTCGCGGAATGAAAATGGAAGAAGTCCTCCAGAAGCTCCAGTCATGACCAAGAAACTTGCAGCGACTTCCGAGAATCTCCAAGCCGTCGTAGCACTATTACAACAAGGTGAAGTCGTTGCTCTCCCAACCGAGACTGTCTATGGACTAGCAGGAAATTCTGCCAATCCAGCTGCGGTAGTCAGAATCTTCGAAGCCAAGGAGCGCCCCAGCTTTGATCCACTCATTGTCCACCTTGCCTCCAAGTACCGAACATCAAACGGGGTCTCTCTCAAATCCTTGGCCGAAGCGACCGGACTCATCGACTTCAATAAAATCCCGATTCAACTCATTGGGCCGATCGAAGCACTGCTTACTAAGTTTTGGCCAGGCCCTCTCACCGTCGTACTTCCCAAGACCGATCGTGTTCTGGATCTCGTTACCAGTGGTTTGCCGTCCGTTGCCTTGCGAATGCCCGCACACCCGTTGATGCAATCCGTACTGCAAGCATCTGGAATGTTTCTATCCGCTCCCAGCGCCAATCGATTTGGCAGCATCAGTCCGACTTCTGCTGAAGCCGTACTTGCCGAACTCCATGGTCGGATTCCCGCAGTATTAGATGGCGGGAACTGCGAACATGGACTCGAGTCCACCATTCTCGGAATAATGAACCCTACTACGCTCACGATTCTCCGCCCAGGAAGTCTCACACAAGAAGAGATTCAGACCACCACAGGTCCTCGTTGCAAGATTGAAGGGCCTGCCGAAACCATTGCCAGCATTCCGCCTCAGGCTGCTGGACAAATTGACTCCCATTATGCCCCTCGCAAGGGAATGCTTTTACTTCCAGAGTCAATGAAGCCTGCTCACCTTCCGCTACTTGAAAAACATTTTGCTGATGCCAAACCCTTTGGATTTCTTTTATTTCAAAAGCCCGATCCAGATTTAAACAAGTTCCTCCATCATGGTGGACACAGCATTTTTTTACTCAGCACAAACTCCAACCTTCGAGAAGCTGCGCAAAATTTCTACCAGACCTTGCGCAGCATGGATGCAAGTCGGTGTCGGACCTTAGTAGCCGAACCACCTCCCACTCAAGAAGGGCTGGGACTTGCGTTGATGGATCGTTTGAAGCGTGCAGCAAAAAAAAAGGGCCCTAAGTTTCCTTAGAGCCCTTTAGAGAGAGAGAGAGAGAGAGAGAGAGAGAGAGGGACTAAAAATCCCGTTTGGACATGAAATCAGTGACGCTTTCGTGCGCGGTTTCCATCGTAACCAGGGCGCGAAACCCGCTCGACAATCTTAGAAAGCCGAGGGTTGTCGACCAAACGAGGCGTCTGACTTTGATTGTATTCAGACTCCAATCGAGCTAGCTTTTGAATATCTTGATCAAAGCTCAGCGCTTCTTTACGTCGCTTAATGCGAATTTCTGAAAGTTCTTGATAAAGGGCAGCATCGTTAGTGATGTTCTTTGGAACGGAGCCCGAAGCAAGGGAACTCATTCCCACCACACAACCAACCACCGCACTTACCTGCATCCACTTATTTTTACGCTTCATCTGGCGTCTCCTGTTCTTTGTTACCAACTTGAATTCTTAATGAACTCGCGGCGCCTTAGTGCAGTCTCTGTGCCAGTATTTGGAAGGCCTTTTTCTCAAAGATTTCAATATCCGGTGCCAGCCTGGGACCAGCCTTTTAAGCCCCTTTTTAGGCACTCCGGCCAAAAGGTATGCAGTTTCTTCCGAAGCTATCCAATTTGATTGGTTGACACCAAAATAGTGACCCATGCGAGTAGAAGTGCGCAGCGATCATCAAAATCTCACCCGCTACTTTGATAATGTTCCAATCGATGATGGGCGCTGCAAAGCAAGGTGAGATTTTCAAGAGCATTGGTTCCACCCATTGCTACTGGGACCTTGTGATGAAAGTGTAAGAACCTTTCTCTCTCACATCGAAGCTGGGTCCTAGGGTCTTGATAGGTGCACTGATGTACATTTTTGATAATCACCTCGTGTTTGATCCCGGCTGGGATGGCGACTCGGGCCTTCGTTTGAATCTTGGTTATAGGCTTATTGAAAGGCCTAAGATTCAGTTCAGGATTTCTAGCAACTGCGTCAGATTCTCGTACTGTACGACGGGATTGTTTTACCGACACGGCTGCTTTGCTTTTTCGAACTTCATGGCGCTTGGCCTTTTCTCTTGGGTCTTTGTGCTGAAGATAGAATTCGACGACTTGCTCTAGTGTCTCCGCCAGGCCAACCCACTTCTTCTGTGACTCAGATACTCGGTCTTGCGCACGGCGGATTTTATCCATGACTTCTTTTGGCAGGCACAAAGAAAGCTGAGCCTGGGTAGCATTGATCACCCGGGCACGCTCTTCGATGCTTGGAATCTTGGGGCATTCCTTGGCTAAGGCCTCTTGGAGCTTCTCTCTTGGCATGGCCTGAGCAAGTGCGATGAACTTCTCAGAATTTTCCTTCGTCAAATGGGGAGCGATCTGCCTTGCTTTACTTAGAGGAAGTACTCCCATTTGCACCGCGTGCCTTAGCTCTGGTATGGCTTTGGATTTATGAACAATGGTGACGAGGTTCCAGCTGACATCTCGAGAAAGACCAAGAGCCTTTTGCGAGTACTCAGTCAGGCTTGCATAACCTTGCTGAAGATAGACTTTATTGGATTCAATCTTCACAAGGATTTCTAAAAGTTCTTTCTCACAAACAAGGTACTGTCTTGAAAGTTCTAAGGCTTGATGGTGGAGAGAGCAAAGCAGCTGTGACATTGGAGAGTTCCTTTCAACAAATAGGAACTTACCACTGGCTTTTTGATGATATTTTTATCGCTCCTTTAGCCGCTATTGCGTTTCATTCTTAAAATAAAGATCCTCCCCATGAAATGAACATGCGCTGCTCTGAATGAAAGCGGGAAGCCTTAGCATCGTGATAAAAGAGGTCGAGCAATTTTCGAAAAGAAACAAATGAAACTAATTTTCAAGGCCCCAAGAGAAAAATCATCTGTATTTTATTTTGCACTCACAGCGAAGTCACAATCGGTACGGTAAGCTTGCCCTCTTCTCTCGTAGTGGTCGCGTCAGCTTCACTTCAGGCATCTCGGGTAGCAAGCATTCATCGTACAGTACGATGATCAAGTTCGTGCGCCCAAAGTGGAAATGTGTATTGCTAAGGGCAAGGCTGTTGCAAAAATACATTTATATTATGTAATTAAGTCCCTGCCTCCGGGCACCTCCCCCCTCGATTGCTCCCCTTTCTGTCATCCATCGCTTACTTCCAAGATCCAAACCCGCCTTGCTGGGGCTGGGTTGTTTCAGGTGATACCTTCCTAAAACTTCAAAGACTTGCTCTATGACGCATTATTTTCAACTTTCATCACGTAGACCTTGCCACCTTGGCTCCAAGCCCCTTTACGAAGGCGCTTCGCGTTATTTACGCAAAAGGTGCCAGGCACCTTTTGCGCCTTTTGCGTGGCACCTTTTGCGGGCACCGTGCTAATCTGAGCCACTTGATGAAGATGATTAAGCTGGAAGAAGTCCGCCAGAACAACCTGCGCGGTGGGACGGTAGAATTTCCTCTGCGGCAAATGTCCGTGATCACTGGTCCGTCTGGCAGCGGTAAGAGCTCACTTGCTTTCGATACTCTTTACGCAGAGGGTCAACGTCGCTACATCGAAAGCCTCTCAACCTATACCCGCCAGTTTCTTGAAAAAATGCCGAAGCCCGAAGTCGGTCATGTCGCCAATATTCCACCCGCGATTGCTTTGGAACAGCGCAACTCGGTAGTCAATTCACGGAGCACCGTCGGAACACAGACCGAAATCCTGGACTACCTCCGCATCCTACTGGCTAAGTTGGGAGAAACCCATTGTCTGAGGTGCGATAGCATTGTCAGTCAGGTCAATGCCGAAACCGTTTATCAATTCGCTACGAAGTATTTTCTGGGCAAGAAGTCCGCCGTCCTAGCTCCATTGGCGGAGGAAACCCTCAAACCCCAAGCGCTCATGGAGATCCTTCGTGAACAAGGATTTCAACGCGTCTTATGGAAGTCGGAGAAAAAAGACGGCTCTCGCGTTTTTGATCTAGACGACCTAGGGACCGTGCCGAAGGATCTCAAGAAAGGTCGCTGGTACATCGTCCTCGACCGCTTTGTCCTGTCAAAGGCTAGCCTCCTCGAAGAAGAAACTCGCACCCGAATGATGGAAGCCATCGAACAAGCCATTCGAATTGGCAATGATGCCGTTGCGCTGATTCATCTCGAAACCTTCGATATGAAATCCTTTGAATGCAAATTTGCCTGCGTGGAATGCGGAACCGAAGCTCCGCTCCCTACTCCGCAGCTCCTCTCCTTCAACAGTCCCGTAGGGGCTTGCAACCACTGCAATGGCTTTGGTCATACTTTGGATTTGGATGAATCACTTGTGGTACCCGATCCTGCCAAGACGCTGAAGAATGGGGCCATTGATCCTTTCACCAAGCCTTCTATGACGGATTGGCAAGTCGAGATGTTTCGATTTGCCGAGAAACATGACATCTCCATTGGACGTCGCTATCGAGAACTCACGCAAGAGCAGCGCGAATTACTTTGGGAAGGCCACCCCAAAGACAAGACTTTCATGGGGATTCGAAAGTGCTTCGAATTCCTTGCCCGTAAGAAATACAAAATCCATGTTCGAGTCTTTGTAAGGCGCTATCAGAGCCAATCCCTTTGCAACGTCTGTCATGGTGCGCGCGTCAATCCGCATGCGCTTCATTTGTTTTTCAAGAAGCACAACCTTCATGACCTCACGCAGATGACCGTGACGGAAGCTTTACGATTTTTTGAAGCTTGGAAGCTTACGCCGGCCGAAGCCCATATGGCGGAAGAGATTGCATCGCAAGTACTGAAGCGATTGCGCTTCTTAGAAGCCGTAGGAGTTGGGTACCTTACGCTTGAGCGACTCACAAAGACCCTTTCAGGCGGAGAATTTCAGCGCATCAACCTCGCCACGCAATTGGGAAGTGGCCTCTGCGGAACTCTCTACGTCCTTGATGAGCCTTCGATTGGTTTGCATGCAGCGGACACCGAACGATTGATTGGGGTCCTGAAAGATCTCAGAGACCAAGGAAATACGGTGGTGGTCGTAGAGCACGATGCCGATGTCATTCGATCAGCCGACTGGCTCGTCGAGATCGGCCCTGCTGCCGGAAAAAACGGCGGCGAAGTTCTGTACCAGGGCGACCTGAAGCGTTTTTCAAAAGAATCGCAATCGACCACCGCTTTGTACCTCAGTGGTAAGCGATCCATTACCCGTGATCGACCGTTGCGAGAAGAGCCTAGAAAATGGCTCGAAATCAATGGTTGCAAGGAGCACAACTTGCAGAACCTCCACGCGCGATTTCCGATTGAACGCCTGGTCGTCGTCACAGGTGTCTCAGGTTCTGGGAAGAGCACCTTGGTCCATCAAACACTCTACCCCGCTCTACTCAAGGCATTGCCGAATCCAGATGCACTCACACTCCAAGAAGAACGCGAAGTTGGAAAAGGTGGAGCCTTCCAATCCCTCTATGGTGCTGAGCAATTGGGCGGAGTCGTCCTACTCGATCAAAAGCCCATTGGAAGAAGTTCGCGATCCAATCCCGCAACTTATATGAAGGCGTGGGATGAGGTCCGTCGTATTTATTCCAATCAAGTAGTTTCGATTCGACGTGGCTATACGCCACAGAAATTTTCTTTCAATGTAGAAGGTGGTCGTTGTCCCACCTGCAAAGGCGAAGGCGAAATCACGCTCGATATGCACTTCATGGCCGATATTCGGGTGGTTTGCGAAGATTGTGATGGAAGGCGATTCAAGAAAGAAGTCCTGGACATCACTTTTCAGGGAAAAAATATTTATCAGCTTCTCCAAACCACCATTGATGAGTCGTACGATCTTTTTCGACAGAATGCGATTTTGCGAAAGAAGCTAGGCCTTTTACGCGATGTAGGTCTGGGCTATTTGCAATTGGGCCAGTCGGCAACCACCCTGTCGGGCGGAGAATCACAGCGACTCAAGATTGCAGAAGCACTGGATTCCAGACAAGGCGAACGGCTCTTGTACATCTTTGACGAGCCCACCACTGGATTGCACCTTGAAGACATTAAGAATCTCATGAGGGTCCTTCAAGATTTGGTTGAACAGCGCAACAGTTTGATTCTGATTGAACATCACCTGGATGTTATTGCACAGGCAGATTGGGTACTCGACCTTGGACCTGGCGGTGGAAAACTCGGCGGTCAATTAATGGGCGAAGGTCCCCCCGATGAATTGATGCGCAATGAAAATTCAATGACAGGAAGAATGCTGCTAAAAGCGGGGTATTTTCCGGAAAAGAGAAAAGAGCCCGTGATCCAATTGGGTGACGAAATCCCAAGGACCGCCAAATGATCTTGGCCACCACACGATGGAGTCATGCTGCCCAACCCTTGAGCCGCATCCTTCTCCTTCACGGACTTGGTGGAACCGGAAAAATCTGGCGTCCTCTCGCCGCTGGACTAGAAGGCCAGTACGATGTTCTCGCTCCTGATCAAAGAGGACATGGAAGGAGCGACTCCGGAGACCAGTACGACGCACTCACCTTTGGAAACGACCTCTACGAAACCTGTCACCATCTCCAGTTTGAACCTTGCTGGGTGGTAGGCCACTCGATGGGGGCACGATCCGCCATGGCCCTTGCGCAACTTCACCCAGAGATGGTTCAAGGACTGGTGCTCATCGATATCGGCCTTGCGGGTGAAGCTGGCGGCAGTGTCGGAAGGCTCCTCCGCCCGATCCTTCACGCACTTCCTATGGAATTTCTTACGCGAGCCGAAGCGCGTGACTGGTTGAATCAGTCCATCCCAGATCCTTCTGTTGCCCAATACCTCATGGCCGTTGCACTTCCCCACCCTACCCAAGCGGGAGGATTGGTTTTTCCGTTTGATAAAGAAGCAGTTTTAAGGACCATAGATGAAGCTTTGGGCTATGACATCACCGATCAACTCTTGCTCTTTGCCGAATTGGGCAAGCCCATTTATCTATTGCGGGGCGCCCAAAGCAAGGTCTGGACTCGAGAAGCCTTCGAACAGGATCAAAAGCCCTTTGCGCAACAAACTAATGTGCATTTTGAAGAATGGGACGGCACTGGCCACGGCCTTCCATTTGAAAAGCGCAAGGAACTCATGGCCAAGCTCGTAGAATGGATATCAGCTGCCGCCGTTAGCTAATACTTGTTCGTTCTTTACGATCTTTGCGTCCTTGGTGAGGCGCTCCAACCAATCCGACATCATGCCTCGCTGTTGACGTGATTCGATTTGTTGCCTCATACGCTGCCGTACATCGTCTTTGAGAGAAGCTAGGTCTGCCACTTTCTTTCCGGTTAATACAGCTACAAGAAATCCTCTTGGAATCTGATAGACCTTCGCCTTACCTTTGGCCTTTGGGTCCAATGGAGATGGATCGACAAAAGCATCTTTCACCGCTTCCTCTGCGTAGCCAATTCCTGGAAGGTAAGCTGATTTCAGGGTCAGTGGCGCGCTGGTTTGAAGCTCGCCTTTGCTGGCTTTCAATAGTGCCTTAATTTTGGCTTCCGAACCTTTCGATCCGTCCATGCCCTTAGCCAACTGGTCCGCAAGGGCTAGTTTTTCTTTTTGAATCACCTTCAGCTTATTATTGCGAAGTTCTTGCTTAGCGAGCGTGGACTGAACATCTTCGAGCTTCTTGCCTTTGTAGAGGGTCTCAGCCTGCGCCTGAAAAAGGCTGGCCATGTGTTTGGCATTTTCTGGCATTTGCAGAAAAGCAGTTACCTCAGCATCTGTGATCACCAATTCTGACTCCGCTTTCTGTAGGTCAAGAAGGACGTACTGCAGCGTGCGCTGATTTTCGGTAGTGAGGTATTCTTCTTCTATCTCCTTTGGGGTCGCGTATGCCGCTTCGTTAAAGAATCGCTCCCAGTATTGGGCGACAAGGTCTTCCCGAATTCTTTTCTCAAATCCGGCGGGCGTCATACCATTGGCCTTTAACACTGCCTCATATTTTGCAGCGTCGAATTTACCCTCATTCTGAAAAGGCACGATGTCACGAATGACATTGCGCACTTCTTCATCGCTAATCACGATTTTCTGGCGCTCAGCCTCTCGAACCATCAAAATCTTCTGAGCAAGCTCACGGAAGACCGAGTCATAAATGCCAAATTGCTTTAACTGCTCGGGAGCTATTTTCATTCCCTGGAACATGGCCATTTTTTGATTCAGTGCGCGACTGAAATCTGCATAAGAAATCTGGACTCCATTCACCGAACCCGCACTGGCTGAGGTATTCATAGGATCGCGCGTGTAAATGCCATAAAAAACAAAAACCAGGGCCACCGTCCCAATAATCATTCCTGCGACATACCGCCCCACTCGCGTACGCATGTTTCTGATCATTTCAATCTCCTTTAATCCTGCTCAACTGGTCATCGCTATCACAGGAGATCTAGAAAGGCGAAATGATTCATTTTTACCGAACTCCTGAGGCTTGCCAATCTAAGACCTGGTCAGTACGATGGATGGGGATTCAGCATGCTAAAATACATTCGAGAGTATCGCTTCTACATCATTCTTTTTTTCTTTATTCTCATTCCCATTATCTCGATCGATACGGCTACGCGCTCGCCTCGCACCTACCGCATCTATGACCGAGTCATCCTTGGACTAACCTCCCCCGTCCAGACCGCCGTAAGCTGGGTAATGGAAATTTCAGTATCGGTGTTTAATAATTATGTTTTTCTTCTCCGCACGCGCCAAGAAAATCTTGCGGTCCTAGAAGAGAATCGCAGGCTCCTCAATACCATTGTGAACCTACGCGAAACGCAGGAAGAGAATGGTCGACTCCGAGAGTTGTTGGCGTTCAAAGAGACCTTTTCCTTACAGACCATCAATGCGCGCGTGATCGCCAAAGATGTTTCGACGGAGTTTCGAGCCATTCGAATCAATCGTGGTGAAAAAGACGGCATTCAAGCCGATATGCCCGTCATCAATAGTGAAGGCATTGTAGGACGGGTCCTGCGTACCACGGATAGCACGGCCGATGTAGTCACCCTCTTGGACCTTCTTTCTGCCATCGATGCCCTCGTCAAACGATCCCGCGTCAGAGGCATTGTGGAAGGAATGACGGATGAAGTCTGCCATCTCAAGTTTGCACTAAGGACCGACGATGTTCAAGCGGGCGACCTTTTGTTGTCGAGCGGACTGGGCGGCGTGTTTCCTAAGGGACTTCCCGTCGGAACCGTTTCGAATGTTGTTCGACAACCCTATGGAATCACTCAAAATGTAGAGGTTCGTCCTGCAGTGGATTTTTCAAAACTCGAAGAAGTCATGGTCATTACTTCTCATGAAAAGGCCCCTGTCCACGTACTCGAAAAACCGGTACGAGCTGGAGTAAAGAATAAAACATGAAGTCGATGATCCTGAAGGCATTGAACCCCGTCTTTCTTGCCTTACTCGTTCTGCTAGGTATCGGACTTCAGACCTCGATTTTCAATTCCTATCCACTCATGGTTTTGCAGCCTGATATTGTTTTACTCGCCGTTATTTGGGTGGCACTCCGCCGCGAATTTCTTGAAGGAGGCATCCTCACTCTTTTTTTTTCGTATGCTGCCGAACTCCATAGCTCGGCTCCGCAGGGACTTTATCTTTGCACTCATATGGCTGTTTATCTTACGCTCCGCGGACTCTCGAGGTATTTTCTTTTTGCCAAACTCCCCCAATACATCACGCTCGCCTTAGGAGCGTCTCTTTTCTGGAAGCTCTTTGGACTTCTCTTCTTGCAGACACTTGGACTTGGAGCCCACCAGTGGCGCCATACCTTGGCGCTCCTTTTTCCCGGCGCTGTGATTCAAGGACTGGCGGGTATATGGGTATTTAGGCTATTTGAAAAATTGGATTGGATGACCTTTAAAAATCCTCGCGCCAAACACGTGGGAGATGATGACGTATTTCTAGAAGAAGAAACGCTCGGCGAAGGCACGGGATTCTAATCTATGTCATTTCTTGGACAAGAAGAGCAGTTACGCGAATTTCATGAGAGGTTTCGGTTCCTCTACCTGGCCCTACTTTTTGCCTTTGTTATTCTGCTATCCCGGTTGATTTACCTGCAACTTCTGCAGGGCGACCGCATGCGCCAATACTCGGAAGAAAATCGAATCAAAAAGGTCTCCATTCCTGCTCCAAGGGGTATGATCTTCGACCGAAACAGAACCCTCTTGATCGACAATCAACCCGCCTTTGACTTAGAGGTCATCCCTCAATACCTCAAGGAATCAGGATCCGTCCTTCCGACCATCAAGCACATCAGCCAGCTTGTTGGAATGACCGTTGCTGAAATACAGGAACGCCTAGAGAAAGCCAAATCTCAGCCTGCCTTTATGCCCGTGAAAATCAAGACGGACCTTTCTCGAGACGAGGTCGCAAAAATTGAGACTTGGAAAATCGCAATGCCCGGTGTTGGCGTGGCGATGGAAATCAAGCGTACCAATGTTTATGGGGACATTGCTTCTCACCTCTTGGGCTATATATCGAAGGCCAATCAGGATGAACTTCCGCGCCTCAATGAAAAATCCCCCGGAAAATACAAATTGGGCGATGACGTCGGGAAAACAGGCATTGAAAAAGAACTGGAAGATCTCGTACGAGGCGACGCTGGATACGAAGTAGCCGAGGTAGACGCACTGGGACGACGTGTCCGAAAAGAAAACCAAAATTCTGCGCCAACGGACGACGAACCCCCTGAAAAAACTGCCCGACCCGGAAACAACCTAGTACTCACTATTGACCAAGACCTACAGCTTGCTGCCGCTCAGGCATTTGGACAGGTAGCAGGTGGCCTCGTCGCAATGGATCCTAAGACCGGTGAAATTCTAGCGATGATTTCTCGTCCTTCCTATGATCCGACAGAGTTTTCTCGAGGCATTTCACCAGAACTCTGGAGAGCGCTCTTAGACAACCCGGATCGCCCCCTGCGTGACAAAACCATTCAAGATCACTATCCACCTGGATCGGTGTTCAAACCTATCACCGCTATTGCCGGTCTCGAAGAAGGGGTCATCAACCCGAACGTCAAACAACGCTGCACAGGCTCAATGCGCCTAGGAAATCGTCTCTACCACTGCCATAAAAAAGGTGGCCATGGCGACGTCAATCTCATCGAAGCGATAGAACAATCTTGCGATATCTATTTTTACAAAACAGCAATGAAACTCAAGAGCATTGACCAACTTGCAAAGTGGGCTTCGGCATTTGGGTTTGGGGTACCAACGGGGATCAATCTTCCACGTGAAGTGAGTGGACTCGTTCCGACGGAAGAATGGAAAAAACGCCGTTATGACAAGGAATGGACCGCGGGTGAAAGTTTATCGGTAGCCATTGGGCAGAGTTTTGTTCTCGCAACGGCACTGCAATTGGCTAACGCGTACTCGGCTATTTCGAATGGTGGAATCCTCTACCAACCCCACTATGTCAAAACCATCGAGTCCTTTGATTCTAAGCACCTTCGAGAGCAGAAACCCGAGATTATTCATAAGATTGATGTCAAACCCGAGACCCTCACCCTGATAAAGAGGGGTCTCTACGAAGTGATGAATGGAGCCCATGGTACCGCCTACCGGTCTCGCATTGCAGGGGCAGAAATGGGCGGAAAAACCGGAACGGCGCAGGTAGTGAGGATTTCGGCAGATAAGATCTATCAGAAGTGCAATAAGATGAAATACCTCCATCGCCATCACGGTCTATTTGCTGGAGTTGCACCGATTTCGGACCCTTCCATAGTAGTCGCTGTCATTGCAGAGCACCAATGCGGAGGATCTACTGGAGCGGCGCCTATTGCGAAGGCAGTTATTCAAAAATATTTTGAAAAATACAAACCCGAGTACTTAAAACAGTCGAGGAATACCAATCATGAATTACTCATCGATGGAGTCGGAGACTCTACCGAATAGCGACGATCCTCAACGGACTTATTTCGAACAAGAGGATTTTCGAAAATTTAACTGGAACCTGATCATTGTTGAAATGATCTTGATCGGCATCGGTATTTGGAACCTCGTCAGTGCCACAGGAGTTCAAGACAAATCCTTAGGTCTCTATAAGACCCAGCTTCTTTGGTTCGGTGTGGGGCTTGGCCTGACGGCTTTGATTCTCCTAGTGCACTATTCGTTTTTTTCGAGAGTGGCGTATGTCATTTATTTCTGCAACCTGCTGCTGCTAGTCCTGGTTTTGGTAGCAGGGAGATCGACCCTGGGTGCGCGACGCTGGCTTAGCTTTGGGGGAATTGGCATTCAGCCTTCAGAATTCATGAAGATATCGCTCGTATTGATGTTGGCGAAATACTTCGAAAATGACCACCAATTTGGAGGCTATCGCTTTCGAGATCTCATTTTGCCCACGATCTTGGTTCTGATACCCTGCGGGCTCATCGCCCTGCAGCCAGACTTAGGCACTGCACTGGTGATTCTTGCCACCTACGCCAGCATGATGCTTTTTGTAAAAATTCACCCCAAGACGCTCGCGATTCTTGCCCTGGCAGTCATTGTTGCGGCGCCACTAGCTTACAAATTTGCACTCAAGCCCTATCAGCGCAATCGAATCCTGACGTTTATCAATCCAGGGGCTGACCCTAAAGGCGCTGGATACAACTCCATTCAATCAATGATCGCAGTCGGAAGCGGCAAGCTCCTTGGACGGGGCTATAAATCGGGGACCCAGAGTCGCCTGAATTTTCTACCAGAGCATCATACGGATTTTATTTTTTCGGTCTTTAGTGAGGAACATGGTTTTGTGGGCTGCGGACTCCTCCTACTGCTCTACCTGATATTTCTGATGAACAGCCTATCGGTAGCACTGCAGTCCAACGACAAATTCGGACTGCTTGTGGCGCTGGGAATTGCCATGATTTTTTTCTGGCACATCTTTATCAATCTCGGAATGGTGATGGGGCTCTTACCCATTGTCGGCGTTCCTCTTCCATTTTTGAGCTACGGGGGATCCTCCTTAATCACGACTATGTTTGGGACGGCAATTATCCTCAATATTGCTAATAAAAAGTTCATGTTCTAAACTTGCTTTGTTCGCTATTTTCGGGAGGGGTGGCCATGCGTTTGAACACGCTTTTTGTGTATCTTTGCCTCATTTTGGCACTGGGTTGCGGTTCAAACTCTTATTCAGAGTCAGCACTGCCTGCTGAATTACAACGCACCTCACCCACCGCACGAACTCAAATCCCCGAACCCAACCCTCCCCTTCCATCTGAAGGAACGGTAGTGGCGGGGTTTGGTCAACGCGACATCACTCCCCCCATTGGAGTACCGCTCGCTGGATTTGGAGGGGGACCCCGAAGAAATGCCCCGTGGGACTTCTTCAACAAAAATCCCTACGCCTATTTTCTGGCTCCATCGGAAGGCATACTCGATCCCATTCGCAGCAAAGCTTTTTTTATTCAGAACAGCTTGGGTGAACGCCTCCTCTTTGTCAGTCTGGACCTTGTCGCAGTCACGGCTGATATTCGAGAATCGCTGGTGCCCTGGGTTGAAAAATTGGGCGTGCCCGAACAGAACTTCTTCCTCTCTGCTACTCATACGCATAGCGGTCCGGGCACACTGTCTCATCAGTTTGCGTGGGAGATCCTTACGAGTGATCGCTTTAAACTTAGCGTCTTCCAATGGGTCAAAGAACGCATCGAAGCCTCTATCTCAGACGCCCTCTACCAAACTTTTGAGGGCAATCTCTACCGTGTTTCCGCTGAAATGAAAGGCTTTCAGAAAAATCGAAATGACCGAGAAGGACACTACGACCCTCAAGCGAGACTCCTCATTTTTAAAGACCTTGATAACCACTTTCGGGGGGCCATGCTCGATTTTGCGGTTCACGGAACTTTCTATGGCGCTAGCAACACCTCTTTTAGTGCCGATGTACCCGGCGCTCTTGAGCGAGAGCTCGAAACGCGATTTCAAAAACTCAACTGCTTATCGGAAGGCTCGACGCAGCTCTCCGAACTCTGCAAACCCGAAAATCGGCCTACCGTACTATTTGTAAATGGCGCCGAAGGAGACGTAAGTCCCGATCATCAAGAAGACGTCGACATCACTTCGGGCGTCGTTGCTTCAACCTTGGCACCCATCGACCGTTATGCAAAACGCTTTGGCGATCAGATCGTTCCGGCGCTTTATCAAACGCAATTTGTGGTTCCTTATTTTAAGATCTACGAGAATCAAGTTCACCTCGGATCTCCCGCACTTCACTTCAGAGCTTGTGAGGGCCTTCAAGATTCGCTCTTTGGATTGGCAAGGAAAATGGGAGTGGATCTTTCTATTTGGCTGCCCTCAGAAGTCAAAATTCGGGCAATCGAGCTAGGCAATCAACTGATGCTCGCTTGGCCAGGAGAACCCACCACTTCAGTAGGAGAACGACTTCGTGGATTTGCACAAACACTCACGGGACGAACTGACGTATGGGTCATGGGATTGACGAATGACTACTTAGCTTATTTTACGATGCCTGAAGAATTTGAAGAGCCCAGCTACGAAGCCTGCAGCTCACTCTATGGCACACGAGGCACTGGAGCTATCCTGAGATCGTACTACCAGATCCTTCGACCGTCTGAGAAGTGAGACTGGCAGCAGTTGGTGCTATGGCATCCTTCCAGTCGCGATGTCGCGTAGATCCCCTTGCGGTTCCAAATAAACTCCTCAGCTGGCCGCATGCCGCCAAAATATCTCGTCCACGCGAAATACGAACCGTTGCGGTCATGCCGGATGTAAGCAGGATGCGTTGAAAACTTCGGACCTGTAGGTCTTCGGGACGCTTAAACTCCGATCCTGGATGTTCATTGAAGGGAATCAAGTTCACTTTGCAGGATCGATGTCGAAGTAATTTTACCAAACGATGCGCGTCCTCGAGGGAGTCATTGATACCGCGGAGTAGGACGTACTCGAATGTCACATATTTCGTATGGTTTTCGGAATAGTAGTCGCATGCCTTGAGAAGCTCATGGATCGGATACGATCGATTGACAGGCATGATCGACTCTCGTTGCTCATCAGTGGTAGCGTTGAGTGAAACCGCCAAACAAACAGGACTTTCTTTTGCCAATCGATAAATAGCAGGAACAAGTCCACTGGTGCTAACCGTAATCTTACGTCGCGAAAAACCCAAACCAAACTGATCTATAAGGATTTCACAGGCGTCAATGACAGCATCAATATTATGGAGTGGTTCTCCCATTCCCATAAAAACAATATTGGTAATCGGCGCGAGCCTTCGAAGCTCATGAATCTGGGCTACAATTTCTTGGATCTTGAGGTGACGATCAAAACCTTGCACCCCAGTAAGACAGAACTTGCATGCCATCGCACAACCCACTTGGGAGGATATGCAGGCGGTCAAACGCTTCCAACGCTCTGAATCCATCCGCTCATCTTGCGGTAGTCCAGCAAAGCCCGATTTAGGAAAATTTTTCTTTGAATCCAAGGCAGCCGGGATCACAACACTCTCAACCGTCTTTGAGTCACCTAGATCCCATAGAAATTTATGTGTCCCATCCAAGGACTGATGCGACTGTCTTTCCTTCAATCGCAGGATTTCGACATTTTCCTTAAGCCAAACTCGCAATTCTTTTGCGAGGTCCGTCATCTGGTCCCAGTCGGTGACATGACGTTGATAAACCCATTGAAAAAGCTGCTGGGCTCGGACCCGCGCTCGCACTTCTGGCCGCGGCCCGCCTAATGGAAGGAGGAGTGTTTCGAGCTTTTTTCGAGTGAGGCTTTGAAAAACGATCATAGGTAGAGGGGCGTTTATCGCATTTTTGACGAAAAGACTAGGGTAATCAACACCAGAAAAACGCGAAGTCCCAAACCATGGGGTGCTAACCGAACACGGCGTCGAAGGTAAGCCCTCAGAACGCTCTTCCACGGATTGGACTCTCTCGACCAAGCATCCCAGTCCTCTTGATTCACAAAGATACCTTGAACACGCGTCATCTGCGCCTTGGAAAGATGATCCACAATGGCCTCGGGATCTCGCTGACGATCGCTATCCAAACCGCTGAGGTCCGGCTTAAAAAAACTTACGATCTGCTCGCCGCGAACGTCCAACAAAATCCCGCTCGAATGATGACCATCCACACGCAAATAGAGCGCATAGCTCGTGGGCAAGAATCGCTTCCACGAACTCTCCAACGCCTGCAATAAAAAATGTCGGTGAGTTCTTCCTCGTAGCCGTTCCCTGCAAAATTCACTGATCGCTTTTGGAGGAAGCCACTTCCCTTGCGATCGAACGCGATCTGGAACAGCCTTCGTTTGAATCCAATGCTTCTGCTCGACGGTATGTCGTGATTGACAAGATTGAATCAACTGTTCCTTCAGCGCTTCAAGGCGGTAAATCAATACTTCTCGATAATGGGCTGCCTCTTCAATTTCCTGAAGTCCTTTGCCGATCCACGCCTGCGTATCCTCTGCTTCAGCATAGGCTTCGACAATTAGGCCACTCTTCTCAACTAAAAATAAAGCGGTCGAAAACCCCGGCGTCCCAGCAACACCCGTTCGTCTCTGGGGCTCAAATAAATTCTGATAATGTTTATAATCAGCTTCCATGCCTCGCCTCGCTCAAAGCAACCTGGAGTTGATCGTGTTTGTCGTCTGACAAGCCTTCCACGAATAAAGGAACGACCCCGCTGGGAGGCACTTCAATCTGAAATCGCTCTCCCCGGGTTGCCGTGCTAGCTGATTCCTCATTGGTCTTCAGAGAAAGAGCCAAATCAGACAGGTGCACCTCAACAGGAAAAAGCAACTCCGTCATGATCCTCGACGAAGATCCATTCAAAAGAAAAAGTGCCAAGCCTCTGCCTTCTCCCATTTTTTTATGGAACGCGATGACCTGAATCCGAGGGTCCGACACTCTACAAATCGATTGAATCTCTCCGAGCGCAAAAACAGATTCCAAAAAGAGTTGCCAATGCTCCAATTTTTTCTCAGCTGCCCATTCTTCTGGAAGATCATAAATTAAAAATTTCCCTTTTGGGAAGTCGAGAAGCTCGTAGGGCAATCCAATTTCGAGTCGATAACTGCGTCTTGCCCTACGAATCAAATCATCTAGTACCTTCTTTGCTGAATCTGAATACAGGGCTCGTTTTGGAAAGCACACCGTTCGCCCCTCTCGAAGCCAGCCCAAAACATCCCTCAAAACGGCACGATCGACGGTACAAGACGGATCCAGAATCAACACCCTCGAAAGGGTGTCATGAATAAAAACTTCGGAATTGGCTGCAAACTGCGCAGTCCTTCCAGCACGCCGCGACACTTCCCTCCAATACTCGTTTCGAGACCAGAGGTGATTACCTAGGTAGAGAACCTTGCGCTCAGTATGATAGCGACGAGACTTCAAACTTCGCGAAAGGTGATCCACGCGCGATTTAAACGCCTGCGAGAATCCGGCCCATTCACTATGATCGATCAAAACTCCGCCACCCTGGATGCCACTTTGCAATAGCGACTTTAGAAATAAATACTGTTTCTCGGCATCCGAAAGACGTCGAAAGCCTCCAGTCGCAGTCCAATAGATATAAGGGGGATACTCCGTTGCGCTAGATCCGCTATATCCTGCCAAATACGAATCCAAAAGGCTACCAAGCCTGTGCGCATCAGCAAATCCACCAGCCAAACCTTGCAAAACAGTGGAGATTTGTATGGATGGATCGGCCTCGGGTGAATAAAGTTCTACTGGGACAACCCGCAATTTAGACGGATTTCGATCCAAGGTTTGCATCACTCGGACTCGAAACTGCGACTCACTTATTTGAGAAAACTGTTCGCGATTGCGACGATCAAAACGGCTCGACTTCCAATATTGAATACGTTGAACCGACTCGGATTGGGAGAGGTGTCCGGTAAATTCTGACTGCTGAAAATGTTCTTCAATCCATTTTCGAAAATGAAGGACAGAGGCGTCCGAAGCATCAAAACAAGCACCGCCAAAAGGATCCGTCACATTCTCGCCCAATGCTCGATAGTACTTCCAAAAGCTCGAAGTCGTCAGCACTTCCAATTTTGCTAGCGTCTTAGGATGCGTTCGACCTAAGTCCGAAAGGAAAACATGAAATCGCCCCAAATATCCCAATAATTTTTTCCGAACTTCAACGGATTGAAGGGATGGCAAAAGAAAGGGAGCGGGCCCAGTAAAATTGGCAATGGATTGTCCGTGTTGGTCTTTTGCTAAATTGCTTGCGCCCGAAAAAAGATCCTTAGGGATTCCAGAAAAGCGCTCATGCACACCCAATTCGGGAGTTGGAATCAAGGTCAACGTAATGGACGCCTCAGTGCAAACATGAATCCATTTAGATAATCCGTGAGAGATATCAGACTCAAACGCTTGCCACGGAACGAAACTCGCAACCGAACGGATGCCTTCTTGAACCAATTCGTTCACAGTCGAACGAAGGTCGCACGGGTGAATTTCCCAATAATTGACAAGGACATAGACCGGCATCATCCGCCCTTCTCCCCCAAATTCCACCTTCGAGTATGGCATAGGTTTTTGTAAGAGTCACTCACTCGGGTTTTCAAATGCTCGACGCGCCACGCAACCCTTCTTGGAAGTATTGTGTTAAGAAGTTTCTATGGACTTTTCGGAAAACGATCTTCAAAAAGACCTTCGCGCGTTAACTCGCAAGTTTTGCACTCAAACCCTACAGCCCCACCTCGAGGAAGACGAGCGACAAGAACGCTTTCGTCCCGAGTGGATCGCGGAGCTCGGCAAGTTGGGCTTGACTGGCCTGACGACACCCGAAGACCTGGGGGGCGCGGGAGTTGGTATGAGTGAGGCCATCCTGGTGATTGAAGAATTGGCGAGAGCAAGCCTTACCTATGCGATTAGCGTTTCGGTCACAGGACTCCCTCAAGCCATCCTCAATGAATTCGGCACCCCTGAGCAAAAGCGACGCTACATCCCTGCGCTTGCACAGGGCAATGCGATTGGAGCCTTTGGATTGTCCGAGCCGGAATCTGGATCGGATGCAGGATCTTTGAGAACGACGGCAAAAAAGTCGGGAGGCAAGTACCTCCTTTCCGGAACGAAGTTCTGGATCACCCAGGCGGATGTGGCCGAAGTTTTTTTGGTGATGGCGCGGACCGGGGACCCTGGAGCCGGAGGAGTAACCGCCTTCATTTTAGAAAAAGGCATGAAGGGACTTCGACCAGGAAAAAGAGAAAAGAAGATGGGCATGAATGCCTCCCACACGATGGAATTGATATTGGATCAAGTGGAGGTACCCGAGACTCATCGAATCGGCAAAGAGGGAGAGGGCTTCAAAGTAGCAATGTCTGCGTTGAACTCGGGCCGCATCAATATTGGTGCATGCGCTATAGGAATTGCGAAAGGCGCGCTCGAAGTTGCACTCCATCACGCCAAAGGCAGGAAACAGTTTGGACAATCGATCGGCGCCTTTCAAGGAATCTCTTTTCTCCTTGCGGACATGGCCACTACCATCGACGCGGCAGAACTCTTAGTGCACCGAGCAGCGTGGCTCAAAGATCAAAATCGGGATTTTTCAAAAGAAGCTTCCATGGCAAAATACTATGCCAGTGATGTCGCAATGGAGGTCACTACCCAAGCTGTTCAGATTCTTGGCGGGTCGGGGTACACCACAGAATTTCCGGTTGAGAGATACATGAGAGAGGCCAAAGTTTTACAAATTGTAGAAGGCACCAACCAAATTCAACGGTGGATTGTTGGAAAAAACCTCATGAAGGATTCCTAAATGACTTCTCTGCGAACCTCAATCGGTACGAGTGGACTCTCCCTCGATGTGTCTCAACTGAACCTGACCAACGAACCTTCCGCTTTCGATGTGACGAATGCTTGGAAGCGACTAAAGGAGCGTTTCCATTCGGGTGAGAGCTTGTTTTACGATGCAGTGACGAGGCCTGAACTTTCTCAATGCAAAGCCTCCCAGGACCTTGCCCAGCGTTTTCTCGAATCCGGAGAATATACGGACTGCCTATTTATCGGAATTGGCGGAAGTTCTTTGGGACCGAAGAGTTTGCTTCAAGGACTGGCCCACTTAGGTAACAACTCCATTCGGTTTCATTTCCTAGAAAATCCTGATGCACTGGAGTGGACCCGACTCAAGGACAGCCTTCGACCTGAGTCCACCCTTGTTTGCGCGGTTACGAAATCTGGAAAGACTTTCGAAACTCTAAGCCTCTTGCTACTGGCGCTCGCATGGATCGAAAAGAAGCGATGGAAGTCCCACGCGGTTTTTATTACGGATCCTGACGAGGGAGAGTTGCGTGAATTGGCGACACAAGAAGGCATAGCTTCGCTCCCGATTCATCCTGCCATTGGGGGGCGCTATAGCGTCTTTTCATCGGTTGGACTGTTTCCACTTGCTCTCGCCGGACTCAATGCCAATCAGTTTCTTGCCGGTGCTGCCTCGGTACGGTCCTATTTCGAAACCCAGGAACCAGCCCGTAACCCCTTTTTTCAGCTAGGCAGTGCGCTGATTCAGCATGCGAAGACTCGCCCCATTCATGTCTGCATGCCTTATTCCGATTCACTGAAAGAACTCGCTTTCTGGTGGGTGCAGCTATGGGCTGAGAGCTTAGGGAAGGACCGCAAGGGATTTACTCCGGTTGGAGCCTGCGGACCTGTGGATCAACACAGCATCTTGCAGCTCCTACGAGATGGCCCCGACGACAAAGTCATTTTTTTTATTCAAAATGAACTCAAAGAAGATCCCGTACAAATCCCTTCCCTCCAGGAGATTCAAAAGGGACCGTTCGAAACCCTGCGATTGCTCTCAGGTCACAGCCTGCACGAGCTTGTAAACCTAGAATACAATGCGACGTGTCGGGTTATGACATCTCAGCGCAGACCGCATTTTACGATTCACTTGGATTCTTTGGACGAAAAGGCATTGGGAAGCCTTACCTTCGCCCTAGCGACTCTCACAGCGTTCACAGGGGTTCTGTGGAACCTCAACCCATTTGACCAACCTGGCGTGGAGGAAGGAAAAATCTATGTTCGTGAAGCCTTGGAAGTTGACCCCCCTGCACGAACACTCTAAATTTATAGGAGATGGGCAGCGATTCTTCCAATGACGCCGACAATTCCGAAAAGACCGAGGTCTTGACCGGAGACCTTGAGACGCTGAACCGAGATTTCCAAAAAGCCAAAGAACAAGACCCATGCTTCATCATTATTCGGGGCCACCCTCAGGGGCAGCGCTTTTCACTTTCAAAACCCGAAATGTTCATAGGACGTGATCCTTCGGTTGAGATCTGCCTTTCGGATTCTGGTGTATCTCGAAAGCACGCTCGGGTTTTCAGAAAGGCGGCCCTCGTTTATATTGAGGATTTAGGCTCCTCCAATGGCACCGTTATCAACGGCCGACGCATTGCGGCCAACGATCCCTACCGATTGGCAAAAGAGGATATGGTCCGCATGGGCAATTGGATTCTCAAATTCCTTCCAGCAGGAGAGCTTGAGATTTTGGTGTATGGCAACCTGGGCGACGCCGCTCATATGGATCCACTCACACATACCTACAATAAACGGTACCTCAATGAGGCATTGGAAGCTGAGTTCAAGCGCGCCAAGACGCTGCATAACGACTTCTCTGTCGTCTTTATTGACCTCGATTTTTTTAAGAAAATAAATGACACATACGGACATAGCGCCGGCGACTATGTACTCAAAGAATTTGCACAATTGGTGACGAAGAACTTTGTCCGCCCACGTGATGTCTTTGCTCGCTATGGCGGCGAAGAATTTGTTTTATTACTCACCAATACTAACGCAAAAGGCGCTGAAGCTATCGCGGAACAAATTCGACTCTCCATCGAGAAAACGCCGTTTGTTTTTGAAGGCACTACCCTAAGAGTCACCGCAAGTTTTGGTGTTGCTGAGGTGGACACCACCATGGAAAGTTCGCAAACGCTTATCAAAGCGGCAGATCAGGCATTGTATGAGTCCAAGAACCAAGGGCGCAATCGAGTGTCGATCGCTTGATGGTTGGAGCTTCTAACAGGAAGCTATTCTCTCATTCCTGATTTCTCTAGGTACTTATCTTTGGTAGTACAAAGATTGACGACATTGGCTTTTAGATTGCCCAATTCATCCTCCCAAACTTCTTCCATCCCGTCAGTCACTTCTGGGCCATCACCCCAATGAAACGCTTGCTCGCCCATTTGATCTAACTGAGTCTTACGATCCTTTTTGGCAAAGTCTCTAAAGTCCCCGTGAATATTCTTCCAAATGAGATCTTCGCCCGCTCCTTCGAGAAGCTCTACCTGAACCAGGTTAGCCATTTCGAATAAGGACCCCACTCGCTGCATCATACGCTTTTCGCGAACTGTAAGGTCTCCATTGATTTGTGCAACAAGTCGCTGGGAATGCATTGGAATGGAGGTCGACAAATCCTGCATCTCTCGTTTAAAGGCCAAAATACCTTCTTTTTCTCCCTGATGAAACTTCATCTGGTTTTGGATCTTCTGGCTCCGCGGCTGAAGCGTAGCAACTTCCCTACCAGAACTCATTTTTTGATAATAAGCATAGAGCTTACGATACTGAAAATCGGCTTTTCGATAAGACAATAGTCCTTTCTTTCTTTCTTCCTTCAAAGAGTTGAGGACTGAGCGCTCTTCAAAAAGATGATTGAGTTCCTCCTGACTGCCAACAAAGACGGGTGACCTGAGCCATTCGGCCAATACCACATGGGGAATTTTTGGTGTCTTTCCTTTGAGCTGTTCAGAAACGTAAAAATAAGGGTCTTTGGAATCAGGGCCGCTCTTATGATCTCGAATCCAACGATAGACCTTTCCATAGTGAGCACCAAACCGTTGAAGAATCCGATAGGCGGATGGGTACTGACAGAGTTCATTGAAAGACATTGCCACTACCATCAAAGCTTCCGGTGTGAAGGTATGATCAAAAGCTTTCGAGTGGATGGAGAGTGCAACTCCGATAGCGTCGCGGTAGTTGCCTTCCATTAGATGAACCCATGCCCGTTGGTCCAATCCTTCAATAAACTGTGTCGATGTGCGATTCATCTTCTTTAATTCTTCCGCGGCCTCACCCAACTGACCTAACTCAAACAATGCCCTCGCTCGAGTGAGTCGCAAGATTTCGACCGAATAGTCATCAGGCAAACCAATGGATTCTGAGGCGGCGCCTGATTCGCGTTGGGACTGCGCAAGGTTAAGAACCTTCTTAAGATCCTGCGCCGCCTCAGAATACTCCCGCCGTTTGACGGAAACTAATGCTCTAACTAAAGCTCGTCTCGGACTTTTTGAATCAATCATAGGAATAAGTGATGCTACTTCTTGGGCATCCTTAGTCGGCCCAATCCTTTGCCGGGCCCAAATCACTACTGCCCGCTCCAATGCCTCTCTTTCGGATTTGTACAGTTTCAGACCTGCGTCGCTCAATACGGCGTTTCGTAGATTTTTCACAGCATCCCAAGATACGCGTAGGCTCGTCAACTTAGCTTGCATCCGAACGAGGCACTCTACCGCCGCAAATTGAACTCCCGTAGTTTTTGCTCGGATGGGAACCATTAAAATCTTTTCGAAGGCCTTCATAGCCGAGTGATAGAGATTTTCTTCAAAAAGGGCTCGGCCAACCCAATATTGACTGAGCAAATCCACATCTGGACTTGCAGCCTTTGCTTTTAAACCATAGGCATTTTGATAGGCCAGACTCAACTCCGAAGGATCGGATAAATAGTCCTTAAATTTTTGTGTGAAGTCACCTGGAAGGTCCTTATCTAGGTTCCAAACCTCTTTGGTACTACAAGCTCCCGTTGCATGCATTCGCGCACTGGCGGGAAGGCTCCACATGCCAAAGAGCATACCAGTTAGTGCTGTCAGGAACTTGAAATGAGTCTTCATACGTCTATCCAACTCTCAGTCCTCTAAAAGAAAAAGAAGCTAAAGCCCAAGGTGATCGAGTGCATAAAATTGCTCCGCTCTATAGAAGAACTTCCACTTCTTCCAGGAATGGTTTCTTTGATGTATTGCAGGCGATAATCTGTTCGAAAAGCTATGCGCTTTGTAATATAAGTCTGTTGTCCAAATCCGAGACTTGGGGTCAAATAGTTTCCTGTTGTTGAAGCCGTCATTCCTAGACCAAAGAGCGCATGCACATCGTAATAGAGAATGTTGCTACCAAAGAGATTTCGCTTTCCGTAAATAAAGTTCCAATTGACCTCACTGCCATAATATCCCTTGAGCGGGTTGGTAGAAGCCGAAGTCTTAATCGTATCTTGAAAGTCTTTTGCCGCGCCTGAATCACTTGAAAAGCTCTTCCAGGCGAGAAGACTCACGCCTAAGTACTCCGAAAAATGATAGCCCAAACTTCCGCCGGTATTGTAGATTGTTAAAAAAGGATCTCCCAAAATGAAACCACCGAACAGTTGGAGTTCTATTTTTCCGCTTTTTGAGTACGTTCTATTCTGTACAACGTCGTACTCTTCTTTTTCGTTCCAATACCGTTTTTTGAGATCCTGCACATCGAGTCGAGCAGGCTTTGAAGTAGCTTTTTTTTCAACCCTAGGGGGTGAAGCCTCTTCTTCCTGAGCGTATACGGATCCAATCACCAAACTACTGACGATCATTTGCGCAAAGACTGTTCTCTTTAAAAACGCTTTCATTTCTTTTCCCCTATAACCTTCTAAATACAAATGGATACAAGACACTTACCTGGCGACTCCCCTTGGGCTGCGGAAATTCCCACTGCGACAAGCGATCCGTAATGCACTTACCAACCCCAACGTCCTTCATGGTGGTTTCTTTCACATTGGCGGATGAAACCCTTCCATTGCTGGCAATGGTAAAGTCCACCATGAGCTGCCCTTCGATACTAGGCATCCGCAGGATGGCGTCCTCGTAGCACTTCCGCACCTCAGTGATATGCCGACTAATAACGCTCCAAACCTCTTTCTTGGTAAGACCACTTCCCATAAGCTCACCCTTATCCAGACCCGCACCTAGGGCAACAAACGAGCTTCCGGCTCCTACACTTGCCTGCCCCTGGAAGCCGGTACGGTAATTGACGCCCCCTACATTGGTTTGAGAACTTTCAGAGTAGTCTACCGACACATTCTGTTGAGAGTGCGCCTGAGTAATGGGTGCCGCTGAAAGACGCGATCTTTCCTTCAAATCCGGAAGCTGGCCACTCATAGCTTCATTCTGTACCCCTGAAATCGTGTTGGACTCAGCAAGCAGTAAGGATTTCTCCCCACCCATCTTGTTCACGAGAGAGTTGCGTAGCTGCTGAGCTTTAAGTACGGCTTGAGATACCACCTTGGGATTCGGAGGCGTGACCTTAGCGACCTCGGGAGCAGCCATTTTCTGGGTAGGCTTCACTGGAATAGGCGTTGGAGACTCGCCCTTCTTGATTCCGCCTTCTGCAAAGTGATGCTCCGTCTGGGTCAATGGCACGGGCTTTTTTGCCTCAATCACTTTGGGTGGCTCAGGTAAATCTGGCATCTCCTTAATGAGATCTTTAGGTGGCATTCGCTCGGGCAAAATGATTTTTGCAAACTGCACTGGCTCTTCCAGCTTGGGTTCCGTCATAGTTCCCAAAAGACTCAGTACCGTCAGCGAGAAACTAATCGCCAAAGTAGAAAGCATTCCGGAGATGACGATTCGCTTTTTTTCTCCCTCCTCAGCACTAGACTTCCAAGGGAGCGCTTTTTGGTCGCTACTACCTACCCGAAAAATCCATCTATGAGATCGATACTGAATAGTGACAAGATGGATCTCCGAATTGAGCACTTCACCATTGTTTGTAGCCCCAGCAAGAGTCACACTAGGAGCGTGGGTGTGAATTTTCCATCCACTATCACTCTGAGACACACTGAATATTTTCTCACCACCCAGGACTTGCGTGTAATGCTTACCAAGACGGCGGGTTGAATGAACCCATGCACCGGAGGTATCGATAAGGTCTAAAGGGCTTGATTTCTGAGGGGTGAGGAGATCGTCGTAAAAGCCAGGAATGAGTGGTGCCCGCTCCACTCTCAAGAAAACGTCTGACTTCAGAACTCCTTGGTGCCTCGGAAGTAGGAAAGGAGTCTTCGTCTCAACATGGTCCTCTTGCACTTTCCACAACTTTCCATCTTTATGCTCGATGAAAAGGCCCTCTGGACGCTGAGTCAATCGAAAAGGAAGTCCATAACCCAAGGAGATGGGCTTATTGGAAGTCCATAGCTCACTTCGGATAACATCGTCTACCTTGATGCGGACAATATACCTCTGACTCATATCAATAACCCAAATCCTTCAGCGTCGAATCCATTTCCTTTTCAAAGGACATCATCTTTCGATAGAGCTGTTTTCGACCCTTTGCTTTGTCTTTGTTGGTAACCGTTCCAAGCTCATTGCGTCCGCGATCCATGCCTTCTACGAGCCCACTTTCAAAGTTGAGCTTCTCTTGTCTCTTGTCACCTTGATCTAAATAGGTTCCATCGTCTTTAGCGAAAGAAAATTGCGCAACCATCATTCCAACTACAAGCAATACCTTCATCATAAGGCGACCCCCGTTTGCTGGACTTCGGCCACTAGATTCTGTTTGCTGATGCGCTTTAATTCCAGATAGGCCTCGTCGCGCGCGCCGTTCTTAAAAAGCAAAACTGCTCGCATCACACCCAGTAGGTCTTTGCTCAAAATTTCTTTTTCCTCGGCAATCTGAATGAGGTAGGTGCCTTTGACGACATTATTGTATTGGATAGCTTTGTAGAAGGTTCCTTTGAGGCGATTCTTGAGGTCTGCCCCTCCGCCAACCCAATTTCCTTCAGGATCGGCACGAGCCAATAGATTTTCATCAAAATTTCCGATCGCATCCTTAAGGCTTAATTCGGTTACCTTTGTTCTCAATTGGGTTGCAGTTTCTACGAAGGGCCGTGCGACGTCTACCATCGCTTGCTGAATAGCCTGAGAATCCTCGGCGGAAAGTCCCGCTGACTTACTTAGTCCAAGAAGATCATTGGAGAGGTCGTCATACATTTTTGCAGTTTCTTCCAAAACGGATCGATGGATACCAAGGAGCGGAAGAGTTGACAAAAGCTGCGTAGCGAGAGCTTCGATCTGCTTTATCATTTCAATTCGCTTCCCAATAACGGCTTGATCGGCCTGCATAGGCACAGAATCTCGAACGAGCTTACGCAACCGCTGGAATCCTACCGGCACAACCCGATTAACTCGCGCTGTAAGTGTAAAAGCAACCAAGGGATCAAGCTGATGCCAACCGGCCCCAATCTTTCGGATCAAGTCCAACTTTGATACAAATTGATTGCGAGTCCAAAGCCGATCCTCTTTTTCTAAGGTCAGAAGATTCCATACCGTAGGGTTCGCTTCTACTGTTTGAGCTTTAGGTACGTAGGCATTGGAAGCCGATGCAAAGCGGCGGCCACTGTTCTTGAGATCAAGCTCATGGAAATCAATCATGGCATGGTACTGATCACAATCCGATGGATAGGTCTTGCAGAATAAAGGATGTGCGGACCACTTCTTGAGACTCTCAAAGTCAGCCTCGATCCAAGACAAAAAAGCCAACTTCTTTATCATGAGAGCTCGGTCTTCATTGCTGACCTTATTTCGATACTGAGGCTTCTCTGCCAAATCCAAATAGAGGGTAAGGTCTTGCCTAGCACGTTGAAAGTTCAATCCATTCTCTTGAAGCTGAGCACGCATTTGGATTGCAGGAAGGTAATAATTACTTGCCTGACCAGAATTTACTATTTCTGACAAGTATTGATTGGCTGAGCCTTCCCGCTTCAGCGCTATCGCGGAGCGAGCAACGACATTCAACCAATCCAATCTGCGCTCTGACCTCCCAAAGGTCTTCTCTTGAACTGCTGTCTTTTCCAAGATCGCTTCATATTTCTGCTTATTGTAGAGCTCCTCTAGCATCTTATAACGGCTGTCTTCGGACGCCTTTTGGATCCGTGGGGCAAGGCCAGTTTTTTTCCAGGCATCTACTTCAGAAAAATCTGAAGATAATGCATCGACCTTCTCCCAATCCGAAGAAGCAATCCACGTGTCCAAAACGAGACCAGCGGATGGGATCGCATAGGAGGAATTTGGCATCTTCTTTGCAAATTCCTCAAGATTTTTCACTGAAGATTCAACCGACTTAAAGGCATAAATTGCGCGATTGGCTTCAAACCAATAGAGATCTAATTCATTGATCTTAGGATCCTTAGCTTCTGGCAATTCACGCAGCTGAGCCACCCAGTCGATCCATTCCTTAACCTTGGAATCCATGGGCACCTGCGGTCCAGACTCTACCGATCGAGCAACCAATTCTACCGGAAATACCTTACTATTTCTTAACTCGTTGTAACGAATGGCAACCGCTTTAAGTCCAACAGTCCACGGATTGATCTGATTTTTTTTTGCGAGAGATGAATCCCGAAGTGACTTCTGGAAGACCCATAAGTAATGAACCAAGGCCTCCGTGTAACTTTTCTGCCCAGATAGCGCTTCCGCTAAATTAAACTGTAGGCCCAACCGAACATCGTCTGCTTCCTCTGTGATAAAAATTGCACTTCGCGTAAGCGCAACGAGGACTTCATTGAGCTTCTCAGTGGATTGAGTACTGCCCTTGTTTGTGGAAATAAATTTTTGGATCTTAGTGGACGTCTCAAGTAGAAAAGCCTGCGTCCACTTAAAAAGCTTTGGATCCTTCACGGTTTTGAACATTTCTACTATGTATTGCGCAGATAACTTGAGGTCTCCATACTTATGGGTGACATATTGATATTCACAAACAAGAGCGACTAGCTCTTGGGTTGCCTGTGTAGCGCCTTCCTTCTTGGCTACGATATCTCGAAAAGTCAGGAGCTTATCATCGTATTTTTTAATACGGAGCTGCTTTGCAAAATCCAAAATCATCTCCCTGAGCACCTCTTTACTCTTCGACATTTTGGCCAAAGAAGAGAATCGATCGTAAGCCATGGGGAGCGAGTAACCCGCCTTGCCACTCTCCATGCCCATGAGAACAATCTGCGCCGCATCAACCAAGAGATTGTCTGAGATCGAAAGGTCACTAGATCCTTGGGAAGGAGCATTGCCTCGTACAACTTTACTCCCATAGAATTTTGCGTATTCCTCCACGTAGAAAAGAGATTCATCTGGTTGGCCAAGGTCATAGTAGGACCATGCCAATTTTGTCAGAATATAACCGTAATTTCGGTTGGCTTTCCTGTTTTTGATCATTCTCAGATAGCGAATGGTCTCATTTGGATTCTTCATCTCAGAAGCATATTCGGCAAGAATCAGGTACAGCTTGTCGATGTCTCGATAGCCGGGATATTTCTTGGTCGCAGTAGCAAAATCACTATAGGCCGCCTTATTATCTTCTAGTCCCTCATAGACCTGCGCACGTCCCAAATAAGCTTCTGGGGTCTCTGGCCGATCCGGAAAGTATCGAATAAAGTCCGTCCATGTTTGCACATTGGATCGCAGAAGCGCCTTGTAATGCTTGAGATTCAACGGACGCTTCGTCTGATAGGCTTCTTCATGGGCTACTCGGAAAGCAATGTCGCCAGTTTTCTGCTCGAGTCTTGCCAATCGAATCAATATTTCTGGATTGGGACGGCCGTGAGCATCTTCTTTTTCTGCTAGTTTACGTAGTTTACCAATGGCTTTCTGTTGGTACGAGTAGGCAACTCGATCTACCACTTGCTGGGGAGCTTGAAGAGGAATCCCCTGAGCGTCTACCTGGAGGCGACCATTAGAACCCTCCGCAGAGCTAAAGGCAAATGAGCTTCCAAGGAGGATGCTCAAAGCGATTAATCTGCGATGAATTCCCCTTTTCGCCATCGCTATTCGTCCTTCACCACGGCAAGCCGAAAGTCTTGAAATCCGCTTATCGATGCCGACGCGAGCACCGTTTGAATCGTTGCATATGGCGCACGTCTATCTCCAACGATCCATACCTTCGTTCCTTCGGGATAGTGAGATCGTCGCTCGGTGAGATACTTGGTTAGATTGATGGAGGTTCCGTTGTCGGTTAAGTCTGAATTGAGGTCCGCTTCAGGAAATCGAAACGCTTCGAGTCCCGCCGCGGGTTCTCCCTGTACCTGAATTCCCGATTGAAGAATTTCAATACGAAGGCCATCTTTGTCTTGGCCACCTACTTGAGAAACGGGTAAGTTCAAACCTTCTGGAAGAGATACATCTGCCACAGCTTCGAGGCCCGCCGAGTAGCTCTTGAGTAAGAAAACCAAGACAATAATAAGAATATCTGCAAGGGAGGTAATTTGAAGCTCGGCTTCCTCTTGATGTTCTCGTCGGTGATGTTTTCTAAATTTACTCTTCATCTAAAATCCTCCCAATTGGACTTCTAATTTTGGGATAGATTTCTTCATATTCTGCATGGCATCGATCACCTGCTGATACGAAATTTCCTTGCTTGCAATCAGCGTCAGTTGTTCGAGTTTTGGCAAAGATTGATTCAGGCCGGTTAAAGTTTGCACCATCTCTGGCATATTCCAATAGTCAGCACTCGCTGCAATTCTTTTCTCAGGAACCGATGTGCCTTTGACTTTAATAAGGAAGGAATGATCAAGCTTCATTTCTACATCGATTTTGATTGGATGAAGGTTAGTCTGTTCCTTGAGGGACTCACCAGGTGCAGCAACTCCTACTGGCAGAAGTCCAATCGAAAGGTATACGCCTGACGCCAGCATGAATGTAATAAGGATGGTCAAACAGTCAATAATCGGAACGATGTTCAGATGAAAATCGAATTTCCGAGACTTACCGCCCCTCATCTTCATAGAAAACCCCCAAGACCCTTCCCTAATTTCCTAAGCAACGTGATGACTAGAACTTTTTGACGCAGAACCTGAATCCAACCCCTGGGCCTTCATCTCTGCAGCGAAATACCTTTGCTTCACTAAGTCCATTACCTTGACGGCGGAAGACTCAATTCCAGAAATAAGCGTATTCGTTCGATTCATCAGAAAACTGAAAGCAATCATACAAGGAATGGCAACGCCCAAGCCAAACATCGTTGCATACATCGCCTCAGAAATACCTTGTGCTAGCAGGGCGCTCTTTTGAGCAGCATCTGCAGTTCCTACCGCAGCAAAAGACTTTACTAGTCCTGCGATGGTTCCTAAAAGACCCAAGAGAGTTGCTACGTTAGAAATCATAGAGAGATAGCCCGTGCGCTTCAAGACCCGCTGCGTGGCTTCTTCTACTGCGATCTCGAGACCATTTTCAATTAAACTTTCGGGCTGGTGAGCCCTAAGTAGGCCGCGTTTAGCAACCCATGCGACAGGTTTGCCTGGATAGCGATCACAGAGTGATACAGCTTCTGCCATCTGACCCTGAAGGACCAATTCTCGAAGTTTTTCGAAGAAGGCATCTTCTTTGGAAAATGGAAATGCCCACATCAACGCCCTGGCTCGCTCAAGAATCACCGCGAGGCCAAAGATGCCCATCAAAAGGATAGGCGCTACATGCCAGAAATTGCTCTGTAAAAAATCCGCTACACCGTTCATTTTTTTCCCCCTAACAAGAATCAACTTTGCCCAAAGCTGGGGTATTATGGATTTTGATTCGGCTGGACAGCCCTAGACACACGCGAATCGACCCTTAACCCCAAATTTTAGACACAGTCCCTATTTATAAGGGGAGCAAGAAACAGACCAAATCGTTACAGTTTATTAATCAAATCATTACAATGACATAACGCATTGAATTAATTCCCGAGTTTGACGATCTTTTAATCAGTGCCAAAAAAGGACCCTGCCATTACACTGTTTTGATATACTTCTTGAAGAAGTAGAGGGGGCAACCATGGGCATCGTTCGAAGAAAAAGGTATCTCATCAATCCTGGCCTGCAGCTTACGGTCATTGGATTTAACCTCATCTTGGCTCTTGGTCTGATTCTGATATTCTACGTTGCGACTTCCTACTTGTTTTCAAAATTCACGGGAATGGATACCGCCGCTGTTATCAACGATCCCATCATTGCAGAAATGATTGACCTCGAGCGAAGCCGGCTGAATATGATCTTGGGCTTGAGCTCCATTGCCATTCTTTTTGTCATGGTCTTGGGAGGCATGATCCTCTCCAATCGCATTGCCGGTCCTATTTATCGCATCCGTCGGCATATGCTAGATCTGCTAGACGGCAAGCAGGTGCCCGACCTAAAGTTTAGAAAGAACGACTTTTTTCCTGAACTAGCTGACACTTACAATGACCTGCTGAAGAAGCTGAAGAAGTAAGGTAGCTTCAGCTCTCCGGATCCAAACTCCGCCTTCCAACCACCATGAGATGATTGGCGCTGTCTTTTCCATGCTTCTTCCAGTGTCGCGTATGAATTTCAAGCCACGTGAGTGCTTTGTACGGAATAAGATACCTTAAGCCCTTTATTTGGGAAACATAGGCGCTGTGGTATTTTTCACCGAATGCGAAATCTAACTTCGCCTCAGCAAAGAGTTCGCGCAATTCGTCAAGCGTATACAAAAATAAATGATCTCCATGATGAAACTGTCTTGGAATGAGTGCTTCAACATTCTCGACTTGCCGAAAGGTCGGAAGCTTGGAGCTATAGTCATTTCCATTGGGAGTCGTAAGAATCAGCACTCCACCTGGCTTCAAATTGCGATAGCATTGTTGGAGCAATTTCAGAGGATGCGCCACATGTTCGAGAACTTCTCCCAAGAGAATGCAGTCAAAGGGACTCTCGCTTTGATACTCCATGATATTGCCAGACAAGAACTGACAGTTCCCGGAAGTGTATTTCTTCTTTGCGTAGCGTAGAAAGGTCTCATGAAGATCGATGGCGGTGACGTCATATCCCCGCTCCGCCAAAAGCAATGCAAAATTGCCTTGGGCGCAGGCAAAGTCTGCAACGCGCTTCCCGGGTGAAAATCGATCCACCAATTGAAGGACTTCGTGAATCCTTAAAAAGTGGCCGAAGACTGCTGACTTTCTTCTGTCGGGATAATAGAGATGCCGCTCATCGTCTCCCCAGCAGACCTCACGCTCAAAATCATCCTCTAATTCGGACGGTAGTACCTTTCGCATTTTCTATGGAGCTTTAGGCACTATATTTTGCGCTGCCAAACATCTTTGACAAGGCTGTCGATGATTTTCTGTCCACGATGTCCAAAGATTGGGTGAAGACTCGTTGAAAGTTGTTCCGCCAATTCAATCGCGGCCTGCCCCGTCGGCTTGTTTTGCTTCCGACTGAGTTCGATCACCTTTTGAGTCATACGATAAATAGAAAACTCCCAATCATCGCTCATATGTTGATCAATGGCTGGATCTTGCGTCACATATCCGTATTGCTCATTGGCGCAATAGACGATGCCCATTCGATTGACCAAGAAATCTGGCACATAAAGGATTCCGCGCTCCAAGAGCCGTCGATCATCCTTATCAGGATCCTCGAGCTGATTATTGGCAGCCCCACAAACTATTTTGGTTCGAAGAAGTGGAATAGTCTTTTCATTGAGCGTTCCACCGGTAGCACAAGGAGCTACTAGATCAACCGCCGAGAACAAAACAGAATGATCGCCCTTTTCGACCACCGAAGCTTCAAAAGCCTTGCCCTGAAACTGCTTCAACGCCTGCTGAACCACATCTCCCGAGATATCGCTAGCAACGACACTTTTCACACCTCGCTCGAAAAGGAATTGCACCATAAATCGTCCAACATTGCCTAGTCCCTGGACTGCTACGGTTTTTCCGGCAAGGGTCGATCCACTCTGAGCAGCCAGCGCAGATTCCATTCCTCGAACAACGCCTTCCGCCGTTTTGGCTGAAGGGTTGCCACTTCCGCCCACTTCTTCAGGAATACAAATAACAAATCGACTACGAGAGAAGATATTGCCGATGTCCTCGGTCACCGTACCCACATCTTCCGCAGTGATGTAGCAACCACGAAGCGAGGTCACAAAATCTCCATATTCTTGGAAGACTTGTTTGCGGGTTTCGGGATTCTTAAAGTCTACCTTTGGGTCGCGAGCGATCACACCTTTACCACCACCCCACCATAATCCAGCCAGGGCACTTTTGTGAGTCATCCCTTTCGATAGGCGAATTCCATCACGAAAAAAATCTTCAATGGTGTCATAGCTCCAGAATCGAGATCCACCCGCTGCCTGCCCACGGCAGGTACGATGAATAAAGGCGCCATGGAGCACCGAAAACTTCTTACTCACCTGGACGAATAGCCCTTCGTGGTTGGCGTAATCACGCGTATCTTGCCTGAGAAAGTCGACTAAAAATTTTAGCTCGGGATGCGAAGCTCGAAGCTCTTGCTTGTCTCGGTCATAAACAACATAGAATCGCTGAATTCCGCGATCCTTAAGGAACGCAATGAGGTCCTGCGGGGAATTTCTCATCGTTACATTCATTTCGGTTTCTCTCCTCACAGATGTCTTCCTAGCGCTGGTTAAGGTGTTGTGAACCAAACCGTAATATAAAGGTCACCATTGGACAAACAAATTTTCTATAAATTAACGCTTGCTGTCATTTTAACGCCGCCACTGCGGGACTGCTGCGAGCAAGCGTTGTGTGTAGGCGTGACTAGGGGCACTCCATATTTTTTCTACTGAACCTGTTTCAATAATCCTACCTCGGTGCATGACGCCGGCACGATCAGCGACCAACTTCACTACCGACAGATCATGGGTAATCAATAAAAGACCAATGCGACGATTGCGAACCAAGCCTCGCAATAAATCCAAAATATGCGCCTGAGCTGATCCATCCAACGCTGAAGTCGGTTCATCGGCAATGAGCAATCTCGGTTCAACGGCCAAGGCCCTTGCGATCGCAACCCTCTGTCTCTGACCTCCGCTCAATTCGTGAGGGTATCGATGCGCCAATCCCGAATCCAACCCTACTTCTTCTAATCCGCACTTCATTCTTGAAAATGCTTCCTCATCAGTAGCATGCTTTACCACCCGCAGGACTTCCATGATTGCGCTTCCAACACTCTGGTGTGGGTCGAGGCTTCCCATAGGATTTTGAAATACCATTTGCATAGCGGGCCGAAGTTTTAGAAATACCTTTCGGCTCAATTTACCCAGCGACTGTCCCAAGAATTTCACACTGCCCGACTGAAAGGGCGTTAGTCCAAGGACGGCACGACCTAGCGTGCTTTTTCCAGATCCCGATTCCCCTACCAACCCTACTATTTCTCCAGAATGAAGTTCGAAATTCACTTCCTGGACTGCTTGAAATTTTCCAAATTTCACAGTGAGGTTCTCAACGCTTAGGAGCTTTTCCAACTTCCCTCCTTTGCGCGCATACATGCAGTCCATCGTTCTTGATTGATCTCAAGCATTTGCTCCGTTGTGCGACAGAGGTCTTGTACCGCTGGACATCGCGGATGAAACGAACAACCACTCGGTATGGAACCCCCAGGAGGTACATGACCAGCAAGTGAGTAGAAGTGCTTCGCATTGCGATCCTGCATAGCCGGTAGGGAACGCAGAAGTCCGTCCGTATACGGGTGATGCGGACGCTTCAGCACCTCCACCAAACTTCCACGCTCTACACCTTGACCCAAATACATTACCATGAGCTGATCGGCCATTTCGGAAAGGACTCCGACATCATGACTGATAAAGACCAGCGAGGCACCTGAAGCTCTGATCCATTTCTGCATCCAGATTAGCACCTCCCTCTGAGTGGTAACATCGAGCGCCGTCGTCGGCTCATCTGCTATGAGAAGATCCGGTTTGGCCAATACTGCCATGGCGATCACGGCGCGTTGTCGCATGCCTCCCGAGCATTCATGTGGATACTGCTGCAGCATGGTCTTAGGATCGGATATCCCCATTTCAGCAAGACAGGCCAGTGCTTGTTCTCTTGCTTGCTTTGGATTGGCTAATCCATGAATCAACAACGGCTCTATGATCTGATCTCCGATTCTCAAATAAGGGTGCAGGCTACTCATTGGATCCTGAAAAATCATAGCCATTTTGCTTCCACGAATTTTTCGCCAGGATTCGGCGTTGTTCTGAAGCAAGTCCCCACCCTGAAAAAGTACTTTGCCTCTCACTTGGGTATTGCTCGGCAAGAGTCCCATCAACGCCAATGCTAGAGCAGACTTTCCGGAACCAGACTCTCCTGCGATTCCCAAGATTTCGCCCACGCCCAAATCAAAAGAAAGATCCCGCACTGCGGGGATCCATCCCTGATCTGTTTGAAATCCAATTTGTAGTCCCCGCACTTCCAATCGCTTCACAAGAGCAGCTCCTGCTTTTTCTTAGGATCCAAGTAATCCCGAAGTCCTTCACCTAAGAAGTGGAGACTCATCAGCGTAAGCCCAAGGCCCAAGGCTGGAAACCAAAGCAGCCAAGGATATTCCTCCATCCCTTCCACACCACTAGCCATCAAGCTGCCCCAGGAACTCATCGGTGCCTGAACACCCAGACCTAAGTAGCTCAAAAAAGCTTCCAAAAGCATCACACTCGGAATCGTCAATGTCGTGTAAGCGACAATAGGCCCAAGGATATTGGGAAGAATATGGAGAAATAAAATTCGAAAATGACTAAAGCCAAATCCCTTGAGGTTCAGTACAAACTCCGCCTGCCTTACTTGGGCAACTTGTCCCCGTACAACACGAGCCATCGTCAACCACTCCACGGCACCAATTGCCAGAAAAAGGAGGAGCAAGTGCCGACCAAAAACTACCGTCAGCAGAATAATAAATATAATAAAGGGCAAAGCATAGAGTGCGTCTGCGATTCGCATCATCAAGCTATCGATTTTTCCACCACAATAGCCGGCTAGACCTCCCCAGATAACGCCGATTACGAGAGAAACAAAAGTTGCAGCAAACCCCACCAGAAAGCTAATGCGAGCACCTACTAGGATGCGAGCCAGGAGATCCCTCCCAAGCGTATCGGTCCCCATCCAGTGCTCCCACGAAGGCGGCGTTGCGCCTAAGTTGAGTGACTGCTGATCAAAGGTGTGGGTAGCAAAAAGAGGCCCAATCCCTGCAAGAAGCATGAGGGCAAAGAGGGTCCAAAGACTCATCCACGCGAGTGGATGCCGTGTTCGAAAAGCTCGAAGCCCTAAGATAGATCGCCTCCTTCTTGCAGTCGAATCCTTGGATTCATCGCCATTTGAAGAAAGTCCGAGAGCATATTGAAAGTTACTACCAGAACCGAAAGAAAAACGGTGGTACCGAGAATCATCGTATAATCCCGATTGAATGCAGCTTGAACATAGAATCGACCTAGTCCAGGAATCTGAAACAAAGTCTCCACGACAAAAGACCCTGACAATAGTGCTGCGGCTGCAGGCCCGAGAAAATTCATCACCGGGATCAGAGCGGTGCGAAGCGTATGTCCAATGAGTATCGCTCCTTCACTCAGTCCTTTTGCTCGTGCGGTGCGAATATAGTCTTCGCGTTGCGTTTCCACGATTCCAGTGCGCATCAATCGCGCGAGGTAGGACGCATAAACGGATCCGAGTGTAATCACCGGTAAGATTTTGGAAGCTGGGGAATCCCAACCCGATACCGGGACCCAGCCCAACTTCATTCCGAAAATCCAAACGAGCAATGGCCCCAAAAGAAAGGACGGAAGACCCATCCCTAGTAGCGACATGCCCATTGCCAAACGGTCCTGCCAAGTTCCTTCGTGGGTCCCCGCCCAAATCCCCAAAGTAAGTCCTATGACCATTGCGTAGAATAAAGCATAAACGCCCAGCTCAAACGTTATCCAAACTCCAGCTTCGATCAGCTGATTGACACTTCGATCCGACCGAATAAAGGAAGGTCCGAGATCACCATGAAGGATGCGCCCGAGGTAGTTGGTATATTGCTGAAAGACGGGTTGATCCAGGTGATAGGTTTCAAGAAGTTTTTCTTGAACCTCGGCGGGCAAATTTCGATCGCGGTCAAAAGGCCCCCCCGGCGCCAATCGAATCAAGAAAAAGGTCAAACTAATCACAAACCCCAGGACCAAAACACCTTGAAGAACCCTTCGTATCGCCCATTGAATCAAAGCAGGGCTCCCTTCCAAAAGTTGCTATGGAGCGGGAGGCTTGAGCCAAAGGTACTTGGCGGGATGACGGTCCAGCAACTGGGGATCATGGCCTTGGACTTCAGGTCGCAAAAGATACGCACGAGTATAATAATAGACAGGAATGACAGGAACTTCATCCATTAAGAGCGCTTCCATCTTTTCAAATAGCGCATTGCGCCGCTCCTCTTTCATCTCTACTTCGGTTTCCTTCAACCATTGAGAGTACCGAGGGTTCGACCAACCCGTAAAATTATTTCCACCATCTTTGACGAAGAGCTCCAGAAAGGTGCCTGGGTCCATGTAGTCACCAATCCAAGAAGCGCGTGCAATGGTGTACTTTCCTTGCTTGCGTGAAGCTAAGTAGACCTTCCAATCTTGATTCACCAATTCAACGCGGATGCCTAGGTTCTTCAGCCACATCTGCTGAACAGCCTCCGACATCGTTCGATGCTCTTCTCCCGAGTTGTAGAGGAGTTCAATGGACGGAAAGCCCTTGCCACCCGGGTAACCAGCTTCCGCCAAAAGCTGTCGCGCTCGATCGACATCATAAGGAAGCTGCGTCTTCGGCACATACCTTCCAATTCCTGGAGGCGTAAAGGAGTCGGCCGGCTTTTGACCGGCCTTCAAAAGGTGCTCCACAAAACCCTTTCGATCAAATGCCAAGCTCAGGGCTTGTCGAACGCGTTTGTCATTGAGCGGCTTTTGAGCCGTATTCAACATGTAATAGAAAATTCCCAAATACGGCTCGATCCTCAAATAGGTTGAGTTTTCACTCCGATAGGCTTCTACTTTGTGAAGGGGTAAGCTCTCCGTCTTATGAAGGGCTCCCGAACGAAACATTCGTTCCTCCGTCTGACGACTGTCGATTGGATAAAATCGAATCTCTTTCAAGCGAACCATCGAAGCATCCCAATAGTGAGGATTGGCCTTCGCGACCAACACTTTATTCAAATCCCATTGAGCCAACTGGAAGGGTCCGTTGCTTACCAGATTTCCAGGTTGCGTCCATTTGCCGTCACGGGCCAATGGACCGCCAAAGGACTCGATAGAACCCCGATGCAAGGGATACGTTGGATAGAACTTGAGGATCTCAAGAAAAAAAGGCGTGGGATGCTCTAGAGTGACTTCGAGACTTTGCGGACTAAGAGCTTTCACTCCCACTTGCGCAAAATCCTTCAAGGAGCCGTCATAAAAAGCTCGTCCATTCTTCAAATGAAAAAGCAAATAAGCATACTCCGCGCCGAGATCTCTTGTAAGCAATCGTTTCCAGGCAAAAACGAAGTCCTCCGGCACGACCGCGTCCCCATTCGACCACTTCGCGTTTGACTGAAATTCAAAGGTATAAACTTTACCGTCTTTAGAGATCCGCCATGACTGGGCTACTCCGGGCAATAGGCCGAGGCCCTTAGGATCTTCTCCGATCAGGCCCTCAAACAAAGTCGAAATCACATGATCTTCTGGCACTCCAGTTACGCGATGAGGATCCAATCCAGAGATTTCGGACCCATTTCCTACCGCATAAATTTGATCTCGAGTGAGTTGCGCCAAATCATTCTGGCTCCCACCCTGACAACTCACCAACATCGAAACCAAAACTAAAATCCATTTGAGACTATTTTTTTGCATAAATATAGAAATCAAAATACGGCTGAAGGTCTACCGATATCCGCTCCTGCAGAAACGCTTGAAACATTTCTGTGCTAATCGACTGATACGCGTAAGTCTGCACAAACTCTCTCAAAACCGGAATCAAACCATCCAGCGAAGTATGTTTCGCAAAGAGTCGATCCAATTTTGAAAAGAAGACCGATCCTACATCATAAGCATAAATCGATGTATCCCGCTTGTACGGAGAGAACCCCGAAAGCTTCTCATGAAGTCCCTTGAGTGCTTCGTCCTTAGCCCTCGGATATCCATTGTCTCTCCAACGTGCCAATCCTTCATCAATCCAGCCAGAATTGCCGCTGCGGGGTCGCACGCCTCGCGCGTACCACGAATGAAACATTTCATGCGACAGTGCCCAAACCGAGCTATCGGTCGCACCACCATATTCCATTCCGCCTCCAGCGGGTGTGACATGTCCCACAAATTTTTCAAAAAGATAGGGTCCAAAGTTGGATTCAATTTCTGCGAAATACCCTGGGGCGAGTTTTGCGGCGCTGCGAACCTCTCCTGCATCACGGCTATAAAACGTCAATGGTACCTCATGGCCCTCGCTGACTACTTTTACTGTTTCAAAGTTGTAGAATCGGGGATCCAGGAGGTGAAAGAAAAAACTCGACGACGAAAAAAACTCAGGAAACTGTATGACATACGCTAAGTCCGAAACTCTCGTGACTCGACCATTGGATATCACTCGATGAGGAGTCTTGAGTCCTTCTATTTCGATGCGTAGCTCGAAGGGATAATCATCCCACTCCATATTAGATGGAAAATACCTTTCCATGTAGCCGCGGCCGAAGACATTGCCGTCCAAATTCCGGTCACTCATGCGATTCATAAAGTCTACATTTGAGGCGCCAAAGACTAAATTCGCACTTGCCTTCAAAGAATGAGTGATTCGTAACTGATGTTTTCCTTGGGCTGTCGGCTCAGGGAGCCTTCGAAACAGGGTAACTTTGTCTGGATCCGACACTTCAAGAACCTTGTTTCCTGGTGAGAAAGTACCGTCAATTTCATAGGTCAAAAGTGAAGGAACCAAATCAAATAGCGCATAGCCATCTTCCGCTTGATAGAAGTCGATTACAGTTTCTACAAAAGCCACTCGCTTAGAAAAATCAATCCTCAACCTAGAATGCGAACTCAAAATATCAATAAAGACCGACTTTTGACCGTCAATTGAGAAAGCCGGAGGTGCCTTTTTGAGATCTTCTTGCGCGTTGGCAATGGATCCCATCGCAAAGGCAAAACAAAGGACCGCCCAAATTTTTTTAATTCTTAGCCCCATGAATCCCCCCTAGAAAGCTTCGTGAACTATGGTTTCACCAAACTCTTTCTTTCGTTATCACGACCCATGCAGAGCAAGAAGGGGTTTTCACATTGACGCGCTTGGAACTCCGACTTTGAACGCAATCCTAACCAACGCTCTTGGACAAGGACTTGACCAATGGATCCGCCCAACGTTCCACCGGGTCCTAAGAGGACCAGATGATCGGGCGCAAATTCCTTCAAACCAACCACCAGCGATTTTGTAAAATCATATGGCTCAAGGACTTGCGTTCGCAGCGTATAGCCCCTCAACGCTTCGGGATCGGTGCTTTCTGGATACCAAATCGCACCCCTTCCATCGATGATTGGCATCGTTGGCGACTGAAATAAATCCGAAGGCAGTGCAGACAAACCTCTTTCAGAAACACTCTCCAATAGTGGTGTATGAAACGCAGCATGATGAAGCAATCGCATAGGATAGCGAGAATCTTTTTTGGGGAGTGCTTCAGCAATCGCCTTGAGACCTGCTTCATTTCCCGCAAGTACCAGCATTCCACCCAAACGAATGGATAAAAAGAGTTCTGCCCCTGGCGTTGCTCGAACCGTCTCCATCTTTTGCATAACACTTGCTTCTTCTTCTTTATTGCAAGTCCAATCGTCGTTGCAAACGGGATAAACGATTTGTCCTCCGATGATGCCATCCTTCATCATGGAACCCATGGTGTTCACCACCGATATCCCTGCATCTCCTTGCAAAGCCCCGGAGGCCGCCAAGGTAAGGTACCACCCCATGGAATTGCCCAAGACAGCAACCACTTCGTATCGCTCGGAATCTAATTCAAAAAAATCCACCATTGAGCATGCATAAATCAAAGCGGACGCATTTTCTCCGGGAGTATGAAGCGCAGACTGAAATGAAGAAGCACTATCAAGGTCTTGGACTTTCGGCTGACCCTGTTGGGTGCGATACGCATCTACCGAACTCAAAAATGCCTGATACTTCTGCGCGTATTTTTTGAGGTAGCCCAATTCTTCTCGATTATAGGATCCTCGTCCGGGACAAATCACGACGATTTTTTTTCTTTGGCTCACGGCTTGATCTCCAGAATTTCACAAATCTTTTTAGCAATACTTTCTTTACTTGGAAGTCCACTGGTTGCCGCAACTCCGAGCGGTATAAAACAGTCTTCCGCAGCCTCGCGATGCAATCGAGGCCCTCGCGGCAGTCGCTCTGCCAGCATGGCCATCAATCCTTCACTTAAGGATCCTGTTCTTCGACATTCCTCAACCATCAAGACATGCTTATCCTGCGCAACCAACTCACAAAGTTCTTTTTCTCGAATCGGAGCAATCCATCGAAGGTCCACGATACGAAGTTTAACTTGTGCAACCTGCTTGAGGTGATCAGCTGCTTGTCGTGTAAGAAAGGTTCCATTCGCATAGGTAATCACGGTAAGGTCAGGCTTGGTTCCCGGATGAGTTTCGTAGATGCCAAATTCTCCAATTTGAATTTCCTCATTGCCAAAGGGATCGGGGTAATAATCGGCCCACAAATCATCGCCTTTTTCGTGAAGGTCCCTGGTCATATAGAGCGCAATGGGTTCAATGAACACGACCACGCGCTGATCGCAAACAGCGGCCTTTGCGCAAGAACGCAACATCAACGCCGCATCCCGACCCCGAGAAGGGGTTGCTATGATCAAGCCAGGAATGTCACGTAAAACAGCCAAAGAATTATCGTTATGAAAATGCCCGCCGAATCCTTTCTGATAAGCTAATCCCGCTATTCTTAAGACCATCGGATTGGTGTAAAGCCCTTGCGAAAAAAAGGGCAGTGTCGAAGCTTCGCCTCGAATCTGGTCCTCGGCATTGTGGAGGTACGCCAAGAACTGAATTTCAGGAATAGGCACCATTCCATTGTGGGCCATACCCATTGCTGCACCCAGAATGCTGGTTTCATCTAATGCTGTATCAAAGACCCTCTTTAAGCCAAATTTTGATTGAAGGCCCGAAGTGATTCCATAGACTCCGCCCTTCTTTCCAACATCTTCTCCAAAGAGAACTGTTTGTGGATACTTCGCCATCAAATCAGCCAGCCCCCATGTCAAATGCTTCGAAAGCGGCTGCTTCTCTCCAAGCGACTTGGCCTCTTTGGCAAAGAGCGCGGGACGCTGAGCCTGGAGCGTCTCGAGTGGAACACTCAGCACTTTCTTGAGGGAGGGAGGCAGGATGCTCTCCATTACCGCCTGCGACGTTCTCAATTTTGGACGCGTGATGGCCACTTCAGCCACACGCTCCATTTGTTTGCGCGTTTTTTCGTAGAGTTCAACGATCGCTTCTTTAGACAGCAATCCGTTCTCTAATACCAATCGCGCACTATGCAAGAGCGGATCCTGTTCTTCCGTTTCAAGAATTTGCTGCTGGGAATGGTAGGTGGATTCAATGTCAGAGCCCGCATGGGCAAGCAGCCGCACAGCTCGAAAATGCAGAAAAGCCGGCTTGCGAAAAGTCCTGACATAGTACTCTACTTCGCGCGCAACTCGTGCCGTATCCAGAAGGCTAAGCCCGTCACACGCAAAGTACTTCATGACTCCACGCTTGGAGAATGCCTGTCCAATCCACCCCTGGGGTGTCGGTACGGATATCCCAATCCCATTGTCCTCGCAGACAAAGACCAAAGGCAGCGGAATCCCCTGATAAGCAATCCACTCCGCTTGATTGAAGGCGGTTTGTGCAGTGGCATGATTGGATGAAGCATCTCCAAAACTACAAACCACAACTCCGTCATGCGGAATAACCGGCTCTAGTTTCAACTGACGGGATCGCGCAATAGAATAGGCGGCGCCCACTGCCTTGGGCAGATGACTGGCAATGGTCGAGGTTTGGGGCGGTATGGACAAAGCCTTACTTCCAAAAACTTTATGTCGCCCGCCTGAAATCGGATCCTCGGAAGAAGCCACAAAAGAGAGCATCAAATCATAGGTCGGCGTCGTACCCGGAACTTGCTTGCTACGCTGAGTAAAAAACGCGCCACTGCGATAATGCAGAAATGCCATATCGCTCGGCCGAAAGGCTTGGGCAATGGCTGCGTTTCCCTCATGCCCCGCACTACCAATGGTGTAAAATGATTCACCCCTCGCACGAAGCTTGCGGGCAAGCAGGTCACCATGACGACTCATGATCTGAGTGTGAAACAGGTCCACCAACTGGTAAGGGCTGAGCCCACTTTCGTCCAATGAAGTGGATGAGAGCGGGATAGGAAATTGCTCTTCCAGAACGGTTTTTTTAAAAGCTTCATCGACCGCATCTGCACGATTGATCATACAATAGACGTCCTACTTACGAGATGGTAAACCCTAGTTATCGAGAGGTCTTACTGTGGCAAGTTATCAATCTTTAGACTATTTGGAAACCGAGTCCCTATTTAATGAAGACGAAATCCTTATTCGCGACTCAGTGCGTGACTATATGGAGTCCAACGTCCTACCCAAACTTCAAGAAGCCAATCGCAAAGAAGAATTTCCTATGGAAATTGTTCCAGGCATTGCCAAGTTAGGACTCCTTGGCGCCAACCTCAAAGGCTATGGTTGCGCGGGCATAGGGGATGTCGCCTATGGGTTGGTGATGCAGGAACTTGAGCGAGCCGATAGTGGAGTACGATCCTTTGTGTCCGTTCAAGGTGCGTTAGTCATGTATCCCATTCACACTTATGGCAGCGAGGAGCAAAAGCAGAAATACCTTCCTCACCTCGCGAGTGGAAAAATGATCGGTTGCTTTGGATTGACGGAGCCCGACTTCGGTTCTGATCCAGGCGGAATGATCACGCGAGCCGAAAAGGTTTCTGGCGGCTACAAACTCAATGGCAATAAAATGTGGATCACCAACGGGTGCATTGCGGATGTCGCAGTGGTTTGGGCGAAGCTCGACGGCAAAGTTCGTGGCTTCTTAGTGGACAAAGGCACCAAGGGATTTTCAACCACGCGTATGAAAGGCAAATTTTCCTTACGAGTCAGCATCACCTCAGAATTGCATTTTCAAGATTGCGTTGTTCCAGAGACCAACCTCCTTCCTGGCGTCACAGGACTCAAAGGCCCTCTCTCTTGCCTTACTCAAGCTCGACATGGAATTGCTTGGGGAGTGATCGGTGCTGCAACAACCTGCTACCAGACGGCCTTGGAATACACCAAGGCTCGCAAAATGTTTGACAAGCCCTTGGCTGGCTACCAACTCATTCAAGCCAAGTTGGCTCGTATGGTTCAAGAAATCAGCAAAGCCCAACTCCTCGCTCACCATGTAGGACGACTCAAAGAAAAAGGCAGGCTTCAACCCCATCATGTTTCGCTCGCCAAGATGAACAACTGCCGAATGGCCCTCGATGTGGCCAGAGACGCAAGAGATATGCTCGGCGCCAATGGAATCATCGACGAGTATCCAGTGATACGTCATATGATGAATCTTGAGACCGTAAATACTTACGAAGGTACTGAGGACATTCACCGTCTTGTTATCGGTGCTGAAGTGACTGGCTTGCCTGCCTATCGATGAGCGTCTGGCAATTCCTACTTGTTTTTGCTGCCTGCTTCTCGGGAGGCTTTGTGGATGCGATTGCGGGCGGAGGAGGACTTCTCTCTTTTCCTGCAATCCTTGCATTGGGACTCACTCCTGCTCAGGTGCTCGGGACCAACAAGCTTATCGCGGCGCCCGGTACTGCAGTCTCTGTTTGGCGCTTCTATCGCAACCGACTCATTGACCCAAGGATCGCCGGCTTTGCTTTTGCGCTGACACTCTTGGGCTCTTGGCTTGGAGCGGCTGCATCCAGCTTTCAGACCAAGCGATCGTTCACTATGATACTTTTGGCCGTGATACCTGTCGTAATCTTTCTGAATTACCTCAAAGATCGTCGCAAGCGAGCGGGCCACCCAAAGCAACTCACAGCGATTCAGATTTCTTGGAGAGCCGCACTCTGTGGATTTGCACTGGGATTCTACGACGGGGTCTTTGGCCCAGGCACTGGGACTTTCTTGATGATCGCTTTTGTTTTTTCACTCGGCCTAGATTATCGAAGTGCGAGTGTTCAAGCTCGCGTGGTGAACCTTGGATCCAATCTCGCAGCGTTTGTTTTCTTCTTTTCTCGCGGAGAAATTGTTTGGGCCGTTGGATTGGCTGGCATAGCTGGAGGCATTTCAGGAAACTACCTAGGCAGTGGAATGCTCATGGATCCTCGCCGCGACCTGGTCAAACCCCTCCTCTACTTTGTCCTTGGACTCTTGATGGTGAAATGCGCATGGGATCTTGTCGGGTAATGGGCAGTGCATCGACGAAGTTAGAAATTTCCGTCATGGAGGCTACCTCCCATTCGCCAAAAAAAAAGACGGGCCTTGATGACCATCGATACCCAATAAATTAGCAATTGCGTAATTTCGCAAGTTCTTATACAATGGAGACCTATGCCTGGACAGCGCTCCTATAAAATAGCTCCCATTACAGTGAATGGCATTAAAATCGTTCGTGTGATCATCGACAACCATTATAGAGAAAATCATGCTGAGCATATGAATGACGAGCTGATTCTAAAGTTGGTTATAGAGCTCGATGGCAGAAAAGAATTGCCAGAAACTAAAACTGGGCAGTATTCGTACTTCGCTACTTTAATTGAATTAGATCAGAAGCAATACCGATTGATATGGCTACTTGAAGATCACGCGCTTTATGTAGGAGTTGTGAACGCTTACAGAGATAAAAGGAGGAAGTGAAAAGTGAGATTTCCAAGTGAAAGAGAATTAAAAACTATCCGTAAAAAACTGGAGAAGGTTGAGCCCTCTCGCACGCTTCCTAAAAATGCAAGCAAGGCTGACGAATTGAAATATAAACTTTGTGAGAAATTTGTATGCTACTTGCTTGATCATAAGATGACGCAAATTCAACTGGCAAAGAAACTCAAGATTGATCCGTCTCGAGTCAATGAAATTGTGAAATATAGAATTGATCTGTATACGATCGATAAGCTGATGGATCTTGCAGAGAAGCTCCGTTTGGAATTTGAAGTTGAAGTGGCTTAAGATTGACCGCTATAGAGTCACCGCCTCAATATGAATGAGTAGTCGTAAAATGGAAAGACAGACCGCCTTACGCGCCATCGGCCCGCGGCACCCCAGTATAGGCTCAAGGCTCCGCCCTCAGAAGACGAAACCCAATGTCGCCGTAGCGAAGCTCGGGATGATACCAACGCCGCCGAGAAGAGCGCAGATAACGGGCGTCGTGGCGCCAACTGCCGCCCCGAATCACTCGAGTGGAGTCCGCCTGGACGGCAGCACCGATGGGATCCATCAAGGTCTGGCCAGAGGGGATATCCCCGTGTGCGTCCTCGCACCACTCCCAGACATTGCCAGCTATGTCATAAATCCCAAAATTATTGGGCTTAAGCCCTGCGACCGGATGGGTCTTGCTGCCAGAGTTGCTCTCGAAGTACGCATACTCAGGTAGATCGGATGCGCTCTTGCCAAAGAAATACTGCGTCTTGCTTCCAGCTCTTTGGAGGTACTCACGTTCGGCCTCGGATGGAAGGCGGTAGCTCCGGCCGGTAACTTCTGAGAGCTTCACAAGGTAGGCATGAGCGTCAGTCCAGCTGACTTGCTCAACAGGTCGATTGATGCGTTCGGGGGAGAAAACAGAGACTTTTATTCCGGCAGCGTTTTTATTGAAGTGGCTTGGGTCTTGTTTCATCAAAAGCTGATACATCCCTTGAGTGACCGAGGCCTGCGCTGCAGAAAAAGCACGGGTCAAGACCACCTGGCGCTCGCCTTCGTCTTCGGGAGACCCCATGGTGAAGCTCTTTCTCTCCCCACGTCTGATAATGGGCTGGTACTCAAAGCTCTCGGCCTTAGCGTATTTGGCAAAGTCCTCTAGCACGCCTTGGTCTTTGGCAAGCCGCCTAAAATGCAACAAATCCGATGTCGCATGAAAGGCTTTGATGAGTGGCTCTTGCTGAGAATGTGGAACTTCTTGGAGCAATTCTCCAAAGACATCAAACGTACCGGATCCATGAGTCGCTTTGAGGATGGGGAGCTTAAACGACACATCGACTCCAGGATCTCGGATCCACCGAGTGATGCGATTGTTGAGTGCATCGACACGAGGATGGGGTTTTGTCTTAGGGCCTTTCCTAAGGATGCTCTGATAGGCGCGTATTGCTAGGTGATTTCTGGCAAGGTCTTCATCGCGCACAAGCCTTATTGCTAAGGCCTTGCTTGAAGGAACTTGTGAACCAAGCGCCCAGCCAAGCTGTCTAGCAATCGCCGTATCATTGACAAGCTGTCGGATAAATCTTCGGCCCATGGGCATGACGTAGGTCTCGAATTCAGTACCTTTTGCTAGGTTTGCAAAGTGCACCATGGGAGCCATTTCTGCCGTTGCAAGGGCATGCTTGGCTGCAACCAAGAGCGCCCGAGCCTTGTCATCGCTTAAGGCCTTGGAGTCCACAATCGCTTTTGCGAGGCCTGGCATGTGCTTAGTAAAGGCCACTTCAAGCGCTTCTCGAAACCTTGGGTCTGAGTTGTGCCGAAATTCTTGAAAAATTTGTAATCCATTCGAATCCGATAGTAGCGTGCGAAGGCTATGGGCCCGCGTATGCAGGTCGTACTTCAGTAAGTCCGTAAGACTAAATCCAAGACCTACGTCTTTGAGCTTTGTATACTCTGCTACCGTAAGCCCACGGGTATCGGTGAGTTCAATGACGGGCTTTGCAGCCTCAATCTGATCGGCACTAAGGCCCAAGGATGCTTGGACTTTGATAAGCATCTCTCCATCTTTGTCCCCTTCAATGGACTGAGCACCCAAGATCGCGCGCTCGAGTGCCGGAGTACTCTTGAGATTGGTGACAGGCTGATACCTTGCATGGTCCAAAGTGGTGACCACAATAGCTTGTTTCCCATCTTCTCCCGCAAGGATCCTCTCATCGTGTTGGAGTCTTACGAGATAGCCATTCTCAAGGTATTCTGCTTTGACATAGTTATGAGCATCTGGCTGATGGTCCGCCATGTACTGATCCAAGGCCTTCCAGCCCTGGGGAAGTGTGAAGCGAGCTTTCTCTTTGGCCCCTTCCATCAATCCCTCCTTGGCGGCTGGAGTGTTGTAGAGGTTGCTGTGCTTTTTGAGATCTGCCACCGCCACCTCTTGCACTCCGTAATCGTGTGCCACGAGCCTTCGCACCATTTCGACATCGGATTTTTCTAACGTAGGGCCTTGGATCGAAATGACGTACGGAACGGATCTTCCACTTTCTTCCGCAAGAAAACTCAGAGCGTACCCGTCAGGTCTGGAGTTGGGGTTATCACCGAGACGGATGTAGTGTTTTTTGACTCGCTTAAGCAGCGACCAAAAAGGACCATTTTGAATCGAGCAATCATCCCCATAACACCCTGTCACCATCCCCACGAGCGCCGGAAGCGTCTCAATCGATAGTGCTTGCACGGTTGGTGCAGGACCAGGGTCACCGGGAGGGCGAGGGATTTTTCTCATCGCTGCTTGGAAGTCTTTTTCGATCATCTGCTTGCGGATCCGTCCTAGCTGACGAGGCACTTCTCCTAGTCCTACCGACCTTCCTCCTTCTTTGGCTTCTACGGCAGCATTCACTAACGAGTCCAAATGATCCCCAAAGAAGTCTCCATAGAAGTTCTCAAGTTTTTCTGGAGTGCTAGCTAGGATGGCTCCTTCGATTTGAGGTAAATCATTTGAGAGATTCTTAAACTTCGCTTTGCCATCACCATCAAATAAATACGGCGCAACCTTAAGCAATCGATCCACCTGGGCCTGAAAACCCTTTGCATCGTGCAAGCCTTGCCCATTGACGGCTTGAGCTTTGAGCTGCTTAAGTGCTCCCAGAAAACTTCCCGGCTCGCCATGAAGAAGGATCGCCCTAAGATCTTCCACACGGGCTTGCTTGAATGCTTGGATCGCACCCACATTGTAAATCTTGCTATCTGCTGATTTCAGGTACCTAAGGCTTGTGATCCTAGGTCCATGGATCTGAAGGCCCGCAAAGTCCTCTCCCAATACCTTCTTCAAACCCGGAACATGCGAGTACAACTCCAAGAGACTTCTGCGGTACTGAAGGTTGGCAGTCACTTGATCCGGGTGCTCATTCAATAGACTTAGGATAAAACTCAGCTGCTCTTCCGTCGTATCTACCTTCGCCGTCCATGCTTTCTGCAGGCAATCGCGCACGCTTCCCCACGCCGGCGCAACTGCACAACACGTCAAAACCAGCGCTGAAATCAGCAACCTAACCCTCACCGCACACTCCATCGCTCTCCTGTCGGCATGACAAAGGACATATTTTATGCACACACCCGAATCACCTCGAATTTTACTTCCTAGGGATTCTGAGCGCCATCCGACGTGGTCTTTGTAAACCTTTGACGGCGCAGATTCAAAGCAATGGTCTCCAAAAAGCACTTTGAGTCATTTTTTTGACTCTCCTACCTTAGAATATCCGATCTACAAAAATTCCATGAAACGTATAGGGAATAGGATAGTCGAAATGCAACCTGCACATCGGCTTAAGCTCGTCACCCCAGGCATCAAGCACCTGAAGGTAGGATCGATCGCGATGCGAATCATAGACCATTGAAAGCAAATAGCCGTCATCTTCCGCTCGAGGCCGAGCACGAGGAACAAAGATCGCTTCTGTGGTCGTATGGCCTTTGTCACAATCCCATCGCTGAGCATTTCCGGTCGGGACATGAACCTTAAAAAGGGCGCTATAAAAATCACAGGCGTCCTTGACGTCCTCCCGAAATCCAGCGAAGTAGGTCCACTCATAATGCGTATTCACTGCAGCAGGCGCAATCGTTGGAAATTCTCCGTGAAGCTCCAACCTTTTATGATTGCGAATGGATTTGCTATCCGTCTCAATCTCCATTCGATACACACTCTGATCTTGCCCATTCGGCGTAAGGACTCCACTCATCACCGAGCGAATCCACTCCATCCCTATGGCCGAAGTGGAGGCCATATAATCCACAACAATCTTATTTTCACTCCGAAAGGCATTGACCACATGGACTGCCAAAAGTCCTTCGATCTTTTTTCTCCACGCTTGTGTCACATCATCCAGCGGAACCACGATCACTTCACAACCTTTCTCAGGTGAGAATCGAAGCGAAGCATCAAAAGACTCGCCTTTCACGATGACATTGAACGGATTAGAAAAAATGGGAGAACAAATAAATACGATCGCATCGTCCACTACGGCAAAGTCATGAACAAACGCTGATGCGTTGTACCTCACCGCCCCTAAGTACCGCGCCGGACCTTCGTCAGGTAGGCAATACAAATCCAACGATGGAATCGGAAGCGGTCGAAATCCAAATGCATAATGCGCCCGTCTCGTCGGTACATATTTAGGATGAGCAGTGAAGGAATACCGCACAACCCCACCCAAGTCCGTAGGTCCAAGTGTCTCGAGAGTCTTAGGATCAATCTCAGTTGGATGACTTGCTTCGTAGAGTGCAAAGAGTCGGTGCTGCCACTCAAAAAGCGCCGTATTGGCAAGGTTGGCACCTGCACGTGAATCCCACATTGAGCGAATTCGAGTGGTAATTTTGGGTGCAGCTGCTCCGAACCGAGCCAAGATGGGATGTCCCGCTTGATGTTCTTGATCTAACCCGCAATCTACCAGCCGACACGCACCCCAAGCCCCGCTTTCATTGATTCGGACGGCGGCGATTAAACCTTCTCCGTCAAACCAATGTGCATGCCTTTTGCCAAACGACTCGAAGGTCCCTGGCCCTACGCGATAAAGGCAACCTTGAAGATCTCGAGGTAGAATGCCCTCTACCCTTAGGGGTTCGAATTCATGTGCTCGGTCTGGCGTTTTTAGACTTCTAAATCCTGTAAACTTGGCGCTCGACGGCTGCTCCATGGTGTTCTCCCAGGAGGGAGTGTGACTTGATTGAACCCGATTGACCATGGGTAATCTAGGCTAGGATCGATGCGGCTTGAGCTCAAAGGTATTTTCAATTGCAACGACTTCGTAGATCACGCCTTCATATGGATGAGCATCCAAAAGTGCTTTCACTGCCGCATCCACGACATGCTCTGGGCAATAGATCTCCACACGATATTCTGCAACTTTTTCGAAAGCGCCTACCTGGCCGATAAAAGGATTGGCCCCAACCATCGGCTGAAACTGACCTTCGCCAAGGACCTGCCAGCACTGTCGCTCGTAATGGATGAAGCTTCCGGCGCCGGTAGCGAAGACAGCATCTTTGACTGCTTCGAGGTGCGCGACGGGAACGTAAAACGCCAATTTTTTAAATCTCATCGCCAACTCTCCTCTTCGGTGTGAAAACTAAGCAAGCTTCTTGTATCGCACGCGCTTAGGCTCCAATGCTTCGGCACCGAGTCGGCGCTTCTTGTCTTCCTCATAGTCATGGAATCCACCTTCCACCATGACGACTCGGCTCTCACCTTCAAAGGCCATGACATGGGTGCAGATACGATCTAAGAACCAGCGATCATGGCTAATCACCAATGCGCACCCACCAAAGTTCTCCAAGGCCTCTTCGAGTGCACGCATCGTATTGACATCAAGGTCGTTGGTCGGCTCATCCAGCAAAATGACATTGGCTCCGGACTTAAGGACCTTGGCCAGGTGAACGCGATTGCGTTCTCCACCCGAAAGGTTCTTCACTTGCTTCTGCTGATCCGATCCTGAAAAATTAAATCGTGCGCAATAGGATCGCGAACTCACTTCGCGATTGCCCAGCAAGATAGTTTCGTTCTTACCATCGGAGATTTCTTCCCAAACGGTATTTTCGCCATTGAGCACATCACGTGACTGATCGACATAAGCGAGCTTGACACTGTCTCCAACACGGATCGTGCCTCGGTCCGGCTTCTCTTGTCCCGTGATCATACGGAAGAGTGTGGTCTTACCTGCACCGTTTCCTCCAATGATTCCGACAATGCTCCCTGCAGGAATATTGAAATTGAAATTCTCAAAAAGAACTTTGTCGCCATATCCCTTGAAAAGCTCATTGCCTTCAATAACCAACTGGCCCAAACGTGGCCCAGCGGGAATAAAGATTTCCATTTCTTCACTGCGATTGGCAGTGTCTTGGCTCAGTAGTTTTTCGTAAGCACTGACGCGCGCCTTGCTCTTGGCTTGACGAGCCTTGGGTGACATTCGGATCCACTCCAACTCTCGAGCCAAAGTCTTCTGTCGCTTCGAAGCGTGCTTTTCTTCTAGCTCCATTCGCTTTTCTTTTTGCTCAAGCCACGAGCTGTAATTGCCCTTCCACGGAATTCCTTCACCGCGATCCAATTCCAAAATCCACTGCGCGCTATTATCAAGAAAGTAGCGATCGTGAGTCACTGCTACCACGGTGCCTTCATACTCTTGCAAGAACCGCTCAAGCCAATTAACCGACTCAGCATCCAAATGGTTGGTAGGCTCGTCCAATAAAAGCAAATGCGGCTTCTGAAGCAAAAGACGGCAAAGTGCAACGCGGCGACGTTCTCCACCAGAAAGCGTCTTGATCTTGGCTTCACTAGGAGGCAGTCGCAGAGCTTCGGCGGCCTGTTCTATCTGGCGATCAATCTCCCAGCCATTGGCGTGGTCGATTTTTTCTTGAAGCTTGCCTTGTTCTTCGAGGAGCTTTTCCATCTTGTCGGGGTCGAGGTCTGGATCCGCAAACGCTTCACTGATTTCTTGGAAGCGAGCCAAGTGCCGAACAATGTCTCCCATCCCTTCCATGACGGCATCGCGGACGGCTTGGTCTTCTTTAAACTGAGGCTCCTGTGGGAGGAATCCGACTGTAAAACCTTCTGTAAGATGGGCCTCGCCATTAAAGTTCTTTTCGACGCCAGCCATGATCTTAAGCAGCGTCGACTTACCAGAACCATTGAGACCCAATACTCCGATTTTGGCACCGTAGTAATAAGAGAGCGACACGTCCTTCAGGACGGCCTTATTGGGTGGATAGAGCTTGCTCACCTTTGACATCGAGAAAATGAATTTTTCAGCCATGTCGGGGATATAGCACATTATTTTGAGCCGGCACCACTGAGAACTGACTTCGAATTTGCGCCGCAGGCCGGACCCTTGACAAATCACTTCTATAAGCTAATCAGAGCTCATGAAAACTTCGCTTCGATGGCTCGCCTTGGCAGTGACTGTTTCTTCTATCTCCCTTCCCTTCACCCCTTTTCGAAGCCAAGCCTTTGCACAATCGCCTCCCGCTGCGCATCGAGACCAGGCTTCTCGATTGCTGGAGCGGCTCTTACAACAAAGTGATCCAACTGCCATGGAGCAAATCATTCGGAGTCAAAAGCTTCAGGCAGTATTGGACCTTGCCTGGACGAGGTACCATGAAGAAGGAAGCACAAAGTATATAGACTACTACCGGACTCTGCGTGCCTACCTTGCTTATGAAAATAGCTCAGCTCCTGCGCTCGCACTCTTGGGTAGTGAATCCGATAGGCTCCTCACCGTGGTCCAAGAATGGGATATTCTCTTTGTAGCAGGAGACCTTTATTTTAGGATCTTACGAGCCGCGCCGGGCCTTACCCCCCAGGAGCGCACTGATCGATGGAAGAAATTGGTCGAAGCCGTTGCGAAGAATCCCTTCTACCGAAGCAATGTTAATCGCGAATTCGATCAGGAGCCCGTTTGGATCAGGGACTGGGACTACGCTAAAATCCTTGCTGATTCTGATATTTATCCTTTCATCCTAGCGAATCAAGGAAGCGACGAACCATCTTGGCTCACGATGAGGCGATTAATCGAGCATCAAAATCTTACCAATCCTGAGCTTTTTCCCGCTTTTCTGCACCTCTTTGTCAGATACACCCTAAACTCCACCTGGAGCCGCTTCAATCCTCCTCCCACTGAACAGAGTCAAGCTGCACTCAAACTCGTCTCGGAAGCTGTCACTGGAATCGGACTCCTTCCAGTTGCAGACGCAGTGAAATCCCGCGCGCTTGAGGTTCTGATGCGATCGGAGGTCATGGCGCGAGTCCACGATCACCTGGCAATATTGGCTCACAAGAAATTTTCAGATTACCCTCTCGAGACCAATGAAGGGCCCTTTGTCCTGCGTGGACTCGATATGATCTCAGCGATGAACCAAGAGGTGCTTCGTACGGGGCAAGCCCAACTCACCCCACTACTAGTCCTTGATTACCTGCCACTTATGACCCATTTGTATGGAGATGTGGATTGGGATTTTGAATTCCTGGATAGGGATAAAGTGAAGGCAATTTTGGATACCGCAAATTCCCTTCTCCCCGTCGAAGTATCGGAGTCAAGAACCTTTATGGACAAAGCCACTTCCGCTGAAGCCCTTTTTCCACAGCCGACGGAGTCCCTTCTTGTAAGCTGGAAGGAAATCCTTCGAGGAAATATGCGACATTACCCTATCAATAAAAGCATCGGGCATTCAGAGGGAATAAGGCATCCGTACCTGAACGAAGGCAAGTATGGTTATGGGTTGGCCAATCTTTCTTCGATTGGGCAATACTCCGAAGACAAAGAAATCCGAATCGTGGCAAATGCTGTTGCCAATAATCTGAGGGGCTGGGTTACTTCCCTGATTCGGTGAGAAGGTACGGACTTACTTTTGGGACTCAATGCATTATTTTGACGCACAGGGTCTCAAAAGCAAGCGCGCGCCTTATCTAAAAAATCACATATTGTACTAAAGTCTTTTGATCAGATATCGATAAGTCATTGAATGACTATTTTTGTCAGATTAAGGCAGTTTCTTCTCCTTTCATCCTTCCTGGCTGGGCTGTTTTTGCTTTCGCAGGCGGCAGCCCAGCCGCAGGCTCCCAAATCAGGGGCATCGGACGCTCAGAAGCGCCAAGCCAAAGAGAAAGAAACCGAGGAAGATAAGTACGACCGACTCGACGGCAAAGGCGCCTCCGGCAAAACCGTGGACGTTATCGAGTTTGCCGGCAACTTCGAAATTCACGTCTATCCGGGTGGCAGTACGCAGGGACTTTCTGTCAAAGTCGACCGAAGGAATAAGGACAAGCCAGTCGCAGTCATCGCTTACCGCTTCAACAACCAGGCACCACTCGTACGTCGAGCCATCCTCAGCATTCCGCTTTCGGACGGATTCCTGTCCTATCGAGACACTAGCGTAACCGAATACGATAAATTTATTTTTAGCAATAATGAGTTAGCCGGTAAGGAACTGGTCAAATACAAGCTGGATCCTCCTCCGAAGCAACTCTACCCGGAAGGACATCCCGCCAATGATGTTCAAGCAGCGGCAGTTCGCGATGAACGGGAGCCTGCAAACAGTCCTCCAAAAACTCCAGAAGTCGAGCAACCCACTGTCGACGAAAACGGCAGCCTCAAATCGTTCTCTTGGTAAAAGACTAGCGACTATTCTGCCTTACTTTTTGAAACACCTCGTCGCTTAATCTCTTTGCCTCACTTTTTGTCAATGCCTTGGATCGAACAAAGTCCCGCAACTCCCTATCGAAAACACGCTTACCTTGGCGAGACAGAGTAGATCTCAGCTCGGTCATCATTGCTTTGCCCTGCAGGTCGGTTTGCTTTCCTGCAAGATAACTCCGTGGTGGAAAGCTCCCGAAACTCCAAAACAACTCAGCCAAACTTTCCTCGGCGTCAGCCGGACTCTCCAAGATCGTTACAAAGCTATGCTCGGTCATCAGGTCCAGCGAGGATGAGACGGACCTAAGATGGTTGCGTACCTCTTCCTGAAACTTCCATTCACTGAACAGCCTCTTGGAATTTTCAAGGTGAACCAAAAATGCGGCCCATTCGGACGTCACATCAACTACACGCTTCGGCAAGAGCAAGTACCCAAAGAGTCCGTGATTGCGATAATCATGGGAGAAGTAATCCGGGTTCGAAGTAGACACCGTATAGCGGCGTCTGGCCCAATTTCTTCCCACTTCCACACTCGCCAGGCCACCAAAGGTTGTTTTTTCATACGTAAAGGCTGTCACCCACGGCGCATCAGGATCGTCACCCTGCTGCAGTTCTAAGATTCTGGCATTCAGACGCGCGAGGTCTGGAATAGACAAGAATCGATTCTCCACACCAGTAACTTGAAATTTCTCACACCACTTGGGTGCAATTCGAATCGCATCAAAGAAAGGTTCGGCTATTCCAGGATTGGTATGGGCATTATTCTTTTTGATCGCAAAATGATGGATCGCTCCACCCTGTGGGAATGAAGTTTTATTACGCTCTCGCATTTCGTAGAGCACGTAAGCCTGCTTGGGGATTGAGCGATAACCTGGAAGAAAAGTAAACGCGCAGTCGTCTTCTTGCGACTGCGCGCTACTTACAAAAACCAATAAGAGCGTAAATCGAAGTAGCCAGTTTAAACCCACCCCTTCGTCGTACTTCCGAGTGGCTCGGGTGGCAAGACGAAGTGCGTCCGTTCACCGGGATAACGGTGACGAATTAAACTCCGATTCCGCCGCCACAACCAACTCCTGTGCAACCTCCACCGGTTCCACCACCTGCCGGTACAAGACAGTAGTTGACGTCAACAATGGACTGAGCGTGGCCAGGTTGAAGTAGTCGAACCACATTGGTGAGACTTTGGTACTGAAACGTTGATTCTACACCATCCACATAGACGTGAATACTCGCTGGGTCAATTTCTGGCCGAGCCAACGTGATCTCAGTAATCAGGGTCAAGCTTCTGCTGACGAGTTGACCAATGCTCGCAAGTCCTTGGTCGAAGTGTCCATTCGCCATATTGACAGCGATTCCGAGCGCGTACTGAATGGCGTCCATGTATCCCCAGCCATATTCATTTTCACCGCCCGATGGAACATGATCGCGATCACTGTAAACAATGCCGCTGATCAAGACAGGCTTGTCGCCTTTGACTGATTTCACCAAGTTCACGGTAGACTCGTGAGTGACATTTCCGCAATACTGAGTGAAGGCCGGAAGCTCCAAGTATTCTGGGTCAAAAACACGTTGAACGCCAGCGGGATAGCGGGCACAAATATCATTCTCATCCGAGATAAAGACCACTGCAAGTGCGGCTTCATCTCTCAAGAATCCCTGCTGCTTGATGGACTGCAAGCGCGGGCCTGTCAATCCATAGCTCAGTGAATACAAGCCAGCTTCTCCCCCATCCGTACTCCAATCGGTCGCAGAGCCAGTGAGGTTATTGCGAAGCTGCGTTCGAATTTGAGCAGAAGTCATGGTGTCAGAATTGAGCACATAAGCATTGGAACTACTGCGTCGGTACAGCTTGCCCGACCAAGTACTATTGTCTCCATGAGCGAGCATAACACCCACTCGGTAACTGGTCTGAGCTGGAAGTTCGGCGACAAAGGCGTCGATCCCATCGGCTATGGCTGCCCGTTCTTGATCTAAAGAGCCGGAGGTATCGGTAACAAATAAAATATCTACATCACTTGCAATTTGCTCTTCTGGTTGAACCAAGCGCTGATTGAAACAGCTAGGCTGGGTATCAGGTGGATCCACGGTTCCACCACCCTGACTTTCAACAGTAAGGGCATTATTGATCGCCTGTTTGGCTTGGTCTGTAAGCTCACAAGCCTGAAGAGCAACGCCCATGACCACCATGGCCGCGGCTGTAGAGAGTGTTCCATAACTCTTTGAGTGACTTGCCTTCATGCGATCTCCCAATCTGGCGACTTCCCGTCGTCGTATATTTAACATTTATTAACATTATGCATTATGTTTCATTATTCAGCAAGTCATGGCATTTTACGAGTTATTTCATAAGGTTATATGCTAGCCTCAGTGGCATATGACTGGGTTGATCCGAGGTTTTAGGCGCATAAACCCCCTTTGGCTGCTGGCCCTTCTCTGGGGTGTAGGCATGGTTGCTGGGGTCTACCGATCGTGGATCACTCGCTGCTATACCGACTTTGATGTCTACTATGATGCTGGCACGAGGTTCTACCAGGTGCTTCGGGGCCAAGCAGCCGACTTCACTGTTCGAACCGACGAGACTTCGCCCTTTCGATACGCGCCCTTTCTTGGGTGGCTTTTTATTCCGCTTACCTTCTTACCTCGTTACGGAGCATTGGCGGTCTGGGCTTTCCTTCAATGGTGCTGTTACGGTTGCTCTCTTTGGCTATTACGAAAACATTTCAAACTTTCCGCCGGATCTTGCTGGATTGTCTTTTTGGGAACTTTGCGATTCGCGGTGGACAATGCAAACATCGGCCAAATTTCTGCACTGGACCTTTTACTCCTCACTTTTGCAGCTACCTCTACGTCAGCAACTTTTAGCGGATGGAGCCTCGCTGCAACATCGTTAATCAAAATTCGGCCTTTGGCATTTGCCGGTATCTGGATCCTCAGAAAAGACTGGAAACGCATTCGCTCTTTGGGAATGGGATTGGTGGTACTGATCCTTCTTTCACTCAGCTTTGGGCACGAGGCTTTCCTCTATTGGACAAAAAATCTCTTTCATACATCCTTGATTCACGCTTCCAGCTTTGGCAATCAAGCACTTTGGGGAGTGTTTTCACAAAATACAAACTACGGTTCGCTTCTTCATCACACCTTGGCAGTATGCACATTGATTGGATTTTACAGGCTCTGGCTTCGTCACCGAAAGAACTTTAATTTAGGTTGGTCCTTAGGAATTGTATGGATCCTCGCCTTCGGAATGCTCACTTGGAAAAACACTTTTATCCTTCTGGCATTTCCACTGAGTTACGTACTGACCCTAAAAAGCTCGTCATCCACGCGATTGGCGTTGGGAGCATCGCTGATTTTTCTTCTCAGCTCTCGCGAAGTGATTGGATGGCTTTCCGTCCCGATCTATGATGCGACGATGCTCTACCGCACCACTGCAGTCCTTAGCCTTCTTCTGATTCCCCTAGCCCTGATCGGCTCCAAAGAAAGCGCCTCTGCCCGCAAACATCGGTGAGTCGGCAGCGAACGCATTCCTTCTCCAAACGAGGCTTTGCTTCGTAATGACCCTGCTTAATCGATCGAACACTTTCCTCGACCAGAGCCTTCGCGCGGGACCAAATCACTTCAGGTTCGTCCGAGAATAGCGAGGCTTTGGAGCGTGTATGGGTAAGTGATCCGGGATTTTTTCCGTTGTAAGCTTCCAAGAAAATTCCACGCGCGCGACTCACTTCTCGTCCTAAACTAACGTATTGCGCGCCCAAGACTTCTTGCCCCAATTTTTCGCGAGCCGCGACCGCATAAAAAGGAAGCTGAAGGCGATACCCCTGCTCTAGAATTTCGGCACCGGTCGGAACGTCCGTTGTCGTCTTATAGTCGATCACAAAGACACCGTCGACATGCTGATCCAAGCGGTCTGGCACTCCGCGCACCAGCGTCCCATCTACTTCCAACTCCAAGACTTGCTCGCGTTCGACCGAGTAGAGTTTTGTTTCGGAACGAGCACGATACACTTGCTCGTCGTCCCAAAAACTCACCAAAATCTTCATCAATCGCCCTTTGACGTATTGTTCAGAATGCCGGCCTTTCATCCAACCCGCAGGATTGCGCTCGGACCATGCGCGCTCAAGGGCTCCAGCAAGATTGACGTCTTGCCCCTTCTCTCGGTCCTGTAAGATCCATTCAATTGCTCGATGAAGGATGGTACCCCGAACATCTGGCCAAAGTTCATCCTCAGGCTCGCGCTCATCTTGTATCTTCCAGCGATGGTCTACTAACGCCTGGAAGGAGCAGCGGGTATAACGATCCAATTCGGTCGCTTCAAGGTGCTTCTTTCCGCGATTTTCCCAGTTGGGCAGCTTCACCGATCGACATTGGATTCGTGTCGTGTTGCGATAACTCAAAAGGCGCTCTTTTCGAGGCTGATCGATGACTCGATTCCAATTCACCGGAATTTTTTCTGCGATCAACTCATCGATATTGCGTAGTTCTTTGCCTTGACCATCATACGAGGCGAGGTGCCAATGAACTTCTTTGGCTCCCACAAACCACTGCAGCAGGAGTCGCTGCCGGTCCTCCTGAAGGCCTCGCAATCCCTCAATCTGAAAGTCCACAGCAAGCCATTCTCGTTCTTTCCAAGAAAGTGCCATATCCGATTCGGTTGGTTCCCAATACAAATCCCGTTCTCCCAATCCAAAGAAATGAACGGCGACGCGCTCTCCTTCCTTCCAAAGTGGCGCTTGCTGGAAAAGGTGAATCTCCACCCCCTCCTGTGCAACCAGACGTTGTACCGAAGGAGCAATTTCTTCCAGAAGCTCTTGGAGCTTCTTCAGCCAGGACAACACTGGAAGCGCAAGGGTCTCCTGCTTGAGAAACTCCCAATCTACGCTGAGTGATTCATACACCCTCGTCAAGAACTCTCGCTCATCTCCCGTTTCAAAACAGGCCTCATGCTGGACTTGGAGCTGCTCCAAGGTGAGCCGCTGAGAAAACCTGCCCTGAAGCGTGGCAAGTTCTTTGCCCAGCCCTGCTAAGACACCACCTTGATAGCCCTGTAAACCACGACGAAGTCCTCGTCGCTGAATCTCTCGGGTCAAAACTTGTTTCTCGGAGCCTGAATACTGCGGTAAAGACCAGAGCCATTCAAGAACCTTTGATCTCTCAAAGCGCTGCCCAACTAGTTGAAGCGGAAGAAGGATGCGCTTGGAAACCTCTGCTTGCCGAACAGACAAGGGGTCACGCGTTTCTCGCGTGGCAATTCCCGCTGCTTTCAATCCTCTCCGCAAGGACCTCCGAAGCTCAGGACGATCCGGAATAACAAGAAGGCTACGCTCCCCGGACTCTTTTTTTGCGAGAGTGTCTGCCAGGGCACTTACTGCTTCATCCCAGGTATGGGCTCGGTGAAGCGTCCACACATCATTTGTCGTGGAATCCATCCCCGTTTTGACCCATTCACAAGAAACGCACTTGGCCACCTCGTCTAAAAAACTCTGCTCCAAGGATTCTGAGTCGCTCTGGTAAAGATAGACCCACTCCACTCCCCGCCAGCCTTCGGGAATAGCTCCATCCCGCAGGCGATCCCGCGCCAATCGCAAAAGCAGCGGCGAATCCACTCCCCCGTACGAATCAAGGTAGGACTCATACGCATCCGCCATGCGTAGGATTTCTTCTCTCAAAACGGAGTGCGCGTTCTTCTCTGCCAATCTTGCTAGTAGGACTTCACGCTCTTCAAGCTCTGCATACAATCCGCGTGTCTTCTGAAGTGCTCGATCCAATCGCTTAAGAAATCCTGCACGCTTCTGAAATTTTCGCAGCTCCGGAAAGTAAACTGCGATCTCTTGCCGTCTCAGGAGCATTTCTAAGATTGCCCGTCGCACACCGGGAGAAACAAGGACTCGGTCCGGCACTACTTGTTGCGCTAGCTCCTGAATGGAGCAGATCTGGTGAGAAAGGAGCGATCCGCCTCGCGCAAAGATTTGTTCCTTGGCAGCCTCCTTAGAAAGACCCCGTCCTAGGCAGATCCGCTTCCTGGCACGCAGCCCACTGAAGTCCGACCAGTCCAACTGACTTATAGGTAATGCAGACGCGTATTTCCCCAATCGCGAGACTCCAAGTCTATCTTGGGCACCCGTCCGGACTTCTTGCGGGTTTCTCCAATCAGCCAAGCCATTTTACCAGAACGATGAATCGCTCCAATCACTGGGCCGACATCTTTGGGCTTCACCGCTAGAACCATTCCAAGTCCCATATTGAAGGTCTGAGCAGCTTCTTCAAATTTTATTTTCCCGGTATGGCGCAGCCAAGTATAGCATGGCGCGATCTCTTCGAGAGGCGGCAGCACCAGATCATAATCCAGTTTGTCGCTGATCCTTGGTAGGTTCAAAAAACCCGACCCCGTAATATGGGCCATGCCCTGAACCCAGCCTTTTTCTATGACTGGCCAAAGCGAGCGCACATAAATCTCGGTTGGACTTAATAGGGCTTTGACGAGGTCCTTACGGTTCTTTCCGGATTGGGGCAGGAGTTTTCTGAGGAGGCTGTAGCCATTGCTATGAAACCCGCTGGAGGCCACTCCCACCAGTGCCAAACCTGATGGCAAAGCCTTCTTAGGCAGTAGCTGCTTTGAGGATAAAAAACCTACTGCAAAACCTGCCAAATCATACTCACCTTTTTGGTAGATACCAGGCATCTCAGCGGTTTCGCCACCGACGAGTGCGCATTCGGCCATCTCACAACCCTTGACGATTCCTGAGAGTACTTTCTTGGCGGTTGAAAGCTTGAGTCCTCCCGTTGCAAAGTAGTCCAGAAAAAATGCCGGCTTGGATCCCACACAGAGCAAGTCATTGACAGACATCGCAACCAAGTCGATGCCAATAGTTGAATGAATTCCCGATTCAAAAGCCAATTTCAGCTTAGTTCCAACTCCATCAGTCGTAGCCGCGACATACTGAGCACCAGATCGAATCACGGACGCATAGCCACCAATCGAAGGATGGACTTTGGATGCCTGATTTCCTCGATTCATTTTCTGAATGCTGCTCACCAGCTGATCGCCGCGTTTTCGAGAAACTCCTGCTTTTTCGTACGTCCACGTCTTCATACTACCTCAGTGCTTAAAATGCCTACGACCACTCATCATCATCCCGAGACCCCTTTGATCACATTCCGCAATAACTTCTGAATCCTTGATGCTCCCACCTGGCTGCACAATCCAAGCTATTCCAGCCTCGGCACAAACCTGAATGGAATCCGCAAAAGGGAAGAACGCATCGCTAATGAGAAGCGATTGCTTGAGATCTCCGGGCCATTGTGATTCCTTCAGGGTCTTCTTGGCGCGAGGAATTGCTAAAATCTGAATCGCATCAATTCGATTGGGCTGCCCTTGTCCCGCGCCAATCAACTGGTAGCCACGTTTCTCTGGAAGCTCTCTCACCAACGCAATGGCATTGGACCGCAGGCATCGCGTTACTGCTATACCAAAAGAAGTCAACGATCTGAATTCTTCAGGAAATGTCTTTTTCGTTACGGACTTCAATTCCTCTTCTCCGCCACTGTCGGGAGATTGCATCAAACGGCCACCAGGAATAGCGGTCACTAGTTGGTCAGCCCAAGGCTCAATCCTTCTCAGCGACAATGCTTTCAGTTTTTTTCGCGATCGCAGCAAGGCATTCAATTCCTTAGAACCCGAAGCCAATCCCGGGGCAGCAACCAATTCTACAAATCGTGGGGCCAACCATTCTGCGGACTCTTGCGTAAGAGGATCACTGAAGCACAGCACTCCACCGAAAGCGGAAACGGGGTCTCCCTCCCACGCAGCCTGAAGTGCCTTAAGCTGAGACTGCGGTTCTGCTCGATTGATCCACGCTACTCCACAAGGATTGCCGTGTTTGACTATGACGACGCCGGTCCGCCCAGGAAAGCCTCGATGCAATTCTTGAGTAAGATCATAAGCAGCCGTCATATCCAAAACATTATTGTAAGAGAGCGCCTGATCGGTCAGAGGCTTCTCAGAACCCACGGGCCAAGCAATCGGAGAATTCGGATCGACTTGCATCGAGGCCGTTTGATGCGGATTCTCGCCATAGCGTAGGGTCAAGGTCTCGCAACCTCTCAATTTTCTTTCTATGGCGGAATCATAGTCCGCTACTCGCCTCCAAGCCTCCAATGCCGCTTGGCGAATGGTACTCTCTTCCACGCCATTAGTCCGATTCAATTCCAGAATCACTTGTGGATACTGCTTAGGATCGGTGAGCACGAGACAATCCGGCACACTCTTCGCCGCAGCTCGCACCCACGTAGGTCCGCCGATATCTATTTCTTCATGCAAGGCTCTAGCGTCCTGAAGCAAGTCCATTTTTTCAGCAGCTTTTTCAAAAGGATAGAAATTAATGACCACGGCATCAATAGGAAGCAGCCCTAGCTTCTTGAGATCGGCTTCATCTTTTTCGTCACCACGGCGATAGAGCAAACCGCTCCCAACCTGAAAAGAGAGTGTTTTCATCCGTCCCTGAAAGGCTTCAGGATTCCCAGTGATCTTCTCAATCGGCACAACCGACAGGCCTGCATCGACAAGAACTTGCGCCGTCTTGCCAGTTGCTACTAGTTCTGCGCCCGCCTTCGCAAAAGCATGGCCCAACTCAGCCAACTGATCTTTATTTGACACACTCAAGAGAACCCTTCGAGGTCGAAGCACTTTCTATCTCCTCTTCAAAACTTCATTGGTGAGTTCATTTTTGTCGTCTGCAGTTTTAGGGAAAACCTGAGACAGCTCTTCACCTAATTTTTCAATTCGTGCGCAGACTCCTTCCATTCCTTTGGAGGATCTCCATACCGTACAAAGATCTGTCACGAGTTTTTTCCAATAGGACTCGGACATTCGCAAATAAGCTTCCTTATCTGCGATAACTTCGATAGCGCGTTCCATGTCCGACAGGTAAATCAAAACTCCGTTGTGTTGGCGTGTCTCAGCCAAACCCTGTAGCAAAAACTGCGCTAGGGCTTCTCTTCTCAATGAGGCTGCAACTATCTTTTGTGAGAGCGTCTTACGCTTCAGCCAAGGAAGAAAGGCCAGTCCATTGCCAATCGCCATGCCGAGTGTTTGCCAAAATAAAATTTCCACGAGACCCTGATTCCAACTTGGGGCCTGAAGGTACTGAATCCATAGAATCATCGAAGCAAAAATCCAACCCAGAATTGCCCAAAACGCATGAACCCAAGCTGCTGGCGTACTAGAAGTAGCCATTACGATTGCAATTTCAGCGTTCGTGAGCGACTCCGCATGCTCAACTGCTTTTTGGATTTGCTCCTGATCTTTTATATTAAGTGGGTCTTTTTTGGATATCATTGCTTCACCCTACCATCGTCCTGATGCACCGCCACCTCCAAAACCACCGCCTCCTCCGCCGAAGCCACCACCACCAAATCCACCACCGCCTCCGAAACCTCCCCCACCAAAACCCCCGCGACCTGACCATCCTCTTCGCCGCGACCAATTTTGTGAATGACCGCCTCCAAGTGAACTGAGATAAACAAATAGAATCAGCACAAAGATCAAAAAGATAATGGTGCTTACCTGACCTGCCCTACCATCACTTATTCGACCCTTTACAGCCGGAGCCTGAATGGATGGATCCAAATGATGAAGAATAGTCAAATAGGCACTACGAATACCCTCGCTGTAATTCCCGGCTCGAAAGAAAGGAACCAACTGATCTTGAATAATCTCCGAAGCAACTGCATCTGGAATTTCTCCTTCCAGGCCATACCCTACTTCGATCCGCATTTGTCGCTCTTTGGGAGCAATGAGTAACAAAACCCCGCGATCCGAGCCCTTCACTCCGAGTTTCCACTTCTCGGCCACGGCAATACTGAAGGATTCGATGGCGTGCCCTTGCAAAGAAGCTGGAATATAGACCGCCAACTGGATGCCCTTGGATTGATAGACCTCTAGCAACTCCTTGGCCAAGACCTCACGCTCTGGAGAAGAAAGCAGTCCAGCGGAGTCCATAATAGGATCTCGCAATTCCGGAATGGTCTTCTTGAGGTCATCATTCAAAGCCGCCTGCGATACCAAGGCCGCAAATAAGATGGCAAGACTCCATCCGGCAAAACGAAGCTTCATTTAGAAACTCACTTTAGGAGTCTCTTGTGCTGACTCAGCGGCCTTAAAGGTTTCTCGTACTTGCAAATCCAAAAGGTACTTAGCCGTCAGGTTGGTCGGAAAGTATCGAACCTTCTTATTGTAATTAGCCACCTGATCAATATAGCGTGTGCGAGCTACTGCGATTCGATTTTCAGTGCCTTCTAGCTGAGCCTGAAGAGAAAGAAAATTCTGATTGGCTTTGAGGTCTGGGTAACGCTCAATCGAAACTAGAAGGCGCCCCAGACTTCTGCCAAGCTGATCTTGAGCGGCCTGATATTTTTGAAACATCTCCGGATTCGAAAGATCCTTTGCGTTGAGCTGGATTTGGGTGGCTTTGGCTCGCGCTTCAATTACGGCTTGCAGCGTATCTTTTTCATGCTTCGCGTATCCCTTAACCGTCTCTACCAAGTTCGGAATCAAGTCCGAACGACGCTGAAACTGATTTTGAACTTCAGACCACGAAGCTTTGACGTCTTCATCCAGTCCTTGAAGCGAATTGTACCCACAGCCCGCAAGACTTAGGTTGAACAAAACAAGTACCACTAAACTCTTAACCATCTTCATTTTCCACTTACCTCCTGAAACGCATTTTGAAACATCAACAGACCATCACCCGGTCCCCCAGCTCGATCAGGCTGGTAGGTCCACTCGGGATGAGAAGTCCATCGCACAAAGGCCTCGGGATGCGGCATTAATCCAAAGATCCTTCCCGTCGAATCACATAGCCCTGCCAAACCAAAGGCGCTGCCATTTGGATTTTGTTCATACTTCAAACACATCATTCCGTAGCGTTCAAACTTACTTACGACTTCTGCGCTATGAGAGCCCTGAAACAAAATCCTACCCTCACCATGACGAATCGGAAGGTCAATCGTCCCCATTCGCTTGAGCCAAACGCAAGAATCACTTCCTCGCACAACCCGCACCCATTTATTTACGAACTTGCCTTGCTCGTTATTGGTTATGGTGACTGACTTTCCAAAGATGCCTAGGCGAATCAAAGCCTGAAATCCGTTACAAACTCCAAGCACTAGGCCGCCGCGCGCTGCAAAAGCTGCAAGATCCCAACGCAAGCCATGCTGAATTTTGAGGGCCAGTAGCTTTCCTGATGAAAGATCATCCGCAAACGAGAAGCCGCCCGGCAGCGCCAGCACCGAGTAACGCGACGACAGGTGGTCAAGCGTCATGCTCTCGGCAATCATATCGTTGAGGTGCCGTATCTCTGCTTCAAACCCAACGAGCCTCAAGGCTTCCGCTGTTTCTGTTTCGCAGTTGATGCCATCTCCCGTAATGACCAACGCACGCAAAGGTGAACTCATTCCCAATATCCTTCCCGACTCCAAGCCTTACGGCATAAATCCATGTCCAAGCTCCAAGACTCCGGTTTTACACCAGTCTGAAATTGAACTTCCAAACGAGGCGCCTTCTGCACATGGCCCATCGCCAAGAAGGGGACCTCATAGTTTTTCCACTCGGCCTCTAAGAATTGAGTATGAGCCGGAGAACAGGAGACGACGAAAGAGTGAAACCCCTCTCCAAAGCAAAACTCCCACGGATCCTCATAACGAGGAACCTGAATCAATCCGCCAAGCCCCCTTCCAAGAATACTCTCCACAACCGCTACCAAAACTCCGCCTTCCGACACATCATGAACGGAGGACAAACGTTCTTGATGCTCGCCCAGACTTCCGCCCAACCAACGATAAATTCGCTGCGCCACTCTCCAGTCTGGAAGTCCCAATCGGTGCTCTTTGGTAAGGAGATTCGATGTTGGCAACACTGCTGAATTCTGCGAGCCACCCTTTTCTCGAATACGCTCCATCAGCATGGCGTGCATTTCTGAACCCAGGAGTCCAAATTGCCGGCCGCCTAATAGATAGATACTCTGGCCGTCACCCTTGAAATCCGCCGTACGTGCCTTACGTATATCTTTGACTCGTCCCATGGCTGTGACTAGCAACGTGGGCGGTACCGAAATCCGGATTTCTTTGCCTTCGCGCTTTCCGACGTAGTCATTCTTCATGGAATCTTTGCCCGATATCAAGGGCGCGCCCAATTCCAAACAAGCGTCACGCAAGCCAAAACAGGCTCGGACCAAGGCACCCGCTTTCTCGGTATCCACCAGTGGATCAGGCCAACAGAAATTATCGACCAGTGCCAACATGGACTCGGCTGTCCCATACTCGGCACCAACGGCAAGGATGTTTCGAACGGATTCATCCACCGCACTTTGGGCCATGAGGTAGGGATCCAAATCCGAAAGCTTGGGGTTGATTCCGCATCCAACAGCGATTCCAATATTCTTATTGGGTTTTGGCTTCAAGACGGCAGCATCATTGGGACCACTAAACTCACTAGGCGTCCCCACCATTCGAGTATGGAGCGGTTTGATCACAGACATCCCTTGAACTTCATGGTCATACTGACGGATCAGCCATTCCTTAGACGCAATATTGGGGCGCTCAAGAAGCTCCAAGAGGCGCTTAGGTCCATCGATCGAAAAGTCCCATTCAATTTTTCCTGGTGTCTGATTTTCATGGGTCCAACTCGCTTCGATTTCGAGGGTTGGTCCACCATGATGAAGGAACTTGAGGTCAATCAATGCCAGGGCTTTTCCGTTATATAGGATTTCAAAAAATCCGCTGGTATTGAACTCACCAAGGTCACTGACTTCTACACCGCGTCTTTGCGCAAGCACCTTAAAGGCATCACGCTTCTCAGGCGGAACCGCAACGGTCATTCGCTCTTGGGATTCACTGATCACCAGTTCGTAGGGCCGAAGTCCTGGGTACTTGGTTTTGGCAAGTCCCACGTCGATCTTTGCGCCACCGCTCAGGGTTGCAAGCTCACCCACTGAGGAAGACAATCCGCCCGCTCCATTGTCGGTAAGCGTGCGATACAATCCAAGGTCGCGCGCTTCCAAAATAAAGTCGCTCATACGCTTCTGAGTAATGGGATCACCCAACTGAACGGCGGAGGTAGGAGAACTTTCTTGAAGGGCCAAAGAAGAAAACGTCGCTCCATGAATCCCGTCTTTACCGATTCTTCCTCCCACCATAAAGACTCGATCGGAAGGTCGAATCTCCTTGGTCTGACAAGGGATACCTCCGCTCATGCGTGGCATGATTCCGCCCGTACCGCAATAAATGAGGGGTTTGCCAAGAAAGCGATCATCAAAAACCAAGGCGCCATTGACGGTTGGAATCCCACTTTGATTTCCGCCGTCTTCCACTCCTTTGCGAACCCCATCTAAAATTCGACGCGGATGCAAGATACGATCAGGCAAAGGGGCCAGGTAGTCTGGTTTTGCCACGCAGAATACATCAGTATTGAAAATGGGTTTGGCACCGCGTCCACATCCCAAGATATCGCGATTGACGCCAACGATTCCGGTAAGTGCGCCGCCATAAGGATCCAAGGCGGATGGAGAATTATGCGTTTCGACTTTGATACAAATGGCATCTTCTTCATCGAGCGCAACAATGCCCGCGTTGTCCTTGAATACGGATAGGAGCCAAGGTCGTTGAATCTCTGCCGTAGTTCCAGCAATCGTGGTCTTAAAAAGACTATCTACTCGCTCTGGCAAACTCGAACGTACACCCCAAGGGCTCTCACCGATTTCACGATAGTGAATCGTCGCATTGAATATCTTATGTTTGCAGTGCTCAGACCAAGTCTGTGCAAAAACTTCCATCTCCACATCCGTGGGCTGAATGGGCAAATCTCGATCCGTGCGAAGCGACTTCACGCGATTGTCTTGAAAGTGCTTTCGAATAGCTTTCATCTCGTCCAACGAAAGTGCCCAGAGTGCTTCGCGGCTCATATCCGTCAGCGCTTGATCATTGAGGCCGTCGAGCGCCACTTCATGAACGCGATCTGAACCCTTCATTGGACTTCTCGAAAACCCAAACCGCACATGATCTGGTTGAAAGCGTTCATTTGAGCGCAGCTCAACAGCAGGAACGAGGGTCCACGAGTGAATCAATTCATTACTCAAGACATCTTTGGCAAGCAAGGTTACGTCGGATTCTTTGAGGTCCACGCCTTCCAAAACCAAAAGACAACCACTTGATGCTCGAGGATGGGTGTTCTTTCCAGCAAGCACAATATCCAAAGCTTCGCGCGCTGACCGTCCAACATTGTCTGTGACGCCTGGACGAAAACGGCGCTCAATCCCCCAGAAATTTCCCGATCGCTGAGGAGCCGATTCAAAGAGGTCCAAAAGGCCGCCGTGAGACCCTGCCGTAGAAGGAATCAAATCGCCTGTAAAAAGCCAATTGACCACGGGGTCATGAAAAATGGCGCTCACCGCAGGGATCACTTGTTCGCGTGGAGCCTGAACCTCTAACCAATAGACTTGCAACATCCGCGCCCAGCGAATTGCGCGCCGAATCTTTGGATGGGCCATCTCGATTCGTCGAAGGATTCGATCTGCTTCGGGGTCATTGAATTCTGGACGACGTGCAACTTCAACTCGGACGAACAAAGGCCCTCCTCTCGGGGCCTGCGCCCCGGTTCTCTACCATAAACTTCTCTGACAAAATCCAATTCAGGGCTCGAGGATAGAGGTCATGCTCTAGCTCAAGGCCCTTTTTTTCGACTTCTGAAATGGAAGTCAAATGCTGAATATCAAATGCTTCCTGTGCACAAACAGGTCCTTCGTCCATCCCTTCACTGACCAAATGAACGGTGACTCCGGTAACTTTAGCGCCATAGTGAAAAGCCTTGGCGTAACTACCCAATCCAGGAAAAGCTGGCAAAAGCGAAGGATGAATGTTCACCACGCGCTGATAGCCTTTGCCCGAATCAAATGCGCCTAAAAACTCAGGGGATAAAAGACGATCATACCCCGCGAGTACAACAAACCCCACCCTTTGAGCACGCAATAGCAATAAGACACGTTGGTCATAGCTAGTCCGAGATTCTTGAGGAAGGGCAATCAAACATTCTGAATGAACTTTTGCTTCGCTAGCATAAGCCAGGACAGGAGCCTTCTCCCGATTGGAAAGCACTAAAACCGGGTCGTGTTGCAAATCCCCGCGCCGACAAGCTTCTAGGATTGCCTTGGCATTGCTTCCACGGCCCGAGGCCAAAATAGCAAATCGCTGACGTATGCTCATAAGACGCCTACGTCCTCTCGGTTCTGCATTCCTCGAAACCGCATGGTCTCCAATCGCTGGTAGGCCAACGCACGCGCCTCTTCCAATTTTGGCGCCTGTCCCAATGCACCAAGTACGCGTCCTCCAGAAGTCACGCCGGGTTCTTTCATACCAGCAACAAATCCAGAGGGATCTTGGCACGACCGAAGCGACTCCTTCCACTTCCAACCCGAAACAGAATCACCTTTCACGGGCGCATCAGGATATCCTTCGGCGGCACCGACGACATAGACTGCCGCGCGATCATGAAATCCAACACGCACCTGATCGTGTTGCCATCCTTCGCCCGTAGCTACTCGCATAACCCATTGCCAAAGATCGTCTTTCATACGCGGAAGCAAGACTTGCGCTTCTGGATCTCCGAGCCTTGCATTGAATTCCAAAACCGAGAGCCGCTGCGTACTAGAATTGAAAATCAATCCTGCATAGAGGATTCCATGAAATGGGGTTCCGCGCTTTTTCATTTCATGAAGCACAGGAAGGAACACATCCTTTCGCACTCGCTCAAAAGCTTCTTCTGTTTGAAACAAAGCGACTGGACTGTAGGCGCCCATGCCACCCGTATTAGGACCTAGGTTTTTGGTTTGGAGGCGCTTGTAATCTCGAGAAGTATCCCAAAGCGCTACGCGATCACCGCGACAGAACGCCATCCAAGAAACCTCTTCTCCCTCTAAAAACTCTTCAATGACGACGTTGCCCGACAATTCCAATAGTGTCTCTAACGCCTGACTTGCATCCTTGCGTGTCGAGCAAATCTTGACGCCTTTGCCGAGTGCGAGTCCGTCTGCTTTGATCACCCAAGGAGACTTGAATCGATCGAGCGCACGCTCACCCGCACTTCGATCTGTGACGCTGACCCAAGCGGCTGTATCAACCTTTGCAGCTTGCATGATTTCTTTTGCAAAGGACTTGCTGGATTCTAATTTTGCGCCGGTCGCGAGCGGTCCAAGTGCTGGAATACCTGCTGCTACGAAGTGATCGCAGAGCCCTTGAGCAATGGGATCATCTGGCCCAACCACTGCACATTGAACACCTTCGGTTTTTGCTCGCTGAACGATTTCTTCAAATCCAATTTCTGGATTCCAAACTTCGAGCGACCATTGGGATTCTTTTTCTGGAACGGCTGCAATATGAGACGCCACCCAAATGAGTCGAGTCACCTCAGTCGACTGCGCCAACTTCCAAGCCCACGCGTGCTCTCTCGCACCAGAGCCATAAAGAAGGACCGTCGCTCCCACTAGCTTCCCTCCATATGGACAGAGTATTCTTGCAGCACCCGATCGAGTGACCACGCTTGAGCAAACCAACGTTTGCCCGTGAGTTCATTGGCGAGTGCTTGATAAAGCTGAGAAACCCATTCACGCTTGGCCTTCGGGAGGGACTGGGGCTGCTCAGCAACTAATTTTTTCCAATCCAAGATCCCTTTGGCCTTGGCCTCCTCTTTTGCTCGCTCTACGCCTTGATACCAACTCGTTGTACGGTAATGCGAACGAAGCGCTTCCTTCGAAAGTTGAATGCCGTTCTTGAGGATCCGTAGTTCATCCGGACCAATCGCATCCACGAGCATCAACTCCCCAGTCTCCGTCAAACCCCATTCGAGTTTTCCGTCAGCGAGTTCGAGGCCCGATCGAGCGCAAAGGTCTTTGAGGTAGCCAGCCACCCAAACGGTCTTTAAGAAAAGCTCCTCAAGAATCCTCGCAGGAATTCCACAGAGATTGATGGCTTCGGTGGTTCCGATCCTACGATCTTCGGATTCGAGCTTCGTCGAAAACTCGATCACCGGAAAATCCCACTTCGTGCCGGGTTCTACTCCACGCGCCATGACCTCAGGAGGTAGCGCAAGGTTCTTCCAATAATCCGCGTGTTTTTGAACGTAAGAAACCAAAGAACTTCCCGGTGGGCACGAAAAACGAAACAGAACCTCAAGTGGAATCAACCGAGGAGGCTTGGTCGCCCGGACGGGCGAGTAATCCAAGACCGAGCGCCCCAAAAAGACATCCTCTCTCGGGCGCTCTACTGCTACCTTCCGCACCACGAGGTGCCGAAAAACCTCGGGATCTGGCTTTTCAAATAGTTCACTCGAGAGCCTTGGCTGAACACCCCCACCATCCATCAAAGAAGCCACCAACGAAGATGGTGCAACCCCAAGCATGTGAGTGAGGAGACCTTTTTGCTTCAGCACCTCACCGATTTCATTGAAGGTTGAATTGATTGAGACGGGCTCTGCAGTCTTACGTTTGGGACTCGCTGCTCCCAGGGCTGACATACCTTTGCGAATCTGCAGTGCGGTCTCTGATTTCGAGAATCGCTCCCACGATCGAGGATCCTGCAACCGCTCGTACCAGCAAGCTGCGAGAATGGCCAATGCAGCGCCTTTTTCTGGAAGGAGGTCGGGCATCCTTCCCCAATCAAATACCGAATAAGCGTCCGTATAGTGAAAGAGGAGCGCGTCCGAGCCTTCAAATTGAACGGGTCCCAGTACGTCTTTGACGGATCCACGATAAAGGGTAGAAATCACTCTCTCTCCTCCAAGTTAATTCGAAGTGGAGCGGCGATCGGATTCTCTCGTTTCCGCAAATCGCAGCCCCGTAGCTACATCGGTAGGATATTTTCCATTGAGGCATGCCATACAGGGATTACTAATCTTCTTGTTCCCATTGGCACTTTCTTCGATCGACTTTTGAAGGCCCTCTTCCGTGATATAAATCACAGCATCCGCACCTAACAAAGATTCAATCTCGGCATTGCTACGCTGATAGGCCACCAACTCTGACCCACTAGGAAAATCAATGCCATAATAACAGGGGTTCTTAATGGGAGGACAGGTCGATACAAAATAGACTTTCTTCGCCCCTGCATTGCGCACGTGCTGAATCAAACGTGTGGAAGTCGTTCCACGAACAATGGAATCATCGACCAAGACCACTTCTTTCCCTTTGATCTCGGATTTTACGGGCGAGAGCTTCAACTCTACTGCGCGACGTCTCTTGTCATCAGAATCTAGAATAAAGGTTCGCTTGATGTAGCGATTTTTAATCAAGACTTCGCGATAGGGAATTCCCAATTCCTCCGAAACTGCAATAGCTGCAATTCGGGAGGTCTCTGGCACCGGCACAATCATATCTGGTTTGATGCCCCTTTTTGAAAACTCGGCTTTCAATTGCGTAGCGAGGTTCTTTCCTAAATTGATTCGTGTCCGATAGACTGGCGTCTCGTCCAATACCGATTCAGGCGATGCAAAATAGACCCACTCAAACATACAAGGTCTGCGAGGCTTTCCGCCCAGCACCTTCGTAAAGACTTCTCCCTTGAGATTGATGGCAATCACTTCACCGGGTTCAAGGTTTCGGACAATCTGATAGCCATTGAAATCCAAAGCTACGCTTTCGGATGCAACCATATGCGCTTCACCCGAGGGCAACGATCCTTCTTTCTTTCCCCAGATCATCGGACGCAATCCAAGCCGATCTCGAAAGGCGACCATTCCAAACCCTGCAACAAGTAGCGCGACACAGTAGCTGCCGTTGACATGATCCATAAGGCCACTCACTGCGTGGCAGATCGTCTCGAACTTCAATTCTTCCGTCACTGGACCATGGGCAACAAGTCCTTCAGAAAAGAGATTCAAAAGAACTTCGCCATCCGAGTGCGAAAGTGGATGCCGCTTGCTTTCTTTGATCTGTCGCTTCAGCAAGTCCGAGTAATTGACGGTGTTTCCGTTTTGCACCAATCCAATTCCGTAAGGATAGTTGGAGACAAAGGGCTGAACGTCGCTGAGATCCCCTTTTCCAATGGTAGAATAACGCGCATGACCAATCGCCATCTCGCCGGTGAGGGTTTCAAATTTCTCTCGAGTAAAAACGGATTCGACTAGTCCTGTATTTCTGACGCGGTGAAAACCTTCTGAGTCATAAGTAAGGATGCCAGCGGCGTCCTGACCGCGATGCTGCAGCGTAGTAAGCCCAAGAAAGGCTTCCCGAGCTGAGGAAGGAGAACCGATGATTCCGACGACGCCGCACATTTTGCGTCTTGTTTATCATAAACTTTATCGCGTTAGCACTGCTTTTGACGTTTAATACAGAAGTGAATACAATCATTTCCGGGGGGAGGCTTAACTGGTGCTTGTGGTGCCGGCTAGGTCCATCAACGAATTCACTTCAGATTTGGGGGATTGATGTCTGCTCTTGCTAGTAGCCCGGTAACGGGCGTAATCGATGAGTCCTTGGTGATCATCGACTTTGGAAGATACGAAGGTCGTACCGTCCGAGATATCGGAGAGGTAGATCCCAGCTTCTATCAACAACTTGCTACCGAAAAGGAGAAGGGCATCTTTGCGATTCGTCGTCATCGCGACAAGTCGTTTCGGCTCTACATGAATCCTCTGTCTTCACTCGACCAGTGAGTAGGTCCCGACAAAGACCTCGTGGGCTGGACCTCGGAGAATAGCTCCGGATCCCGGTCCCAGCCACTCCACAGTGGCTCGCCCACCGGGAAGCTCCACCGTAACGGGAGATTTTCCACCCTGCAAAGCAATAGCTGCGGCGGCCGACGCACAAGCACCCGATCCACAGGCCAAAGTTGCGCCTGCACCCCGCTCCCAAATCCCGACACGAAGCTGCCTAGGTCCCTGGACCTCCACCCACTCTACATTAGTTCGATCAGGGAAGTCTGGGTGCACCTCTAACTCCGGGCCCCAGCGCTCCACATCAGCCTGCGTCCAATTTTGCGCAAAAAGCACGAGATGAGGATTGCCGACATGGACCACCACAGCCGGAATTTCCTGATCGCCGACTCGCATAGTCCTGGGGGGCTTCACATCCAACTCCCCCATTTCTACGGCCACCCAGTTGGGTGATTCGACACGAAGGGTCTGTTCACCTTTGACGGTGCGTACCTTAGCTACTGGCTTATTCAGAAACACGCCCACCGCTCGCAATCCATTGCCGCACATCTCTGCCTGGGACCCATCGGCATTCCAAAATTTTACATGTGCGTCGAGTCCCGATCCATCTGGCAACAATTCGATGAGTTGATCGCATCCAATCCCCCAACGGCGATCAGCCATAGCTTTGGCTTGCTGGGACGAGAGTTGCTTTTCTTTTCTTTCCTCGCGATGATCCACCAGGACGAAATCATTGCCGAGAGCTGTGAGTTTCCAAAATTTGAGTGACCGCACCAAACCTCCAAGGGACCTAAGGTTTTGCTATATCCCGTTGGCTCCAGTAAGATAAAGAGGATTATCTGACATGAAAGATCTACGCATCCTCAAAAAATTGATCCCCTACCTTCGTCCGTACCTTCGCCTCATCTTGGTGAGCTTGGCCCTAAGCATTCCGCTATCCCTTCTTCGCACAAGCCCGGTTGTGATCGTCAAGTATTTAGTAGACCAATTCCTAATCAAAAAAGAAGCCAAGTACCTCTACCTCTTTCCACTCGCGGTGATCGGGATCTTTGGCTTGAACTTCGTGATTCGTTTTTTTCACTACTACTGCCTTCGCGTGGTGATTGTTCGAGTCAATCAAAAGATCAAAAACGACGTCTACCAACACCTCTTAGGGCTTTCTCCCGATTACTTCACTCAGCAGAGCACGGGGTCGCTGATGTCTCGCGTGGCCAGCGATCCACAGTACATCGATGGCGGACTTTCTTGTCTCAATGTTCTGATACGAGAACCGCTGACTTTTACCTTTCTTTTGGGAGCCGCATTCTACCTCAATTGGAAGCTTACGCTCATTACGCTGGCGATTTTTCCGATGCTGGCTTGGGTTTTTCGAGCCACGGGCCGCAACCTCAAACGCTACATCCACCGCATGACAGAAGAGAGCGAGCGCGTTTTCTCCCACCTTCAAGAAGCGTTTACTGGATTTCGAGTGATCAAACTGTTTCGGCTCGAAAAGTATGTGCGCAAGAAATTCAGAAACCGAACGGAAGAATTTTCTCGTATCGCGCTTAAGACTGCCGTCTTAGAAGAAATTGCGCACCCGGCGGTAGAGCTGATCACGGCATTTGCTATTGCAGGTGTTATCTACTCAGGCGGATCCATGGTCTTGAGCGGTACCATGACGTCGGGCGATCTTCTGGCTTTCTTCACCGCATTTGCAATCATGATTGATCCCATTCGCAAGCTCAATGACGTCAACATCAAGCTCCACCAAGCCGCAGCTGCTACCGAGCGGGTCATGGATATTCTCTCCTGGAAGTCACGTTTGCCGCAAAGCCAGCATCCTTCTCGCCTTCGCAGCTTCGAAGACAGCATCCGGTTTGAAAAGGTAAGCTTCGCGTATCCAGACCAGCCCGACCGCATGGTGCTGAAGAACCTTTCTTTTAACCTAAATAAAGGCAGTGTCATTGCGTTGGTGGGAGCCAGCGGCTCTGGCAAGAGTTCTGCGACTTATCTGATGGCTCGTCTTTATGACGTTTCCGAAGGAAGGATCTTGATGGATGGACACGACATCCGTAACCTTCCAGTAGAGGACCTTCGCAACCTTATTTCGGTAGTGAGCCAAGATGTCTTTCTGTTTAATGACACCATTGCCGAGAACATTCGATGCGGAAAACTCGGTGCGGGGATGGACAAGATTCGAGAAGCTGCCCAGAAAGCCAATGCCCTTGAGTTTATTGAAAGTATGCCCGAAGGCTTTAACTCGATCATCGGAGATCGCGGAATCAAACTTTCTGGTGGAGAACGTCAGCGCATATCGGTAGCACGCGCGTTCTTGAGGGAAGCGCCACTTTTGATTTTGGATGAAGCAACGTCCAACTTGGATACCGTTGCAGAACGTGCCGTTCAAACGGCCTTAGAGGACTTGATGGCGGATCGTACAACGTTGATTATCGCCCATCGACTGTCCACGGTACGAAAGGCCAACGAGATTCTCGTCCTCAAACACGGATCCGTTATTGAGCACGGTACCCACCAGTCCCTCCTCGACCACTCCGGTGAGTACGCCCGCTTCCACGCGCTCTAACCCAAAAAGGTGCCAAAAAACGTGTCTCACACGTTTATTGGCACCTATTGAGGAACCTCTAGAACTTCATAACTGTAATAACTGCCGTCAAGCGCGCGGTCTTCGAATCCAATCCAAACCTTCTCGCTACTTTCCGCAAGTATTTCAAATTGGTAACTCCACCCTGCATCACCACTCAACTGGAATAGGTTGCGAGCTATTCTCTCCCACTTCAGGTCCAAATCCTTGGCATAAACTGGAACTTTCTTAGGAAGGCGCGGCCCCAAGGAAGAAGTGAAAGCTGCGAAGTCCAGATTTTGAGGTTCAAATCTTGGACTTCCGATAGCCTCATTCAATGCAAGCCCTTGCAGGGCTCCAAACTCAGCAATTGCACAAACCCGATAGTTCTTAAACTTGTGGAAGCTGGCGGTCGTCTCAGGCAGGGACTGAGCTCGATAAGCCTTTAGCCAGCTCTCGCAATTGTTGATACCCTTCTTGATCAATGTGCGTTTTATCTTCAGCACCTTTGCGGACTGTGCATCGGCAAGTAAGGCTTTGTCAAAGACTCGAATAGAATCTTGCTGAGATGTCTGCTGAGCACTCGAACAAGCGGTTGATAGTGCCAACGCAAATAGAAGGACTGCAAAACTACTTCTTCTCATTGAAACCCTTCATACCGGTTAGAAGATCGGCTTCTTTTCTCCTTCTGGTAGGATAGCGATCGCCAAAATTTCTTAGTTCGCTTTCAACCTTTGCCCATTCGTTCTTCTTTACGTGATTCCAAAGATTCGGCGCTCGGCGTTCAAGGTTTGGTCCATATTGATAGGAAACAGAAAGAATTACTGTCTGTGCTTCCTGCTCCAGCTCATCAAAACTCTTGGAGTCTTTCGCATCCCTCGTTCTGTTATATACTTGCCTTATGCGTTCGAGATGCCGCACTTGAATCGCCCGGTCCAGATCTCCGGCCTCAACTGCACTCAGGACCAGGGGCTTCTTCTTTATAAAATCCACAGCCTTGGACCCTTTTAATCCTAAGTAAGGAGTCAATTTAGTGCGAGTAACATCTTTAATGGATAAACTCTTGAGGTCTTCGGCACTCAACTGCCCCAAATCCACCCCAGTTGCTGCAGTTACACCACTTCCACTGGCACTCGAATCTGGTACGTAACCCTTGAGCACTCGAGCACCTTCTAACGATTCAATAAACCGAAAATCTGGTCTAGCCATGAAGTCGAGCTAGCCCTCCAATTAGCCAAAGTCAACGAAACACAGCAATAGCTATGACGCGCCTCGGGCCAAAAAGGTGACGGGCACCTTTTAAAAAGGTCTTCAATATGCTAATGCCCGGCAATATGAAAATATTACTCAGAATGCTCCTTTTATCCCTTCTGCCGGCCGCCTGTGCCACTCCCCGTTTTGATGCACGAATAGAGCCCAATCAGGGTGACTCTGCTCAAATCAATGCGGCAATCGATGGTGTAACAGAAGAGCAGGAGAACGAAATCAAAGTCCATATGGGAAGCTTGCCAGCTGGAGTTCGAATCAATGGGGAAACGGTCGAACTCAGCAGTTCCTCACCTCTAAAATATTTAGGACCAGTTCATACGACAGGTGGAAGTGGAGTTTTTCAATGGTCCTTCAACGATGACCGTACCGAGTGGTGCAGCGTTAGTAACGTTCTTACCATCGCTACAGGCTTCCTCTGGTCAATTTTGCCAATGCACTATCCTTGTTGGCCGTCTTACACATCAGACAGCCTCGAATCTGTCGAAATGAGGAAAACACACCTCCTTCGCGCGCTTAAGCGTGCGACCGTTGCAGCCGGAGGAAGTATTTTAGTCGTAAGATCGTTCGGACGAGTCGAAATCTTCAATGGCTTGACCGGCCATCACCTCGATTCAACCGAAATGGTCAATGCGCAAGGCTGGGCTTTCAAATAGCGGAACAACTGACGCGCCTCGGGCCAAAAAGGAAAAAACGTGTGAGACACGTTTTCTGGCACCTATTGGCACGTTTTCTGGCACCTATTGGCAGCACCTATTGGCACCTTTATTCCGCTTTGGAAGAAGTGCTGCGGTAGCGGGCGGCGGCTTCTTTGAGTTCGTCTTTTTTTGCAATGAGGCTACTGGAAATGGATTCGCAACTCGCATCTCCATCATCCATTTTTGATTCACCGGTTGTCTTCTTCTCAGCGGTCTTATCTCTATTGGCCCGCAAGTCTCGCAAGTCAGCATTCTTTTCTTCTTTTTCTTTTTCTATACGGTCTATTTCATCTTGGAGATTCTTGCCATTGGCTGAATCAAACGCCGCTTTTCTAAAATCATATTCTCTTTGATCTCTTCTTGCAGCATCCTCCGCTGCGGTCACTTTCGATCGAAGCTCGTTGTATTCAGCATTCAGTTGGTTTAATACACTTTCAGCTCGAGTCTTATCACTCTGTAATCTTGGCACTTTCTCTGGGTTTTTCTTATCGCCTTCGGTTGCCTCATAAAAAGCTTTGTCGGCATTTTTTAAAGCCTCATTTGCCACAAACCAGCCACTGCTATCACCAGATTTTTTAAAATTATTTAACCGAGCTGAAAGCACCTCCAACTCGGACTTCGAGGTCAACCACGTTTTTTCAATTGCTTGAAAATTGGTCTCTTTAGTACCGTAGCTCGCATCATTCTTCGACTTGAGCGCCGCCAGGTCGGACTTCAACTTTCGAATTTCCTCTTCAGCATCTTTCACTTTCTTCTCAGAACTTGCAATGGAAGCCAGGTCCCTAGCATTACTAGTCCCAGTCACTTTGCTCACGCCAGATCTCAGGATATCTGCGATATCCCGTGGCAGGTCATTGATCACAAGCTCCATATTCGACGTAAATTCTTTGAGTCGGTCGGTACCACCAAATTTATCTTCCATCCATGCGCAGGATTCCTTGAACTTGATACCAAGGGCTTCAAGTTCCTTGGCTTTGTCCTTCAAGCGATCCAAAGAACATTCGGACTTCAGCTCTTCGATTTCTTGAGAGACTTTGGCGATCTTCTGATTCTCTTTTTCTAATTCGGCTGCCTTCTCAGTGACCTTAGACAACTCACCATTGAGGTCGCTCGAACCAAAATCAATCAACGGAGTACCTTGCATTTGTCCCGCAATAAGCCCCATAACATTCGTGCTTTTGCCCGGAATAGTAATCGGTTCGCCACTTGCTGTTTTTCCGACAACCTCTTGTGGTGCCTCAACCGGCGAAATGTACTTAAACCGAAAACCACCCGAAACTCTCAAGTCTTTTCCCGATAGGTATTTGGATATCTTATCCAGCTGAGTCTTGATACTAGCAGCGTCTCCCGCAGGCCCACTGAGTGCCTGGCCAATAGTTTTGAGCTTGGTCGTGTAGCGTTCTTCCGCCAATCTCGCTGCCTCTTGCTGATTGCTTCGTACTTCGTTCACCGTGCGAATAAAATTGGTCGTCTGCTGCTGAAGGTTGCTAATAAACCCTTCGATTCCTGCTCCGGGAATGGTCAAATTCTTTACGTAAGTGCCACCCTTGAAAGTCATGCTCGTAACCGAGACCTGGGGGTCGTCGCCGCGAACCAGAGAGCCCAATGTTTTTTTGAGGTCATTCAGGCAATTTTCTTCTGCATAGCCCAATGAGCTATCACACTGTTTGGTAGGAATGGCCACGTGGCCAGCACCTAGGACGCGCGCCACATTTTGAATATCAGCGGTATACTGCCCCAACATGGTCTGCGCAATTTGTTTGGAGGTTCGGCGAGTTTCTTCAATCTCTCGCTTCTTGTTGGCCAATGGGGTGCCTTCTTGTTTGGTACGACTGTTCACCGTCTTAAAGGCTGCGCTATAACAACCGCTCACTGCTGCATTGAGGAATCCTAGCAGATTGATTCCCGGCGTACTGATTCCAGAAAAGCGCTTGTTCAAGGTGGCAATCAATTCTTCCTTGGACATGATATTGAACGTCTGCCCGCCATAAGCTTCGGCAGCCTGAGGATTGGTAGCCGCACCTTTGGTCTTTGGCACATCCCCAAAAAGGCGTGCTAGCTGACTCTTCACCAAATTAGCGGTACTTGCGGCAGATTTTTTATTAGCTGTACGGGTCTTGGCCTGGCCATCCTCGCCACGAAGGGATTCTTGCTCAATGCGTTCCAACAAAGCTTGCTCTCGACTACAAGAAACCGTTTGGCCAAGTTGCTCGCCTTTTCCAAGACACTTCATATTTGGGTCTGGTGTCTCTCGGAAGCAACGCTCAGTCTCTTCCATAATGGAGACGGACCATTGTTGATTGTATTCGGTGACTTTCTTTCTGAGATCCGACATAGCACGACTAACAACGGCTGAATCATTTTCGAGGCGGACGTTGAAATCTCCCTGGCCACGGGCCAACTTTTCTTTGAGTTGAAGGAGTCCGTCCTGTCCAACGGCTGGATTACCCGAAAGCTTAAGTTGAACTTCTTGTTGCTGCTGACCCAATTCTTCGAGCGCCTGACGATAGCCTTTTTGTACACGAAGGTTTTCGTCTACTTCCGATTGAAGGGGCGAGGCCAAAGAAGACGCGAATTGCTGAAAACTGCTGCCCTTTTCTACCAGACAAGCTACTTCCTGTTGCACGTAGTTGGCTTTGTTGATCTTACAAATATTGGCTTCTATTGCTGCCGCGTTATCTTGAATCAAACTACTCGTGGCCTTGAGACTAAAAACTCCCGTCTTATCTTTTACTGAAGAGGAGCTACAAGAAGGCGCAGATAGCACGGGGGTCACTTCCGGACAGTCGACTTCTAGCCCCATCGCGTTCTGCGCGCTACCGACGAAGGCTGAGTTAGAAATCTTCTTTGCTTTGGTATCTGTATAGCCAAGGTCCTCGTCTTCCGTAGCCTTTGGCGCTGCTTTGCTTTGCCTTGCTACTTGAATCACTTTACCTGTCAGACATTGATAGGGAAGCGACGGAGATGCTAGCCCGGTCAAATTGACATTGGACGATGAGAAGTTGGTGGAAGGTCCCCAGGCAGCCGGCAAGTTTACCGAGGGCGCATTCACTGCAGCTGCATGGGCAAAAAGCACAACTCCTAAACCCGTAGGAATAAGAAATCCAATGACCATTGCAAAATGAGGACGAAACAAACCCCGCAAGACACATCCCCCGATACCTTATTATTTTACAGGGTTAATAGCGGATTTGAAAAGGGAAACTACCATCCGCTTGCCCAATCCGAGAAGCCGTTGAGTTACAGGCAAGTAGTCAAAGAACTGTCGGATTTTTAGACAGGGACTGTTTAGCGATTGGACAGCGGAAGTGGTTTGCCGAATGCACGATGAAAATCATACGTCATTAAGAAGCTCCTTGAAGTCTGCAGAGGTTTTCACCGGAGCCACCCGGCCCCAGCAAGGCGGGTTTGATTCTTGGAAGTGGGTAATGGATGACAGGAAGGGGAGCAGCGAGGGAGGCAAAATTGAAAGAGTATTTTCAGTAAGGACCCGTGAATACTCGTTTCATTGACTCCCTTTCTGCGCGCGAAATGGAAAGGAATTTTTCATCATCCTATTTGTAATTCAGAATTTTTCTCAAATTTTCTGTCATTTTTGCTTGACCGAGTTTTTTTATAAAAGGGTATTCTTCATTCAGTAAATCCAAGCAATGCGTAATGTCCTATTGCACGCGCATAATGCCTCAGTAGAGCATCGTTCGCTTAGCAATCCTCCGGGCTCATTTGAATGCTTGTATCGAGTCTCCTATAGAAGACTAAGGACTAAATATTCGACCAAAAATTCCGTGATAAGTAGTTTCGAAGAAAAAGAAACGGAGAAATGCAATGCTGCAAAATGAATCCACTCAAGCGTCAAAGATTAAAAATATTAGCACAGAACAATCGCCTTCTAGCCTCAAGGGATTGTCGGATTCTCAGTTGCAGCTTCGAATCCGAGAGCTTGCCAAAGCGGAACAGAGACTGACTTTACAAGTGCTGCTTCACCTCAAAGAAATCTCCGATCGCAAGCTCCATGCAAAGCTTGGATATGCTTCCTTATGGGAATATGCGGTGAAAGAACTAGGCTATTGCGAGGCTTCCGCTTCCTCTCGTATTGCGGCGATGCGACTGATGGTGAGTGTTCCAGAAGCTAGGACTCAGATCGAAAACGGGAAACTCACACTTTCTCAGGCAGCAAGGATTCAGCAGTTTATTCGCAAGGAGAATCAAGTTTCTTCTCAGCCCATTACGAAAAGCGAAACCAAAGCAATCATCCAGGCCTCCGTAGGTACTTCCATCCGAGAGACCCAGAGGATGCTCGAAGCCAAAGCCCAAGAACGAAGACCCAGCCTGATTGCAGAAAAGCCGAATCAACCTACTATCTCCTTCCAAGCCGATGAAGAAACCATGCAAATGCTAGAAAGGCTCCGAGAGCTGCGTGGAAACTTGGGAGCCTTGGAGTTATTTAAGCTAAGCCTGAGAACCACTTTAGACAAACTCGATCCACTCCGAAAGAAGCAGAAGGTAATAGGAAATAGCAAACCAGATCCATCCCTTTTTGCGCAGAAACCCGAGGATGATTGCCTCGTTTTTGATAGGAATTTATGCCCAACTTCTCCGAAGCCTTCACGCTTTATTCCGCAATGGATTCGGATCGAAGTGGCTAAGCGTAGCAAAGGCCAGTGCGAGTACCATAGTCCTTTAAACGGCAAGCGATGCGAGAGTCGGTACCGCGTTCAATACGACCACATTGTGCCGATTGCTCGTGGGGGAGTAGGAACGCTAGCTAACATTCAGCACCTTTGCGGACTGCACAATCGTACAAAGGGGGTGCAGATGGAGGCTGCGTACTTCGGGGTAGGACATGCAGTTGCGCCACCAGAAAGAAGAAGCTAATTTTGGTACTTATAGTGAGTACGCGCGCGCGAAGAAGGGAAATGTTTTGATTGGCTAACAGGCAACTGTAAAATGCATGAATGTTTTGCAATTTTGAACCTACTTTTTGCACCCCCTCACCCTTGCTGTTCTCCATCCTGTCATCCATTGCTAACTTCCAAGAATCAAACCCGCCTTGCTGGAGTTGCACTGGTGCTATTTAGGGTCGTTGAATGGTCAGTGGCTTAGAGGAAGATGCCTACCAGGAACAAGCGGAACGATGCTCTCCTGTAGATTCGCATAAAGCTACGATGAATCACGTCCTCCCTGCGAGGGCTAACGAGAATGGGCCTGGGCTCGAATTATTTCTTGCAAGCCCGAGTTGGGTTCATTAAACCCAAGAAATCATGAAACGACGCTATTGGATCCTAAAGAACGAAGTGACGGACTACTCCATCGATGAAATGAAAAAAGACGGACAGACCGATTGGACGGGAGTCCGCAACTACCAGGCTCGTAATTTTATGATGAAGGACATGAAAGCTGGAGACTGGGCCTACTTCTACCACAGCAATGCTGAGCCTCCGGGATGCGCCGGCATTATAGAGATCTCTCGCGAAGCAAAGCCCGACCTCACGGCACTAGACCCCAAGAGCAAATACTTCGAAAAGCGGGCCACCAAGGAAAACCCTGTATGGCATTGTGTTCAAGTAAAGTTCAAACGAAAGCTGAAGCGTCTCGTACCCCTCAGCGAACTTCGAGAAAACCCAAAGCTCAAAGACCTCTTACTTCTCCAACGAGGAAGTCGACTTTCGATCACGCCCGTCAGCCAAGAAGCATTTGAAGAAATAGAAAGAATGTCCAAAGAGATCCGATAGTGCTTTATCGCCTTCCAAATACAACATCCAAAGCACACCGAATCAAGGAACGCCTTTCAACGCTCTTTGAAGACTCCTTGCCTTTATCCGGATCCAAGAGTGGCTCGAGAAAGGACCTCAGGGCCAACTGACCTTTTGCCTCATTGGTATAGAAATCATGCAACACCGCCTGACCGGGTTTGACCCAGGCCAGAGTGGATTGATCAGTCCCAAGTACCAGCGTCTTTTGAAAGTCCGCGTGGAGGTTAGCCATATGCAAAAATCCACTATCTTGGGTAATTATGGCGCTGGCTTCTTTCATTGCTGAATACCATATGGGTTTGAGGTCCGGCTCGGCTGGAAGGAATGCAAGCTTGCCTGTTTGCTCTTGGTATTTTTTCAAAAATGCTTCCGCCTTTGCATAAGCTGATTGAATAGCTTTTTGTTCTTCAGCGTAGTGCTGCGAACTTGGATTCTCCAGTGGTGTAACTATAATGCGGGTACGGGGATTGACCGAATGGACCGTGCGAAGGATCGCTTCCAGTGCTGCATCTACCTTAGGTCCAATAACCGCCGTCTTAAAGGTTCCAGCTGTGTTGAGATTCAAAACAAGTAGTGGACCGTCCTGTGACCGAAAGGACGAGCTCAAAAAAGCCCTCCATGCGTTCTCTTCCGCGGGCATTTTCAACAAAGTGGCCGGAATATGAAAGTCCACGGGAGTCCCAAACAGCACGCCACTTTGCATGCCACTCACTTCATAATTAGACCTGCTCCTGCCAATAAACAGATCCTTCCACTTGTCCCAAATCTGATGCCCTGATTCCTGATGACTCGTTTCAATCAGAGAACGCTGAGCTGGGGTGAGGTTCTTGTTCCAAGAGTAAACCTCCGCAAGTCCCCCTTCCGTCAGAATCGCCGTCCCTTCTATCGCCTTCAGACGATCTCGGATCGCTTTCTTTACGTGATGGGCTACCCAGCTACTTGCTTGAGCAATTCTCTCGTTAGATCGCTTGTCAAAAGGTAGTTTCTCTCGCAATCGCCTACGAATTACCGTATTAACAATTTCTCCATCCAAATAACTCGCGTCCACATAGTAAAGCGTCGTGGGATGTTGAAGTGGCGCCAGCATCTTGCCAAGAAAAGGCTCTAGCTCCCACTTCCAACTCACTGGTGATTTGAAATCGGTATCCGCCGCATACCGTTCAATTTGACTAAAGACATCCTGACCAATGACTTCCGGAAGCCTCATCGGCTCCAATATCAATCCGCGCTGCGCTCTCAGAATATCTACAAACGGGCTGGTTACGTGCAAAGGAGTTGTTGGAAAAGCGGACTGAATCCCATTCAGCGCCGAAAATCCAAATAGCACCGTATCGCCAAGGTAGGAGCGATAGCTCAAGAGATGTACCTTCTCCCAAGGCAACCTGATCAATCCGGTAGCCTCTACCATGCTTCGAGGCAAGGGTCCCGTTATCCCAGCAACACGCAGGAAATCCGCCCAAAATCCGGGTGGAACCTTCCGGGGTTCCGCTGCAAACACGGAGACCTGCAAGGCCAAGAAAAGGCACAAAAACAAATGTCGCTTGCAGTGCCGGCCTATGAACTTCTTGAAGAACATCCCTTTCCTCACTTACGACAAGCATCCCGCGAGTCGTACCTTCTCGCTTAGTCTACGCGGCTTCCTTCGCAACTTCACGAATCAAATCACGGATTGAATCCGCTTGTGGCACACTGGCCGCCTCTAAGGGATCTGCCAAACCCACTCCAGGCAGGAAAGCTCCCGCCAACAAGCGAGGCCGTGCAACCAAGTCGTAGAAATGCTCTTCCACCGCTCGACGCAATAGGTGCTCACCAAAATTAGAAACTTCCGTATCTTCGTTGATAAAGACCGCACGACGCGTCTTCTTGATCGACTCCGAAATCATTGCCCAATCATAGGGCCATAAAGTTCGAAGATCGATGACCTCGGCCGAAATACCTTCTTGCGCTTCCAACTCTTGCGCAACTTGCTTGGCAATCGGGAGCGTCCGACCGTAAGAAACCACGGTCACTTGCTTGCCTGGTTTAACGATCTTGCCCTTACCTAGTTCAATCGTAAAATCCGTCAACCCCTCAGGCCACTTTGGTTTCCACTGGGTGCGGTCACCCAACGGCGCATCGATTCGGTCTCGCAGTTCTTTTTCATTCTCGGGTTCGCCAGGGATGAGGTCTTCACCTTTTACGCGAAGGAGTGCCTTTGGCTTGAGGTACATCGTCGGATTAGGATCCTTCATGCACGCAATCAAAAGTCCGTAGGCATCCAAGGCATTGGAAGGCATTACAATCTTCCAACCAGGGATATGGGTCGCCGTCGCATCAAAAGAATGCGAATGATAAATAGCTCCACGGATACCGCTTCCAACAGGCGTCATCACCGTCATCGGAAGATTCCAGTCGCCATTGGATGCCCAGCAAGCATTGCCAGCGAGCTTCAAGAGGTCAATGGTGTTGTAGATGTAATCGCAGAACTGAATCTCAGCCACGCATCGATCTCCAGCCAAGGCAATCCCCATTGCTGCACCAATAATGCCACGTTCGTCCAAGGGAGAATTCCAAGTCTTCGTCAAACCTTGGGTAGCCGTGAATACTCCACCCAGCGGCGGACCCACATCTTCGCCAAAGATATCAGTCACACCAAGTTTGGTTTCACCCACATGAAGCGCCATTCGAATGGCCTGTGCAATCGTTGCCATCTTACCAACCTTTTCCTCTCTGGCCAAAATAGACGTAGTCGTAAATCGTCGAAGCATCTGGCATCGGCTCTTGCTTCACTTGCTTAGCCATATCTAAGAATTCTTGCGTGTAACGATCTCGCAATTCATCCATCTGCTTTCGTGTCATGACTTTGGATTCTTCCAACTTCTTTTCAAAAAGCACTAAGGGGTCCGCTTCGCCACCTACAAAGTTGGCTCCACTTGCTGAACTATGCCCGTAGAGACGCGATACGCGCGCTTCAATAAAGAAAGGCTTTCGTTCTTTGCGAATGTAATCCATCGCCTCTTGAATCGCTTGATACGACTCTTCAACGTCGTTTCCGTTGATGGTGCGTGACTCAATCCCGAAAGCACGAGCACGATCCGAAATTTGTTTTTCGCCGTGCTGACCTTCCGAAGGCGTAGAGATCCCGTACGAGTTATTGGTTACAATAATCAATATCGGTAGTGGATTGATTGGACGAGAAGCCCAGATCAAGCACGAAGCAAATTCACCTTCCGCTGTGCCGGCATCACCACCATTGACGATGGTGATTCCAGTACCGCCATGGCGTTTTTGCGCAATGGCCGTCCCAATCGCTGAAGCGTATTGGGTTTCGATCGTCGAAGAAATCGGAACAATGTTCCATTTGCGAATGGAGTAATGATTCGAAAAATTTCTTCCGCCCGAATACGGATCGGTTGCCACGTTTTTCATTTGGCGAATGGAGCCAATCGGTTCTGCCCCCATCGCTAATACAATGGCACTCGAACGATAGTGAAGGTGAAGGTAATCATAGTCCTTGCCTTCGCCTTTTTTGACCTGAAGACCTAGCGGAACGTTGAACGCTTCTTCGCCGGGACCTCCAATCCAAAAATATCCGTCCGACTGCTTGTACATCTTGATGAGACGTTCTTCGAGAACGCGCGACTTCACCATGACATCATGAATGCGAGTCAAGACTTCGGGGCTGATACGCGCTTTGGAGTCGTTGGACTTCAACTGCGTGACATTGTCTTGGTTACCTTTGGAGCGCTCCGGCGATGCCGAAGCGGTACGGGCTGCTACTTTCAAATGCGACTTCAAGGGCTTTCCTCCTGCCTCTATTTATCGGATAAAACCCACCCTACATAATAACGCTACGGTCCACAAGTCGTTCAGTTTCGAGAACAGCAAAAAAAAGCTTGGCGTTTTTTTGACAGTTGGGCTTATGACTGAGAGATGACTCGGTTGGCGCTCACTTTTTATGATTCGTATCGTAGTTTGGTCCGGGGAAAGACCCGTATTGGCCTTGCCTGGATCTTCGCGGCTTGGATGGTGCTTACCACCCGAGAAAATCCTCAATGGCCTGGGATTTTAGTCTGTTTTTTTGGCGCATCGCTCCGATTCTGGGCAAGTGGGTATCTGCGAAAAGATTCCGAGATGTCCATTGGGGGGCCTTATCGCTGGACCCGCAATCCCCTCTATCTTGGGACCTACCTGATGGCAGTGGGCGCTGCGCTAGCTGCAGAACAATGGGCCTTTGCACTTTTTGTTAGCGTGGCCTTTGCTTCCGTCTATCGATTTATTATTCAAGATGAGGAAGCCAAATTACTTCGTCTCTTTGGGGAGACTTATCGCCGCTACTTGGAAGTGGTGCCCCGCTTCTTTCCACTACGCGGAAGAGCCAATGATGCCATTGCAAAAGAGCTGTCGTCGCAAGAAGGTCTACGTTTTTCGTGGGCAGTGGCCATGCAAAACAAAGCATTTGAGGCCTATTACACTTGGGCCGCACTCGTTGGCTTTATGGCCATTCTCGCTGCTTTTTGGCAGCATTACTCTGGTTGATCCCATCCGTCTAATCGAACCGCAACGCCATAGCCATCCGCAAGATCCAGAATTTCGCGAGCCCAAGCCCAATGCTCCAGACGAACAACAATGACCGTGATTCCCTCGGCGGAAGCTTCGAACTGAAATCGTGCTGCGCCCCCCTTCACTCCCAGCCTCTTCTTAACGGCCATCACAAACGCAGTTGTCGGATCTAGCGGTCCCACTTCACTAGGACCTGTGCCAAACCAGGTTCGGGTTCGAAGCTCCTCCGGAATAAGAGGACGACGACGCAACAAAAGGTTTGCCTCGCGCTCTCCCGTCTGCCTTAGATGAGGAAGTACTTCCGCACGCCAGGCCTTAAAGCAATGCACTGGCGAGACACCTTCTTTTCCGTCTTCTGTGTGAGCATTTGCAAATGAAGCCGCTACTCCGCTCGTCAGTAACGCAAAGCCGGCGACGCACCCCCGTGCACACAATTTCAATCCATCCATTTTGACCATCCGCCGAAATCCTAGCTAACACTCCCCGGGAATGCAAGGTACTGGACGACCTCAGCTGAGTTCGTTAAGGTTGCCGGAGCTCAATATTGAAAGGGGGCTCTATGAAATCCATTATCGAATCACGTCACCTACTCAAACATCCTTACTACCAAGCTTGGGAGTGCGGAATGTTGCCCGCATCGTCGCTTCAGCACTACGCTGCTCAGTACTTTCATCATGTGCAGGCTTTTCCACGCTACCTAAGCGCCATCCACTCGCAAATGAAAACGGTTGAAGAGCGCCAGAGCATTCTTGAAAACCTCATTGATGAGGAACGTGGAACAGAAAACCATCCAGAACTCTGGCTTCGCTTTGCAGAGGGAATGGGAATCACTCGCCAAGAAGTCATGGCAAGCCAACCTGAGCCGGCTGTGCGCAATATTATGGAAACTTTTCTTGGATCTGCTCGCAATTCAGCGGCCCAAGGATTGGGTGCGCTCTATGCTTATGAGAGTCAGGTTCCTCAAATTGCGGAATTCAAAATAGCTGCGTTGAAGAAATTCTATCTTCAAAACCAAACTCCCGCGGATCAACAACGAACACTTCGGTTTTTTGAAGTGCATCGTCAAGCCGATGTTTATCACACGGAAGCGGTTGAATCGCTGATCAACGGCCTACCAGCCGAGCAGAAGGCAGAAGCAGAAGTCGCCTGCAAAAAGGCAGCCGACGCCCTATGGAGCTTTCTCGACTCCATGCCGATCCAAGCTTAAGGTAGATCAAACCATAGGATTTCGCATCCATCGGCTCCCGCGACAAACGTCAGGTTGGTTTCGGAGCTGATGGATGCACCATCTCCGGCCTTTACTTTATGCTCCTGCAACATTCCATCTCCCCGCACCACTTGAAGCCAACCATAGCGTCTCTGCCCTAGCGGAAGCTCCACTGATTTATTGGAAGCCACTCGAACTCCAAATAACTTTGCGTCTTGATGAATCGCTATGGATTCACTCTCTCCATTCGGACTAGCCAGTAGCGTAAGTGCTCCAGAATCCAGATTTTTACTAAAGGACTTCTGATCATAGCGAGGAGCCCCGTCTTTCTGATTGGGAAGGATCCAGATTTGAAGAAAATGTACTTTTTCTTCAAAGTCCGGATTGAACTCGCTATGAGTCACGCCTTTGCCGGCACTCATGTACTGCACTTCACCAGGGAGAATGACCGATCCATTGCCCATGCTATCTTTGTGCTGCAATTTTCCTTCAATGACGTAGGAAAGAATCTCCATGTTTTGGTGAGCATGGGTTCCAAATCCCTTTTCGGGCTCTACCCGATCTTCATTGATGACGCGAAGCTCACGGTAACCCATGAACCTTGAATCCCGATAGTCTCCAAAGGAAAAGGTATGAAAGCTTTTTAGCCAACCGTGGTCTGCAAGACCTCGCTCATCCGAACGCCGTAATTCTATCATTTTCATTACTCCTTCTCGTTCAATACTTCATTGAAACTCACGTCCTAACATGGCATTTCTGACATTTGACAGTGGGGGATCAGGCTATCTTAAAAAAACTTATGACACTAGGGATACTCCTGCTTGGCCTTGATGGAATGGCCTGGGCACAGGATTATCGGACCGTCCGAAAAGAATTAGAGGCGGCATTCTCACAATTGGCTGACGCGGGTGATTCGAAGGAAGTCGAGGCCTCCCAGGGGCGTATCCAAACTTGGATCAGTGAGTGGGAAAAGCATCCCACCGAGATGGGCGATCAGGCCTTGCTCTTGATCGGCAGAAAATACCTCTCCTCTGAAAAAGATCCGGAAATTCAGCGTAGTGCCGCCTCCCTTCTTCTTAGCACCTTGAAGCGCCATCCTTGGGCGAGAAATGACCTTCTGGCTTTTGCCGAAACTGAGATTCCATCCAAACCCTTTCTCGGCCAACTCCTAAAGGCAGACCTGCCCAATGCTGAAATGCTCGAACGTTCGCTACAGATTCTCCTTCGCCGTCCTGACTACGCGGTGGATCTCGCGATGGCACTCTTTGACAATAATGGTCGTACGTGGAAGTCTGTCTTTCTGGAACGGCGCGATCTCCTCGCCCGAGTCCTGGACACTCGCAACCTTGAACGCGCATTTGAGAACTGGATCTCTCTGCACTCTTTGATTCATAGTGAAATTTCGAAGGAAGAGCTTTTCAATACGCCAGCGTTCTTTAATGCCTGGCTTCGCGAAGGCCGAGCCATTCCAGAACTGCGAAGTAGAGCTGAGACTTTAGTCAACAGTGCGAGCCTTGAAGACCTGCCTGCCCTTGCCAAAGATCCCAGGACCTACGTTTCTCAGCTAGCCATTCCTAGGCTCCTCTCGCTCCATTTAACTGAGGCCATACAAAGAGATCTACCTAATGGACTTGTTCAAGATCTTTTTTGGCGATGGAATGAAGTTGAAGAAGATTCAGACTTTTCTTCCATACCTGGAACTTTTTTCATCCTTGGACGATTGTCAACTCAGAGTGATATCGCCGCAATCACAAAGAAAGGGTGGAATCAAGGCTGCGCTACTCCCTTCGTTCGAAATTTCTTCCGCTTTCTCGGTAGAACGGACGCCTCGAAGCCATTACCCGAAGTGACCCATCAGTGGATCCTTCGTCAAATGAAAAACTGCCCTTGTCCGAAGATCCACCCTTTGCTCGACTCCTACTTTGCTTATACCTCTCCCGACGAGCCCACCCAAAGTGGGCTTGCAAAGCAAATCGCAGCCATCATAGAAAGCCGAACTGCATTATCCGAAGATAATCCTCTCGCTTTGGACTTAGAATGGTCCCTTCCTATCAATATTCTGCTGGGCGCCGCCGGCTCCACCAACTGTGAGAAAATACTTCTTTGCTCTACTTGCTCTATCAATGCAAGATTGTTGGCGCTCTTTCACTACGGAAAATACCATCTCATCGAACCCTATTTTGACGAATTTGAAAGACTCTTCCACGCCCTCATCGAAGAGAAAAAGGGAAACGATACAGACTGGATTTACAAGACAAAGGATTTTTTTGAAGTGCTCAGCGAATCGCCTAGCGAACGGCGCCGAATGGAAGAGGTGCTACTTCATGAACTTCAAACCCAGGACGAAAAAGGAATCTACTGGCTCCTTATATCACTTTCATCGTCGCCGCTCTATTCTAGCGATTTAATAAATCAGTTACTACGACTGATTCAGCCTATTGGCGGGCCCGTTCCTATTTGGTTGGTTCTCAATACCGTACGCAACCTACTGGAGAGACCTGATAAATTTGATGAAGCGACTTTTTACGCTGCATTTGATCAAATCCACAACGTCGTCGTGGCTACCAAAGAACTTCACTTCGTCAAACAAGAACGGTACTGGGCGTTGATTATGAGCCGAGCTACCGAAGAAAAAGTTGTGGCCTACCTTGGCAATACTTCTGGTTGGAAACCCAAGGAAATGGAACGTTTTGTAAGAGCAACGCTCTACGTCCTAAAAAAACTCAACCTCGAGCCACCACCTGCTTTGCTTCAATACTAAAATCGCTTCATTTGGAGTGACAGGAAGCCGTCTCCTCTGGCATTCTTGCGGATGAAAAAAGGAATCCATGCTTATGAAAATTTGCGCCTTCCTCGCGCTTGCCCTCGGCATCGCTCTTTCGTCCTATGCTCACGCGGAAACCGTCTTAGTCAAGGTAGAAGGGATGGTTTGCTCGTCTTGCGCTAAGAAGATTGAGAAAGACCTCTCCGCCCTACCGTCAGTCCAATCCGCCAAAGTGGAATTCAAAAAACACCTCGTCAGAATAGATACGCAAAAAGGTATCCAACTCGAGGATGCTCTGATTGAGAAAACACTCACGGATGCTGGATTTCATCTGAAGTCGATTAAACGAGTAAACTAGGGCTTAAGCTGCTGCACTACCGAGCGATGCATCTGCCATAGATGCGTGTAAAGCTTTCGACCCTCGTCTGTAAGCACGTAACGAGTACCCTCTTCCAATCGGATCCACTTAGCTGTTTCGAAAAAGCTCAAAGCACTTGCTAGGCTGCTAAAACTCACCACGCCTGCTAGTTGAGTACCAATGCCCTCTCGCGTGGCAACAGGAGTAAAATCAATCGCACCGAGAACCATCAGTCGCGAGTTAGCGACGGAGAAAGTAACCGAACCATCGCCCCTCGAGCGTATCCATGGCCCCTTAAGGGATGGAGTTTCAGGCATCACCGTGGCTTCAGTGCCCAGAACATCTTTTCTCAATGAAACATAAGCATCGATATAGCCATGATGATCCAGCCACTCGGTACCCGATGCAGCTACCTTATACCCGGATGGGGTACGAGCTCCTTCACTGACAAAGCCCATTTCTTTGAGGCGCTCCAACGTTTGCAGGGCAGCCTTTTCCGATATTGCCCTACTGGCAGCGATACTCGTCAAAGTGGATTTTGGGGTTTTTCGAAAGCTGGCCAGGAAAAGTCCATCCATCAAAGATGGTAGCTTGGGATGCTTTTTGCGGTAGGCGATCAGACTCTGGAAGCTCTCCTTCATTTCAGCAGGCGTAGGAACTGGGACGGAAGCGAAGGTCTCATAGACACAACTCCATCGGCGCCTGACGGCTTCATTGTCCGCAAAGGAGGAGGCCGAATACTGGGTGACCGTAAGTAGCGATAGAAGGAGACCAAACCAAGCCATGCGCATAACCTAAGCTTATCATCCTTTGGTAGAATAATTCCAGCGCCGCGTTAAGTAGGCCCTTATTCTAGGAAATAGGCCCGGTTCTTTTCCTCGGGCAGAGCGCAGTCCTTAGAAGGTCGAAAAATTTTGTGCCGATGCCGGGCGATAAAATTATAAAACCCATCTCGTTTTGCCGGCGAGACTCGTTTAAGCCAAAGGGACATCTGATATCCCCATATGCCTAGACGAGGCAGGATCTGAAGGATCGCTTCACTTCGTTCATAGAGTCGACCATCCTGCCAGAGCATGACCGTGTCCGAAGTCTTGGCTTGTACCCCAATAAGGAGAAGAGCGGTTTTTCCCTGGAGAGGAGCAAATTGAAATACATGCTTCTCGTCATGCTTCAGCACCCACTGAACAACGCGATTGCAGAGGCCGCACTTGCCGTCGTAGAAAACCACAGGCTGGCTTGGAAGCGGTGTTTGGAGGGAAGAACTCATGTCCTCTTCTTACAATACTCTCTCGCGGCTGCCTATTGGACTTTACCCCCTTTAAAAACTCAGACCTTTCCGCTATAGCCACGAATGCATGCGGTCGAAACTAAGTGTTCTCTTTTTGCTCCTCATTTTCCTTACTTCGCCTGAAGAAATACTGGCGAGCTCGCCCATTCGAACGACTTTTTACGATAGTTGCCAGGCCACTCTAGTTGATGACCCGCTCTGGAAAAAGCTAGATCAATTCAAAGCCCTGATGCAGTCCCTCCAACCTGAGCTCATCAGTCGAATGCTCCAGCAAATTGAAAATGAAGACCCGTTCTCTCTAATAGTTCCGAGACAAATGCGCATACCTGAAAAAATCCTCAAAGAACCCCGATGCGGGATCGCAGTCAAGCACCTCAGAGCGATTTTAGAAGAGCATGGCATTACGTTTAAACAGCACCTTATCATTCTTCCGGATCAGTACCATCGCTCGGGGGACCATACTTTTCTTGTCGTTGAACTCGAAGGTCACCGAATTATTCTCGACCCAACTTATCAGCAATTCATCTACGACTTTATTTATCTCCCCTACTACTCTAGAGACTCCATCGATACCGCTGGGTATTTTCCACAGGAACAAATTTTGGTTTTGCCCGAAGAACACCTCGATCTATTTATTCAGTCCTTCGTAGACGCGAGAAATCACCTTCTCCAGCAGTGGCAAAGCGCCTATGGCATTCTAAAAGAACCTCCGGACAAGCCGAGAGTTCTTGCGATGACTGATGCTCGATTTGCAGCCTTTATGAAAGAACCTTGGAATTTTATGGAGCCAAGGTATTCCATCGAGAAGGATTGATCTACCGTTGAGACCTAGCGTCGCGAAATGCTACATATTCCTGCGGTATTTGCCGCCGACTTCATAGAGCGCGTGAGTCATCTGCCCTAAAGTACAAACGCGACTGGTCTCCATCATCTGGTCGAAGAGATTTTGGTGGGTAACGGCTGCTTCTTGCAGCCCCCGAAGAGCGATGGCCCCTTCTTTGGCAAAACGCTTTTTCATTTCTGCCACCGTGCGAATCTGGGCTGCTTTTTCTTCCTCAGTCGATCGTATCACTTCACGAGGCAGAACGGTCGGCGAGCCTTCTTTTGATAGAAACGTATTGACCCCAACAATAGGATACTCTCCCGAATGCTTCAGCGTCTCGTAGTAGAGGGACTCTTCTTGAATCTTTCCACGCTGGTACATGGTCTCCATCGCACCTAGTACTCCGCCACGTTCCGTGATGCGATCAAACTCTGCAAGCACGGCAGCTTCTACTTGATCCGTCAAATACTCCAAAAGGTAGGACCCTTGAAATGGATTTTGATTCTTCGTCATGCCAAATTCGTAGTTAATCACCATTTGAATCGCGATTGCCCTTCGAACGGATTCTTCCGTCGGTGTCGTAATGGCTTCGTCATAGGCGTTGGTGTGAAGCGAATTGCAACTATCCGCAATGGCATACAAAGCCTGAAGTGTCGTCCGAATGTCATTGAATGCAATCTCTTGTGCGTGAAGCGATCGTCCCGAGGTCTGAATATGGTACTTAAGTTTCTGTGAACGCTCGGATGCTCCGTACTTGAGTTTCATTGCCTTGGACCAGATGCGACGTGCCACCCTTCCAATCACGGCATACTCGGGATCCACACCGTTGGAGAAGAAGAACGAAAGATTGGGCGCAAAGTCATCCGCCACCATTCCGCGCGAAAGGTAATACTCCACGAAAGTAAATCCATTCGCCAACGTAAAGGCTAACTGAGAAATCGGATTGGCCCCTGCTTCGGCGATGTGATAGCCCGAAATCGAAACCGAATAAAAATTACGAACGTGATGCTTGATGAAAGACGCTTGAACATCGCCCATCAATTTCAATGCAAATTCCGTCGAAAAAATGCAAGTATTCTGCGCCTGATCTTCTTTCAGAATATCTGCCTGCACGGTCCCACGAACCGAGGCAAGCGCCTGAGCACGGATCTTCTCGTAGACGTCGTGAGGGAGGTGATCCTTTCCAGAGGAGCCCAAGAGCAGAAGTCCAAGTCCATCGTTCCCTTCGGGCAAGGGACCAAGGTAACAAGGCCGAGGCATTCCAAGCTTGCGATAATACTCTTCGATGCGCTTGGCAACGACTTCTGCTTCGCCACGACGAATGATCTCTTTCTCGCACTGCTGATCAATGGCGGCATTGAGAAAGAATGCCAGCACCAAGGGGGCGGGACCATTGATGGTCATGGAGACGGAAGTCTTTGGATCACAAAGGTCAAAACCCGAATACAATTTCTTTGCATCATCCAAGCAACAAACGGATACGCCTGAGTTTCCTATTTTTCCGTAGATATCCGGACGAAGGTCGGGATCCTCCCCGTATAAAGTCACGGAATCAAATGCGGTGGATAGCCGAAGTGCGGGCATTCCTTGAGACACATAATGAAACCTGCGATTGGTTCGCTCCGGAGCCCCTTCACCCGCAAACATTCTCGTAGGGTCTTCAAATTCACGCTTAAACGGAAACACGCCCGCCGTGAAAGGAAATAATCCTGGGACATTTTCTTGCCCTTCCCAACGCAAAACCTCGCCCCACGATTCTAGTTTGGGTACCAAGACCTTTGGAATTCGTGTGTGGGACAAGCTCTCGGTATGGGTTCGGACCACCATCTCGCGGTCTCGCACTTTGAATCGGTATTCATCCGCTTCGTAGCGTTTTCGCTTGTCTTCAAAGCCTTTTAGTTTTTCGAGTGCGGGAGCACCCAATTCCTTTTCGAGCTTTTGCTGCTCGGACTGCAGCTTCTTTTGCAAGGTGGGCTCGGCATCCTTTGCTAGGTAAGCCGCAGTCTCTGTCACACTCTGCAGTTTTCTGGCTTGAATCGCTTGGACTTCTAATGATTCATTGTAAGCCCTTATCGTTTCTGCAATCTCAGACAAGTAGCGTGTGCGCTGGGGCGGAATGATCGATACCTTCTTGGACTCTTCCGTCACCTTGAGCGGCGAAGCGATTCGAAATTGTGAGCCGTGACTTTGGGCAAGTCGCTCCGTCATTTTTTGGTAGAGGCGTTCGGTCCCGGGATCGCTGAATTGTGAAGCAATGGTGCCATATACCAAAAGGTCTTCGTCTTTGGCATCAAAGAGCTTTCTGGCACGTTGGTACTGCTTCTTGACGTCGCGAAGGGCGTCGTGTGCACCTCGCCGATCGAATTTATTGATGGCGATCAAGTCTGCATAATCGATCATGTCGATTTTCTCGAGCTGCGTAGCTGCGCCGTACTCCGGCGTCATCACATAGAGCGAAAGATCCGAATGATCCACCACTTCGGTATCGGATTGACCGATGCCGGAGGTTTCGAGAATCACCAAATCAAATGGCGCCAGCTTCATGAGCTGAAGCGCCGACTGAACATTTTTGGCCAGTGCAAGATTGGCCTGACGTGTTGCCATGGAACGCATGTAGATTCCGGGATGATAAATAGCGTTCATCCGGATACGGTCACCCAACAGGGCTCCGCCCGTTTTTCGTTTGGAAGGGTCGACCGACAAAATCCCTATTCGAATTTTCGGAAAGTCCCGCAAAAACCTCCGAACCAACTCGTCCACGAGAGAAGACTTACCCGCTCCTCCCGTACCCGTCACACCGAGGACGGGGATCTTTGACGAGGCCGCCTTTGCTGCAACTTCTGCAATCCATTTGGAGTCGGGAGCGTTTTCTGGCGCCTCTGCAAAGCTAAGCAAGCGAGCGAGGGTCGTCCAGTTACCTTGCTGAAGGGACTTCCAAGCATCCTTCGGAAAATCAAAGAGTGAATAATCCGATTCCCTCAGGACTTCATTGATCATGCCCTGCAGTCCCAGAGCGCGTCCGTCATCCGGGGTAAAAATCCGCGCAACCTTGGTCTCTCCCAACTGAGCTACTTCCTCAGGAAGGATCACTCCTCCCCCTCCGCCAAATAGCTTGATGTGCTTGCCACCTCGTTGGTCCAGCAAGTCTCGGATGTACTTGAAGTACTCCATATGCCCGCCCTGATAGGATGTCAGAGCAACCGAGTGCACATCTTCCTGAATGGCGCTTTCTACCACTTCTGCTGCCGAGCGATTGTGGCCGAGGTGGATGATCTCCGCGCCCGAGGCCTGCATGACTCTTCGCATTACATTGATGGCGGCGTCATGCCCGTCAAAGAGCGACGCGGCGGTGACCATACGGACTTTGGACTTGGGAACGTAGGCTTCAACTTCATGTGTCATAGTAATTGAACCCCGTTTTATCATGGGCCAACCCAAAAAGGTACGGACATACCTTTTTGCCAAAGTAGTTTGGCACCCCAACCGAGAAGAGGGGTATGGTCCGCAACCTTTGGGCACTGCTTTTTCTTTTCGGCATCGGAACGTGGCACTCGTACGCGACGGCTGAGACAGAGATCGTATCTGAACATACCGAGCTCAGTCGAAGTACTTACGGCATCCTCAGAAAATTTATGGAGGCGTCGGGTCTTGAAGTCTTACCCCGAAGTGCGCACGCTACCGTAGCGCCGTTTCAAGCACGTGTTCGAAGCATGCTCGATAAGCTGATGAAGCCCGAGGAGAAGGATGGCAAAGTCTATTTTATCCTTGCCAATGATCCTTCGTTCAATGCCTATTTCATTCAACTCGATAAAAATACTCGCGTCGTCACCATCCACGCGGGACTCCTCGAAGGACTCGAGAATGATGACGAACTTGCCTTTGTCCTTGGACACGAACTGGAGCACGGATGGTCGACGCTGGAGAAGTATGCGGAGGGTCTCCAGAGTGAAATGCGAAAGAAACTTCTTCAACGCGTAGTAGAGAACGAAGTCGACGCCAAGTCGGTAGCTAAGAGAATGATCCCCGCCGGTTTCAATCCCTACTCTGCGGATGACGTCATTACGCGTTGGCGCAAGGCAGCGCCCGATCACCTCTCCAAAACGCATACCGCTACCAGCTCGCGTTCGGATACGATGAGCTTAGCTCTCACTGCAATGCGGAAAACTGAAGGCATGGAACTTCCCTCTCCAGATCGACCTCGAGAGCGGAGAGTTATCGGAGCGATCAAAGATCGCTGGATCGAGCAGCAAGCGTACGTTGATTATTTTGTGAAGGAGGCTGAAAAAGTAGCCACCATAGAGATTCGACGAGGCAACCACTTAGAATCAACCCTCAAAAACGAAGCGGTCACCAGCGCGTTTGATAATCCTTCAATCGCCGATGCCATCAAAGATCGCAATGATTTGGGACGCATTGGCCACCAATGGACCAAGAGTGCGGGGGATCGTGTGGAACGACTTCTTCCCTCCAGGATTTCCGAGAGAACTCGCGCGGACCTTGTCCTTAAAGCCCGATCTGAAATGGTAGCCAAGTGGACGGACGAGATCAATGCATGGGCGGGAGACCCAAGCCACCCACTATCCCCAAAGGATCTCGCTCGCGGGCTCGCGCTCCTTCACTACGATACGAAGCCGGAGGCAATGGACCTTGAATACACAGAGCGCGACATCAAGGACAATAAACAAACCATTGATGAAACACGGGAGAGATTGAAAGCCCCTGGGCGAACCCAAAAACAAATCAAGGAAGACGAAGATTTTCTTGAATACACACTGAAGAAACAAGAAGTAGATCAGACCAGACTAAGGCGCGCTCAGCAGCAACTGAAAGAAGCCAGGGTCCACGCCAAAGCTGTGCAGAAAAAAGCGGACGCTTTTCTGTCCAGCCACGCGGAAGCGCTTCTTCTCAAGACCGACTCACCCACTCGCATGGCCATGGCCCCTCTTCTATCTGCGCATCCTGACAAGGACCTACGCGCGCGCTACCTGCCTAGAGTATTGGAGCAATTTGTCAAAGACTTCTCTGCACTCGATGCCAACGCTCGATTCCGCACTCTCAGCAATATGGGGGTCTACACGAGTGCGCACGCTCCGGTCATTGAGTTGTTTCAAAGTGCTTACGCCCATCAGCCAGCTCGCGCCAAGAAACTCTACGCAGCCTTCTTACGCAGCATCGATCCGAGCAACTTCGATCACTGGCAGCATTTCCAGGCTTTTATGGAGTTGAGCAGCGGCTTTAAGCAAGAGCCGGGACTGCTAGAGACCCATAAGAGCGTCCTTCACGAAGCGGGCAAGAAGCTCTTGCAGGCATGGGCCACTGAAGATCCCTTTACGGATTGGAAGGATATTCCCTTCGTCGCACTTCGCCGCACCCTAGAGGATCGCCGAGAAATTGGCTCACTGATGAGTACGGGGGTTTTTGAAAACGGGCTAGAAGGTCCCGAATACTTAGAGGCCAGGCGCCTACGAACCTTCAACCTTGTAAAGATCTATAGAAGCAGCCTTTCAGAGCCAGAAAAGCAACTCCTTTCAGAAGAGGATATTCGGGACTATGTCGCCTTATTTAGAACCAGAGAAACCAAGCTCCTGCCAGAAGAAGTGAGAAAGCTTCCTAAAGTCATTGACGCCCTTTTATCTCGATCCAAAAATCCCATCCATATAAAATGGCTTGCCTTAGCAGCCGAGAGCTTCGCTGAAGAATGGTCGCTGTACCGATTGATGCAAGACTATGGGCCCCTCGATTCACCCACAAAAAAAGAGAAGTTCTTTCAATTCGTCTTAGCTTACGGATCTCAGATGAAGACCCGACGGGTCGTAGATATGTCACGCCCTCTCGCTGATCCGGATATGAAGGTCACTCTCGAGCTTACCGATTGGATGGCGAAAAATCACCCCCAAGAAACCTGGCTGATCAGAAAGATCCTTACCCCCTATGACATGGTCCATAGAACACCTTCATTGACTTCAGGAGACGAAACTCCGTTTTACAGAATGTTGAAGAACATCGACTACAAAGAAGTACGAGAGCGCAAACTCCATCTCGAAGCCAACACGTTCAAGAAGCACTACCGGTCTTATGCTAAGCTTGGTCCTCGAGAGAGAGCACTGAGGAGTCTCCAAGCCACCGCCACTGAACTGAAACTTGAAGAGGTCCCTGCGGAAATATTCCAATGGCTCAATGCTGAAGGTTCTACGAAGCACCGGGCTCAGACACTCCTTGGAATGCTGGACTGGTCTGAAGTTGAGAATGCGCTCAAAGACTTCCCTTTCAAGCAGGTGGTAGAAGGCGTCGCCGAGATCCTCAATCAGCCGCCACTTCATGGCCGGGGCAACGAAATTGAGCTTGCAGAAGCCTTTGTTCTTGCCTCAGTCAAAAGCAGAAAAAGCACTCGACAAACGGAGGAAATCTTTGAAGACCTCTGGAAGCGGGGTGAGAAATTACCTAAGCTGCGTGAGGTACTCACTGACGAGAAGCTCTTGCCTTTCCTCACGCGCCACGCGCATCGAGAGCGTGTCGTCAAGGGCATCCTCTCGCGTGAGCTCGGAGTCTCTTGGAAACCCGTAAGAAATCGCCAGGCTGGGATTGCACTGGCGCCAGATAATCAGAAGTCCCAAAGAGAGGTGGTCAAGAAGAGTCGCGATCTCATCGAAAAGCTTCTGACTAAGCCCTCGCCTCTCCGTGATGGAATCCTCGAAGACCTTGGCAATGCCTTGCTCACCAATGCCGCCGAAACGGACTATCTCTTCCAACACAAGATCTCACTTGAGAGGTGGGAGAGTATCGAAGGACTCGAAGCGCTCGATGCGCCCCAACATATTCGCAATATGCAAAAGCCCGACGAGCAACTGGCCCTGCTCGAATACCTCACTCAGCAAATTGACTACCCAGAAGCTGCTCGTCGAATCAAAATCCATGAATGGCGGGAACCGGAGGCTATAGAAGCCGGCCTCAAACTCACGAGCGGAAACTTTCGGGACGCGCAGCCGTTGGTTCGCACTTATGTCTTGATGTCACTCTTGGATCCACAGAAAGGACTCCTCGCTCAGGCTGAAACCGCTGAACGAGTCTACGAAATGATCCTTGGCCCCAAAGCCTCTCGCTCGGTGCTTTCTGAGGCAGTATTTCGGGCCTATATGAAGGCACTCCCTGCTCCCGATCAGCGAGTGATCCTTGCAGGTCTTGTCGCCACTTTTACGGATCGTCCACGCGGCGCGAGCGGTGTATCGCTCAAGTCTATTTTGGAATCACTGGGCCCCATCGGCGTAAAGGCGGGGCAGTTCTTTCGTACGAGTGGTCTTGCTCCAAAGAAATACCACTCGGAACTCGATGACCTCTTCTCCCAAGCAATCCCTCCAACCAGAAAAGAAGTGATGGACCGCATGAGGAGGATCTATGGCAAGGACCTGGTTGATGTAGATCGAATCTATCACCTGCTTGGATCGGGATCGATCAACTACGTGGTATTGGCGGACATCAGGGATCCCACAACGGGAGTGGTTCGCCCGGTCGCCGTACGCTTTATGAGAGACAAAGTAATTGGCCAGATCCGCAACGAAGAAACGCTATGGAAGAAAGTCACGGCGGAACTGAACGCTCACAGTGATCCCCATGTTCGTGCTTTTTCAGGACACGTCCAAGAGGCACTGAACTCTTCGATGGAAACACTACGCGAGGGCGGTAGCGAAGTGGACCTCATCAAGGACCGAGAACTGTCTCTCATTGCTAACCAAGGCTATGGTCAAGCCCATGCTCGATCCAGCGGATATGCGATTGAAGCGCTGTCCTTTGACAATCTCTTGCAGATGCAAGTGCCCGCAGGCGAGGCGAAGACATCTTCCATCCTCCCATTTGTGGACGCAACAGAGATCCATGATGTTCAAGACGCTAAAAAACTCTCTCAAGACATACTTGACGCCGAGCTTCGCGCGATCTTTGAGGTCGGCGTCTTCGATCCCGACGGCCACCCAAAGAATTGGCTGGTTGACGCCAAAGCCAAGAAGCTCTATCGAATCGATACTTCGCAACTCAAGAGAGTCGAAGCCACTGAGCGAGAGAATCTTAAGAGAGTCTTTGCTTTTCTGCTTCAACCGTCACCTGGCAAAGCAGACCTCCGAGCGATGGCTCCTGCTCTAGAATCGATCTTCGACACCAAGGTCAATGCCCTCGCCCTTCAAAACAGCGTCAAACAAGTCGTGGGATCGCCGGGCTACCGAAATAAAGCCAATCCTCTTGAGCGAATATTTTTTCTGAGGGACAAAGTCACAGAAATCCTGAAGTCTCAGGGGCTCATCAAAGACGACCTTATTTTTTCGAAACAGATTCGATGGGTCAATATGAGCCTGTCCAAACTCAATCTCTATCGAGAAAGAGTTGGAAACCTCGCCTTCCTACAGGCTTTGGCCAATGCCACCAAGGCTTCAAAGACTCGAATCGCTCTGGGCTATGGCAAGAATCTCTTAAAACGCTGCCTTCTGCTACGCCTCAACGATGATCCTTGAACTTCGACTAATGGCTAATGAAACGCAAAAAGGTAAGGATCCGCAAGTAAGTGAGATCAACTCTTATTAAGTTACCCTATCGATTCTCTTTGCACTGAGGGTTGGTGCAAGAAAAGCCTGATTTGTCTTCTTTCATACATTTTCTTTCCACTTCTTTCTGAGCTTCCAGAAGCGTTGCTCCAAAAGCAAAGTGAGACTTTTCAAAGTTTTTAATTTCGCAAAAGAAAGGTCGAGCTGAATCGGCATTTTGAATATTGACTTGCACCTGCTGGACGGATGTAGGCCTCGATCCAAGGCCTGTTTGGTATCCATCGCGATAACCTTTCAGCGTCGCCTCTTTGGTAGCATCCGGACACGGCGAGAAGTACATGCTATTCATGGGATGCCCAGCCGTTGCGTCGTTGACTCCTTTTTCGTAACCCGCGTTGGCGTTGCAGGTCGTCGCTTCATAGCTTTTTTCCATCGCAGCACAACCACCCATGGATAGAACCATCAAGAAACTCAATATTCTTAGCAACATCATTCATCCTCTTTATTAAGTGCCGTCGTAGCATTTTCATTGGGCAGAGGAAAGACGGATCAACCGCAAATCTTTAGAAAATGGCACACATTCGCAAAAAGCACAGGAGCTGATTATTCCTATTTGACTGTTAGGATCGCACCCAAACCATTAGCAATCCTATCCCCGGCTTCATCATAGCTATAGGTGGACATCAACTTTCCACCCTCAACCACCAGTATTTTTGAGCCCACTAGAACGTAGTTCAAGCGACTTGGCGGACTGCCAAAAAAAGTATTGTCGTTGTCAGTCATCACATCATCTTTAAAAGATACACAATGGTCTCTCTTTACGGGAGGCTCACCAAACGGTCCTGAAGTCTCCACAGAGCGACAGAAATTCTTTCCATCTAACTCCCCGGCAAAAACTATTGCAGAAAATGAAATCACGCAAAATATCGCGGCCAATTTCTTCATCATTTTTTTTCGATCCGCCCTTTAATTTAATGGTAGCTGTTTATTTTCAAAACCTACCACATGCACACCAGAACAGCCAAGGGTGGATGAAAATCTTACACAGTAGTTATGCACTTATACGCGTCGCTCTAAAAATGAGCGCGTCATTTTTGTGAAAATAGTCTCAAAAAATTGCCAGTATCTATTCTTTTAGATTCTCCACGTTCAACAAGCCAGTCGGCACGGGTGATATTTAGACGAGAAGGTAGCATCGGAGAAACACCGCATTCCGGGTATAAATACTTACTATTTAGTGGCCATTCAATGCCTCTACCAGACATGGATCAACCGTAAGTCTAAGCCGACCTGCCCGAAAATCATCTTTCAACATTCGCTGAATTCGTGCGTAGATAGGTGCTTTTGTGGATTTTTCCTTCATGCGCTGAATGATACTATTCATGCGTTTGCCGTCCAATCGCGAAATCAAGTAAAACTTGCTCTCAATGAGACTGGCTACTTCTTCCGGCGATAGAATTTTTTTAAGTAGATCTAGCACTTCTTGAAGCCTTCCGACATTCGCTTTCGAAAAATTTCCGAAAGTCGTAACCTTCCACTCTCAAATTTTTATTCTCCGCTCTGCTTATCTTCCACATTCTATTCACCACTGAGTTGCAGGAGGTAGCAACGTGGCTATTCTTAGAAATGCTGCACAATGCCTTCGGCTTATCATCCTTTATTTGCAATGCATAGAGTCACAGTCTTAACTCAATCTATTCATACTCTGGGTTGCGAAAATAGGTAGAATCGGAGAATAGTACCAAAAATGCAGAAACGAAGTCTCGTCATTGTTGAGTCCCCCACTAAGGCAAAGACCATACGCAAGTTCTTACCCAAGACCTTTGTGGTGGAAGCCAGCATGGGCCATATCCGCGACCTTCCGCAGACCGCTGCTGACGTACCAGAGAAGTATAAGAAGGAAGCCTGGGCGCGGACCGGGGTCAACGTTGATAAGGATTTCGAGCCTGTTTACGTCACTATTAAAGGAAAATCCAAAATCATCCAAAGCCTTCGCGCCCTCATGAAAGAGTCAGACGAACTCTTTCTGGCGACTGACGAAGACCGCGAAGGAGAGAGTATTTCGTGGCACCTGGTGGAGCTGCTGAAACCCAAGATTCCGGTGAAGCGAATGGTCTTCCACGAAATCACAAAGTCCGCGATTGAGAAGGCGCTTAGCAACAGCCGGGACATCGATAAGCGACTGGTGCAGGCCCAAGAAACGCGCCGCATCCTGGATCGGCTCTTCGGATTTACGCTCTCGCCACTGATTTGGAAGAAGATCAGCTATGGGCTTTCGGCGGGTCGAGTCCAGTCCGTAGGGCTTCGCCTTCTCGTCGAACGGGAGAAGGAGCGCCTCAAGTTTAAGCGAGCCGAGTATTGGGATATCGATGCGGTGCTTGAGAAGTCAGGCCAACGCCCCTTTAACGCAAGACTGGTTTCGATTGGTGATCAGAAAATTGCCAGCGGTAAGGATTTTGAAAACGATACGGGTCAGCTACGCGAAGCGGGCTCAGTACGTTGGGTGCGAGAGGATGAAGCCAAAGCCCTCGCTAAGAAACTGAACAGCGAAACCTGGAAAGTCATCAGCGTCGAAGAAAAGAAATCCACGTCGCGACCTGCACCACCTTTTATTACTTCCACTCTCCAACAAGAGTGCAATAAGAAGATCGGCCTGTCCACGCGCGAGGCCATGCGTGTTGCACAGAATTTATATGAGCAAGGTCTCATCACTTATATGAGAACGGACTCTCCCAATCTTTCGAGCGAAGCCATCCAAGGCGCACGCATGATGATTGAATCGCTTTATGGCAAGCAGTACTTGTCCGATGCCCCACGACAGTTCTCTGCCAAATCCAAAGGTGCGCAAGAAGCTCACGAAGCCATTCGCCCCGCAGGCGAGGCTCCCGTGCAACCGAAAGATTCGGGGCTTTCTGGCAAGCACCTCGAAGTCTATGAGCTGATCTGGAAGCGCACGCTTGCTACGCAAATGGCTGAGGCGAAGAAGGCATCCGTGATCGTACGCATGGAAGCGGGTAATTGTCTGTTTGGTGCTTCAGGCACCCGCGTGGAATTTCCGGGATACCTCTTGGTTTATGCCGACGATGAGAGTGACAAAGAAGAAATGCTTCTTCCCCCTCTCAAAGAAGGTGACACTTTAAAGCTACAAAAGCTCGATGCCATATCCCATGAGACCAAACCTGTGGCGCGCTTCACGGAAGCCAGCATTGTGCAACGCTTAGAAAAAGAGGGCGTGGGTCGACCGTCAACCTATGCCGCAATTATTCATACGGTATTAGAAAGAAAATACGCCGTCAAAGCGGGCAATGCACTTGTCCCCACCTTAACGGGATTTGCGGTGATTCAGCTTTTGGAAAAATACTTTCCGCAGCTCGTCTCCTATCAATTCACTTCAGACATGGAACAAGTCCTCGACGAAATTGCGGATGGGGATAAAGAATGGCTTCCTTACTTGCGCGAATTTTATTCGGGCAAAGAAGGCATTCGTCAGAAAGTCGACCGCACCGAAAAAGAAATCGACGCCAAAGATGCGCGCAAAATTGACCTCTTCCCTATCAAAGACACCGAACTTTTGATTGGAAGATTTGGTGCCTACGTCGTACGCAAACTCCCCGACGGTCAGGAAATTCGTGCTTCCTTACCTGAGGAAATGGCACCGGCGGATATCACCGTAGAGAAGATTGAAGAAGTTTTGTCTGCGGCTCAACGTGGCCCCGAATCAGTAGGCGTTGATCCCGAAACTGGAATGAAGATCTTTTGCCTGCTTGGACGCTATGGACCCTATGTCCAACTGGGTGAAGAGACCGAAGGCGGTCCCAAGCCCAAGCGCGCAAGTGTACCCAAAGAAATTGATTACCGCATTATCACCCAAGCAGAAGCGCTGAAGCTGCTTAGCCTACCTCGCGTCCTTGGCAATCATCCAACTTCTGGCAATCCCATATCGGCCAATCGCGGACGATTTGGGCCCTACATTGTACATGATGGGGACTATCGTTCACTGAAGAAAGAAGATGATGTCTTCACCGTATCGCTCGAGCGCGCGCTTGCCCTGCTCGCGGAAGAAAAAAAGGGACGACGCGGATCCAAGATTCTCAAGGACTTTGGCCAGCACCCCAAGACCAAAAAGAAAATCTCCGTACTCGAAGGAATCTACGGACCCTACATCAAGTACGGTACCAAGAACGTCAGCGTCCCAAAAGAGACCGACGTCGCTGCCCTCACCATCGAGAAGGTGCTGGAGCTCGTGGACGCGAAGGGGAAGTAAAAGGTGCCATTCAGAGGTGCACTGCACCTTTGAATCCTTTTTGGCCCGAGGTGCGTCAAGAAAAGCTCCATAGATTCATACATTCCGCACAAACGGGGTATTGGCCAAAGTCAGTTTAAGTACGAATTTGCCTATGAGAGCTAAAGCGCCTGTAACACCTATCTTTGTCTGGAGGGATCACCCTCACTAAGAAAACCCTGCGACCAGGGCTTCTTCGAAATCTCGTAGGGGAAGTATTTCGATTCCTTCAGCAGTCATTTGCTTTGAGTCTCCTGAGTATACAAGCACTCTTTTTTTTACGCCCTTCAATGCAGCAATGGATTGAAGACCCCTGAGGTGTTCCGGTCGAATCTTCTTGGATGCCTTTACTTCAATGGCAAAGAGGTCTCTCCCAGACTTAAGAAGAAAATCAACTTCGGTCTGCCCTTTGGAAGGTGCCCAGTAAAACACCTCGTCGTAACGACGAGCATTCTCGATTTCGTTTCGGATCATCGCAAATACAAATCCTTCCAAAAGACTCCCTCGCTCTTCGGGCGCGAGAGTTCCATAGACCCCCTTTGCAGCCCGAACAATTCCCGGATCGACCCAGTAAAGCTTCGGTTTCTTTTTTTCTCGAACAGTAATCTTGGCCTGGTACGGTTGAAGCCTTTTTATGAGGAGAGTATCTTCAAGAATCTGCAGGTATCCTTCGACGGTCTTTCTTTCAATTTCGACATCTCGTGCGAGACTGGACACATTGACTACTTGTCCATGGTACAGCGCGGCCACAGGAACACTCCTCGCAAAACCAGCCAAGTTTCTGACCAACGCTTCCGCTTGAATTTCCTCGCGGATATAAAGCTGGACATAATCCTTGAGAGCCTCGTCTCTATTTTCTTGATCCCATACCAAAGGAATACTTCCCCACCGAAGAACGCTATCAAGATCGAAGTCAGATCCTAGCTCTCTTGGCAAAAGTGGCAGCATAGAACGCAACTTAGCCCTGCCTGCAAGAAGATTCACTCCAGCACGATTAAGCTTTCTGGCACTTGAGCCCGTGAGAGCAAACCTCAATCCACCGTCTTCAATTCCTCGATGAACCTCGTTCAGCAAATTGGGTAGACGCTGTACTTCATCCACCACTACCCAAGAACCCGGTTTGAGATGTCGGATTCGATTTCTAAATGCCTCGGGGTCTACCAGGAGGTTCTGGTAGAGTCCTTCGTCCAAAAAGTTGAACCAATGTGCCTGAGAGAAGTGCTCTTTTAACCAGGTGCTCTTCCCCGTTCCCCTTGCACCAAAGAGGAAGAAGGAACCTTCTGGAGGCAAAATCGTTCGTGAGTACATCACTTCCATTATTAGTCGCATTTTGGAACTATACAACTCAAAAAGATCAAGGGCCCTGGTAAGTCCATGCTTTCACTTAAGAGATTGACCTAATGCGTTAACCATTGTACCCAAGGGACAACTTTTGACTTTTTTGTCGCGTTTGCAAACGGAGGCCGTGACGTGTTGAATTTTAGGAAACTCTGGGACTCGCACCCCTACCAAACTAGCGTAAACGATCCCTGCAGCAGCAATGGCAAGCCCAACTATTCAGATCAATGCGCGATCCGAATTGGAGCCACGCTCGCAAAATGCGGAGTAAAGTCCAATGCTCTGTCAGGCACCAGGCATTGCTGGTTTCACAGTTCATCCGAAGGTCACATACTTTCTGCAGAGGAACTAGCGGGAGCACTAGAAAGGACCAGATTGCCTGGGTCTCAAAACATACGCAAGATACATCCAGATCTTTTTAAGAAGGAATTGATTGGAAAAACGGGAATCATTTTTTTTAAGGACTATTGGCAACGCACCTCAGGCAATTCCAAAGAAAGTTTCCGAAATCGATCCGGCGATCACATTGATCTATGGAATGGCTATCGCTTGGCCCACATGCGATCTATCGTTCAGCTGTATCTTAGAATCGGGTCTATCGGACTTGGTTCAGATCACTCTCAAAGCAAAGAAATCTGGTTTTGGGAGGTCCCATGAAAACCATCTCCACCGTGATCGGCGCACTCAGTGGAGGGGTTCTTTCGTTTCTCTGCTTTTCGCTCATTTCATGGTGGCAAATGCGTCAGCTAGGTTACGAGCCGCGAGTATCGGATCAGCTCATTGACACCTTTCTTCTTTGTACGCCATTTTTGATGATGTTCACTGGATGGCTTGGCTATCGCCGAGCTAGAAAATCAGTTTAGGCACCGGAGCTAGCTTCAACTTGCCAGTACAACATTTTGATGCGACGAGTCCCAGAAGTAAGTCCGTACCATCCCCGCTAACCGCGAGTATCAGATCAGCTCATTGACACCTTTCTTCTTTTTACTCCATTTTCGATGACGTTCACTGGATGGCTTGGCTATCGCCGAGCTAGGAAGTAAATCGTCTGCCCAAGTACGAACTTTCATCAGAGGTATTTTGCATCGCTACCTCAGTGGAGATCTTTTGGACCCGCAGGCAGCAGATTTAGCAAAAATTAGAAAGTGGGCATAGATGTGAGTACTTCATCAATTTCTCACTTAGGACAGACAGCATAGGCTGAGATATTGGGCACCTGTTGAACTCATCTAACGGAACGAACAAAGGAAAGCGAGAATTTGCTTGGTTTTTTGGGGAATCAGAATCAAAGTGATTCTGAGAAGTTTCGCTACACTGCACTAGAAAAAATTTTTTTATGGAATTGAATGGATAAGTCTAAGAGCGAGGGACATCTTAAGCCGACCTGCATTTTCCCATTTTTAGGGACACTCCTCCTCTTCTCGTGTACACATCCAGGTAAGGTTTCCACGGAAAGGGATGATGCTTTTCCGCTTCACGATTCACCAGCAGACTATCAGTCCCCTTCCGAAAGCCTTCGCCTGTATTTTGAAACAATTGAAAAGGCCAACCTTCTTTCCAAGGCAAAGAAGAACCGTTTAAGTTCCGAGGAGCAAAGGTTCTTGAGTGCTGCAGCTTTTCTTCTGCAAGAGCAGTTAAAACTCGAATCGCAACTCAAACAGAAAAAAGAGATCGAAATTCTTCCCGGTCGCTCCTATTCGTTTGCACTGGAGTCATTCTGTGTCAATTCTGGAAAGGAGCGGCCGATACCAGGTGATGGATTCCGACTTGGTTCCCTAAAAGGAGCATCTGAGGAATGGTTGCCACTGATACTTGATGGATATTTCGACAAAAAAATTCCGCAAGAGCGGATTCAGATTCTGATTTGGGCGCTTTTGTCCGACTCTCGATTTGATGAACTAACGCCGACACAGCAAGCTGACCTTCTAAGACTTGTCCCAAATGCGAGAATGCGATTCGGAAACCGGCGACTTAAAAACGCTGCAAAAAGTATTCTAGATGATCTACTGCCAGATGAAGTCAGGGATCTGCAAAGTCGTTTTGAAAACCACCGCTTGATTCTGCGTGATGTATCCCAAACCTATAAGGAAATCTCTGAATTACTGGCGCCCATTCCGACCCGAAATCAATCAATTGAGCAAGGGTGGATAAAGGTTCATTTGGGCTATTTGGCTCGAGTGAGCTCAATTACCGGATACTCTTCCGTGAGACTCGAAATCTTTATGCCTCTAGGTGTGGATCCGCTCCTTCGTCCTTCTAAATACATCGCACTACCCGGCTCGGGGCAGCGATTAGCACTGAGCGCCAATGTAATTCCATTTTGGCATGCTCCTTATCGAGAGATCACCGATAGGCTGGCAAACTTGGGGGCGGGGCGTGAACTATCCAAGGCCGAACAAGACCTGATCCGAAAGTATCCCCTCGATGCGTACAAAGCTTACTCCAATTCTCTTACGGCGACTGAAAGTGCGCTAAAACACTTTCCTCAATTTCCAATCCCTCACAATAATCCAGCCGATGCTTTTCGCCATTTTGTCTGGGCTGCACTGAATACAAAGGATTTGGGCGCTTCTCGAGCGCGAGAATTTTTAGAAGCCCATGAAGATCGGCCCAACCAACCTAAAGGCGAGGCCGAAATCGATCGCTGGAATAACGAAAAAGGAATTGAAACGGCTGAAATACTCGGATCCCTTGCGACATTAACCGATTTCGAGAAAGCAGGTCTTGATGCACTTCAAAAGCAAGAACTTAGGACCTTGCGATGAAAGTTTTTCGGAGTTTTCTAACATTCTCAAAGAAAGCTCTGCTGGTATACTTGGTTCTCTGTGTTTTTATGTTCTTTTTTTCAAAAACGGATACCTGTTTTTATTTGCTTCAGAAAATAGTTTACGGTCATGAGTTTCTTACCGCAGCTCAAGCCGAAAAAAAATGGGGCCGAATGCTATTTGATGCAACAAAATTTCGAACGAATCAAAATCGAAAGGAAATGGTAGCAGACATTATTCGCAGCCAAATTCTTATTGGGCTCACCTATGACGAAGTGAAAACCCTATTGGGAAATAGTGGAGGGGGCTATTATATCTCTGACGAAGTCCTCACATACCATGTATTTGTGGCTCACAATTCAAGGCGGGATGTGACTGAAGCTTATAGTCTCCTAGTTTTGACAAGCGACAATTCCGACCTGCGGAGTCGAGTAGATAGAGTTTATCTTTGGAAAGACCGTTAACGATATGAGAAACCGTACGGAGCTACTTCCTTATGGGACTTGGCGCATTACGATTGACGTAACCACTTACATAAGTAAGTCGTACCTTTTTCAAACCAATCCCGTTTTCAGTTCATCCGAAAATTGCTGAAATCCCATAACTTCAATCCCATCGCTCGTCTCTTGATGCTCGACTGAGGGATAGACAAGAATCCGGCGCTTTAACTTTGGAAGATCCCCAATAGACTTCAGACCAGCAAGGTCATCCTTGCGAAGGCGCTCACCGGACTTGACTTCCACTGCAGCAAACTTTGAATGGGCTTTCACAATAAAATCTACTTCCAGATCCGGCGTACCCCAATAGGATATTTCGTCTATCGTCCCTTGATAATACTGAGCGGATCGCAGTAGCATAAAAACAAGTCCCTCAAAAAGCGGGCCCCTTTCCGTAGCAACCAAGGGACCCCAGTCCTCCCGAATGGCACGTACCAAACCCGGATCTACCCAATAAAACTTTGGATGCCTCCTCTCTTTCACTCTTAGGCCAGACTCAAAGGGGTACAGGAGCTTTCCTAAAAGGGTGTCTTCTAAAATAGAAAAATAATTTTCTACCGTCGGGCGTTTCACAGCTGCATCACGCGCCACAGAAGACAAACTGAGCGTCTGCCCATGAAGGAGAGCACTCACCTTCAAAAATCTCAGAAAGCTTGGAAGATCCTTAACAAGTGCTTCGGTTTGGATTTCGTCTCGGATATAAGTTTGAACATAGGCTTTGAGTCGCTCTTTCTTGTCCTCAGAGGCAAATACAATCGGCAAGGAGCCAAATCTAAGGATCTGGTCAAGATCAAAGTCCTTCCCCAATTCTTCGGGCACAAAGGGAAACATCAGTTTGGACAATGCTCTACCTGCAAGCAGATTGACCCCGGCACGCTTCATTTTGCGCGCACTCGATCCAGAGAGCGCAAACTTCAATTGCTTGTTCTCGATCCCCCAATGAACTTCATTCAGCAAGGAAGGAAGCCGTTGAACTTCATCGATCCAAACCCAGTCTCCTGCCTTCAGAACTTGAATCTTAGAACGAAATAATCCAGGTTCACTCGCATAGCGTATGAATAACTCCTGTGAAAGCAGGTCCACATGCAGAGCGGGGCGTAGGTGTTCTTTGAGGAACGATGTCTTCCCGGACCCTCGTGGACCAAAAAGAAAAAAGCTCGTATTTGGGAGCTCAAAAAGTCTTCCGTACATGAAATCTATTTTATCCACACCACATTAAAAACGACAGTCTTTTTTCATGTGACGTGAGCTTAATTTTTAGTCTGCAATTACAATTAGTTACGAGTTTTATTCGGGTATGGAGTTACATCCGGGATAGGTCGAGTCCGAATAACGCAGCCAGTCCCATAAGTAAGTCCGTACCTGGCTCGAAATAAAACTTATTTATTTAGAGCGTCCTCATGGTAGCCATGTTTTCTAAAATAATCTTTAAAACAAAGTGCACTGATTCTTAATGTGTACTTTCCTCTACTTTCAGTGTGAGGAAGTGGATTTTTTCCATTGATGTTAGTCCAACTTTGATCGCGTCTCATTTCATAAACAAATTCCGCTTCGCTCAGATAATTTCGACCGAGAGCAAGATATTTGTAAGCAAAAGGAACGTCTTTCATTTCAACTTTTCCATCTCGATCAACAATCGGAAGAGACAACCAAATCCCTCTATTAGGTCGATCAGTTGGAATGGAAAACGGGATACCCGCTTTTCCTAAATTGGTACTGAAAACCATTTTTCGCTCTTCTTTGACTTCAGCGTCTCCAAGCTTTGTAACGATGTCACCTCGACTTGCCGTAATGGAGACAACTTCAAGCCCACCTTCTTGCTTGTTCTCATGAAGACTGTAGATAGCCTCAAAGTTTTCGCCATTAGGATATAGATATCTCAGTCCTTCGTAATAGGTCGACCTCGCAAGAGTGGCTTTTCCGCAGGTAGCAGCAATAGAAAACGATGCAAAAACCGCCGATATCACAGAAAAAGATGCGAAGAGTTTAAAGGAATTCATGCTTCTTAGCCTCCAAGGTTCTAACATTTTGATAGAGCTTTATATCAAAGATTTAATTTAAATACCAGACTGTTTTAGTCATTTTTTTCATCTGTGAAATGCATGCGATTCTGATGATTTATGAGCTCCCAACAAAATCGTTCTCCTGGCCAAGCGTAGTTTTTGGGTAGCTGCCCGTAAAAGCTCTCTCTTTAGAGCAGGCTAAACTGATTGGTCCCATAAGTAAGTCCGTACTTCCTAAAACCCGCGAGTCACCCGCTTATGCCAACTAGAAAAAAGAGGGCCTAGCAGGGGCGTGCCGCGTATCACTCGCTCCACCGGGGGGCGAGTGGTTTGGTAGCCAAGCCAGAAAAGACGCGAGCTCCAACCGCCGATTCCGTTTTTCTTTTTGGCGCGATAGCACTCAAGCGCTTCTTTCTTTCCGCGACTCGTGTCACTCACGCCGCCCGTACTCATCGTCGTCACCACTCGTGGAAAGTAATGATAGCGAGATTGGCCATATCCCCTTAGGTGCATTTCGTAGTCCATCGCGATCTTAAAGCTTGGGTCAAAGTCACCGTACTTTTCGAAGTAGGTGCGTCTCGTAAAAGTCGCTGGATGCGGGACGGTCATCCTCTGCCAGAGGTACTTCCACGCACGTTCATTGCCAATGGTCATGACGGGTTGATCGGTATCACGATCAGCAATTACGACACGACCATAGGCTATATCGGCGTCATCTCGGAGTTCGGACAGGACCTCTTGAAGTACGTTATCGTCCGCCAAACGATCGTCCGAATTGAGAAACAGAATCCAATCTCCCGTCGCACGTCGCACGCCCTTACTAAAGGCGTCCGAAATGCCCTTATCCGCCTCTGAAATCCACTTGGCGTGCGGGAAATTTTTTACGAGATCGATGGTTGCATCCTTGGAACCGCCATCAATTACCCAATGCTCAATAAGCTTCGGATCACAGTTCTGAGCCACAACGCTTTCCAGAGTTCGAGCGATGGTCTTCTCAGAGTTCCAAGCGATAGTGATGATGCTCAATCGAGGATTCATTGGGAACTAGCCTACCCAAAGCTCGCAAGGATCGCCAACTCCAATTTCTAATGCCTAGTTTCCGACGCGAAACTCCAAGGCTTTTGAAGAACCTAAAGTCCCGGGCGGCTCTATTCCCACCCACTGGAAGCGCCCGGACATACCGACGAAGGATGGATCGTTTGGAATCGCAATCGACTGTTGAAGAAGGTGCAATCCGCCAGGGCTCGATCCCGTATAGTAGAGGTTAGAAAATACCGAAGGCACCATATGCATCCAAATTCCCATGATCTGAAAATCGAGAGGCACTTCTCCATAGTTCAGCCCAGCAATAGTATTGTCGGGCGCGTTGAGCCAGTTAATCGTGAGTGTCGAACCTGGCTTTGCAGTTCCCAAGGCTGATATTTCCATGGGACCCTCGGAAAGGGGGGACCCTGTTCCGACTTCCTGCAAGAGCGGATCACTGAGCGGATCTCCCATCAAATTCTTAAGAAGGGTCGCACCCACCGGGGTAGTCACCCCCGACATTGCAGGTCGCGTGTCGGGCACGAGAATCTCCCTTCGACCGTCAGCATTTAAATCCAGCAAAACCAATTGATCCGGTGAGGTTCGTCCCGGCCCGTAAAAATAACTCGTAAAAGTAGAGAAACCTAGCCCCGTAATCCATCGTTTATAAGGAGCACCAAGGTCCGTTAGTACTGGCGCGCCAAGTCCATAAATAGCGCCCGGTCCTGAGCCGAGCCGAGTCCCGAAGGAGACAAGGACCTGTCCATTTTGAGTTCCGGTATTGCCGATCAACGCCTCCACATCATTAATGCCATCGCCATTAAAGTCCTCCACTTGCACACTTGGCATCTCTGCCGCTGCTCCGCTGTTTGGAATTGTGAGTGTGGTGAGTGTTCCGTTCTCAAAATACCCACTGGCATCGCCCTGATAAATTTCTAAAGTACTCTGCAGGCTATTGAGAGATTGAGAACGTTGAACGGCGAATACAAAATCTTCCGCATCATCTCCTACGACGTTTTTGACCTCAAAGGCCTGAACACGACCCGCTACCGCTGCAATCTGATTGCCCACATGTGGGCTACCACTAGGGTACTGAAATGTCGGAGTTCCGCCCAGCGAAGAAGTGATCCGAAATTGCTCTACATAATTGTCAAAAATAGTCCAACCGATGAAACTTGCTTCTTCCTCAGCAATAAAAAGCCGATCCATTGAACCATCCCCATCGTCATCCTTCCACTCCAAATCCAATGGCGTGCGATGAGGAGGAAGAACAATAGCCAAGGGCGGAAGCTGTACGCCTCCTGATCCATCGCCTAGGTAGACAAAAAGGGGATTTGAATTGGAGGTTCCACTTCCTAAGTTAGCGACCGTAGAAGCAATGACAATGTCCAAATGACCGTCTCGATTGACATCCACCAAAGAGATCATAGGGCATAGAAGTCCGGCTGAGTTCGTAATTGGCAACGTATAGTTGAGACTGTGGCCCATCACTTCGACAGTCCGCGCTGGTGCGAATGCGACTTGTTTGCGTTCATAGGCCGCCTGAGCATTGATATTAAGCTGAATTCGAAGCGTACCGTCCGCGTGCAAGAAGACGAGATCATCCAGTTGATCCCCATTGAGATCGCCCACTCCGGCCCTGATTTGTGGAGGTGCGGCCACACGTATCAAATCATTACGTACGGTCTGAAAAGAAGGCTCAAAATTGAAGAGCGATCCATCGCTCTGAAAAAGTAAAATGCGATTTTGAAAACCACTAGAACTTGAACTGCCAGTCATAAGTGGAATCAATAGGTCATCGACAGAATCCAAGTTGAAGCGGCCGACCACGGCACCATTGATCCCGGCATACGAAATCGGAAAATGCCGCGGCAACTCATAATTAGGAACTTGAGCCGAAGCCAAACCAATAGAAAAAAACAGAACCCCTAAATAGTTTCCCCAAACCATCCCAAAAATCCCCCTAACACCCACCTAAGGCCGTACCAAAGGAATCGACCGTCGTCAAATTGCAGGAAAAACTTTCACACTCTTTTTATTGAAACTTTGGCTAACCTTTTTTCTTCATTGCTTGAAACGCTAAGCTCGCAATACAACTTAGGAATATTCATGAAGAAACCTCAAATAGCTTACCTACTTGTTTTTGCTTTCCTCGCATTCTTATTGTCCTTGCGTGTAACCCTTACCTTTTTTGAACACAGCACCTATGTACCGACTGATTTTCGCACATATTGGCTTACTTCGGAGCGATTGACTCAGGGTGCATCACTCTATGTACCGTCAGACAGTTCTCCTTATAAATACTCTCCGGCCTTTGCGATGCTCTTTAGAGGAAGCTTCTTTGTTCTTCCTCAACCGCTGGCCATCTACCTTTGGTCGATCCTTTCTATTGCATTGTACTTAAGTGGCTTGGCTTTATTGGTTCATCGGACACTAAGAGATTCAAAACCTACTTTATTTTCGATTGCGGTATTTTCACTTTCGATGGCGCTTTCTTGGAGAGGAATCCTTGAGACATTAGCGTACGGGCAGATTGATTTGATCGTGGGTGGTGTGTTCTTGGTTTTGAGTATCGGAGCGCTTCGACCATCCCAGCGATCTTACACGCAAGGAATAGCCAATGCGCTTCTGTGGACTTTTTTGCTTTTAGTCAAACCCCAGTTGGGACTAAGCTTCCCCGCGTTTGCGTGGATCTTGGGTTTGAGATTTGTTATTCAAGTTACAGGCTTCACAGTGCTTGCTTATTCAATTCCATTTATTGTCCTAGGTCCTTCGAAAGGATGGAACCAGCTTTTGGAATGGATTCACTGTCTCCAAATTCAACAAACACCAGCTTTCATTGCTGGGAGCCTCAATCAATCTCTTGCGGCTACCCTTGCCAGGACCTTCCAAAGTCTGGAGAGTGTGGGATGGATGACAACTGCGGGGTGTTTCATGCACCTTGGAATTTTTTTGGTCTATGTCCTTCAGAGCATCAATCACAGAAAGAGGAAGCAAGGCGCATTCTCTACGGAAGATCGCTTCATCCTTTTAGGCTGGGGGCTAGGAGGATACCTTCTTTTCTCGCCGCTTAGCTGGAGGTGGTTCAACCTTTTCTGGCCACCTCTCGTGCTTTTCTTAGTGAGCGCGGGAAGAGGCCGAGTTGCAGCAATCAGTTGGGCGATTTTAGGAGTACTTTCTTGGGGTGGCTTATGGCGATTACTCAGCATAGACACCCACGACTTCGTCAGCCTGAGCGGATTTCAAACGTGGGCCAATCTCTCACTCTACCTTGGATTTCTTTGGATCATCCTACCACGACGTTCACTAGCTTATCGGGCACGACAATAACCTTCTTGGGTTTTTTCCCATCCAAATGCCGCTGAATGCGTTCGTCTTCAAAAGCCAACTTCTCCAACGCAGCTTTGTCCAATCCCTTTGGAACTTCCAAATCTCCTCGCTTTTTTCCGTTGATCATCAATACCAAGGTAGTGGTGGATTCCACCAACAAAGAAGGATCAAAAATCGGCCAATGCTCTCTGCAAATCAGTTCGGAATGTCCAAGTCGCTCCCAAATCTCTTCCGACAAATGAGGGGCATAGGGTGCCAAGACTTTCAGAAAAAGCTCCAGCGTTTCTTGCGAAAAGTGCGCACCCTTTGTTGCCTCATTGACGAAGATCATCATTTGCGAAATCCCCGTATTGAAATGCAATCCTTCAATGTCTTCCGAGACTTTTTTGATCGTCTGGTGCAAGAGCTTCCAAAGCGCGGCGTCGGAAGATCCAGGGAGCTTCTTGATTTTTGCACTCAATTGACCCGTCTCTTCATCCACTGCCAGTCGCCAGACTCGAGACAGAAATCGATAGACGCCCTCAACGCCTTCTGTTTGCCAGGGCTTCGTAGCATCCAAGGGCCCCATAAACATCTCATACAAACGTAAAGCATCGGCGCCATACTGATCAATGACATCATCGGGATTGACGACATTGTTTTTAGACTTGGACATTTTTTCGACTTGAGACTTGAGTTTCTCTCCCGTTGATTTGAGAACGGGGCCGCCGGTTTCGTTACGGACTTCGCTAGGATGAAAATACTTTCCACGCGCATCTTGATAGCTATAGCTCAAGATCATCCCTTGATTAAAAAGGCCCTGAAATGGCTCTTTCGTGCTAACGAGCCCGCAATCAAATAGTACTTTATGCCAGAAGCGAGAATACAGAAGGTGCAATACGGCATGCTCAACTCCACCAATATAGAGATCCACTGGCATCCAGTATTTCTCGAGTTCGGGCTCCCACGCTTTCCGAGCATTTTTGGCGTCGAGATAACGAAGGTAGTACCAACACGATCCCGCCCACTGAGGCATGGTATTGGTTTCTCGAATTCCCTTTCGACCATCAGGGAGAGTCACTTCTAACCACTTTTTGCCAGCACGTCCCAATGGAGGTTTGCCATCTTCCGTAGGCTTGTATTCATCTACAGGCGGCAGTTCCACTGGCAAAGCATCGTCGGGCAATCTTACCACTTCACCGTTTTCCAAATGAACTAACGGAAAAGGCTCACCCCAATAACGTTGACGAGAAAAAAGCCAATCTCGCAACCGGTACTGCACCTTGCGCTGACCTAGCTTTTGTTTCTCCAAGTGCTGAATCATTTTTTCTTTAGCTTGAGCAACGGGCATGCCGTTCAAAAAATCAGACTGGACGAGTTTGCCTTCGCCAGTGAAGGCTGAGTCTTCCACGGACACCTGCCCGCCACATACGACTTCCAAAATCGGCAATTCGTATTGCTTGGCAAAGGCATGATCGCGCTCATCATGCCCTGGCACCGCCATAATGGCGCCAGTCCCGTATCCCATTAAGACGTAATCGGCGATCCAAATAGGTAGCTTTTGCTTTGTCAAAGGATGAAGTGCAAATCCGCCGGTAAAAACGCCTGTTTTGGAGTCACTTCGATCCGCGTCTGACTGTTTTTTGGACGCCTCTACAAAATCCCGCACCGCCTGCTTTTGAGCAGGAGAAGTAATCACTGCAACCAGTGGGTGTTCGGGCGCTAGGACGCAATAGGTGGCGCCAAAAAGCGTGTCCGGCCGAGTGGTAAAAATTTCGAGAGACTGCGAAGGATGACCTTGGATTCCAAACTGAACCAAAGCCCCTTCGGATTTGCCAATCCAGTAGCGCTGCATTTCTTTGACAGGCTCTGGCCATTGAAGGTCATCGAGGTCAGTAAGCAACCGCTCGGCATAGGAGGTGATTCGTAGCATCCATTGCTTCATGATGCGCTTTTCAACGACATCGCCTGTTTCGACATAGACGCCGTCTTTGACTTCTTCATTGGCAAGTACGGTGCTGAGCGCGGGACACCAATTCACGGGAATATCGGCAAGATAGGCGAGACCTCTGTCATACAGCTTCAGAAAAATCCACTGCGTCCAACGATAGTAGTCGGCAGATGAGGTATCCACCTCGCGGTCCCAATCATAACTAAAGCCCAGACGCCGAATCTGCTTTCGAAAATTATCCACATTGCGTTTGGTAATAATCGCAGGATGAAGGTTCTCCCGCACTGCCGCGCGTTCCGCAGGTAATCCAAAGGCGTCCCACCCCATTGGATGAAGCACATTGAAGCCCTTGGCTCGCTTATAGCGACAATAAATATCCGTCGCTGTGTAACCTTCCGGATGTCCCACGTGTAAGCCGGCACCCGAGGGATACGGAAACATATCCAAGACATAACACTTGGGCTTGTCTCCCAATTCCGCTAGCGTTTGAGGGGTCCGAAAAGCCTTTTCAGATTCCCAGCGATCTTGCCACTTGGGCTCTAAGGAGGAAGGTTGATATTGCATGGCCGCATGATACGAAGGGTCAGACCGTTTTTCAACCTATGAACCTAAGAATCCTCTACGAAGATGCGCATTTAGTCGCTGTGGATAAACCCGCGGGACTCCACTCTGTCCCCCCAGAAGACCCGAGGATTCGAGTCTCCCAGACCTGCATGAAGAACCTACGCAACCAGCTGGGGCACTGGGTCTATCCCATTCACCGCCTGGATCGAGCCACTTCGGGCATCTTACTCTTCGCCAAATCCTCGGAGGCTGCTCGAGGATATGCGGAGCTATTTCAGCGGCGCGAAATCACCAAGTCCTATATTGCGGCCGTGCGAGGCTGGACACCCGACGAAGGGCTCTGGGACTCCCCCCTTCGCAAGGATGATCGACCCGAATACGTGGAAGCTCGAACCCACTACCGCACACTGGTGAAGACAGAACTCCCCCATCCAGTTGGGCGGTATGCAACGGCACGCTATTCGCTTTTAGAGATTCAACCCGAGACGGGACGGCGCAACCAAATCCGCCGCCACAGCAATCGGGCATCCCATCCGATTCTAGGGGATTCGCATTATGGCGATCGGCAACACAACCTCTTTTTGAAGCAGACGCTTCTGATGCAAGGCATGTTTCTCAATGCACACGAAGTCCGATTTGTGCATCCCGAATCGGGTGGCCCCATCATCATTCGTAGCCAATGGACGCATCGATGGCATCAGCTCTTTGAGCTATTTGGCTATTGTCCGTGGAATTCTGGATTTGTCAGAGATCGAGAAAAAGTCCCAGCCCCAACACTGCCGTCAGAAAGTACGGAACAAGACTCGCCGCTCCCGCATAATCCTTGGCAAGGCGTTGCCCAGCAAAGAGCATAACGAGGTTGAGTGCGGAAAGCTCAAGTCCATAGAGCGCCAATCCTGCCTGTTCAAAAAACAGCAACGACAGAAAACCCACTGCACAAAGTATCCCAGCCGCTAGCTCTGTCAGCGTAATCACACCAAACATCCATCCAACCTGATTTTTCAGCGGACTCTTAGAAAAATGCTGAGTTAGATATTCCAAATTGCCTTTTCGGTCGATGACCTTATCAACCCCTGACTGGAGAAATAAAATGGCAAAGAACAAAACAAAGAGAAGGTGTGCTGGCTTCAAATAAATGACATTTTGTAAGAATTGCAAAATGGCCAGCGTATCAAAGCACTCGCCAGGGGACAAGGTCTCCCCCAATGTTACTTGCTAGGGCGAGGCCGCTCTACCAGGACTGGCGAGACTGATTGGCGTATAATTCACACTCAGCGAAAACTGATCGTTCGGTGATTCCTTCTGAAACGAAACTTCACTAGAAAACACCAAACACGATTCTTGGACTGTAAAATCACTCCCCATGGTCAGAGGGCGCTGTTGCAAAATAACCCCGGCAGCATTCTTAAGCACATAAAGTACTTCAACCACCTGATTGGGATCAGGGGTGTAACTCAGGCATAGCTGGTTGAGTGAAGCCTTCACTTGTTTTTCTAAGTCCTCTAAGACACTCGAAAAGACATTTTCGGCTCCGATATCGTAAGAAAAATGCGGAACCGAACTATCGCTCGAAATCGCCCGCAGGAGAATGGGAGCCGTGCGATAGAAATTATGCGCACCAGCATTTCCGCGATAGACGGGGTTCGTCAATGAAGCCCCCTCAGCAACTCCTGTGGCCTGCCACCGAGCAAGTAGCGCCTCGGTGGAGGTACCTTCATCGGGTCGATAGTCTCCATCCAAAACCAGACCCAACCAAGTGCGCAGGTCTTTGACGCTCACAGCAAAGTGAAGTGGCCGAATGGATTGCGCCCTTAAGTTAGCGTGGAGCTGAGAGAAAAAGCTAGCGTAGTTCATGCCAATAAATTCAGGTCTACTAAGATCGGCGCGCCCACTATTGGCCCAACCGCCGAGATAGTAAGAATAGGCAATACCAGGAAACGGCTCCACCAAGGTAGCGGTGTTATTTAAGTGAGTGACTGCATTTTCAAAGTAAGATGCGGAATCTGGAGTCTCTGCGGATATATCGTCTTCGTCGGTGACGGTGAGCGTAGCAAAGGTAGAACCCGATGGACAAAACTCCTGGCCCTGATTGAGATCATTGTACAAATAATTCTCCGCAAAGTACCTCATGGATTCCATGGGACGCTCGCTTCCTGAATTTAAATTCTTTGGTATCACCTCAGCAAATGCATCATTAAATTCTCTTTGAAGGGCAACAAGATCTTTGAGTTCACCACTTTCGTCCAACGTACGAATGATCGCACTTACATGAGGAACCTTGGCCGGATTAACTCCTGATGCCAAGCCCAAAGTTGCCAAGACTGAGGTCCATGCCGAATTAGAATACGGTGCCCCGTAAGTAACAGATGGATCATAAGAATGGGTCCAAGCATTGATGCCGAGGTAGCGGTCGACCCAGAGGTTGGTTGGAACCAATATAAATTGCCAGTCAAGGACGCGCTTATTCGTAACGCTTAGCCCATCATTGGACTCTGCGGAAGCCTGATAGAGCTCAGTGAAAAAATTACTAAGGGCTGATTGAAGTTCTTGCCTGTGCGGATCCATGCTTCCTGAATTATCAAAGTTCAGTACGATGCACGCTCGCGGTGTCAGGCTTTGCTGCTTTAAAAAACTGGATTCATCGAATAGCTGAGTCTGCTCTAGAGGAGAAAATACAGACCGCCCCGTGCATCCCGATAAAACGAAAACCACCCCTAGGTATAAAAAACAACGATAACGGGTCATCTGAATACGGCCCCCTAAAACCCCTTAAAACTAACCACTAAAGAAGCAAGGTCTGGACCGTTTGGTAATACGCTAGGCATTTCAAAGGGATACAATGCGGCATGTCAATGCAAAGTGGAGAAGTCCTGGACAAGGGCCGATTTTGGTCACTAGACTGGCTATCGAATGAAAAAGAAACCCTCGCTCCGGCCTTCCGCGTGGATTTGGCTGGGCTACTTCCTACTCGCGGGTTTGGCCGCGCTTCCCCTTTTGACCAATACCAAGGCCATCGCTCACCACTGCTACAATGCAGTGGATTTTTCGATCTATCAGCAGGCTATTTTCGACATTGGCCCGGGCAATTGGAATCCCTTCCTTACCATCCGGGACGTAAGAATTTTCAACGACCACTTTGATCCCATCCTTCTCCTTGCTTCGGGGTTTCTGGTGGTCATAGGAAAGGGCTACTTTCAGATCCTGCTCTTTGAATGGATGGTCTATCTCGCACTTGGGCTGAGCATCTTTTGGGTCAATCGAAGGGACGGTGGCTCAGACCGTGAAGGCATTCTCTATTTACTCTGTTTTTTGGGCACCAAATTTATTTTATTTTCGATGCTCTATCCTGTTCATCCAACCACCTGGGCAATGCTGCCCTTATTTTGGTTAGGCATTTTTCTTCGAGACAAAAACGACCGAGGCGTGGTTTTGATCTCACTCCTACTCTGCTTCTTTAAAGAAACCTATGCCTTCGCGCTTTTGCCTTTGGGGATCTTTCTCGCAGTCCGTAAGCCCAGAAAAACGGGTCTTAGCGTAGTGGCGATTAGCGGCTTCTTTGTGATCTTTGAGCTTTTCATCAGAAAACTTCTCTTCGGCAAAACCGTCGATTACTCCGGAAATATGGCGGCCCCTCTCCTCAGTCATCCTTTCCTCTATCTCACGAGCCAAATCGCTTCATTCGAATGGATAGGCTTTTTGAAATCGAGCTTTCCGTTTCTTGCTTTATTGGGCTTCTCTTTCTACCTAAAAAAACGGACCAAAAAGTCCGCGTCGCCTCCGTTCTGGATACTGGCCTACTCACTTCCATTTTGGGGTCTGCTTTTTATCCAAATCGTCCATGGCAAAATCAACTATCAATACGGCGCACAGTTTGGTGGAATTTTTTTAGCGATGGCCGTAGGACTCAAGGTTTTTCGGTCGATGGAAAAGAAGCAAGTCTGGGTGTTTTTGATCTTTTTCCTATTGTCCGCAATGGGCACCTATACACGCGCTTTCAAACTTCTATTGAACAACCAAGGTACCTGCACCATTTCTGAAATCAAGAATCAAGAAGCAGAACAAATTGAAACAATCCTACACAGCCTCAGTCCGGAAGAATCCGTTCTCTCAACGGGAGGTGCTATTCCACGGTTGCTTGAACCCAATCGCAAGTTCTATCATTTTATGGGATCCGGCTGGGTTCAGCCACGCTACGATTACCTACTCCTCGAGAAAAACAGAAGTGGTGATCTCTACCCCGCCAAACCCAAAGAAGTTGCTCTAGCCTATCAGTACTGCAAACCAAGCGCGTCTCAGATTTTCGTAGATTCTGAGTACTTCTTTTTTGCGAGGGGATCTTTTAGCAAATGCTTGAAGGGCTTCTATTAAATGCCTTTTGGCGCTTGGACAATTACAGGGTCCTTAGTCCCCTGGTCTCGTACGCCAATCGAAATTTCGTCCACACTGTTCGATTCGCCATCCAGGGCAAACGGGATCGGTGATTTATTTCCATCGGCATCCACCAGAGCCCATTGCATTTGAGTTTGCTGCAACCCTTCTGTGATTCCGTCATTGAGTACTTCGAGTGTCATACCCACCTTTGTATCTCCAGCAGCTAATCGAATCCCAATTCGATTGGCTAGGGCATCAAACACCAGCCCCTCTCCGGCAATAAGAGCCCTAAAGTTTCTAACATTCAACGCAGCTTGATCCTTGAACTCCAAATAAATCATGGAATGATCCGCCACTGTTTCATCCCCTAATTCGATATTCAGCTGGAATTGATCACCCTCTACAAGACTGCTCATAAAAGCGCGGGTACCTTGAGGTACCTGTTCCAGTCTGGGATAAGTCAGTGCTTTCACTCGAATCATTTTTTGATCTTGGCTGCAACAAGGTGGATCCACCGCAAGCAAATTTGACTGTAAATTGATATCAATGCCGTTCAACCCTTGACTACAACCCGCCAAGCTTGAAAGAAACGCCAGCCCAAAAGAAAAATCACGAAGTCTGTTTCGATTCATTTTCATCCCTTAAAAACCCCGATAACCCAAAGTTAAATTTCCAATAGTATATCCGTGCAGAAACCATGCCCAAAGACCTTCTAATCATTTAGCCGAGTTGCAAAGACACAGGCTGACAAAGAATGTCCTCCGGCTAAGCAGTGCTGATTCTTTAGACAGGAAGGGAAGTGCACACCACCTTTGAATGGCACCTCTGGACGGTACCTACTTTGCCTGAGTTGCGCTGGGACCCGCGGGACTATTAAGGGAGCCTATTACTGAGGCTGAGTTCATCTTACTCTTCTGATTCGAAACTTTTGGTGAATCGATCGATGGAGCATGCAATGAGGCTTCTATTTTTCCAATGGTTTTGAGCAGAATTGAGAGCTCACTTATAGCTACAGGATCTTTCTCTCGAACTTTATTGATCTGAGCTTGGTAGCCGAGCTCCGCTTCTTTGACTGAAACATTGTAACCCTTCGCGATTGCCCACATTATGGCTGGCAGAATCGTAGGATTATCCTGAATGTAGGGTAAGGCGGCAATTTCTTTAAGGGATAGAAGTAGAGATCCAATCTCAGTTGTCTCTAATTCAGAAAGCTCTAAGGCGCTCGCAACTTTATCTTTGTCACCTATAAAGCGCTTTTTCATTCTCATGCTATCGAGAAGAAAATGCTCAAAGACAGAGTGAGTGTCTTTTTTTCTGTTTTGCTTTGGACTCAGGGCCGCAAACTTTGCAGCCGCAAGAAACTCAGGATCGGCCTTGATTTCTTCGGACAAGATCTTTTCATACTGTTTCTTAAATTCCATATCGGAACGATTTGCGAGATAGATGAAATAGGAAGGCCCCGCCACCGCCCCATTATCCATTAACAGGTTCATTATCTGCGGAAGTCTAGTGGGAGCTGCAGAATCAAGGGGTGTTCTACCGAATTCGTCCTTCGCATTTACCGTCGCCCCATTATCGATTAACAGCCTTACCATGCTTTCATCTGCTGAAAAAGCTGCTCCATGAAGGGGCGTTGTACCTGAATTACTCTTAACGTTTACCTTCGCTCCATTCTTAATCAACAGGTTTACTATTGCCAAGTTACCTTTAAGGACGGCTCGGTGAATTGGAAAGACTCCGCTAATGTTCTGCGCAGATGCGACTGCACCCTTTTCTATTAGGAGAGCAACTGCGTCTAATTTTCCGGCATTGACTGCTTCGTGAAGTGGCGTGTCACCCTCGGCGTCTTTGGCGTTGACGTCCGCGCCCTTTGAGATCAGTAAGTTTATCGTTTCGAGACTGCCTTCGTGAGCTGCGAAGTGAAGGGCTGATTGTCCACTAAAATCTCTGACGTCTACATCCATTCCTTTTTTAATCAACAATTCAGCTGCTTTGGCCTTTCCTGCTCCAGCAGAACTATGAAGAACCGTTTCACCATACACATTCGATTTGCCTTTAAATTCTACGCCAACACTCATCAGCAGGATTAATGTGTCAATTTGACCCGCACGAGCTGCATAGTCCAGCACCGTATCGCCACGAACGTCGCTGGCGGTTAGGTCTGCTCCGTTTGAAATTAATCGCATAACTATATTAGCACTCCCTTCGCTAGAAGCGCGAAATAGAGGTGAATCGCTACTGTATGAAAGGCTATTAATACTAGCGCCTGAATGAATCGCGGCGTTAACTCTTTTTTCATCTTTTGCCTCAATAGCGTACCTTAGCTCACTCTGGAGTGCTTCCTTCTCGTCAGTGACTTGAGCATGAGCGAAAGTAGTCAAAAGGAGAAATCCCAGACTGGCACAGCAAACTCTTGGAGGTATCATAACTATTTGCTCCTATTAATGATCGCTTCTATAAGGGAGCAAAACGCATGCCAGAGGCAAGTGTAGCAAATTACGCCCCCTGGCTAAAGCATTCAACGCGTAAGCCCTCAATTAGGCCCTAACTGTAATGGTGGATTTCGACCGGCGTAGAAATAGATTGAGCATGTGACTATTGAATCTTCACAATAAGGCTCCGATTCCCTAATTTTTTTAGGCAGGGAAAGTGCCTGCGGATGGGGCGGTGCCGGAGGCAGGGACTATTTTACATAATGTGAATATATTTTTCTAACAACCTTGCCCTAAGCAAAGCATTTTTCTACTTCGTGGCGCACGAACTGGACCGTCGTACAGTACGACGTGTGCACGATACTCGAGAAGCCCGCAGTGAACCTTTTGCGAACATGGTCAGAGAAAAAGGGGCAAAGCTGGTTATTCCGATTGTGACTTGATTGTGAGTGCAAAATAAAATACAGACGATTTTCTTCTTGGTGCATTGATAAGCAACTTTATTTTTAACGCCTCGACAGTTGTCCAATCTTTCTCACTAGCTTGCTAAGGCTTCCCACTTTCATTCAGAGCAGCAAATGTTCATCGTGCAGGGAGGATGTCGTTCTTATGAAAGAAACGCAATAGAAGCCAAAGGTGCCAGAAAAAGTGAAGCAAAAAACCCGTGGTAAGTTCCATCTCGTTGAAAGGAACTCTCCAATGTCTCACCTACCTTGTTCTCTCCACGATCAAGCCTTGAAGCTTTCAAGACAGGACCTAGCTTGCGAGAAAGAACTTTTAGAAATTCTGGTAAAGATTGATGCCAAGAAAGTCTATCTTGAGCAAGGCTATGCAAGTTTGACTGAGTATTCGCATAAGGCTCTCGGACTTTCTCGAGACGTCACCTGGATCCTTGTCTACATTGTCCATAAGTCCAAAGCCATACCGGAGCTTAAGCAAGCGGTGCAATTGGGAGTACTGCCTCTCAGTAAGGCTAGGCAGATTGCCCCCCATTTGACGAAAGAAAATTCTGAAAAGTTCATCGCACTTGCGCAAGCCATGCCTAGAGAGAAACTCCAAGAAGCCCTCGCCAAAGAATGTCCTAAGATTCCAAGCGTGGAAGAGCGTGCTCGGGTAATCAACGCGACACAGGCTGAGCTTTCTTTGTGCCTGCCAAAAGAAGTCATGGAAAAAATCCGCCGTGCGCAAGACCGAGTATCCTGTCATCCACTATCGACTTCCCAGGTTCAAACCCGCCTTGCTGGGGTTACACTAACTTTGTTTGAGTCCGGGATTATCAGTGGCCTTTAGAGATGCGTCCCGGACCCTCAGCCCTCTGGATTGAACTTGGGAGCTGTGCTAGAACCATTTCAATTATGCATAGAACGTTGCAGATACTATTGGTTTTTTTTGTACTAAATTTCGTTGGGCAATCCAGCGCACTTGAAAATACTCCTCAAACAAAACCACAGATAGCAAAAGCTTCCTCCATAGCATCCTTCAAAAATGGCACCCGAGCACCCCTGGAAGCACTGCTTAAAAGCAAGTTCATGGAGTTGGATGGATCAGAAGCGCTTAACTTTAGGATCCAGCTCTTTGACTACTACCGCGTCAATCCTGTTCTTTTTATGAAAGCTTTTTTGTCGGTTACGACCCTGAAGGCAAAGGCACTCGCTGACCTCTGGGTTATTGAGGCGGAGCCAATTCCTCTGAATGATCTAGCAGCCTTAACAAAAAAACATCTGCACCATAAGGAAGTGGGGGCCGCATTTACTGAACTTGAAAAAGCAATTCAAGAAAGAATTCGAATTCTAACCAATGAGAGACCCAAAGAATGGAAAGAGTAATTGAATTCGTAGCAATTGTACCTAAGGATAGGTATTTTTCGGGAAGAGCGCGTATTTTTGAAAATGGAAAGCTACTGAGAGAAATCGAAGTTCTGGCCCGAGGCAGTCGTGGCCCGGGTGATACTCAATTTTTGAAATCTGGAAATCCACCACAGATAAAAGTGACCGTTTCTGAGAATTGAGTGAACTTAAGAAATAGTTATCAACTATGTCTCCTCCTCCTCTTCAATACCGCCGCATGGGCAGGCGAGACAGGGTCTTCTTCTGACTTGAACCAATGCAAAGCCGCGTTTCATCTTTCAACTTTTAGAAATCAGTTTCCTATTTCTGTGGAAGCGCTTCGTCGCTGGGAAGTAGCATTGCCGACTAACTGGAGGCCGTCGTTTCTTCGACTCTTTCTTAGCGAATGGGACACCAGGGCAGTGAAGGATCTGCACCTCGAAGGTGCCGGAGTTGCCTCTAGCCGAGTGATAGAAATTGCGCAAAGACTTCAAATGCATTGGGCACAATGGGAGTTTTTCAGGAAGGGGCATTGGACCCTTCGAAATATCCTTGTCACCAATCGACACAACAAGGCGCGAGAGTCTTATAGGCAGTTTCTCAAAGTACTGATTGCGAATGACCTCATGACTGCCAACAGTGAAGTCATCTCCCAAAAACTAGAATGGGACTTAGCCGTCGTAGAAACCCTATTAGGAATACGCGCAGAACTGGCCAAACTGATTGATAGCCTCTCAAACAAGAAACTCAAACTACTGGGTCAGAAACTCTACCTGGAAGGAAAGGTTTGGCCCGGTCCCCAAGAAGACCTTCATCGCGCTCTCTTGGACTTACTCCCATAGACTGCGCCAGCTACCATAGATGCTCCCACTGTCTGAACAATCCCCGCCAGAATCCATGCGACGATAAGATTAATGGGGATGGGGGAAACTGTATACTGAACCAAAATGGGAGCTATCATCAGTGGGGCCAATAAAAACCCAAACCGAAAACCTTCCGCCACTCCATTTCCGTTTTCGTATCCACGGGCGAAGAGAATGGTGAGGAACTTGGCAGAGATTAGCTGACTCAGAAACATCCAAAATATCCGCTTTTGCATTTCTTCTTCGGTCCGCCAGAGGCTAGCGGTGTCCATATAGGTCGTCTTAAGTAGCACTCCGTGAATCAAAAAGTCACTGGCCCATATAAACAAAAAAACAGCTACCATTGAAAAGGTCAATTTGGTTAGATTGATATTTTTAATGAATTTTCTGAAAATCATAGCGGCCCCTTGGGGTTAAGAATCTGATCTCATAAGATTACTTTGAATTTCAAATTGCGCGAAGTGACAAAATGAACCAAATCAATTTCAGAAAGCTTTTTCTCGTCGAACTTCTCGACAGGCGCCCAGTCTGTTTTCGTTAGAAGCTGATTTTTAAAGATGCATTGCCCTCTGCTCCATTGCAGTGAGGACTCAGGACGACGCCCTGGCACACCCCTTGCTCTTCTCTTCCTTGCGGAAGTGAGCGCAGACGTATGATGTGGCGGATGAAACAACTTGAAACACGAATGCAGGAGGTCCTATTCCTCTTGGCGTGGTCGGGTGCGCTTTCACTCTTCTTTGGCGCGGTCTTTTTCCTCGGCCTTGATCCCTTCTCACTGCTATCCCTTACAGGTTCTTCCGGGAGAAAAGCTCTCGATTGGCTCTTTCGCTATTTGGGATTTGCAACTTTCTATGGATCTTTTAGTTTGATTTTCTTGGGCCAATTCGTCTTGTCACGTGCTTCGCAGTGGGAAGACCTTTTTCGACTTTGGTCGGGACTTCTTTTCCAGATTGCTTTGCAAATTGGATCCTTGCTTCTATTGGCAAGTACCTTGACGGTTTTTCAATCCTATTTTCTCTATCGCAGTCCCGTTTTGCTAGCACATGGATCAGGCGGCTGGCTCGGCCAAGTCATCGGAGGAAATCTTTTTATTCAATTTGGACTCTATGGATCCTTGGTCCTACTCTCCGTTGGAAGTCTGTTGGTTGCTATTTTATCAGGAGCCCTCCAGCTTGCAACAGCATGGCAACTCTTAGTCGATGGCCTCCGGGCGATTCTTCACAAGACCATCGAGGCCAGTGCATGGATCTTTGATCATATTCTTTATACCTTTGGCTATGACCCCAAGACGCTTGATCGCTGGTTGAATCGACGCTATGGAAATACTGAAGATGAACCTACGGACAATGTCGTACGGCTTCGAAGTTTAAGCATGGAACCCGTTTTCAAAGCGGAGGAAGCGAAAGCTCCCCAGTCGACGCCTTCAGAAAACAAATCGAATAAAACCACCTCAAACCACAAGAAAGCCTCGCCTAAGTCAGAACCTCAAGTAGAAGGAACCGCGGCACTCGAGGTACAGCCCGAAGCGGTGGATCCTCACGAGTTGATTGATTTTGAAGGACGCTACACGAGGCCCGACGTACAGCTCCTCAAAAAAGGTATCAAGCCGCATTTTCTTTCAGACAAGGACGCAAAGAAGACAGCGGATGAGCTTGAAGAACGTCTGAAGAGCTTCCAGATCTTCGGAAAAATCACCGCCATCCACCAAGGCGTGCGATTGACTCTTTTTGAATTTCAGCCCGATGCGGGAGTGAAGGTGAGTAAAATTACCAGCCTATCCGATGACCTCGCATTGCTCCTTGGTGCAAGCTCTATTCGAATCATGGCTCCGATTCCCGGTAAGACCTCTGTAGGAATTGAAGTCCCCAACACCGACCCTTCGCCACTCTTGTTCTCAGATTTAGTCCGTGGCGTGCAGAATGAAGCCAAATCTCGAGCGCTGCCCATTGCCCTTGGAAAAGACGTAACCGGAAAAGTGATTATTGAAGACATCGCTACCATGCCCCACCTATTGGTGGCGGGTACGACAGGATCAGGCAAGAGCGTGTTTATGAATACGCTGATTCAAAGTCTTCTTTTTACTCGTTCACCCAAAGAGCTACGGCTCCTTATGATCGACCCTAAGATGATTGAGCTGACTCCCTATAACGGAATCCCTCACCTGCTCCAGCCGGTGATCACGGATCTGGATCAAGCTAAGGATCTTCTGGTCTGGGCAGAAAAAGAAATGGACCTGCGCTACCAACGCTTTGCCGATTTGGGTGCCAGAAATATTACTTCCTTCAACGAAAAAATTACTACCAGCTCGCAAGCCGCAACCGAGCGAAGGGTTGCCAAAAAGCTCAACTGGGAATGGAAAGAAATGCCTTACATCGTCATCCTTGTGGATGAGTTGGCTGACCTGATGATTACGCAAGGCAAGGACGTAGAAATTCCGATTACCCGAATCGCACAGAAAGCGCGCGCGGCCGGAATCCACTTGGTCCTTGCGACGCAGCGACCTTCTTCTGATATTGTTACGGGTTTGATCAAGACCAATTTTCCAACTCGAATTTCATTCAAAGTCTCTTCGGCCATTGATTCACGAACGATTCTGGATAGCTCCGGAGCCGAGAAGCTGCTAGGCAATGGCGATCTTCTTTTCATCCCCAATGGCAAATCCATGCAGCGAATTCAAGCCAGCTTTGTTTCTGAAGATGAAGTGAAGCGGGTTGTCAAAGCCATCTCAAATGGGAAGTAATTCAAGGAATTGACGCGGATACCTGAATTGAGAGAGTCTCCTCCCCACTATGACAGAACGAGCCCTCCTTTGGTTTCGGCGCGACCTTCGCCTTGAAGATCACAAAGCGCTTTCCTTGGCCACTGAACTCCACTCCTGGGTGGCTCCCGTATTTGTTTTTGATACAACCATCCTCTCAGCTTTGCAGAACCGACAAGACCGCCGGCTCACTTTTATTTGGGATTCCCTCCAAGTCATTCAAAAAAAACTCGCCCAGCAAGGCAAGCACCTCATCGTCCTCCATGGAGACCCCAGGACAGAAATTCCACGGATCGCCAAGGAGCTGGGGATTCACACAGTCTTCACAAATGAAGACTATGAGCCCCAAGCCAAACTTCGAGATCAGAAGGTTCAAGCATCCCTTCAAGAGCTGGGTATCCAGTTTCGATCCCTCAAGGATCAGGTGATCTTTTCGGGATCCGAAGTACTCAAATCCGACGGAACGCCTTATCAAGTCTTCACGCCTTACTCGAAGGCTTGGATTCAACACCTTCGCCCCTCTCACCTCGAAGAAAAGTGTGCGCGCCTGGAATCGCTAGCACCTGCGACAGACCTTAAGCATTACTTGGCCTTCCCGGACCTAGCGGCACTTGGCTTTCAGAGATGCTCTCTTTGGTTAGAACCAGGCGCTGATGCGGGACTTCGACGATTGAAACAGTTCATCCCTCATATGTCCGCTTATGCCGAGCAAAGAGATTTCCCGCAATTTGAGCTGGGTACTTCAGGGCTCTCGGGTCATCTGCGATTTGGTACGGTGTCCATTCGACAGCTCCTTAGAACGTATCGCGAAAATCGGAGCGCAGGTGCGCGTGTCTGGCTTTCCGAATTGATTTGGCGTGAATTCTATCAAATGTTGCTGGATCAGTTTCCTCACGTGGAGACCAAGACTTTTCGCCCCGAATGGAACTCCATTGTTTGGCCCGGCACTTCAGAACACCTTCAAGCATGGCAGAACGGAGAAACAGGCTACCCCATTGTTGATGCTGCCATGAGACACTTCAACGAAACAGGCTGGATGCACAATCGTTTGAGAATGATCGTTGCTTCTTTTTTGACCAAAGACCTCTTGATCGATTGGCGCAAAGGCGAAGCCTATTTTGCTTCAGGACTATTGGACTTCGATCTCGCTGCCAATAACGGAGGTTGGCAATGGTGCGCTTCCACAGGGTGCGATGCGCAGCCTTATTTTAGGATCTTCAATCCCACAAGCCAGTCACTGAAGTTTGATCCACAGGGAAAATGGATCCGTGCGATACTGCCTGAATTAAGGAACCTTTCGGATAAGGAGATCCACGAACCATGGAAAGCCTCGGTGCCATCTTATCCCGCCCCTATAGTGGACCACGCTCAACAAAGGCCCCTGGCATTGGCTCTCTACGAAAAAGCGAGGAAGCACAAATGAAACGGTTGCCTTCGCAGAAAATTCTGGCGATTTTTCTACTCGCGCTGCTCATCACCCCAGCAGAGGCCAAAGATCAGACCTACGAAACCACCAACAAGAAAGTCCACCTCCTCGAACTCTTTACTTCGGAAGGATGCAGTTTTTGTCCCGCAGGCGAGGAACGCTTCTCCTCCTTTCTCACTCCACAAAGGCTATGGAAGGAGATCGTGCCCGTTTCTTATCACGTCGATTATTGGGATCATCTGGGTTGGTTAGATGCACTCTCTCAACAGAAGTTCACCACGAGACAAAGAAACTACGCGCGTGGCAGCAAGACAGGAAACGTCTACACTCCGAGTTTCTTTCTGAACGGCGCGGAGTGGACTACTTGGCATCTCAAGCCCGTACCTAGCAATCCACTTTTCTATGGAACCTTGAAAGCCGTTTTTCATTCCTCGAGTGGCGTCCTTGACCTCAAATTCTGGCCCAGCACTGGGACCAAGGCACAGAACTGGAAGTTTGTTGCTAGTCTCACAAGCCTCTCAGGTTCCGTCGCCATTCAGGCGGGAGAAAACAAGGGCAAGCGGTTGCGGCACCGCTTTTCGGCTCTGAATCTTTTAGAAACTCCGGGCATCGCTCAAAAAGACGGATCGTATTTGGGGAGCTTGAACCTCTTTCAAGATGCAAAGAAGGGATCAGCCGAATCGGGTCTGGGCTTTTCGGCATGGGTACTACCCGAAGGCTCTCACATTCCGGTCCAGGCGCTAGGAGGCGAACTACCATGAATATTCTAAAACGACTTCTCCCCTACCTCTGGTCCAAGTCCCGACCCGATCTCAACAAGCGGGTCATTCTCAGCCTCACTTGTCTTGTGCTTGGAAAACTGCTGAACGTCATGGTGCCCTTTTTCTACAAAGGGGCGATCGATCAGCTTTCCAAAGAACACCTTGCGTTGATACTTCCTCTTGGATTTGTTTTGGCTTACGGGTTGGCCCGTGTCTTTTCACAAGCCTTTGGTGAATTGCGAGATTTTCTTTTTATTCGCGTCTCCCAAAATGCTCAACGCGTACTCGCACTCAAAACTTTTGAGCACCTGCATTCCATGTCCCTGCAGTTTCATCTCGATCGCCAAACGGGTGGTTTGACTCGAGCTATTGATCGCGGAACCAAGGGAATTCAGTACCTCTTGAGCTTCATGTTATTCAATATTATACCGACACTTTTTGAGATCCTTCTGGTTACAGGAATTCTCTACTTCACCTTCGGCTGGTGGATTGCAACCATTACCTTTGCCACCCTGGTAGGGTATATCGCCTACACACTTGGGGTGACAGAATTTAGACTCAAGTATCGAAAGCAAATGAATGAGACCGACAACGAGGCAAGCACCAAAGCGATTGACAGCCTCCTCAATTACGAAACGGTTAAGTACTTTAATAACGAAAAATTAGAATTTAATCGCTTTGACAAGGCCCTTGCACGCTACGAAACAGCCGCGGTGAGAAGCCAATCCACCCTTTCGCTTCTCAACGTGGGACAAGGCGCGATTATTGGAGTCGGACTCATTGCCGTCATGTACCTCACCGCTAAAGGAATTCAAGAAGGCAAGATGACCGTCGGCGACTTCGTGCTTGCCAATACCTACTTGATTCAGCTCTATATGCCACTCGGCTTTTTGGGTTTTGTCTATCGTGAAATCAAACAAAGCCTTTTGGACATGGACCAAATGTTTAAGCTCCTCGACATGCCCAAGGATGTGCAAGATCTACCGAATGCCTATCCTCTTATCGCAAAGGAAGGTCGCTTGGAGTTTCGTAATGTGACCTTCGGCTACGGTCCCGACCGAGTGATCCTTAAAGATCTATCTTTTGTCATCGAACCTGGTCAGACGGTCGCTGTCGTTGGACCTAGTGGGAGCGGAAAGTCGACGCTCGTTCGACTCTTATTTCGATTCTATGATTTGCAGGGAGGGAAGATCCTTTTCGATGGCTCGGACATCAAAGAAGTCACGCAAGCTTCCTTGAGACGCGCCATTGGCGTCGTCCCTCAGGATTGCGTTCTCTTCAATGACACCATTGAATACAACCTTCAGTACGGCAATCCCGAAGCGACTCCTGCACAATTGGAATCTGCTGCAAAGCTCGCACAGATAGACGGACTGATCACAAAACTCCCTCAGGGATATCAGACCCGAGTAGGAGAGCGCGGATTGAAACTTTCTGGCGGTGAAAAGCAACGAGTGGCCATTGCAAGAACGATTCTCAAGGATCCCCGTCTCTTGATTCTCGATGAGGCGACTTCGGCGCTCGACTCCCAGACAGAAAAGGACATCCAGCACGCGATCGACTTGGTTTCTAAGAATCGCACGACCCTTGCCATTGCGCACCGCCTGTCAACGATCGTCGATGCTGATCAAATTCTGGTACTCCAAGACGGCGTTCTTTTGGAAAGTGGCCGTCACGAGGACCTGCTTAGAAAAAACGGCGCCTACGCCGCACTGTGGCATAAGCAGCAAGAAGCCCATGGATCGCAGGATGCTCCTTCATCCCAGGTCTCGGTTGGAAGCTAAGGCAAATCCTGTTACTAAGTCTCCATGCGCCTTGCGAGCCTGGCCCTTCTATCGCTCTTGGTTCCTACGCTTGCATGGTCTCTGGACCTCCCGCAGTCTTTGCGACAGGTCGGCTCAAAGGGCAATTCCAGCTCGGCCACCATTGTCGTATTTCTCTCTCCCACTTGCCCTTGTTCGCAGAGCCATCTCGCAGCATTGACCGAATTGTATGATCGCTATCAGGGTGAGGGAGTGCGATGGATTGGAATCGACTCGAGCACTCCGGCAGAAAAAGCAGCAGAGGGTCGTGACTACTTTTCGAGTGTGAGACTGCCCTTCCCTGTTTTGGGAGATGCGGACCTTCACTATGCCAACCTTTTTTCGGCGGTAGCAACTCCGCACGCCTTCTTTTTTGATTCGAATGGAAAGCTCCTCTATCGCGGTGGTGTTAGCGATCGGTCCAACTATCCCAAATCGAAGGATCACTATTTGGAAGCCAACCTTCGCGCTTGGAGCCAGGGTCTGGCACTGCCCTGGACCGTCACTCGAGCCCTCGGATGCCCGATTCCACATTGAAAGGATCAGACCAATGAAGCAAAGCCTTTTATCTATTATGCTTATTTGCTTTCTTATGGCATGCGGAATGGAGCCACCGCGCGAACGAAGTGTGGTCACTGCTGAATCGCAGGCCGCCACGTCCAAAATTCAACTTCGACCTTCGCCCTATGACCTTGCTTTTGCCAATCATCCACTCCGAATGAAGCTTAAATGGAGCAACCCTCTTCAGCGAGGGAGTGATTCCACTCTCGCTTTTTTGTTTTATCAAATTCAAGATCAAGACCTTGCAGACCCATGGTCCCATCCAAATTTCGAAATCGAGTTGGTTCGAGCGGTATCATGCTGCGGAAAGGAACTCCCCTTGGGGCGCACCCTCCATCCGGATGCACAGGGTTGGTACCAAGCTGGAACCATTGCGGTAGCCACCGCAGGATACTGGACATTTACGTTAGTACTAAAGGACTCTGATGCGCAGATCGTAGATCAGCTAACCTTTGAAGTGGAGGTCCGATGATTCTATTATTTCTTAAGCTTTGGACCCTTCTTTCGTGGGGAGCCGCATGTTGTGGTGGTGGAGCAAGCTACCCCGGACTTCTCACCACCCCGTCGTTTGCACAGCTTAGCCTCTCCACCTCTATGAGCAGTGTGGCAGCTCGACGGGACGTACGAGACGGAAAAATTTATGACACGGCAGCGTGGGATTCCGACCAAACTCAGACACTGCAATTGGCTTCTGCTTTTCTGCTCAATCAGGATTGGCAGGCGGGATTTCGAATACCGCTAACTCGGCACTCCCTCCAAGTAGACCAAACCAAATCGCAAAGCCTTCAGCTAGGTGATAGCTTTGCCACGGTAGCTTGGGAATACTGGCCCACTTACGAATACAGCAAAATCAAGCCTCGCGGATTTGCCTTTGCGGAAATTCGAATTCCATTTGCTAATTCTTTCTACGACTCACGTGACTCCTTGGGATCGGATATCGTGGGATCCGGACAATGGGAGCTTGCACTCGGCAACCTTTGGCTCAAGGAGTGGGGAAAATCCATTGATGCCAGCTTCGGCATACGTGGCGGATTGATCCTTCCTCGAACTTTTGAAGAGCGCCAAAATTTACGGCTTCCTGCCCACTTTGGCCTTAGTACCAACCTAGGACTGGGCTATTCGCCAGGAGGTGGTCGATTTCGAATTGGTGCGGCACTTGCGCCGAATTGGGAACAAGGCTTTGAAACAGAATCGCAGCTTGGAAAGTCGGATCAGGCAGAGCGTTTCCACTGGAGCACAACGTTGAAGGTCAATTACCTGGTAGGAGAATCGCTCTCTACCGAATTGAACTACACGGACGAAACGCTGGTACGAATCGGCACTCGCCAAGTTGCCCTATCCAGAACCGTAGGACTTCAATTGCTCTATCATTGGAATTTGTAGAGCTGAGGTTGTCCAGAGATGAACATTTTCCCTTGCTAATAAAAAATTTTAAAGAGAGGCACTTTTTTGACCAGATTTTAGACAGCCGCATTACTTTTAGGCAGGCGCTCTTGTGTAGACACCAAGTAAATACCTAATCCCCCTGACCAAATTTCAGAATAATCTGGCATCTAAATTGCCTTAGTAGACACCCTAAGAGGGAAACAGCTTATGCGATCGGTACGATGGTTCATAAACAAAGTTTTCATAGCTTTTTCCTTTTTTGGAATACTAGCCACGGTTGGCACCTCGTCGGTTCAAGCGCAAAAGCCTGTAGAAGATCCAACTTTGCGGACACCTGATCTCTCTCAATGCCTTAAACAAGCGAGTGACGCCGGTGTAGAAATTTTTTTGATGCCCGAAGACCACAGTGACGGAATTTGCGCAGGACATCGCTTCATTTGTGAAGCTGGCGCCATAGCTGGAAAATCTATCCACCTTGCAGAAGGATCCGCATTTGACCCTAAAGAGGGTAGGGCTGGAATCACGGGATGGGAAGGACCACGCTCCTCCTACGAATCGAGTTTGTATTTAACAAACCTCTATATTCAGCCTTTGAGTTCGAGGTCCAAGTTATCTCAACGCACCATGCTTCAAAGTCCGCAAATAAAAGAATGGCTTTGGGATATTTTTTCTCAACTCAAGCAGGAGGACGTGGAACTGTTGACTAAATTTGGTGCGTCAAGACCTCAACTTCAACAGTCCGATCTTTGGAAAGAATTAACTGTGTTTCTGAAGGATCACGACCGCAGTCTACTTGAAGATCGTTTCTCTAATGGCCTACTCGTACCAAAGAACGACACAGACCACGAAAAAGAAATAACGGTTGCCCTTCTGAAAGCAATCATCAAGAATCCAGCAGAGAGTTCTCAGGTTCTATCAGCGCTCATGGAGCCTTTAGTAAAAAGCGTTAGTTCGCAAGCGGGGGGGGCAATAGATCCTTATACTCTTGAAGGCTTTCAACACTTCGTTGGAATAAGGAGAAACAAGTTTGCCTCGCAGTCAATCTTAAGAGCGGCGTGCATAGCAGCCGAAAAAGGACTGAAGCGAGTCACGGTCCAAATGGGTTGGGCGCATACCGCCGGCATATTTGAAGAACTTCAAAAGAGCCTAGCAGCCTACTCAGCTCCAATTGGTATTAAGGTTGAGCATGGAATTCACAGGCTTGCTAGACTTGGCGATCAGACTGGCTCGTCATCAAATAATTTCACAGCCTCAGAATCTGCCAATCCTATGAATTTTATGGAAATTTCTCAAAAAATTGAGCAAGAACGCTTAGCGAAACTACCAATGCCAGAGGTGACATTTAACCCATTCGATACGCTTGGCTTCATCATCGAGCAATATGCATTGAAAAAGAACGAATCACCACTTCCAACCAAAGAAGAGGTAATCGCGGAACTTCAGAGATCACTCCACAAAGAGGGCAATGAAGGAAATAAAGCAATCGTGAATGATCTTATCCAAACCCTTACTATTTGCCCGGCTCCATCCGAAATTCTAGAACAAGGAAGACCCAATGCGGAAGCACTTAGAAAATATGTCTTAGATCTCGTGGGTAAAATCAATGCTGGTGCTCTCAAAAATGGTACCATTCGCAGCGAGAGCTGGGCCAATGACATCCTACCTCATATGGGCTTAGATTGTAGAGATGCTGCAATGGTCCGCAGGACAGGTGAAAACCTCCTCTCTTACTACCGAACCTTGCTCAAACCTGAGCCAATTTCAGATGCTACGCTTAAATCAATAGTAAGCGACGTCAAAAACAGCAATGATTTTTGGCAGATTCAGAAAAGCTTTTCAACCTCGACCAAAGCTAAATAATCGCAGGTTTCGAAGCAGGGAGTGTTAACAAGTGCTTTCTTTAAATTCCAATAAATCAAAAATGTTCGTGAAATCCTTAAAGCATTGCTTCATTATTAGTGTTGCTGCTTTTTCTTCTCCGGGACAATGGGCTATAGCTCAGCAACTGCTCCAGTCAGGAACCCTCAGTAGGTCTAGTCAGAAGTTACTTTAAGCTCTCGATCACATACATGTTGCTGTCCATCATGATTCTATCCGCAGCGATCGAGCGAAATAGCGGCGGAATTTCAAGAACCTGTTAGATCTCGAACAACTTCCTTCACGGATATCACGCGATTGATACCTTCCACGCTTTGCCCCGCCTGGAAGAGATCCTTAGAAGACACTTGTCCTGGACGAGCCATTTTTCTTAGGCGCACCAAAGACATCAAGGAATAAAATAGCCTAACCCAGTGTTTGGTTTTTCTACCCTTCAACATCCATCGAGCAAAGAATCCTGCTTCCGTCCCTATGGATTCGACATAGGGAGTTTTGATCACCGCCAATGGTACCCCTGTCACACGCCAGGTCTTGACGATGTCCTTGGCATGGGCTTCGAGGATTGCTTTTTTATAATCCGGATTCGCGCTGCACTCGTTGGTAGCGATAAATCGAGTTCCCATTTGAACAGCGTCGTAGCCTAACTTCAGGGCCTTTTGATAGCCCTCTCGTGTGCTGATGCCTCCAGCAGCTACTTTGGGTACCTTCAATCCATCAAGATCTGCCCAGAGCTCTTCTAAATTCAAATCACCAGCGTGTCCACCCGCTGTACCGTTGACACAAATCAAGCCATGGACGCCCTCTTCTAATGCCCGCTGCGCGTGAGAGCGCCGAGTAACATCATGATAGACAATGCCACCCAAGGACTGAACCTTGCGAACCACCCAGCCAGGCTTTCCGAGGTAGGTGACAAAAAATCGTATGCCTGCCTCCAATGCGATATCAACCGATTCTTCCATCCGCTTCTGATATATTTTTGCTGACTTCTCGGTAAGGACATTCAAAGCCAATGGCTTTGAAGTCAATTTTCGAATCTCTGTGATTCCATCCTTGAGCCCGGTTCCGTGTACAAAACGCAAAGTGAGTGGCTGAATCACTCCAAGCGCACCAGATTCCGACGCAGCAGCCACCAATTCCACATTACTACAGGGATACATCGCACCGCAGATGATTGGATATTGAACTTTTGATTGTGTAAGAAACGGATTATTGCTCACGACTTTTTCTCAATCTGCATGGCGCCGATTTTCCAATGGGCCCGAACCTTGGCTACGACTTCGCCTTCACCATTTTTAAGCTCTGCTTCTAATATACGAGTTTGATCTGGAATCCACGCTTCTGCACTTACTTGGGCGTCTGCCGTGATCCAACCGCGTGCTTTCTTAAAAAAATCTATTTCAAGATGAACCGGAATTCCTCGATATTGGGGTGGCATGATGGAATACATGGCTAGTCCCGTTGCCATTTCTCCCAGATTCATCAATGCCAACGCATGAATCGAGCGAAAATGATTACGAACGGCCCTTCGGTCCGCCATTCGCACTTTGCAACGACCTTTTTCTAGAACTTCCACACGGGCATGAATGCTGCCGGTGTAAGGTGCAGCGCGCCCCAAAATTTGAGAAAAAATCCATCGCCCACTGGCCGTGCGACCTAACATCTTCCACAAACCCATAATACTTTGTACAGTGTTCATTCTTGGTGGATAGTACCATAGCTTTTCAATGGCCTAAGGTGAAAACTTTATGAATCTCTTGATCACAGGCGCATCTGGTTTTATCGGTCGAAGTCTTTGCCAACTCCTCCATCAAGGAGGTCACTCATTGACTCTGGTAAGTCGGAAACCGAAATCTCTTGCCGCAGTTTTTTCTTTTCCGTTCAACACCCTTGAGTGGGATCTTGCGTCAGACACCTTACCCAAAGAGCGCCTAACCTTTGATGGCGTCATCCATTTAGCGGGAGAATCCATCGCTCAAGGGCGCTGGACCGAGTCACGCAAAGCGGCGATTCTCGATTCTCGTGTGCAAGGCATTGAGCGATTGAAAGACTACCTAGTCTCTCCCCCTAGTGTTTTCGTAAGCTCATCTGCCATAGGGATTTATGGTGATCGTGGGGACGAGGTCCTCACTGAAGCCTCAAGCTTGGGATCAGATTTCTTAGCAAATGTATGTCGAGCGTGGGAAGACACTGCGACTCGGTGCTTTTCGGAATCCAAAACTCGAGTCGCAAGCCTTCGAACAGGAATCGTACTTGGAAAGGAAGGTGGAATCCTTGAAAAGCTTTGTCCGATTTTCAAAATGGGCCTCGGTGGAAGGATTGGTTCAGGTCAACAATGGATGAGCTGGATCCATGTGGAGGACCTGTGCAAACTATTTGCTTTGGCCCTCAATGACCATCGCTGGAGTGGAGCTATCAACGCAGTAGCTCCACAACCTGTTACCAACCAAGTCTTTACGCATACCCTAGCGCAGCACCTCCATCGCCCAGCACTGCTTCCAGTGCCTGCATTTGCCTTGAAATTGGCGATGGGTGAGATGGCAACCATCGCCTTGGCAAGTCAAAGAGTTACCCCTGCGAAGGCATTGAAATGGGATACGACCTTCCGCTTCTCTACCCTCGACGATGCGCTAACAAATCTGGTGGGCTAGTTTTCAATTTTCTTCTTCTTCGTAGCTCGTCCCTGACGAAGACCCCTCTTCACCACCTGCCGGAATAATGGCTTTGACTGGACAAACTGGAACACAAACCTTGCATCCCGTGCAAGTATCTAAGTCGATAACGTATTGACCGTGGCCGTAAAAGATACTCTCTGTCGGACAAACCTGTCCGCATGCGTGACAGGAAGTGCACTTATTGGTGATCTGGTGCTTAGACACTTATTTTTCCTTCTTCTTGGGGCGACATCGATTATAAATTTCTACCAACTGAGCTTCCGTCAATTTCAATTGAGCCAGCTGTTTTCGTTCAAAATCCGTCATAGCCAAGACACGTTTGGACATTTCGAGGACCTTGCCCTCGGCCAAGCGATTGGCAAAATACAAAGTCAGGGCTGCCCGATAGAGACCCTGATCCTCTGTTTTTAAATAAAAAGGCTCTCGAAAATAGTGCACCGCTTTGTCCAAGCCAGCGAGTGGCGCAAAGTGCCGAACCACAAAGGAAGCTATTTCGTTATGACTGACGCCATAGGACCGCTGCTCCAATCTCAAAACTAGCTCGGGCGCCTTTTCAAATAGCGGCTCTGTTTGTTTTTCGTATTCCTTCCAAGGAAGTTTTTGAGATCCATTCGCATAGTTGGCAAATAGAAGGAACTTGGCCACTCCAATAGCGAGCGACGCCGCATACATATAGTCCTTCAAAGGAAACTCAGGGGCCCGCTTAGAGATTTCGTAGGAAAGCTGCGCAACCATGAGGTGCTTTTCGTATTGTTTGGTCGCTTGTTCTTGCAACGACGCGGACCAGGCGTTTTTTTTCTTGAATGGAATATCGATGAAATCAAAAAGCAATGCGCCATAGTACGCTTGCTTAAAGCTCATGACCTCTTTGTCTTCCAAGAGATCGTCAATCACTGCTGCACGAGGTAGAAACTCTTCAATTCGTGGATTGTAGGTATCAGTATCTTTACGCGGCAATTGCCCCTTCATCATCCGCATTTTTCGAAGGGCACAGAGAAGGTTACGACACCCCTTCTTTCCAAAGAAGGCCAGAAACCTCACCGGCTTTTCGAGCTTTGTTGAGCCTTCTGCGTCATCATCCTTAAGACTGGACTTGCCCTGCCCTAACTTTGCCTTGAGGTACCGCTGAAAGAAATGCCGATACATAGGATTCGAGGCGAGATCTTGCGCCAGCGTGTCATCTGGCGTTTTGGCGTCCTCGTAATCTAATAGATAGGCTTGAACCGTATCACCCAGATCTAGTGCTGGAACCAGATCATAAATGAGCGGTGAATAAACAGAATTCCCCACAACACCAGGTTAGAGAGAGATTGTATTGAAGTCAATTTGAGTTCGCCTTAAGATAGGGAAGGTATGGACACGCTAGCAAAAAATATTATGAGTACTGAAATCATAAGCATCACGCCAGACACCCATGTGGAGGAGGCGCTGAAAGTACTGGTGAACAACAAAGTCACGGGACTACCTGTGGTAACCGACAGCGGTAAATTTGTCGGAATCCTTTCAGAACTCGATATTATCGAGCAAATCATGGCAAGCAAGACTTTGGATGATGTAGACTTTTCCGAGGAAATCCACTTTTCAAAGAACATTACTTCCGTTCAAGAGACAACGACACTGAAGGAAGTTCTTGTCTTGTTTGCAGAATCCAAATTCAGACGCTTGCCCGTTGTGAATGGCAAAGGACGACTCGTTGGAATCATTACACGACGCGATATAATGAGACTCCTTTTCTATCGCGCCCGAATGGGACGTGAATGAAACTTAGAATGGAAGATAAGGTCGGTGTGCGGATCCTTCACATCGAAGGCGCGGTAGATGCACATCAATTCAGTGTTATCCGCGCTGGAATGGTCAAGATTCTCAAGAACGGTAAAAATAAGATCCTTGTGAACTTTGAGTCCTCCGCTAACGTGGATCAAGATGCCATTCGCCAAGTCAGCGAGCTCAATGCTGCTGCCCGAGAGCTTTCTGGCGAAATTGTCTTGGTGATGAGTGACCCGAAGATGCGCGGCTTAGTAGAGAATTTTTCTAAACCCCCACTGGTCATGTGTTTCAGTGCAGTACAAGAGGGGCTCGATCATTTCAACAAGTCGAAGGCTAAGGCTGCCCCGGAGCCCGAAGATGCTGCGACGAAGAATGATGAAGAACTGCTCAAACAGAACCAGACCCTGAAATCCGAAGTCGAGCAGCTCCGAAAGCAGCTGACCGAAACCTCCAAGGGTGAGGCCAAAAACGCTAAGGACGAAAGCACGCGTTCCAAAGGCCTTTTAGAAAAGCTTGAAATTGACATAGAGAAGCTCCAGTCAGGAAGGCGTGTCGCTCCAGACGCAGAGACCTATGAAGCCAAGATAGGTCAATTGGAAGGCCGGATTCACCAGCTCGTGGAAGAACTCAAGACCCACCAAAATGACAAGCCTAAGTCCCCGTAATAGAAGGCAGACCTTAAAATACTTTACTAAATCAATACGGTACTTTAAACTCTAGCTTAGGGTTTTTGTTTTATTTTTGGGGGACGTCTGTGAAGCGACTACGCTGTCGGAAAAATTCCGAAATTCTGCGCTCGAACTCGGGCTACGCCATGCTGCAAGCCGCGCTAATCCTTTCTAGCGTTGCCTACCTCATCCATTGGGCAGGCGAGTCCGTAATCAACTCCATGAAGCAGTCTGCCAACGCCGGCCTCAACGTTGCCCTAACTCGCGACGAAGTCACCATGAACAATATGGCAAGCTACGCCCCTATTTGTTCGCGGTCCTTTGACTTTGGTGAAGATTTTCCAAAACTCGCTCTTTCGGAGGAGTCAAGGCAAAGCATCAACGTCAGAATTCTGAATCCGTATTCTACCACCGCGGCTACCGGTAATGAAATTTTGGCTGAGACTGGATTAGTCAAACCAGAGGGATATCGCTACACACAAGTCATCATGAAACCCGCTCAAGAGGGCGGAAGTTTCATACCTTTTGCTCCATTCAATACTCAGTGGGAAACCAGCGCCGGAAAACTCACCTACAACAATGGAAAATTCAGCCTCCCAACTGGAGATCTCGCCGAAGGTCGCCAGATCAACATCATCGACTCGGCCACCGGAGAAATTTCTGATACGGTGGTTCTCAATTCCAGCATCCTCTATCGCACTGGCAGTTCCGGAAATGGAATTCCTGACTATGCCCTTCCTCCTTTTGCCGTACCAAGCAATGTTGCTTCGACCTTTGCCATCCCCATCCAACTCATCATCGAAACCCAGGCTATTAAAAAAGCAATGGGTGTATCCGCCAATCGAAAAAGAAATTGGCTGCTTACCCTCCAGGTTCAAGCAGACCCCGATGGAGTCGTAAAAGTCTTAGGCTGCTTTGATCCTGCCGCCAATGTAGCGGCCAAAACGTGCCTTCGCGTAGGTGGAAAGCCCACCAATACCGGATGTAGTTTTACGGATTATTACAACAACCTAGCTGAATCGATTTGTCGATCCAACGGAGGATTCTATGGGCCAGATAAGCCGGGCGACTCTTCCAAGCCATCAGCGTGTAGAAGGAGAACCTAGATGAATCCCCTTATCAGTCAGCGCGGATTCGCGGCCATTGAAGCTTTGATCGCTGCTGCGGTTTTACTCACTGCGGCTGCTGCAGTAGGAACTTTTTCACAATGGTTCGGAAATACCAATAAACGAATTTCTGACGCCAATGATATCAGTAATTTTGCATCCGATCTGACTCGAATTGCTGGATTTCCAGCGACTTGCTCCAGCGCCCTCCCACCCAATCTCTCCTATAATTTAGAGTCCGGAGAAGTCTCTGGCATCGTGATTTTGGATCCCAGTCATCCTGACATCAACCACCCGCGGTACGACGTAGGAAAAAAGGTAGGAAAGCATCTTCAAATTTCTGAAATCACACTCAAAGTGATCACTCCTCCTCCTGTCACAACGAATTTCAGTATTGGCGCTGATGGAAGCGCGACCTTTATAACTTCTCCTACCCCTTCTTGGGTTATTGCAGGCCATACACTTGCCAATGGTCAGTCTTACACCTCAACATCTACCGGCATTCGATACATTAATATTGACCAAGCTTTATACAAGCAGGAACTCGGTGTTGGAGGTGGTGGCGGAGGTGGAGTTGGTACGCCCGATGCTATGAGAAATCCGCACTTAGAAGACCCCCTTTATTTTACCTGGCAACCTAGGGTTATTGCTGTTGTGGCTGCTACGGAAGGTGGCTCGCCACCCCCTGAGGGAGAAGGTGGCGGCACCGTCTATACGGTTAACGACCAGGTGACAAGCCAGGAAGCCCTTACTGCCAATCCCGTTGCCAATGTGGCAATGACATTAGTGGCAACTGCGCCAAACTCCAAATTTACCGTACAGGCCAAATTAGACGCTTCCGTTATTGATACGCGCACTCAACAATTGACCCGAAAAGTGAGTCAAACCATCTATGTCGACATTGAAGCTACGGGCAGTACTGCCATACTAAAAGGCTGCTCCCAATGGTCAGGCCAAATTGCCAGTACAGTCTGCACCACTGTAGGTGGCATCAAAACGGCATGGGGGGCTTGCGATCGTTCTTCGTTCTATCGAGAAAAAATCTATCAGCCACTTTGTGCCGCATACAATGGCACCTTTCAGCCACCCAATGGCAGCGGTGTTGGAGAATGCCAGTTTGGCAATACGAGTTTCCGCGGAATTGCGATGGCCTCTTGCACAAAGAATGAAGACTGTGAATCGGGCGTATGCGACCCCAAGACTCTGCAGTGTACAGGTACATTGACTTGTAAAGACTCTGGCGCAAGCTGCGACCCTGCGGCACCAAACAACGACGGCTGTTGCTCCAATCAGTGCCGAGAAAAGGAACAAGGATCTGGTACGTTTCAATGCGGAAAACGAGATGCTGGAATATACGGCGCAGCTTGCAGCGACAACTTTGACTGCACTTCCAATAATTGTACTGAACAAAATTACTGCGGGCTACCGCTTTGCGTTGCTGTACAGGGTACCTGCAATAAAAGTTCGGATTGTTGTGCCGGCAATACCTGCCAAAATGGAGCTTGCAGGCGGCCTGAAATTTAATGGAATCACCTCATGAACCCTAAAAGGATTTCATTCAACTCCGGTCAAACACTCCTACAAACCGTCGTCGCAATGGGCGTCATGAGTTTCGTCGCAGCTCTCATGATGGACTATACGTTTCGAGAATCTGCCAACGTCCAATCACAAATGGAACGTACTGCGGCAGTCGATGGAGCCGGTCAACTCGTCGATCTAATTCTTGAAAATACCAATGCCTGCACCTACGCACTTCAGGGGCAATTCATAACCTCCCCGCGAATTCATCTCTTTACCCAAAACACCAAGACTCAAGACCCAAGTGCTCGCCTACCACTGTATTGGCAGGGACAGAAACTTTCTCCCAATTGGAGAATCACGGGCCTTTCTTTTACTCAGGGAGTCCCAGACGGCATTATGTTAGACACCACACCCGTCAATGCCTACGGAAGGTATCAACGGAATAAAGCCGAAATATCCGATCACTGGCCATTCAAACTCACGCTAGAGACTTACGTTGCAGATGGTAGCTATCTAACGCTCAACCCAACAACCCTGAACTGGGAGCATCGGGACAATGGAGATACCTTGCTTGCTACTTTTATCAATACATCGCAAAATATCGTGCTCTATGATGGAGCTCCGGGAGCCAAGACTACGATCTATCGACCCGGACCAAGCGGCTCGGGGCTTATGGTTCATCAGATCGGAATCTACTATCTCCCAAAAAATACCTCTGCCAATAGTGGAGTTGTCAAACTTGAAGACGCGCTTGTGCCCCAACCCATTCAGAACACCGCTACGACGCTGAACCTTCAAGTCACCCGTACGGGCATTGGCACCGGAATACCACAGGTCAATCATGCTACCCCTGTCAATCTCACAGTCGTAGCGGGAGCCCAGATTCTCTGGTGCAATGCCTTGACTCAGGGAAATAAGACCGTGAATCAAATCGCCTGTGAGCAAGTAAGTGGTGCTTACTCTGCAGTCAACGACTCCTGCGACACTACGTGGAATAAAGACTTTATGGCACTCTATGCTTGCGGTACTTTGCCCACTAGCGTCCGCAATGTGGTCGTGGATGGGAAGCAGACCAACACCTGTTTCGAAATGTTTTCTCCTTGCTATCGAGATTGGTGGATCGACAAATGGAACCGCTATGGCGCCGACATCCTCACCTCCAATTCCATTCCGCTAGAAATCCTAGGAGAGTTTATGGCCTATGTATCCATCTTTGGACTCAATGTCTGTCCACTAGCTGCCGGCGGCTAATCTAGAACTTTGCTATTAAATCGAGTTGAATAGACTGGGACGGAATCCGAGCACTTCCCAACTCATACCGATAGTGAAGAAAACTTCCCTTAAAGTCGACTTTGTCAAATAAGCGATAAATACCAGAAAGCTGATAGCCCTTAAGTCCCGTGCGCATATTGAAAAGATCGGAACTACCAAATGCTCCAATAGCAGAATCCGGCGCCTGAGAGAGGTAGGCAATTTTTGCGATCCAATCACCTTTTTCGTGAAGTTCTCCGCACTGAATTCCAAAGTAAATGCCCTGATCACCACCCTTTGCTTGGTTAATGATCCAGTCCGAAAACACACTCCACGTTCTGTTGATCAGCTCGAAGTGTGCATCCACTCCAAGATTCCATACTCGATAATCGTAGAGGTACCGACTATTGCCATCCGTCGAATTGCCATAGCTCTGAGTCGTACTCGCTAGAAGCGAATAGCCTTGTATCTGCATAAAGTGAAAATAGTTGGCACCGATCGATATCCAAGGGCCCTGGACTCCCACGGAGGCATTGAGGTAAGCAGAATCTGCGGCAAACTCTCGCTCCGAAATCCAATAGCCACCGAACGAAGAGAAGATTCGCCAATTCAGTGATTCCGAGGCGAGGTATCCGAGCGAGATTCCTTCGGGTGTTGTATCTGAATCAAAAACCAACTGAGAATCATGGGCGCGAAAAAAAGGCATAGGCTGTTTTCCAGCTCGAACCTTCCAACGTGCTTCACCCTCTTCATGAAATTCAAGGTAAGCCAAATCAAGGTAGATGGACTTCTTGCTAGCGGAATCACCGAGCGTCACAAAGGAAGACCCACTCAACCCTCCGGCCGAAGTCGTAAGTCCAAATCCAAGTCTCCACTGAGAAGAAAGCTCTGGAAGCAATGAACCTCGCAGTTTTATCTGATGGAGGCTGCGATTTCTTTGGCCTTCCTCATTCTGATATTGCTGACGATAGGTAAACTCACCCGAGGCATGAAGCTTCTCTGCCCACGAAAAATCCTCAGCACTCCATACTTGACTTGCTCCTACCAATGCAATTGCGCCTGCAATCAAACTCCAACGTCGGATCATCATACATTTAGGTTTCTCATGCACTTGGGCGCGAGTGAAGCTGGATTTCAAAAGTACTTCCTTTTCCCAAGGTGCTTTCGACCAAAATCTGGCCCTGATGAGCCGCGGCAATATGCTTTACAATGGCAAGCCCCAATCCAGTGCCACCCATGGTTCGGCTACGGGCCTTGTCGACTCGATAGAATCGCTCAAAGAGTCTCGGCAGATGCTCGGGCGCAATGCCAGCCCCTTCATCCCGAACATAGACGCGAACCCACTCACCATCATGCTTGGCCGAAATCCAAATCGACTTTCCAGAATCCGAATATTTCAAAGCATTATCCACCAAATTGATGATCGCTTGCTCCAATAGAGGCGGATTCATCCAAGCAGTCAAACCTTCCATTTCTTCGATATGAATGGCAATCTGCTTTTGTCTTGCCTTGCTCTGACAAATTTCCACCGCGGAAGAAAGAACGGGCCTAAGCTTCTCAACCCTGAGTTCAATCTCCAGGTGATCGACATCACGCTCAAGCCGACTGAGCGCCAAGAGATCTTCGATGATAGCGCCCAGTCGATTGGTATGTCGACTCATGATTTCTAAGAATTTTCTCGCTGTCGCAGGATCATCCAAGGCACCTTCCATAAGGGTTTCAACAAAACCTTTGATAGACGTCAATGGCGTACGCAATTCATGCGAGACATTAGCGACAAAATCTCTTCGATGATTCTCCAGCTGTCTGAGCCGCGTAATATCATTAAAAACAAAAACAGCTCCCGATCGTTCTCCCTGGCCCCCAATCAACGGGGCGCCATGAATTTGAATGGACCTTAGGTGGGTACCAAGTATTTCGACTTCGGATTCAATCGGAAAAAGCCCTTCCCCGACGCGTTGAAAAAAATCGATCAGGACTTCATTCTTTAATAGTTCTCGCGCCTCTTTGCCAGTCGCAGAATCGAGGTCCACTTCAAGAATTTCGGCTGCTGCTTGATTGATATGAAGGATCAAGCCCTTTTGATCAATAGCCATCAACCCTTCCACCATACTAGAAAGAATGGCATGAATCTCATTTCGCTGAGAAGTGACCGTTTGGATGCGCTGATTGAGCTGGGTCGATATGCTTTGAATGGCCTCACCCAATAAGACCACCTCTTCGGGAGCACCTTCCATAAGCTCCATCTCACTTCCGAAGTCGCCATGAGATATTTTCCTAGCTTGGCTTCGAATGATTTCAAGCGGCTGCGTGATCTTCAACGAAACTCGCCAGGTCACGGCAGCAATGACCACGACAACAAATGCTGTACCTAAGAAAAATAAAAGAAAGAGCGACCGTAATGCACTCGATATAGAAACCAAGGGCACGGACACACGGACAACCGCTACCGGCGATCCTTTAGGAGCCTGAGTAACCCTTAAGGCTAGGTACATGGAGTCTTCATGAACCGTTCCACTAAATCTTACCGAGCGACCCACCCCACCACTTTTGAGAGCTTCCTGAATTTCTATACGCGCGAGGTGATTATCCATCCGAGAGGGATCTTCGCGAGAATCGGCCAAGACACTTCCGTCCACAGCTAGTGCAGTAATGCGTGTCTCCGAGGCATGCCCCAATTCCTTCACCAGCGATTGAAGCTGCTGGGTACTCTCCCGATCCACCGAGGTCAATCGCGCTACTACTAGGCTCGCCCTAGCTTCTAGGTCTCTGGCCGTTTGGGTGATGTAGAAGGATCGAAAGCTAAGGTAGGCAATTGAAAAAAGCGCGGCTACTGCGGTTACAGAAATAACAAGATAACGAAAATAGAGTTTCCAAAAAAGGCGCCGCCCACCGATCATCGAATTTCACGATTCTCGAATACGATAGCCAACACCCCGCACCGTTTCCAAATAATCTCCCGCTGTGCCCAACTTCCGGCGCAGTCCTACGACATGAACGTCAACTGATCGATCCGTGACGGGATAATCCTCGCCCTTGATAGCATCCACAATCTGAGACCTCGTAAATACCCAACCTGGACGGCTGACAAGAAACTGCAGAAGAGAAAACTCTGTATGGGTCAATTCGATCTTTTCATGATGGACTCGCACTTCGTGCTTACCGATGTGGATCACAATTTCGTGGTAACGAAGTTCATCACCGGGTGTTCCATCCACTCGATTTCTACTGCGCCGAAGCACAGCCTGAACTCTTGCCATAGCGATTTTGGGACTAAAGGGCTTGGTGATATAGTCTTCGGCTCCTGCTTCAAGTCCTCTTACGATATCCTCTTCTTCCCCTCGAGCGGTTACCATAATGATAGGGATTCCTGCCGTCGAAGGCTCTGACTTGAGGTTGGCGCAAACTTCAATGCCATCAAGCCCTGGAAGCATAATATCCAGAAGCACTAAATCTGGCTTCTGCCTTCGCACTTGAGAAAGACCGGCCTCGCCTGAAGCCGCCCACATTGGAGTATAGCCATTTTTTTTGAGGTTATAGCTGAGCAACTCAGCAATATCCTCTTCGTCCTCAATTACTAAAACCTTTTTGTTTTCCACTCGCCCACCTTAAACGATCTCGATTAGAAATGGGTTAGATTTCAGAGGAATCTTGAAGAGCAACCTCAAACCAACGAATTAGGTTAAGGCCTCAAGCAGGAGGTAAAGCACAACCGTCAGAGCAAATCCTGAGTGGATGACGCCTTTTACGGAAGTCATAGGACCTAGTTTGCCCTTAACTCCATTGAGTTCCAGAAGAGCGATCATGCCACCGATCACACCAAAAACGAGCCACCCACTATATTCCATTCCGACATTCAACGGAAGGTGCGAAGCCGCCCCCATAAAGAACAACATGGGTATTGAGAAAAGCGTATTGGTTCGAGATGCAAGCGCAGCCCTTGCTCCGCATGCTGCAACATCTTGAGCAACGTTTTCACCATTCGCTTTAGCAATCACGATTTTTTGATTGGGCCAAATAATGAGCCAAACATTCAGAAACATCAAGGTGCCCATTCCTGCACCGGTCAAAATGGTTAAACCCCATGCACTGGAATAGACTTCCCAACCAGCAACATGACCTTTTTGCATCAAAATAAAGGCGCCTGTTAAAAACGTAAATAGCGCTGCCCATCGAAACCACCAAAGAGCTCGAGGAACCAGCTTCTGAACTGCGGCAGATTTATGGGACGCGTCGGTTTCTTTGAACCACTCTCCTTGCACAAAATTAAAATAATAAAGGAGTCCAATCCAAGTCACTCCAGACATGTAGTGAAACCATCGAAAGAGAAATTCTATGCCGGCCATTCCAGAAAAAATGCTGAGTTCCATAAAACGATTCTCCAATGACCAAAGAACTAGCTCATTATGATGCTCATTGCAACCCAGCTAACGATCAGGGTCATGACGGGTGGAGGATTTTTCTACGCCACGTTCGTAGCGCTTTTCTAGGACCCGTGCTCCCGACTCGTCGAATTCAACCCAATCACCTTGCTTTTTGCCCATGTAAAATTGACCTTCGAGTCGAATTTTTTTATTCGTATCTAAGTAACGATATTCCCCATGGTTCACGATCTGACCCGATGCGTCTTTCACTTGAAAACAAGTTTGATCCCCATCAAACCTTATTCGCCAACGCGTGTCACCACCTTCAGCACAGGGACGAGTGATCGCACAACCCGACAAAAGTTGGCAGACTCCTAAGACACTACTGATTCTGCAAATCCACTTCATTTGAGCTACTCTATCTCTAATCTCGGGGGTACGCAAAATGCTGCAAATCGACAGGAAGCGGAAACAACGTCCGCTGGGTCTATGAAGTTTTGGGATCTTTCCCCGATGATCAGCGAGCGTATAGCGGTTTTTCCGGGAGATCAGGTCTTCACTCGAAAATGGTCGATGAGCACGTTAGCGGAGGGTCACCTCACTTTATCTAGCATTCACACGACGCTTCATCTTGGCGCGCATGCTGACGCTCTCAATCATACTGAGGTTTCGCACGAGGGAATTGATCAACGGAGTCTCTTTCCCTATTTTGGTCCATGCCAAGTTTTGGAGGTCGACCTTATTCCCGGAACGCGAATCTATCCTGACCATCTAGGAAACAAAGTCCTCGAAGCTCCAAGGATTCTGTTCAAAACCCATTCTTATCCCAATCCAGAGCAGTGGAATGAAAACTTCAACTCACTCTCTCCCGAGCTGATTGACTTCTTAGCCCATCAAAAAATCTGCCTTGTTGGCATCGACACACCATCCGTAGATCCGTGGGATAGCAAAGCGCTAGAAAGCCATCACGCGCTGAACCGTCATCGCATTGCCAATCTCGAAGGTCTCGTCCTCACAGACGTCAAAGAAGGACTTTACACGGTTTCGGCCTTTCCGCTAAGGATAGAGGGCGCTGATGCATCTCCCGTTCGTGCGGTGCTCATGCGCGAATAGGAGTTTCCATGAATTTCACCGATTCCTTGAGTCACGTGCGCAATCAATTTCATATCCCCGCCGGTAAAATCTATTTCTGTGGTCACTCGCTCGGCCTTCAACCCAAAACGGCCGAAGCGTCCGTACTAACTGAGTTGGAAAGTTGGAGAGAAATTGCCATTCGTGGCTTCACGCAAGGCAAGAATGCTTGGGCAAAATACGTGGAGCCCCTTCGCGAAACTCTGGCGCCGTGGGTGGGGGCATCCGCTTCAGAAATAGGGTTTATGAATACCCTCACTACCAACCTTCATATTTTATTGGAGGACTTCTACCAACCCACCTCCGAGCGATTCAAAATTATGATCGAAGACCGCGCATTCCCCTCGGACCAGTACGCGCTCGCCTCGCACCTACGATTGCACGGATTCGACCCCGAAAGTGCTTTGATTCGAGTCAAGCCTCAGCAAGGCACTTACGCTATTACTGAAGAGGATTGGACACGCGCTTTTCAACAACATGGAAACAGCATCGCGTTGGTATTGATCGGTCATCCCAATTACCTAACGGGTCAGGCCTTCCCGATCCCTTTCCTTCAACAACGCGCTAAAGAATGTGGTGCTATCTTCGCGCTAGATCTAGCCCACGGTGTCGGCAATTTGGAATTAAGCCTTCACGACTGGCAGGTCGACTTCGCAGTCTGGTGCAACTACAAATACCTCAATGGCGGCCCTGGGGCAGTCGGTGGCTACTTTGTTCATGAGAAGCACGCTCATAGAAGCCGCAGCCATCGCTTAGAGGGATGGTGGGGAAATCGTGCAGAAACGCGATTCGAAATGCGCGATACGATCGATGCAGATTCTGGAGCCAATGGCCGTCAGATCAGCACTCCTAACATCTTGTCACTGGCTTCACTTCGTGCAGGACTCGATATTTTTTCGAAGCTAGATCCAAAGGCTTACTTTAAAAGAAGACTTCAACTTACAAGCCATTTAGAAAAAGGTCTCTTAGCCCTTCAAAGCAAAGCCTTTTCTATTATTACGCCTTCAGATCCTTCACAGCGAGGCGCCGCGTTGACTCTTTTTTTTCACAGTGACGCTGTTCCAGTAGAAGCGAAGCTCTCGGCCGCGGGAGTACTCTGTGACTTTCGAAGGCCCAATATGATTCGCGTTGCACCATCACCACTTTACACAAGTTTTGAAGAAGTCGATCGCTTCTGCGAAATACTTAAGAGCTGCATTTAGTCATTTAAGAAAATATTACTTAACACAATTCTCATTGACAAATTCCCCACCCCATCGCTATTTCTAAATGCTGGGGATAGGGGAAATCATATGGGGATGGGGATTGGGCGCATTGCGGCGCTTTCTTTTTTGGCATTTTCTTTTTCGAATTCATGGGCAGCTCCTTCTTTGGAGAAAACACCCCTTCACTTTCCAGCAATTCAGCCAAGCACTTTACCGTCCAGTATTGGCTCTTGCCCAATAACTGGCGTAGCGCCGGATTTAGTGAGTCCCTGGGGAATATGGAAAGTCAAATTCATCGACATGGACGGCGACTTCATCGTCATTCACTATCAAAACACTAACGCTCCCACGAGTCGCCCAGGATTTTTTAAGAACTTCATCATTAGTTGGCATAAAGCCGCTGGACTTGCGCCGTGGATTGTCTACGGCGGAAATGAAAATATCCAATATCCTCGCATCAGCTCTTTGGGACACGTAGCCTTTCGGCATACCCAGGCTATTTCGCCCAATAATACCTTCGTGGAGGAGCAGCTCGTTGTTTGTCCCTTGGATTTCAATCGAGGACTTGGGCAGTTTGATCCCTATGCGTGTGGCAGTGACCCTACACAACGAATGCTAGTGGAAGCCAAGCCCTACAATCAGCAGCTAGCCGGAATACCCAATTCCACCACGGACGGCGATCTCACTTCATGGGATTGGAGCGGAGACTACTTGGCCTACGGCCATAGCAGCATTAGCCAATACAGCGCATTCCTCAGCGAATGGTACCTCCCTACCTCTACGAGTAACCTACTGGACTCAGCTCCTCCCCGTGCAGCGGTTTCCATTGCAAGTTACAATGGCGGTCGTGCAATGGGTTACTCATGGCTCTTTGCAAGTGGAACAATCTTTACACCTGGCTTCTCAATTCAAACGGGCTACTCCGCATCTTATCCAACCGGGACAGCCTTAAATCAGATGATCAATTATCATACAGAAACAACCGTCCCCGGAAGCTATGCCCTATTTTCTACGAATGCGAATGCATTCTTTTTTATCGGTGGAGAATGGCATCAAGTCTATGGGACCAGGGCTTCGGCAACTACCTACGGAAATCAGCTCAACTATCATTCTTCGGCCAATAACTATGCAACAACGACTGCAATCACTCCGTTGAGTTCCACCACCACAACTTACTCTCATCCGGTAAGGACCCAGTTTCAAGGAAATGAATACTTGCTCTTTGAAGCGCGTCCTCAGAATGGACCCGCACGTCTAGATTTGTATCAATACAACTCTAGCTACTTTTTTGATCGAAGCATCACGGCATCCAGTCCCTTTACGGGCATCTTTATTCGGGGAGTTTCAGACAATGTCATTTTAGCTCTTCAGTCGAACGGAAACGCTTCCTTCGACCAATACGCACTTCTTAAATGCCACTAGGAATCTAATCTTTAGTAAAAATTCGACGTCATTTGCATGGCGTGTTCGGTGATGTAGGACATTAAGAAATCCTCTTGAGACTTCTGAATCTTTACAAAACTGGCGCCAGCTCTCAGACCATCGGGTCCAGGTACCGTGTTTCGAATGACAAGATCGAGGCTGATCTCTTGAGAGCGAATGGTAAATCGAAAACCACGAATAACCCGATTCGAAAAAAACTCACTCTTCCATTCCGCCGGAATGAAAAAGGAAAGTCCGCCCACACTGATGTCATAAATGGTCGAGCGAGTTTCCTCATTTGGTTTCTCTTTGGTAGGGTTGGGATGAGGATAAATACACTCTACACTATAGGCTTTTGGAATCGTCAGTCGTAAATCCTTGCGCCGTTGTGCTCGATAGACCTTATCACGCACCTGTAGAACAAAAAGTCCTTCCTTGAGCTTCTTATCCACAAAGATTTCAACTTGAATTCCATAGGCCACCTGTTTGGGAAACATCACCATTACGAAAGCATAACGACTTGGTGCTTCCGCAAAGGCCTTATAGGCTTCTAATTCTTTTTGATCGGACCGCAAATCGACGACGAACTGATTTTCTTTATTTTTGACGGTGGAAACGTACTTGCCGTGAAGGACAAGCTTCTTTCCCTCTGTCCATAGGATGATGCCAGCGTGAATGCTCTCCGCCCTCAAAAAGAACGCCTTCACCTTGCCCGGATCTTCTACAGGCACAAAGCGTTGATGAGTCGAGTTCTTTACTTGGAGATCAAACTGGGAACGCCCCTGAGACATCTTTCTATTGTAACCATAGAAAAATCTCTCGTCTTTTTTTCTTTTGACTCGGCAGGTCTATCTCCTGTCATCTGCTACTTAGGACTCTCGTCACTGTATCGCGCCGTTTCCTTATCAAAAGTCACCCGAGGGTATTTGGGAGGAAAAAATTGTGATCCCAATTCATTCATTTTAAGCCCCTCGGGAGAGTAGAACTCGCCATTTTGAAAGATCAGAGGTTGCATTTCACCGTAGTCGGTCACCAAAGTAACTACTTTGACCCAGCTACTAAATCCACCCGAGTTATAAGGCAGTTCAAAGAAAGTAGAGGTGCCATCATTCACCGTACCGTTTTCCCAGCCTAAGGTGTGAGTGTGCCCAAAAATAGCCCTATCCGCTCCTCGTCTAAAGTCAGCCATGCTACCGCGTTTTCCATTGGCGCCCTTGTGTCCGTGCTCGCCCACCAATACTTTTCGGCCTTCGAGACTTCCAACCTTCCAGGATTCGCCATTCTCCATTATGGTCAGCCTGGCCTCATACTCCGGAGCCAATCCAAACTTTCTTAGAGCATAAAGCAGGACGTTTTCGCCACGCTTGGCAATTACAGCGAGCTCCTCTGCCAAATCCTTGTTGTGAGGCTCATCTCGATAGGCTTCGTCCATCAAGTAACGAACCAACCAGAAGTCATGATTGGCAGGAATAACTCCAACTCTGGTTTTTTGAAACTTTCCAAAAAAGGCATTCAGAAAGGATGCCACGTTTTCTAGCTCTCCCTGAAGGCTGTACTTGTCCTCTTTGATTCGGCGTGAAACGGAAAGGGCATTCTGCTTGTCCCAGTGACTAATCGAATGTCCGTTGACAAGGTCTTGAAATCGAACGGCCTCTGGGTCGAAACCCATTAACTGCTCCATGCTTGCCATCATCAGCCATGGATCCGTATCACCGACGTGAGTATCCCCAAAGGTCAGCATTCTCACTGGCGAACTTCGGACCTCCTTCGCCGTATAGAACTTCCCTAGGTCGCTAAATCCGCCCATCTCTTCGACATACTCAATCCGTCTCAGATGCCAATCACCCACCGTTGCATCGGGAAGGGTATTTTTGCGCGAGGCGTTCTTTTCCAAAACAACCGCACCAAACCAATGTTCGTGCTTAGCAATTTTTCTCCGTCGCGCTTTTTCTACCCCTCCAGGCTCATGCTTACTGTCATTGCTATTTTCAGTAAGCGCACCCGTGGAAACCCGAAACATATGGCGCTGACTATTTTCAGCAGTGGATACCGTTTTTGCAAAGGCCTTCGGAGATGCCACCACCCAAGTCTGACCACGAGGCCCGAGCCGATCGAGACTCATCAAGGGATTCATCTGGGTCTGAAGTATGTTGATATTGCTTACCTTGAGCCAAGGTGCCAGCTCCACGGAATTAAACACCACATGAACTCGATCCGTCTCGACGAGCCCCACTGGAAGTCCAAACGTGCGATTGTTCTCCGGAATGACCAAGATAACGGCGTTCTTCTCCTTGGCATAAAGGAGCAGGGATTGAAAAAACCCCTCATTCAACTCCTTGCCTGAAACCGCTGTCGTGATGACAACTCGATCCGCACGCACAATATCATCGAGCATCTCCTGAGCACGCTCAGGGGTATAAAGAAACTTGGTCTCCGTAACATCCAAAAAGGCTTTGGGCGCCTTTGCACGCGCTTGATCGTCGAGGTCCTTTTCGTCTCTGAACAGCTTCCCCTCTCCAATAAGTCGCATGGCATCCGGAATGCTGATGCTTAACGCCCCAGCTATTTCATTCATGCTCGGAGTTTCTTGGATTTCCTTTGCACGTTTTGCGTAAGCCGTCAGTACGCGATGCCGAAGGGTCGCAATTTGATCGGTGGCGTACTTTGGATCTGCGAAAATCTCAGCGTAAAGATCCTTGGTCTCACCAAAAATCAACTCCAACTGACCAACAGGAGTCCCTAGGCGATCCGACAGCACTTCTTCGGTCGGCACAACGTAATGACCTTTGAGGTATTCGGCGGCAAAAGCAAGCATGCGCGCGCGGACACTTGCAAAGCCCTCTCCATGCTTTTTCTTAGCGGAAGCCAAGAGTGCTTCAAAGTTCTTGGGAGCACCTTTTGCAGAAAAGAATGCTTGGACTTGCTGAAGTTCTATTCCGCTAAATGCTGCAAACTCTTCCAAGGTGGGAAGACGAAGCTTTTGTTTGACAAACTCCACTAAGACTCTTGAGTAGTCCTGTTTTTTGGAATCTCCGGAGAGTCCGGAAGATGCCTTGCCCCTTCCACCATCAAAGGCCGCTTTGCATTGGCCAGAGAGTCTTGCAGCCTCCGCACCAGGAATGCTTGCTAGCAATAAAGCGAAAACCAGCCCTTTGGATTGCTTTGAATTTATTCCCATACATCCCCACAAGTTCCGTACCCCAGGAGTGAGTTGCGAATGGACTTCGTGAATCGCTCCAATTGCTTTCCTCGAAATGCCTTCGGAAGATCAATGGATTCTCCAAGGATTTCGATATCACTCGCCTCCATTGGCTGCCCGTCCGCGCCTATGATTGAATACCGAGGACGTGGCGTACGATAGGCTTGTCCCGATATACCCAAACGTCGCGCCTCATATCGATCTTCGGGAAGTCCAAGGTCAAAGATTCCGATTTTTACAGGGGCTAACTGTCCCGTCACTACGGTACGCAAGGCCTTCCAGTAGGCTTCAATCATCCCAGGAGTGTCATCTATGAGGTTGATCGTATGAACGGATTCCAAAGGCTTGCCCGCGCCCCTGCGAGATAGCCGAAGGTCACTTGTATCTAAAGGCTCGTCGGCGAGCGCCATGGCTAATGTCTTGACGAGTTTGGCTTTTCGATCGGCCATATCATGATCGAGCTCCAGGATATCGAACTCCGTCCGACTCAAGGAATAAATGCGAGCAAAATTGGGAAGGAATTTTATGTATTCCTGCTTTCTGAGGTAAGTGAAAAATTCTTTCCATTCCTCGGTGCTATGGCCCCGCGCAGTGATAATACCAAAATTCTTAGCGGTTTCCTCGTGACTAAGCAGGAGCTCAATGACTCCCCAGAATCGCCCCTTCCATGTTCGACCACCGCCTTTTTCTGCTTCTTTCTCCGCTCGCTTAAAACTTCTTAGGAGGTGATTCTGCCCCTTTTCGGCTTCCATGTAGTAGCGAAGGGAATCAAGGCCATCGAAAAGGTAGTTACCAGGACGGAATTTATTTCCGTTGAGATCCTCCGTCTCAAGATTCTGCGCACCCAATTTGCCGTGGTCGCGGGCCAATCGATGTTCTCGCTTGAGGCGTTGATAGGTTTCCCACGAAACTTCAACTTCTTCGGGTCCTACCGGCACATCTTCATGCGCGTGACCTCGAAT
>CAUJDS010000012.1 GCA_963169695.1 Bdellovibrionota bacterium
TGGCACTACGGTATTGCTTACTGGTTTCAATTCGCCTTTCTGCGGTCAGGTGTCTGATGGCGATCGTTCCTTTTTCGATGCGCTCAAAGGCAAGCTGAAGTGAATTCTCTGCCGAAAGCGTCTTTCGTATCAGAGCCAAGACTTCTGGAAGTTGCGGGCGGGACTGTGCGAGGTCAAATTCTGTGTCAGAAAATTTGACGATCATTGGGGGTAGGTGCCACGGACCTGGAACGTCATCATTGAAGTCGGCGAGCTTTCGTAAGTCACTTACTTTTACTTCCCAAGGCTGGGGGCCTATGACGTCCGTGAAAACTTGACCCATTTTTTGATAGAAGTCGTCCAATTTTCCCAGGGAAATATTACTCGTTTGCATCACGCGTAACCCGAGCGCAAAGATGCTACTGCGCCTTGCTCCCGTTTGAAGAAGGTGCGTCGAAGGATCTCGCAGGTAAGCTAGTAGTCCCTCGAGATCCTTTGGGTATTCGCTTTTACTAAATCCTTTGGCTAAGTACTCGGTGGCCGTTTCAAAAGCTTCCTTCTGCGCATCTTGGATAGGCTCCGGTCCCTGTTGGGCAATGGCAGGGGCCATGCCACCACTTAGAAAAACGATGAGAGCTAGCAAAGCAAGGTATGGGGTTTTCATTCAGGGCCTCCAAAAGTTGAGTGTAACTATCATTTATTCTAGGCCGCTGCAAGTGGCGAGACAGAATCCCGATATCGCTTTCCTATTGGCTTAAGCGACCATCGCCGGAGTTGCCCAGCCCCAGCAAGGCGGGTTTGATTCTTGGAAGTTGGCACAGGATGACAGGAAGGATGACGCGGCGAGGGGGGGCGTGACTTCGAATAAATACATATCAAATATGTATAATAACGAATCCGTACTAGGAACTGAAAGGTACCCTTTCGTCGTACTGTACGACGAGGGCCTGATACCCGAGAAGTCCGCAGCGGAGCTACTGCGAACAAGATTGGAGCAAAAGAGGGTAAGCTTTTCATTCCGATTGTGACTTGGTTGTGATTGCAAAATAAAATGCAGCTGTTTTTTTCCTTGGCGCATTGAAAAGCAGTTTCTTTTTTTACTCTTCGAAAATTGCTCAACCTTTCTCATAACGATGCTAAGGCTTCCCGCTTTCATTCAGAGATGAGCATGTTCATTTCATGGGGTGGATCTTAATTTTAAGTATGAAACGCATGAGCGGCTAAAGGAGCGAGAAAAATTGCGCCTTGAAACCCGTGGTAAGTTCCTCCTCGTTGAAAGGAACTCTCCAATGGCACACTTACTTTGCTCTCTCCATGATCAAGCCTTGAAACTCTCAAAACAGTACCTTGCCTGCGAGAAAGAACTTTTAGAAATTCTAGTGAAGATTGACGCCAAGAAAATCTATCTTGAACAAGGTTATGCGAGCCTGACTGAGTATTCTCAAATGGCACTTGGGCTATCTCGAGATGTCAGTTGGAACCTTGTTACCATTGTTCACAAATCCAAGGCCGTACCAGAGCTTAAACAAGCAGTGCAAATGGGAGTGCTTCCTCTCAGTAAGGCCCGCCAGATAGCACCCCATTTGACGAAAGAGAATTCTCAGAAGTTCATTGCACTTGCTCAGGCCATGCCGAGAGAGAAGCTCCAAGAGGCGCTCGCCAAAGAATGCCCTAAGATTCCAAGCATAGAAGAGCGTGCCCGGGTAATCAATGCAACCCAAGCGGAGCTTTCTTTGTGTTTGCCAAAAGAAGTCATGGAAAGAATCCGCCGAGCCCAAGACCGAGTCTCGGAGTCGCAGAAGAAGTGGGTTGGCCTAGCAGAGACATTGGAGCAAGTTGTGGAGTTCTACCTTCAACACAAAGACCCAAAAGAAAAAGCTAGGCGCCATGAAGCTCGAAAAAGCAAAGCTCCCGTGTTAGTAAAACAATCTCGTCGTACAGTACGAGAACTTGACGCGGTCGATAAAGAGCTTGAATGGGATTCAAAATCCTTGCCAATAGCCCAGACCAAGGACCGAGTTCCAATCCCTGCAGAGATAAAACATGAGGTCGTTAACAAAAACGCTCATCGGTGTACCTATCAAGATCCAAGGACCCAGCTTCGATGTGAGAAGGAAAGGTTCTTACACTTTCATCACAAGCTTCCAGTGGCAAAAGGTGGAACCAATGCGCTAGAGAATCTCACTTTGCTTTGTAGCGCCCATCATCGATTGGAGCATTATCAAAGTAGCGAGTGAGATTTTGATGATCGCTGCGCACCTTTACTCATAGGGACCTTTCTGAGGCCGCCCCCCTTGCTGGATTCCTATCCTGTCATCCGTTGCAAACTTCGTAGCTTCAATCCCGCCTTGCTGGGGTTGTACTTTCTTCCTACTGGTCGCTCACCATACCGGATGACCTGAGGAGGAGTGCCCCATATTTCTTTGGAACCGATGCAGGACACATTTCTTGGAGGTTCCATCCCAGCTGTGCTAGGCAAGACGCATGGAATTGGTAAGGAAGTTGGTGGTTTGTTGTGTTATCGGGACTCTCATTTCTTCGATGGCTCTGGCTGGAAATGGAGCAGGGGATTTCGACCAAAGTAAGGCCGCTTGCGCAGGCACAATTGGCAATGCCGGCGAGAGCGGCGTCAAGTCCTTTCCATCTATTCAGCCTTATGAATTAGAAGCCCTTAGGATTTTGGGCGAAATTGCGAGTCTTGAGATTGTATTTACGAATGTCGATCCCAGTGTTCCTTCAGATATAGTGGAGGCTTCGAAATCTGAAACAATCGGACAATTGCTAATGCTGTTTCAAAATCCGGCATCGGCCGATGCCCTCAATCGATTGCGGGAGTTGGGTTGGGTGAATGATGAAGTCATTACGCCCTCTGGACTAGCCTTTTTGAATGTGACGACCGATTGGGACGCACGTAGCATAAAGAGTTTTCTTCCCCGCCGATGGGCGATAGTAGCGAAGCTTGGAGAATTGGGGCGTGATCGAGTGTCCCATGAGGAACTTTGGTTGGCCTTGAATCCAAATCCAAGACCGGGTCTCTGGCAAAACTTATTGGCTCCTGTGAAGCGAGCCATGGGAATGGCTCGGCTCAAGGAAGATCTGCGTGTACTTGAAGCGTTGAGGCTGGTTCAACTTCATCGAAGCTTCTTAGAACGTGAATGGTCGAATGGCGATCCTGCGGAGCAAGGAAGGCAAGAACATCTTTCGAATGTGATTCTGGTGACACTCACTCCGGCGGGCCGTGCAATTGCGCAGACGTCTTTACCCTAAACTTCTTTCCTCACCGCTAAGAAACGGAATACTCGGTAGCCTGCGGCACCTGCGGTGTAGAGCACTCGACGCAAAATCGTGTAATCAATTTTTTTGTCTGCTTGGATAGCAAGTACGCCCTCGAAGGGAAGGGGATTGCCCGTGTCGTCTCGGACTTGGGATTTTTCTCTTAGGGTCTCGGATTGCTTTCGTGCCTTAACAAGCGCATCAAAAAGCGGAAGGATACGAAGTCCGCCTTCATCCAGGTCACGTCGCGCAAATTCATATTTGGGTTCATCTGTGCCCACCGAATCTGCGGTTTGCGTAAAATCGACAACTCTCGCATCTTCAAAAGTTACCGATTCGGGAGTGATGATCAAGTGATGGCTATCGGGTGGAATATCTACGGATGCGGAGTTGGGAATTTCAATTCCCGGAGGGCTAGAGAAGGTTGTGGTGCTTGCGGAATAACTTCGCAGCAGAAATACCAAGATGATGACAAAAATATCCAACATGCTAGTGAGCGGAAGCTCAGCCATTTGATTGAGGCTCTTGCGGACCCGTCTTTGTCGGATGGATTGCCGAATCGCCATGTCTAAGAATCTCCCAATAAATTACCAAAGACGATGCTTGGAAAGAGGTATTGCGCCTGAAGCGGAAGTCCTGTCTTGGGGCTTTTGACAAAAATCGCAGTGTCTGTTTTTTCGAGCGATCGAATCGCGTCCATCACAGCGACCAAGGTGTCGTAGTTGACTCCCGGGTGAGGGACGAGAACAATCTGCTTCTCTTCAGGAAACTTAGCTTTAATCTTCACAAGGGCTTGATGGATTTGAGGAAGGTCGGGCCCGAATTCACTATTGGCAATGCGAGTGGTTTCTATTCGACCAAAGGGACTCCAGATCTGAGATCCTTTAGGGGTCAATGTGAGGGTGAGTTGGAGCGGCTTTTCTTTGAGCTTCTGTTGGACTTCCGCCTTGGAAGCCACCGGTGCGGGTGATTCAATACTTACAATGGCCAAGAAGCTCATCGAAAATAACAGAAACGCAATCAACGTGACGAGCGCATCCAACATGGGAACCAAGTTGAGGATCAACGGTTCTTGCGAGGACTTGCGTCGAGACGAAGGGCGTTTTAGCACGCGCTTAGTCTCCTTTTTCGCTGGAGTGCTTGTATTTGCGTGCGGAAAGAAGGTCCATCAATTTTACGCCGAACTCATCAATCTCACCCAAGATGCGAGTCGCACGATTGGTCAGGATGCTATGAACCACCATCGTAAAGATTGCAGTGATCAAGCCAAAGGCCGTAGCATTCATGGCTTCCGCAATCCCTGAAGACAAGACCGCTTGTCGTTGAGCAGGATCGGCGAGTGCTATGGCATCGAAGGATCGAATCAATCCTGTGATTGTGCCGAGTAGTCCAAGCAAGGTTGCAATATTGGCGATCAATGCGAGGTAGGGTAGGCGCTTTTCAAGTTTTGGAATCATCTCTAGGCTGACAGAGTCCAGCGCATTCTGGATTTGGTCTTGTGAGCGTGATGCGCGCTGAAGGCCAGCTTTGATAACTTTGGCCAAGGCAGCGTCACCTGCACCATTGCAAACACGTATGGCTCCATCGACATCATTGGCGAGCACATATTTCTGCACTTCAAACATGAAGGATGCGCCGTCCACGCTGTAGCGAAAAAAAAGTCGAGCAAAGCGCTCGAGAGAAATGGCGACTGCAAAAGTCATCGACACCGCGATGGCCACCATCCAAGGACCACCTGTTTGAAAAGCTTTACTCAAATTTTCTAGGAAGTTGTATGTCTCCATGCGTTATTACCCGCCCTCTCTCATTATAGAGCATAGCGGATTTCCGCACGCGGTCAACTCACTCAGATGATTTCTCTTTTGGAGACTAACTCAGTGCGCGGTCAATGGCCTTTGCGATGGCATCTTTGGGCTGGTTTCCAACCAATGTTTCGACAGCCTGGCCGTCTTTGAATACGATCACCGTAGGAATCCCTCGAATATGAAAGCGAGTTGGGGTGTCAGGGTTCTCATCAACGTTCATTTTGAAAACTTTGGCTTTGCCCGTGTAATCCTTAGCGATCGAGTCAATTGTTGGAGCGAGCATGCGACATGGACCACACCAAGCCGCCCAAAAATCCACGAGGCTGACCTGCGACTCTTTGACATCCGCATCAAATTTCGCATCGCTGGTTTCGAAAACGTTTTCTGAAGTGCTCATGAATTTACTCCTTCGGTCCTTGTGAGGTGCGCTACTCTTTCAGCCTTCTTGATGATACGACTGAACGCTGTTCGTATTTATTTAGCACAGTTGGTATCAAGGACTCAAAGTCCTTTTGAAAGGGAGAAGCGTCATGAGTTCAGTTCAAAACCAAGCCTTAGGATATCTCACCGAAACCTATAAAGAATCACTCCGAATCAAAGAGCGATTTCTGGAAGAATACGCGCCGAAACTGATCGAAATGTCAGAGCGTATCGGGCAGTGCTTTCACCAGGGTGGAAAACTCATGTTGATGGGCAACGGTGGCTCCGCTGCTGACGCGCAGCATTGGGCTGCAGAAATGGTGGGCAGGATGTTGATTGAGCGGCGCCCGCTTCCAGTATTGGCTTTGACTACCGACACATCCATTATCACCGCTGTTGCCAATGATTATTCTTACGACGAAATTTTTGAAAAGCAGGTTCAGGCACTCGGCAAGCCTGGCGATGTGCTTTTTGCAATATCTACCTCCGGAAAAAGTCCCAATATTTTGAAAGCGACGCGAAGAGCGAAAGAAATGGGACTTACGGTTTTTGGACTCACTGGCCGAGACGGTGGACCGCTGATGGTTGAGGCAGATTTATGTTTGTGTGCGACGGAAGGAAAAAATTCTAGCCGAATTCAAGAGACGCATATTTTTGCGATTCATAGCATCGTCGACATCCTGGATCGCTTCTATCTGAAATGAAGGCATCGGTTGGCAGCCGCGTCGCTGCAAAGGGGATCGACCTTTTTTTGGTTGTTGTTTTAGGAGCGTTATTGCCGAGGCTCCTAGGGCCCTTGTTGGGCTTTGCCTATAGTCTGATTTCGGACGGGATGTTCAAGGGCGCTCAACGTGGACAGAGTGTCGGAAAGTGGCTTGTGGGATTGCAAGTCCGAAGCGTGGTTCGAGGCGCTCCTTGCGATATGCGTGAGTCCATCATTCGCAATGCGCCCGTTGGGCTCGCGGTTTTTTTCGCAATGGTCCCGTTGTGGGGATGGTTCCTACTGGTCATAGTAGGTATTCCACTCCTGATTCTAGAGGGATATCTCATGTCGAAAGTAGATAGTCGCGAGCGATTGGGAGACGCTATGGCCAATACCCAAGTGGTGTACCTACGTGCAACACAAGAGAAAGGTGGAGCATGACGGCCTCGGATCGGGATCAGACCCTTTATTTGGTAGATGTAAGCTCTTTTATCTTTCGGGCATTTTATGCCATTCGAATCTTGAATAGTCCCAAGGGTGAACCGACTAATGCGACCTATGGAGTTGCAACGATGTTGAAACGCCTCCTTGAGGAGGCCAATCCCAAGTTTCTCAGCATTATTTATGATTCCAAGGAACCCTCTTTTAGAAAAAAAGTTTTTCAGGAATACAAAGCCAATCGCAGTGCGCCACCGGACGATTTGATTCCGCAGTTTGGGCAGGTGGAAAAACTGATTCAGAAAATGGGCATTTCCAGTTTTCGTCAGTCCGGAATTGAAGCCGACGATCTAATTGCTACAATGACCAGGCAGTGGTTGAAGCAAGATTCCAAAAACCGCGTGATCATTGTGACGGGTGATAAGGATCTGATGCAGTTGGTAGAGCCACGGGTTCGAGTCTGGGACACGATGAAAGAAAAGATTTACGAAGAATCGGACGTTCAAGAAAAATTCGGAATCCCTCCGACTCTCATACGAGATTACTTGGCACTTGTTGGAGATAGCTCTGACAATATTCCAGGCGTCAAATCCATTGGTCCCAAATCAGCTGTTGATCTGTTGCAAAAGTATCAGGGTCTTGAGTCCGTACTGAAGGCGGCGATTGCGGGAGAGATTCCGGGTAAAAAGGGTGAGGTTTTGCGTGACCTTCAGAAGGATGCCCGACTCTCGTATGAATTGGTCACACTGAAGGAAGACCTTTCTTTAGATTGGGAAGAAAAAGATCTCCTTTACCATTTTGCGATGAATGCGGAGTTGAGTGAGTGGATGTTTGAGTTGGGATTTAAGACCTTAGTAGATCGTTGGGGCGGAGCACCTGCGAAGGCGCCGCAAGCCACCGATGCTCAGTTCGTCACGCTACACACTGCCGTGGAAGTGGATCAATTGATCGAGAAGATCCTGAAAGCTGGTCGGTTTTGTTTCGACCTCGAGACTACTTCCCTCAACCCTCGGGCGGCTGAAATTGTTGGCATTGCTTTGGCCTACGAATCCTCCACAGGATATTACTTACCAGTAGGGCATCGTGAAGGAGCGCAACTTGACCGCGCTACTACGCTTCGTTCGCTTCAGCAACTTTGGGACAATCCAAAAATTGCGAAGGTTGGTCAGAATCTCAAATATGACCTCAGCGTTTTGCGTTGCAAAGGAATTGAAGTAGCGGGAGTCCTAGACGACACCATGGTAGCGGCCTACGTCTTGAATCCTACTGGAAGGCATAATTTCGATACGCTCTGTCAGGCCTACCTTTCTTATCAACCCATGAGCTTTGAAGAGGTCTGTGGCAAAGGAAAGAATCAAATCACCTTTGATTATGTCTCAATCGAGCAGGCGACACGCTATTCTGCCGAGGATGCAGTCTACACATGGAGACTTTGGGAGCATTTTGAGGCGGAACTGAAGAAAGTACATTTCTGGGACTACTACTGCACCGTTGAACGTCCTTTGGTCCCCGTGCTTATGCGAATGGAGCTGGAAGGTGTCCGGATTGACTCAAACTACCTTCACGCGCTTTCGGAGGAATTTCAAAAACAGCTCGAAGCAATCGAAAAGCAGGTTCAGGCCTATGCCGATGAGCCGGTGAACCTACAGTCTCCTAAGCAATTGGCCGTCCTTCTCTTTGAAAAGCTAAAACTCACGCCACAAGGAAAAACCAAAACCGGGTATTCGACTGATTTTTCTGTTTTGGAGGCCTTAGTTTCGGAGCATGAAGTTCCGGGACTGATTCTTACTCACCGAGAAATTGCCAAACTCAAGGGGACCTATGTCGATCCGTTGCCGCTTTTGGTAGATCCCAAAACGGGCAAAATTCACGGATCTTTTCATCAGACTGTTACGGCAACGGGGCGATTGTCGAGTTCGGATCCTAATTTACAGAATATTCCCATTCGCACGGAGCGTGGGCAGAGGATTCGAAAGGCCTTTATCCCATCGGAAGGCAATGTCCTGCTTTCAGCAGACTACAGTCAAATTGAACTTCGAATCTTAGCTCACCTGAGTGGAGATGACTCGTTGGTAGACGCCTTTCAAAAGGACGAGGATGTTCATCGTCGGACGGCAAGAGATATCTTTGATGTCTCAATCGACGCAGTAACGGAAGACCAGCGATCCGTAGCCAAAGCCATCAACTTTGGATTGATGTATGGAAAGACGCCCTTTGGGCTCGCGCAAGAGCTACATATTTCTCGCGGTGATGCGAAGGACTTTATTGATCGCTATTTCCAGCGGTACCATAAAGTGAAGTCTTATTTGGATCACCTGATTCAGATCGCACATGAAGCTGGATATGCACAGACCATGATGGGGCGTCGGCGGCCATTGCCGGACTTGGCATCCAAAAATCCCGCAATTAGACAGAATGCTGAACGCATGGCGATGAACACGCCAATTCAAGGAACAGCCGCTGAATTGATGAAGCTAGCAATGATTCGGTTGGACCTCGAAAGCCGAGCCTTGCGTTGGGGTTCCAAGCCCATCATTCAAGTTCACGATGAGTTGGTATTGGACTGTCCCCGCGAGGAAGTGGCTAAAGTGGCAAAGCATGTCCGAAAGGTCATGGAAAGCGCCATGCAGTTTGCGGTCCCGCTGCGGGTCAATCTTTCGTCAGGCAAGTCTTGGCTCGAAATGGATACCGACCACTGAACATTTCAGTCGTGCGAACTGGAATCTATCCCATAAAAGTTCGCCCCATGAGTCAATAGTACAAATTTGAAGTTGGACTTAAGCAGTAAAGACAACCGGGCCTCAGCGCCCGTCCGGAAATCATTCGGGATGTGAGCGACCAGTACCAAGAAAATGCAACTCCAGCAAGGCGGGTTTGAATCTCGGAAGTCAGCAATGGATGACAAGAAGGGGCGCAGCGATGGGAGGCTGAAAGTAGGTACTTTGTTATAAAGCATTCATGCATTTTACAGTTGCTTGTTAGCCAATCAAAACATTTCCCTTCTTTGTGCGCGCGCGTGAAATGGACCATCGTACTGTACGACGAGAGACTGAAGCCAAAGAAATCCGCAACAGAGCTGATGCAACCAAAATGGGAGAAAAATAGCATAAGCTGGTTTTTCTGATCGTGACTTGGTTGTGAGGCAAAAATGTAATAAAGATGACTTTTTCCTTGGCGCATTGAAAGGCAGTTTTATTTTTAACTCATCGACAACTGTCCAACCCTTTTCATAACGATGCTAAGGCTTCCCGCTTTCAATCAGAGCGAAGCATGTTTATTTCACGGGGAGGATCTTTATTTTAAGAGCGAAACGCCTGAGAGGCTAAAGCAGCGAGAAAAATCGCGCATTAAAACCCGTGGTAAGTTCCTCCTTGTTGAAAGGAACTCTCGAATGTCACACGTATTCTGCACACTCCATGATCAAGCCTTAAAACTTTCAAAACAGTACCTAGCTTGTGAGAAGGAACTCTTAGAAGTCCTTGTGAAGATTGAAGCCAAGAAAGTCTATCTTGCTCAAGGCTATGCTAGCCTGACTGAGTATTCGCAAAAGGCACTTGGGCTATCTCGAGATGTCAGCTGGAACCTTGTTACCATTGTTCATAAGTCCAAAGCTGTACCAGAGCTCAAACAAGCGGTGCAAATGGGAATCATTCCTCTCAGTAAAGCTAGACAGATCGCCCCCCATCTGACGAAAGAGAATTCTCAGAAGTTCATCGCCTTGGCTCAGGCCATGCCAAGAGAGAAACTCCAAGAGGCGCTCGCCAAAGAATGCCCCAAGATTCCAAGCGTGGAAGAGCGTGCCCGGGTGATCAATGCTACGCAGGCTGAGCTTTCTCTGTGCCTGCCAAAAGAAGTCATGGAGAAACTAAGACGAGCCCAAGATCGAGTCTCTGAGTCACAAAAGAAGTGGGTGGGTTTAGCCGAGACCTTGGAGCAAGTCGTAGAGTTCTACCTTCAGCACAAAGACCCAAAAGAAAAAGCCAAGCGTCATGTAGTTCGAAAAAGCAAAGCTCCCGTGTCGATAAAATGTTCCCGTCGTACAGTACGAGAATCTGACGCAGCTGCTAGAAATCCTGAATTGAATCTTAGGTCTATCAATAAGCCTATAGCTAAGATTCAAACAAGAGGCCGAATCCCTATCCCAGCCGGCATCAAACACGACGTGATTATCAAGAATGCACATCAGTGCACCTATCAAGACCCTAGGACCCAGCTTCGATGTGAGAAAGAAAGATTCTTACACTTTCATCACAAGTTTCCAGTAGCGATGGGTGGAACCAATACGCTAGAGAATCTTACTTTGCTTTGCAGCGCCCATCATCGATTGGAGCATTATCAAAGTAGCGGGTAGGATTTTGATGATCGCTGCGTACTTCTACTCGTAGGAGCCTTTCTTAGGCGACCCCCCTCTCGCTGCTCCCCTTCCTGTCATTTCTTGCTAACTTTCCAGATTCAAACCCGCCTTGCTAGGGTTGGATATAGTTTGTCAAATACTCAGCCCAGAACCATGGAGATATGAGGAAATCTCTACTCCAGATGGCACCACTGCGCAATTTCAACTACTGAAACAAATTTGATAGAGAACCTGCTTACTATCCGACCGCACCTTCAAGCTTAAGGTCTAAGAGTCGATGCGCTTCAATGGCAAATTCCATCGGCAACTGTCGAAATACTTCTTCGCAGTAGCCATTTACAATAAGTTTGCTGGCATCTTCCTCGGACATCCCGCGCGACTGAAGATAGAAGAGCTGTTCTTCGGATACCTTCGACGCCGTGGCCTCGTGTTCAACGGTGGCTGTGGGGTTTTTGACTTCGATCAAAGGATAGGTATTGGCGTGGCAGTTGGGGCCGAGGAGTAAGGAGTCGCAGCGAGTAAAGTTCCGCGCATTCTTTGCCCGCGGTCCCATGGTGACCATGCCTCGATAGGAGTTCTTGCCGTGTCCGGAAGAAATGCCCTTCGAGATAATTCGACTTCGAGTATTAGGCCCAAGGTGAATCATTTTTGTGCCGGTATCAGCTTGCATTTTTTGATTGGTAATGGCGACGGAATAAAATTCTCCTACGGAACCATCTCCTTCCAGAATGCAGCTTGGGTATTTCCAAGTAACGGCGGATCCCGTTTCTACCTGAGTCCAAGAAATCTTGGAGTTGGCTCCTTTACAGACACCGCGCTTGGTAACAAAATTAAAGATCCCGCCTTTGCCATTCTCGTCTCCCGCATACCAATTCTGAACCGTGGTGTACTTGATGGTGGCATCTTTCATGGCAATAAGTTCCACAACTGCGGCGTGTAGTTGGTTTTCATCCCGCATGGGGGCAGTGCAGCCTTCCATGTAACTGACTTCGCTTCCTTCTTCTGCGATAATCAGTGTTCTTTCAAATTGTCCCGTATTGGTCGCATTGATCCTAAAATAAGTAGAAAGGTCCATGGGGCATTTGACGCCCTTTGGAATGTAGCAAAACGATCCGTCACTAAACACTGCCGAATTCAATGCAGCAAAGTAATTGTCTTCCCGTGGAACGACGGAGCCCAAGTATTTCTTGATGAGTTCTCCGTGCTCACGGATTGCCTCTGAAAAAGAGCAGAAAAGAATGCCCAATTTTTTTAGCTCTTCGCGATGGGTGGTGATCACTGAGACGCTGTCAAAGACGGCATCGACGGCGACGCCAGCCAGTCGCTTCTGTTCGTGAAGCGGAAATCCAAGCTTCTGGTAGGTTTCAATCAGTTTTGGGTCCACTTCATCGAGGGATTTGGGACCGTCGCTCTTTGACTTAGGTGAAGAAAAGTAGCTTATCGATTGGTAATCAATTTTGGGATAATCCACCATGGCCCAAGTAGGCTCACGCATTTTCTGCCACATCCGGAAGGATTGAAGCCTCCACTCCGTCATCCATTCAGGCTCTTCCTTTTTGGCAGAGATCAGACGAACCGTGTCTTCAGAAAGCCCTGGAGCAAAGGTGTCAGATTCAATATCCGTCGTAAAACCATACTCATAGTTCTTTCCAGATTGATTTTTTACGAAGCTGGATTCAGTTACCATAAGCCTAGGACGTCCTTTACTTCTTCTGAGGCCATGAGTTTGGGGTCCCACTTGGGCTCCCAGACAATGTCCACAATACTATCTTTGACTTCTGGATGTTCCTTGAGGCGATTTTTTACCTCAGTAATCATCTGATCGGCAGCTGGACAAGCGGGTGAAGTCATCGTCATTTTGACGGTAACGACGCCATCGTCCGCTTGGGTGGCGTCATAGATCAGTCCTAGGCCCACCAAGCTCAAAAAGAGTTCGGGATCTTGTACGGGTTCAAGCCATGTTTTGATGGCTTCGTTCGAAAGTGGAGTCATGATGAAGCTCCCTCCTCAATGGCTTGTTTGAGTGTGGTCCAAGGAAGGATGGCGCATTTGATTCGGACAGGAAATTTCCGAACTCCAGCCAGCGACTCGAGATCACCCTCGGGCTTTGCGGCCGCCTCATCACCTTGGAGAAAATTTCGAAAGTTCTGTATCTGCGACAAAGCTTCTTGAGTAGAGATTCCTTCGATGGATTCCGCCATCATGCTGGCACTGGCCATACAAATAGAGCAGCCTTCTCCCTGATACCTTACTTGCTCAATGGTCTGCGCATCTGCCGAGAGCTTCAAAGCAAGCTGTACTCGGTCTCCGCAAAGGGGATTGAAGCCTTCCTTCTGTATCGTAGCATCTGGGAGTTCACCGCGATTTCTGGGATCTCGATGATGATCCAAGATGACTTCTTGATATAGGCTATCTAAGGGAAGGTTCGATGCAGTTTCATTCACTGAAAGTACCTCCTTGCTGCTTGAATGGATTGGAAGAGCACTTCGGCTTCTTCAAACGTATTATAAAAAGCAAAGCTCGCGCGGGTAGTTCCGGCAATTCCAAGCTTGGACATGAGGGGCTGCGTGCAGTGATGTCCCGCGCGCACAGCAATGCCTTGTTGATCCAGAAATTGCGAAATATCGTGGGTATGGACGCCATCCACGAGGAAACTAAATACGCCCAGTCTTGCCGCGCCTTGAACGGAATGCTTCCCTGGGCCAATGAGCTGCACACCTGGTTCTTGCAAAAAACGCTGGAGGATTCGTTGGGTCAGGTTCTCTTCGTATTCTCGGATTCGATGAGCGTCGAGAGACTCCAGAAATTTCAAAGCAGCGCCAAGTCCAATGACCTCCGCAATAGCAGGGGTCCCAGCTTCAAACTTCCAAGGAAGTTCATTCCATTGCGTGTGATGGTCTTCGACTCGAAGGACCATGTCACCTCCGAATTGAATAGGAGGCATGCGATTCAGAAGTGCTTCACGACCCCATAGTACGCCTAGCCCCGTGGGGCCGAAGAGCTTGTGACTCGAGAAAGCCAAGAAATCGATTGTATCCAAAAGGTCTTTTGCCTCGAAGAGGTGGGGAAGGGCTTGCGCCGCATCCACCAAAACAAAAGCTCCTTGCGCCTTGGCTCGCTTCGCGATTGCTAATACGGGATTGATGGTGCCCAGTGTGTTGCTCGCCCAAGGTAGGGCCAAGAGCTTTGGCCGAAGTGCAAGAGCAGCTTCCAATGAGGCTTCATCCAATTGAAAATCTTCATTGAGTTCGATGATTCGAAAAGTCGCGCCAGTCTTTGCGCAGAGTTGTTGCCAGGGCACAAAATTGGAATGATGGTCCATTCGTGTTACGGCAACCGTGTCGCCTTGGGTGAGGTTGGCAAGTCCCCAACTGGATGCGACCAGGTTGATCGCGTCAGTGGTGCCTCGGGTAAAAATCACTTCTTGAGTCTTTGGTGTGCCTAAGTATTTGGCTACCTGGGCACGCGTGGATTCGTAGGCCTCGCTCGCTACTTGACTGAGCCAATGGACGCCGCGATGAACATTGGCGTTTTGGTTTTCATAAAAAGTGTTCATGGCTGAGAGAACGCAGCGGGGCTTTTGGGAGGTTGCCGCATTATCCAAATAGACGAGGGGTTTACCGTAGACCTGGGTCTGAAGGATCGGAAACTGCTCTCGCAAGTGATGTGGAGAAAAAGTCATTGTTCCTCCTCAGTGAGGGCCAAGTTCTTGCTGAGCCAGCTTTTCGTGAACGGATTGGAGACTCCTCGCAATCCTGGAGCCTTGAAGGCTTCGATCAACATGGTCCGAGCAGTATTTTCAGGAATTCCGCGCGACGCCAAGTAGTACAATTGGTCTTCATCTACAGACGAAATGCTGGCACCATGGGCGCACTGCACGTCGTCGGTTTGAATTTCTAGTTTAGGTAAGGTTCGAATCACTGCGCCTTCCGAAAGGATGAGGCATGGATTTTTTTGATAGGCGGCTGTTTGAGGGGCTGTCGGTTCGATTCGAATCTTGCCATTGAAAACAATTTGTCCTTTGTCCTGGGCAATGCTTCGGACTTCCACGTCACTACGGGACCCAACACCCTGATGGACTGCATCGATCCAAAAATCCATTTGTTGAGAGTTTTGTGCAAGTGCGGTGACGGTGTGTAGGGACTGACTGTTTCGGCCTTCAAAGTGAGTGAGGTGGCGCGTTTGATTCTTCAGTCCGCCTAGGTGCACTTCATTCAGCGTGAGTTGCGACCCTTCTTGGAGCACACTGTAGGTGCGTGAGAAGTGCTCGGTGTTTGGATTCCAATTTTGAACCGTAGAAAAACGAAGCGTGGCCCCGGGACCTAGGACAATCTGAGTAAGCCCGCAGGCGAAGGGTTGTATGAGAGACTCAATGCCATCCCAGACAAACTCTTGGGCCAATTCTAGTTCAGCATTTGCCTCGAGGATGATCAAGGTTCTTGAGTAGAATGCCTGATCCGTGCTTGGAAAAAAATTTCGCAAGAAGAGAGGCTGCGTGATTTTTTTGCCTTCTGTTACATGAATGAGGAGTTCGTTCTCGCAGCGACCGGCAGAAAGATTGGCAAAGAGGTCTGCATCTAGAGCTTGAGGAAGGTCAAATGCTGCGCGGTGCTTTTGAAAAATTGCTTCAGGCGCATCTTCGAATGGTGAGAGGTGCAATCCTTCGTGCGAGGACGATTCTAACGCAATGGCAAGTCCACCTGGATAAGTGCAAGCTGCCAATTGAAATCCTTCAGGTGCCGGCTCCACTGTCTTTGGAGGATGAGCAATCGAAGGGTTCAATTGCTGAAGATTAAAATTGGATAAAGAGGTAAAGCGGTAGTTCTCGTCCTTGCGCGAGGGAATCGGTAGTGATTCAATTCGATTCTTCCGTGTGCTGCGAGTGGTTGTTGAATACGGACTCATAGTTGAGCACTTGCCTCATGGATAGATTGAAAGCCTTGTTCGTCGATTTCCTTCGCGAGAGAAGCGTCACCTGTTTTTACGATAGTTCCATCCATGAGAATATGAACCACGTCGGGTCGAATAGCTTCCAACATGCGTTGGTAGTGAGTGATCAGCAAAAAGCTACGATCGGGGCTGCGAAGCGATTCAATCCTACTAGTGACCGCTTTAAGGGCATCCACATCAAGTCCAGAATCGGTTTCATCTAAGATTGCGACTTTGGGTTGCAGCAAGCGTAATTGAAGGGTTTCCAACCGCTTTTTCTCGCCTCCACTTAGGCCGTCATTTACGAAGCGAGACATGAAGGTTTCTGAAATTCCTAGGCCCGCCAATTCTTCTCGAATCAGTTTTCGAACCTCTTTGGCGGGGACTTCATCTCCACGAACTGATCGAATGCTCGTCCTCAAAAAAGAAGCGATGGTCACGCCTGGAACGGCAACAGGATTTTGAAAAGCAAGAAACAGTCGGCGCTTTGCTCGGTCGCTAGGCGACATTCCAGCAAGGTCTTCTCCATCCAAAAGGATTCGACCTGAAGTGACACGATACTTGGGATGACCCATCAGTGTGTAACTAAGGCTGGTCTTGCCCGAGCCATTGCGTCCCATCAAGGCATGGACTTCGCCTTTTTGGATGCTGAGATTGACGTGGTGAAGGACTTTTTTGGACTCGACTTCGACACTCAGGTCTTGAATTTCGAGAATGGGTTTCATACGAGGGCTCCCTGGTTTTCGGCTCCGACACGCGGAACGGATGGTGATGCTTGGGCTGTTTGTTGAATAAGTTGGTGCAAGTGTTGATGGCCGGTTTTTTCTGCGTGAATCAAATCGTGAAGAGAAATCTGGCTCAAGACGCCATCAAAGTAATTGCTCAGGATTTGCCAAACGGGTTTGACCGCGCAATGCTGAAAATGAACGCAAGTTTCTTGGTGGCCAGCAAAGTGGCTACAAAAGTCTCCTGAGTTGCGCTTGCCCGCTAAGGCATCAAAGATCTGCTTGAGGTGAATTTGATCGGGTGGAGAGAGAAGGGTAAAGCCTCCTTGGGTCCCACGCAGAGACGAGATCAACTGTGCTTTTCGAAAAAGGTGCATGATTTTGCTGACATACTCGACGGATATTCCTTCGAGTTGGGCTATTTTGGATGCCGAAGAAGGGCCCATCTGATACTGACGGGCCAATTGAAGCGCGCATCGCACGCCGTATTCTTCTAAAGATGAAATATGCACGTCTTTCGAGCTCCTTCGGTAGAAGTGGTTCTGACACAGGGCTAGTTTTTTATCAATACAAAAATGTATGGATTCAGGGTTTTAGTTGACTGCACCGTAGGGCTATTGCGGTTTCGGGATGGTCAAAGAAGCTTTTTGGACATGGGCCAATGGCGCCATAACGAAGATCTCCTAGGATCGGAAACCCGCGCTTGCTCAATTCATAGCGAAGTTGATGGCGTCGGCCCGTCTTGGGAGTGAGGGTCCAAATCGCCATAGGGGCATCTTCGCCGTCGAGACGGACCTCAATCAGTGTGGCAAGCGTTGTGCTGGGTTTGCCCTGAGGGTGGTCGTAGGTGCGCTTCTTTCCGATCGCCAAAAGGGACTGCCATTCTTGCAATATCCCGAGAGGTGGTAGGGCTGCAGGATCCTTTGGAACTTCGGTCCACGCTGTGTAGGTTTTTTCCCAGAGGTGATTGGTGAGGCGTTGGGTGAGTTGTAGTTGAGCCTCGGGAGTTTTGGCAAAAATGATCCAGCCTGAGGCCTCTGCATCGAGTCGATGAACGGGATAGAGTCGTTGATTCAATTGGACCTCGAGCAATTTGCCAAGGCAGGGCCGTGAATCTGCCTTGCCCAATCGAGAGGGTACACTCAGCCAGCCCGCTGGCTTATCCACCATGATCCACGCGCTGTTTTCTTGGACGACCGTTATCATCGACGTCGAGTAGCAGGGGCGGGGCCTAAAATCAAAACGAATTCGCGTTTTAAAGAAGGCCATCGCTTCATGGCTGTTCTCACTTCCTTCAAGGAACCGCGCAGGCAGGATTCTTCGGGTTTTTGAAGTTCTGTCGCTAAGAAGATTTCGCGTTCCACTCCGCGTTGCTGCGATGCGAGTTCTGCCAATTCCACTACCAAGCTTTCGAGTCGATACGGCGTATCCATCCAGATGGAAGCAAGAGGAGATTCGAGCGATCGTTGAAGGGACTGAGTTCTGGCTACTTTCTCGCGAGGCGGAAATCCTTCAAAAACAAAGGACCCTTGTGGAAAACCGCTGAGCGCCCAAGCAAGCGAAGGGCTATTGCAAAATGGGGTAGCGGTGACAACAATTTTTTCTTGGTGGCAAAGCTCAATCAAAGAAGCTCCTGGATCGCAGAACCCGGGGAGTCCTCCATCGCTCAGAAGGTATAGGTCCGTTCCTTGCTGGAGTATTTTTAAAAATGCTTGAAGGTCTTGGGGTGATGAATGTTCATTGTAGAGCAAAAAATCCTGCACCGATTCGCGGGGAAGGCCCCAGCGGATCCAGCGACGGATGGCGGGTTTGGTTTCTTCCACCAACACGCGCTGTTTCTTGGCGTCGAGGTTGCGAAGCAGTTCGAGGGCGACGGGTTCGAGTTGCATTTCCTCATTGAGGGGAGTGGGGATCAAAGTGAGCTTTGCCATGGTGGAGATAACTTGCCATAGCGCAGGCTATTTGCCAAAGATCAGGTCGCATCGATCGACCATGGGCTTCAAAAGCTGCCCAAGATCTAGGGGAGAAAATCGGCGTCCCGTAAATAAGGTGATGCCCTCTGGAAAGGCTGGTGACCAGCCTTTCTCAAGCAATCCTTTCTGCAGAAAAGCGCCAAAATCCTTGCGACCCAAGGTAGTGCGAACCCCGTCGAGGGCCTCGTATTTGTTTAAGATAGCGTCTCGAAGTGCATAAGCACCGACGGCAGCGGCCGCGTAGCCAAAGTAATCAACCGTTCCGGAGGTCAGGTGGTCGGTTCGGAAGATACTCCAGGCCGCCGATCGAGGTGCATCGGGGAGAGACTCGCGGGCAAGCCGAAGGGCGCGTTCGACAAATCCTTCCTTACCGTTTTCGTAATCATAGTCCCAAAGGTCGAGATCAATGGCAGCCATACGTAGGGTGGCATCCATTTGCAAGAGTTGCGAAATCTCAATATAAGCGGCTAATCGATCTGCTTGCACGCCAGAGAGTTTCTTACCTCGAACCTTCTGAGAAAGTGCCTGAAGGATCTTGGGGTCAGCGCCAAGGAACTCCATCAACGTGGAAGGCGTCTCGATCGCGGCGTTGGAAGTGGCTTCAGAAAGAGGATTGCGTTGAGTTAAGTGATCCCATGCATGACCCCCCTCATGAAAAACAGTGGAGATAAGGTTCATCACTCCACCTTCTTTAAGATTCTGAATGATGTGAACTTCGGGATTGATCCACCAGCGAGAACGAAGGGGTTCTTTGACGGTGAGTGTTTCGCCGTCAATGGTCAATTGCCTTGGATTACGAAAGAAAACCGTCATCATGTAGGCGTAAGAATTCTTACCCTCTCGTGGAAAGGAGTCCCAAGTAATCTTATCCAAAACTTCTTTCTGGCTGATTCCCCATCCGCGCAAAGTCTCATCGAAGGAAGCTACGAGGGATTGCTCCGCGAAGTGTGCCTTTGCCGTTGGTTCAGGAATCAAGTAGGCGAGGAGTCCAAGTGGGGTGTTCTTCGGAAGGTCGAGTCCTTTGGTGAGTTTGATTTGTGCACTACGCAACGGCGCTGCAATCGCGGTGGTCAAATCCGCCAAAAAAGCTTTGCGAGATTCGAGGCTTTGCAATGAAGGTGTCCAATTGAGACGGTCCATAGCAAGCTGGTAGGCCGTCCAAGTGTAGTAGCCTTTCTGCCTTGCAATCCTGCTTCGCAATTGTGCAAGCTCTTCCATGTAGCGCCCGTTGCGTCCCATCCATACTCTTCCAAATTTTTCGGGGCCGTCGCGGTATAGGACCTTAAGCCGTGCCAATCGAGCCTTGGGTGTAACGTAGGTTTCGCTTTCGGTAAGGGTTTCCATTTCTTCTTCAATCTCGGAGACCTTATTGGCCAGCGGATGATTGGCGTAGCTACGTTCCAGCATTCTCTCTAATTTTCTGAGTCGAAGTCGGTCAGATTGAGGGATGTCGTGGAGACTCTCGAGTTTCAGGGCTTCAGCAGAGTTTCGAATAAAATCAGCGAAGGGTCCCTTGATTCCCTTGGAAAGTTCAGCGAGGTGAAGGTTGTTTTTCAAGTAATCTTCACTTTCCGCGAGTTCGTCAATTGCAGCATCTAGTTTTTCGGCTTTGGAATTCCACCGATCCAGCTCCTGCGAGTTTCGTTGCAGACCCATATCAATCAATAGGGAAAGCGCGGTAGACTGGCACACTTTTTCGTCAATCGCCTTTTCGATGGGCCAAATAACGTCTCGATAGTATTCCAGAAAGGTTTGGGTTTTTTCGTCGACGGATCTCAAGCGTTGAAGGACGAGTTTTCTTTCGGAGGGGGCCTTAGAAAATTCGATGAGTCGATCTCGGATCTTATCCAGCTCATCTTGAGTTTGAGCAAAGGCTTGCTGGGCTGCGCCCGCACCCATCCAAATAGCGACCAAGAGAAATAAGTGCTTTGGCCGCATGGCGCGCAAGTTTAAAACCCCATTCATTAACAACCCACCCCAATTAGGTCGGGTATCAAAATCAGCTTCAGCTGTCTAGGAATTATGTGACTCGAGCCGGAAGGATGACCATGGTGAGTCCGGCAAGTTGGAGTCTTTTTTGAAGGGCGAGGCCGGTTTCATTGTGCAAGATGCGTTGAAACCAACGTTCGCGCTCAAAGATGATTTTGCCGGTAAAAAAAGTAACCTCTGGAAATTCGGTAAGTAAGTCAGTGCAAAGGGTTTCGCATTCGCTGACAATATCGGTACCTAGTCGAAACCGAAAGGTAGCAGGTACACCGAGCTGCTGGGAGCGTTTGACGTACTTCTGGAGCATGGACTCCGTATCGTGCGCCAAGGCGTCAATAGCATGTTCTCCTTTGAATCCACCAGAATCTACAACGCCGATTGAAATAAAAACAATGTTCTTGAACACGCCGGGAAACGTCTTCATGATTGTCTGCATGGTGTGTATTCCCAGACCACCATACCCTCCCACAAGCACCACCGCGGTTCTTTGCTTGGGGTCGAGGTCTGGTAGGTTGCGACTTCGCGGCACCATATGCTCAAGCTTCATATACAGCTTGTGAAGGCTCGCGGCAGTGGCGAGGTAGTGGCTCTTGATATTGAAGCACAAGAAGATGATTCCACCTGTGATTCCGAGCGTAAGCCAACCGCCTTCGGCAAATTTTTCGACGACCGTGATGACGAGAATGGTGGAGCAAAGCATGAAGCCAACAAAAAACAAGATGGTGTCAGACCATGTTTGCTTGATGCGGTGAGGCCCCTTTCGAAATCGCAAAGAGAGCATTCCAAAAATGGATAGAGAAAAGGTCAAAAACACGTTGATGCTATACATCACCACAAGTTGTGCCGTGTTGCCGTGGGTATAGAGAAGTGCCCCTAAGGAGGCAATGGCCATGAGGAGAATGCCATTTCCGGTTGTGAGGCGTTCGGAGAGTGAAGCAAATCGCCTTGGAACCCACGAATCCACGGCCATATTGGCAAGGACTCTCGGGCCATCAATAAATCCCGCTTGAGCGGCAACCACCAGGAGCAGTCCTTCTGCGAGCAATGTTGCAATCACAAAACCATGTCCCAACGGTGACGTACCGGCGATTCTTTCAAGGAGTACCGCATTGAGGGTTTTGCCCGCCACTGGGGATACATCCCAAAGGAGGTAACAAAGAAGAAGGCCTGATGCAGTTATTGCCAAAGATACCGCCATATAATTCATAGTGATCTTAGCGGTTCGTACACGCGGCTCACGCATGATGGGTACGCCGTTAGAGACCGCTTCAATACCCGTATAAGTTCCTCCTCCTAACGAATAAGCGTGAATCAAAAGCAAGAAGAGCGCCCAAGGTCCAATGCCTTTCCAATCCGCCGCCAGATTTTGAGAAACCGATTGAAAGGTATTGGGGACTTCCGGTAGATGGCCAATGATTCCCCAGCCAATCAAGATCAAGTGAGTGACAAGAAAGAAAATAAAGATAGGTGCAAGAACCGTAACGGATTCACGCAGGCCACGTAGATTCAATGTGGTCAAAAGAAAGATAAGAAGAATCTCTGTTGGCAATCGCAGTGCATGCCAAGGACCTGGAAGAAAACTAAATAGCGCATCGCCAGCTGCTGCAATCGATACGGTGATCGTTAGAACGTAGTCCACCAAGAGCGCGCAACCCGACACGACCCCTGTCTTGCGTCCAAGGAGTTTACTTGCAACGACGTATCCGCCTCCTCCATGCGGGAAGGCTTCGATGATTTTTCGGTAGGCGGAAGAGATAATCATGACCGTGGCCGCCATCATGATCGCTAAGAAAACAACTAGGTAGCGTCGATCGGCCAAAGCCTTGAAGGCTTCTTCAGGACCGTATGCGCTAGACGACAAACCATCGGCGCCCAATCCTACCCAGGCCAAAAAAGGAATTAGTGAAAGTCGGTGAAAGATGGATTGATCTGCAAGACTTTTAGGCTCTCCCAATAGAAGACGTTTGAGTTTCTTCGTTGGGTTTTGCAAATGGGGAGGTGTCTGATCAGGGTCTCTATTGTCAGTTGCCATTGCTGTCCTGCTTTATTTCAGTTGGTTTGCCCGAATTCTATTCCCGCCCAATAGGCTTTACAAGGCCAGAAGGCTAAAAGACTGCATGAATGCTCAGTGTCAGCCTTTTGGTATTGACGTTTGCTCGGGGGTGCGGGGACCATAGTGAGGAAAACAAAAAAACGAAAGGAAAAATCGATGTTAAAAAAAGGATGGGTGTTATTCATAGCTTGCTTTCTGGCCCTGCCCTTAGTCGGCGCGGAAGCCAATCAGGGTGGAGAGCACGGAAAACCGGGGCAACAGCGACGAGAAAATCGAAGAGAGAATCGTCAAGAGCGGCGAGAAACACGGCAAGAGAATCGCCAAGAACGACGTCAAGAGCGCCAGGAGCGCCGCAAAGAGCGTCGTGAAGAGCGGCAAAAAGATCGCCAAGAACGTATTCAGGATCGCAAAGAAAGCCAGCAGGAGCGTCAAGCTCCTGAAGCTTTAGAAACAATGCCTGCCGAAAACGTGGGCGAATAAAATTCCTTATACAAAAAGGGGTCGGAATCGTTGGTCGCTTGGGGCACTTGTTTTTACTCTGGCATTTTCCCAGAGTGCTTTAGCACGGACCGTGCACTATGAATTGACGGCAACTCGTGGAAACGTGAATTTGAGTGGCAAGAAGGAAGTTGATTTTGCTATTCAAATCAATGGTCAGATTCCGGCCCCCACTTTAGAATTCGAAGAAGGCGATGAAGCTGAAATCGTCGTGCGCAATCAGCTCCCGGATGACGAGCTTTCACTTCACTGGCATGGGATTCTATTGCCGCCTGAAATGGATGGCGTCTCCTACGTTTCAACTGCGCCTATCCTAAAGGGTCAGAGTCATGTTTTTCGATTCAAACTCAGGCAGAGCGGAACCTACTGGTACCACTCTCATACCAATGTACAGGAGCAAAAAGGCGTATTCGGCGCTTTTGTCGTGCATCCCAAGAAAGAGCCATTCCCTGCCGAACATGATGTCGTCGTACTGTTAAGTGATTGGTCGGACGAAGATGCCTGGGACATTCTCAAGAACCTTCGCAAAGACGGCGACTACTACCTTCACAAAAAAAATACCGTTCGATCGCTTTGGGGTGCATTGCAAGAAGGAAAGCTCAGCGCTTATTTTCAGAATGAATGGGAGCGCATGGGAGGAATGGATTACTCCGATGTGGGATACGACGCTTTTCTGATGAATGGAAAGATCGCCCCGCAGCTTTCTCAAGCTCGCAAGGGCCAAAAAGTTAGGCTGCGAATCATCAATGCCGCGGCGTCTAGTTATTTCTTGGTAAGATTAGGGCAAAGTCCGATGAAGGTTATCGCGGCAGATGGATTGCCGATTCAGCCAGTCTATGCTCGTGAATTGCAGATGGGAATGGCTGAGACGTACGACGTCTTATTTGAAGTTCCGGATCAAAAGAATTTTGAGCTCAGTGCCTACGCACAAGATGGAACGGGCAAGGCTTCGGGTTGGATCGGATCTGGAGAACGCGTTGAAACCCTCCCTCGGGACGCTCCAGAACTTTACGCTTCCATGAATCATTCGGGGCATGGTGGCCAAGGAGGACATTCCATGCATGGAATGCATGATAGGCACGCGATGCCTAGGCATGGGGGTGGGGCTGCTGGATCTCAGGCAAGTAGTGCTGTAGAGACACTGACAGTAGATCAGCTTCGTGCAATTGCACCGACCGAATTTTCTTCCAAAATTCCTGTAGCCGAAACCAAACTAGTCTTAGGTGGCGATATGGAACGCTATGTTTGGCACATCAATGGCAAGGCTATTCACCAGGATCGAAACATTGACGTTCGAGAAGGAGATGTGATTCGCTTCGTATTTCAAAATGAAACGATGATGCATCATCCAATGCACTTGCATGGACATTTTTTTCGAGTGCTTACCGAACAGGGAGATTACTCTCCCTTGAAGCACACGGTGGATGTGCCACCTCACGGTTCTCGCACGATTGAATTCCTAGCAAATGAGCCCGGGCAGTGGATGCTTCACTGCCACAATCTTTATCACATGAAAAATGGGATGTCCCGAGTGGTAAAGTATAGGAGCTTTGTCCCGAAGCCCGAGGTTTCAGCGCATCAAGGTCATGACCCGCATTTGCACGATCATTGGTATGCCTATGGGTCACTCGATGTCGCATCCAACTATGCCAAAGGTTTTATGCGGCTTACTCAGACATGGAACGAGTGGGACCTAAGGGTCGAAACAAGGAATACTTCAAGTAGAGACTTTGAATTCAATCAGCAATGGGAGATTGAAGGAGACTTTCTGTATCGATGGTGGCTTGGCAAATTTTTGAGCCTCAGTGCAGGTGCAACTACCTATGATCAAAAGTGGGGAGTGCTTGCCGGTGTCAGTTATCAATTGCCAATGATGATTCACGTGGAAGGCTTTGTTGATCAAAGAGGAAAGCTTCGTTTTGATTTTGGAAAGAAAATCCAGTGGACGAGTTGGTTGATGACGGATGTCGATGTGATGTGGAGACCTGCTAGGAACTTTGAAGATGAGTCGGATTGGGATTATACGCTGAACCTACTTTACGCTCCATCTTGGTCCTGGGGTGCGGGACTCTATTGGTCGCACGCGAGTTTGGGGGTCGGACTCAAGCTTCAGCTGTAGTTGTGGCGGGTATGCGTCAAGTGCCCGTCACCTTTTTGCTTAGTAAATAGTGGCTGCATTAGCGCACACCACTTTTAATGGAAGTCTCTTCCTTTAGGTCTACTCGACAGCACAGCTGCTTTAAGAATACTATTTCTTGGGTACCTGTGGAGTGGCTGATTCTGCGGTAGATTTGACTTCCATTTCCTTCTCTACGTTCACACGAGCTTCGGTGATGAGTTTCTGAATGCCATCTACCACCATGACGAGGTTCTTGGCGCCATTCTGAAATTTCCTCATGTCATCACTATCTTTTGGGGCACTACTCAAAAACTGCCCAAGTCGCCCCAAATGCCAATCAACTGCTCTTAGAAGTTCGTCTCCATGATCAGGGCTTAATGCGCGACCGATTACCTCTTCATATCTGTCCAAGCGATTCAATAAATTCGCCATCTGGGCTTCAACAGGGGGATTCTTGCCACCCTCAGCTCTTAACTTGATAGTCTTTTCGAGCAATTCCAAAATCGCTTCACAGTTAGAAATTTCAACTGCGGCTTCGCAGCGATCCTGACGATCGTCGGCATCACATCTCGTCAAGTTGTCCTTGGCAAGTGCCAATCGCGCGCGGATCGCCATGAGAGGAGTGGTACCCGCGGAATCCTCAAGCTCCGGACTCGCTCCCTTATGTAGAAGCTGTTGAATGATTCCGACCATACGAGGGTGCTTCATGTCGGCATAGGTAAGCACGCTAGTAAGAAGTCGTCGATCACCATCGCTGTAACGATCAAATCCGCTCCGTACTTCAGCATTAGGGTCGACACCGGCATCCAGCACAGTACTAAGAATCGCTGAGGCAGAATTGAATCGTGCGGAATTTTCTTTTCCTGATTCGAGTCTTCTGTACCCTTCCTCAAGCTGACGCAAGGCTTCGCCAAGAAGCCGATAGGGCAAGGACTCATTTCTCTTACCTATCGAAAGATCTTTGAGGGCTCCCGTATCCATCTTATTTTGGGTTTCTATCAACGTCTTTAGCACCGCAGTTATTGCAGACTTGTTGCCTGGTCCTGCGTTTTCTAATCTTCCAGCTAAATATTTAGCTGCATTGACAAACCTTTCATTTCCATACGGCCCGATGTCGAATTTCGTTACCCCGATAAAGTAGGTGGCTTGATCTGGATAATCCAATATCGATCGGACTAGGTTCAGCTTTGCATTTTCGATAGCATCAGTGGAGCTCTCCGTGTCGGAAATCACCCTAAATTCATTTAAGAAGGTCACTTTATTGAATTCCTTCTTATCGGCCGCATTTTCTTGTGCCCAAGCAATATTTCCTTGCATCAATCCCAAGCCCAATAAAACAACTATTCGAATCTTCATCATCGCTCTCGTCCTTCTCGATATCGCTAATCCATCTAATGGAGACGCTCTCCGCAATTTGGATAGTGCAAGGAAAGTGCCACGCGACGGCCCAGTACTTCCCAGATTCCAGTCTCATATCGCCAATATGTAACCAATTTTGCTACTAGAACTGTCATAGAGTTGCAGAACCGTCAAAAGGTTCTTCAGGTTTAAGGTCAAAAGGTGCCAGGCGCCTTTGTACCTTAGGTCTCCGTAATGAAACAACCCAGCCCCAGCAAGGCGGGTTGGCAGCGGCTTCGAGTAATTATATTGAATCTATGTACACCAATGGATCTGTACTAGGATTTGAAAGGCATCCTTTCGTCGTACTGTACGACGAGGGCTTGATACCCGAGAAGCCTGCAGTAAAGCTAGCTTTTCCAATTGTGACTTAGTTGTGAGTGCAAAATAAAATACAGATGACTTTACTCTTGGCGCCTTGAAAGGCAGTTTCATTTGCTTTTCTTCGACAACTGTCCAACCTTTCTTATCACGATGCTAAGGCTTCTCGCTTTCATTCAGAGCTGAGAGTGTTCATTTCATGGGGTGGGTCTTTATTTTAAGAGCGAAACGCATTAGCGTCTAAAGGAGCGATAAAAATCGCACCGAAAAACCCGTGGTAAGTTCCTCCTCGTTGAAAGGAACTCTGCTGGAACCTTGTTGCCATTGTTCATACGCCAATGAATGCCCCAAGATTCCAAGCGTGGAAGAGCGTGCTCGCGTGATCAATGCAACCCAAGCGGAGCTAATTTTTGGAAAAAACAAAGATAGTACTTTGGCGCTTTGATTCTTAAAAGTGCAAGAGCAGTCTTAAGAGCGACCGCCTGGATGGCGGTCAAGAGGCTTAAGGAAGAGTGCTGGACTGCTCATGCATTTTTAAGAATCAAAGCAATGCGCAAAGTAGTGACTGCCCAGGCACATCAGTGCACCTATCAAGACCCTTGGACCCAATTTCGATGTGACAAAGAAAGGTTCTTACACATCCATCACAAGCTTCCGGTAGCAAAGGGTGGGACCAATGCCCTAGACAATCTCACCTTGCTTTGCAGTGCCCATCATCGATTGGAGCACTATCAAAGTAGCGGGTGAGATTTTGATGATCGCTGCGCACTTCTATTAGTAGGAGTCACTCTATTGGGGTCGTTGTGAGCAAGTAGTCCGCTAGCGCATGATACCTCTATCGGATGCAAATCTTTATGTCGATGGGGTTTCGTTATCGATATAGACCTGCATGGTGTCTGCATTGTAACCAAAAAGTTCACCATAGCGACCCCATTGCAGAAGGGTATCTAAGACGCGTTCGGGATTTTCATTGGGTAGCCAATCCGAAAGATCCTGGATTACTTCGCTACGAGGGAGTGTCTGATCTGGAACAGACAGGAGTTTTTCGTGAATGAGTTGTGTCAGTCGCAACTGCTTCATTTGGCGATGGACGATTTTCTTCTTCTCATTGACGTCCGAGCTGACAAAGGCTTTGCCTAAATCGGTGAGTACCACCTGGTTTTTTGGTGTATCGACTAGGTCGAGCAATTCGGCGGCTTTGGCCAGAATCAAAACTTGCACGGAGTCTTTCATGAGTTTCTTGGCTAGCAAAAACGCGTCCGCTCGTTTGCCATCCTCTTGGCCAATGACTTCTAGAAAACCATCTACCTCGGTAATACTGACATGCGGGAGAGATTCGATGGTATTTGAAGCAAGCGCAGGTGGTATCCAGTCGGCGGTATCAGGAATGATGGTCTCCGTGAGAAGGTCGTGCATATTGTCGACGAGGTTCTTAAACGCTGAGCTCTTTTCATCACGAGGGTAATTCAAGTCATTTCGAATCGAAAAGCGAACTTTCCCAGAACCTACGACAAGGATGCGGCTACCCATGGATACGGCTTCGGTAATATTATGGGTCACTAAGACAATAGCTTTGATTGCGGTTTTTTTGGAAAGCCAGAGGTTGAGCACTTCCTTGCGGAGGGTTTCTGCCGTCAAAACATCGAGCGCACTAAAAGGTTCATCCAAACAAAGAATGGGTCTTTCCATGACGAGGGCTCGCGCAATACCCACCCGTTGCTTCATGCCGCCTGTATGTTCTTTGGGATAAGCTTCCTCAAATCCTTCCAATCCGACTAAGTCGATGGCTTTTTTGACTCGAGACGAGACTTCTTCTTTCGTCAATCCAAGTGGCTTGATCCCAGTGGCGACATTGGCTGCTACGTTTTTCCATGGTAGCAGCGCAAAGCTTTGGAAAACCAGAGCCGTGTCTGGATTAGACTGGTGGAGTGGCTTTCCATCTAAAAACACTTTTCCGTGAGAGGGCTTGAGAAGGCCTGTAAGGATTCTAAGGCAAGTAGATTTGCCTGAGCCGGAAGGACCGAGGAGCACTAGGACCTCGCCCTGATGGACCGTCATATTGACGTCGTCGAGGACTTTGATTTTTCGTCCCGTATCCAGATGGAAGCTCTGTTGGATGTTTTTCATTTCGATCGCGGGCTTTAGCGTTTGCATTCCATTACCTTTCAAACCTGAATTTACGTTCACAAAGTACTTGCGCTCGTCTCCAGATCGTTCGGTTCAAAACGAGGACCATCGATACCATGGCAATAAGAGCTCCTGCTAGGAGCGGAAAATTGCCATCCGAGGTCGATTGACTAATAAGAGCACCAAGTCCGACCGTTCTAAGGGTTTGACCATGGTATTGAATGTACTCCGCTACGATGCTTGCGTTCCAAGCGCCACCCGAAGCTGTGATCCATCCTGTAACTAGGCTAGGGAAGATAGAAGGTAGGTAAAGGTCAAAAAGACGTTGCTTCAACGGCGAACGGAAAAGATAGAACGTCTCTCTTAGTTCGCGCGAAATCAAAGTGGCCCCCGCAAGTACGTTGAATAAGATGTACCACTGAACTCCCAAGAGCATGAGGATGCTTGCACCAACGCCAAGTCCTACGCCCAATGCGCTGAGGCCAAAAAGCACGATCGGATAGAGCATAGGCGCAGGAAAAGATGCCGCCACTTGAATAATAGGTTGAAAGAAGCGCGTTCGCTTGGGTGAAAGGCCCACCCAGATTCCAAAGGGTACCGTCCAAAGCGTAGATAGGACAAGCGCACCTAGAACTCTCAAAAAAGTATATCCGGCGCTCTGAAGGATGAGGATGATCTCTGGAGCCTTTAGTGCATGAATCAGTATGGCAAGTTTCATGAGGATCCATAGGCCCAATCCCAGAACTGGCACCCAACTCAGGTGGTTCAGTGAAGGTGTGTATCGAAAAAGTGAGATCCATCGGTGACGAAACCTTCTGAGCAGCAGGCCCGTTCGTCTTCGTTTGCGGGGTTTAAAAAGGTGAGTGGAGAGGGTTTCAATCTGAGCGATGGCAGAATGGATATATTTTTCAAGCACGCGCACGAGGCGGGATTCTTTGAGGAGCATTTGGATAAAGGGAATATTTTGGACCTGCTCATTTTGTTCGTCGAGCCGAAACCTTCGTGTCCATGCGATGACGGGGCGCCATACGATGAAGTCCATAAATAGAATCACCGCAACCATGGCCGACAAGCCGTAGAGAATGGCCCTGGTATTTCCTACCTCAATTGCCGTAGCCATATAAGAGCCAAGTCCTAGTAGTCGGTACTGTCGATCGCCGAGCGTAAATGCTTCGCAAATAGTAAGAAAGAACCAGCCTCCAGCCATCGACATTAGGCTGTTCCATGCCAATCCGCTGGACGCAAAAGGCAGTTCAATATCGAAAAGACGCTGAATCGGGGTCAGCCGCACATTTCGACTCAATTCGTGAAAGTGATTGGGAATCGATTTCAGCGATGCATAGTAACTGAAAGTCATATTCCAGACCTGACCCGTAAAAATCATCAGAATGCAGGCCAATTCCAATCCGAAATTAGAATGTGGAAATACCGAAATCAGACCCAGCACCAAGGTGGGCAGAAACCCCAGGACGGGGATAGACTGCCCCACGTCTAAGAGTGGTAGGATGACGCGTTCTGCTCGTCTGCTCTTTGCGGCCCAGTATCCAAAGATCAGCGTAAATCCCAAAGATGCGACGTAGGCTATTAGTGCCCGAAAGAGTGAGTAGACAGCATAGAGAGGAAGCGCTCGCTCTGAAAGATCAATCTGGATGCTGGGTTGGTAGGCGGCGGTCCAATTGCGCGCCAGTTCCACGCTTCCAAAGAGAAAAAACCCGAGTACCAAAATAGCAGTCAAGTCCCCTAGCGGGAATTGAGTTTTCTTAGGGTAAGAGTGTGGAACCTGACTATACATAAGTTGAATTCACTCAGCGTTGTTTGACTCCAGCCTACACGATCTTGGCAAAAAGAGGTATGCTTGACCTGGGGGTGTGGAGTGATAATAGAACTGCTTTTTCTAACGATAGGAAGTGTCATGGCCGATTCTCAATATAAGAAACCGACCGAACCTGAACTTCGTGCAAGACTTACCCCCGAACAATATCGATGCACCCAGGAGGAGGGTACCGAAAAGCCCTTTGATAATGCTTTTTGGAATAAACATGAAGACGGCATCTATGTTGACGTGGTGAGCGGTGAGCCCCTTTTTAGTTCTTTAGATAAGTATGACTCGGGTACTGGCTGGCCAAGCTTTACTAAGCCCCTCGCGCCCACTCACGTCAAGGAACGTAAGGACGACAAACTTGGAATGGTTCGGACCGAGGTAAGGTCCGCTCAGGCCGATTCTCACCTTGGGCATGTCTTTGATGATGGACCTAAGGACAAAGGTGGACTGCGGTTTTGTATCAACTCTGCCACTTTGAAATTTGTACCGGTGTCCGAAATGCAGGCCAAGGGCTATGGAGCCTTTCTCTTTGCGTTTGCAAAAAAGGAAGGCTGGAAGCTCGCCACCCTTGCTGGCGGATGCTTCTGGGGTGTCGAACAATTGCTGCGAGATATCCCGGGAGTCTTAGAGACCCAAGTGGGTTATGCCGGGGGTGCAAGTGATCGCGTGGATTACGAGCAAGTCAAGACAGGGGCGACGGGTCATGCCGAGACGGTGCAGATCCTCTTTGATCCAAAAAAAGTCTCATACGATGATCTTCTTATTAAATTTTTTAAGCTGCATGACCCAACTACTTTGAATCAACAAGGAAACGATAAGGGCACACAGTATCGATCTGTCATTTTCTACCATGATGAGGAACAAAAAAAAGCGGCCGAGGTGATGAAGGCCCGTGTAGACCGCTCAGGCAAATGGGGAAAGCCTATTGTCACCCAAATCCTTCCTGTATCCACCTTTGTTCGAGCAGAGGACTATCATCAGAAGTACCTTCAAAAGCATCCGCAGGGCTACACTTGCCATTTTTTACGGAAGATTGATTTCTAGCCCGGCAATTTGACAGAGCCTGAGTCCGCGTGATTCACTCATTCCTGCTCTGAGGGGGGCATAGGGTGATGGGTGGACTAAGATTAGCTGGTTTTCTGGGGATCTATCTTTTTATTGGGGCAGATTTTGAGAGCAGCTCTGCTCAGTCGCTCAGTGATCCCGCACCTACCGAGGTAGTTCGGCTCGACTCGATAGGTGGAACTACGGAGAAGCTTCCGGTCTTTGATCAAGAGAGTGAGGGGATTTGCTATGCCTGTCAGGCATCTACTTTAATTGATGCATGGAGATTCTCGCACGGAGATGTTGAGACTCAGCACATCACTTCTCCTTGGATATTAGCATTGGATGTGGTTCGCGCTGGCTATAAAACTTTTGACAATTCTGGTTTAAAAATGAGTCCACAAGCGCTTGAGCAACTGAGAGAGCAGCAAAATTCCAAAAATAAAGTAGACCTCGATCCACCTAAGGTTGAGTCAGACCCCGACAAACTCTATACGGATATTTGGACTCGAAGCAGTGAAGTAGATTGCGCTGAAGCCTATCGAAAGTATGGCTCTTGTAACGCATCTCGGGCCTGGGCCCAAATGCGCGTGGACCAGTGGGGCCTCGATCGACGGCAAGCAAGCAAATGGAAGCAAGAGGATGAAGCAATAGGCAATCGACGCCTTCCGCCCCGCAACTACTTTCAGGTGATAAGTCGATTCTATGTAAAGTCGGATGAGTACCTTATAACTATGGATCATTACTTTCTTGGTGCTGACCCGAAGACAACACAACCTTTGGCCCTTACTTATTGTGGGAATCTTTTAGAAGAAGGAAAGGACTACCAAGGGCTTGTCAGTCGAGGCATTACTTTTTTCTGGATGTACATTCAAGCCAAAGCGAACTGTGGTCCTCACGCCGGCGTATTGATTGGGCGTCGCAAAGTGGGATCAAAATCTCAGTTCCTTATTCACAATTCTTGGGGCCGCTTTCCTAATATTTCATCTGATTGGGAGAATGATCTTGGAAAAATCTGGGTGGATGGTGAGGCTCTGAGTAAAAATACCTTCTCGCTCGATTGGTTGGAGGAGCCGGAAGATCTGACAAATGAGTCTTCACGTTAATAACCTTGCAAATATTACAGTCCCCTGGACTTTCTACTTCAAACAGCAGACAAGGGCGTCGGATAGGGAGTGGAAGGGGAAATGTTCATCATTCTTGCCTTGTGGCTGGGGACTTATTCTCCGGCGTATGCCGAGTCACAATCGGTCGTCGTTACGTCGGATGATTGCTCGCTTAGTTTTAAGTTGGGTTGGTCAAAGTTTAATGGCAGAGAGGATCTATTTCAGGGCCTAACGCCAGAATGGGGCGAAGTTGCTTTGCAAGAGAGCTTGTCAACCTACCGCGATGGTCGGTATGAGGCGCTTGGAAAACTCTGGAATGACCGAGCGAAGTTTGTTGCCTGGGCTGAAGACTTGAGGAGTGCCGTACGACGTCGCATGGACCTGGCCGGCGTGAAAAAGTCCTTTCAGCGATTTCCAACCTTCTATGAACACCATTACTACTTGGAAATGGCCGCTCGAGCGGAACGCCTTGGATTTCAAGTAGACCGGGAGCCGTCCATGCGCGCGGCCTATCCCTTTATCTTGATGAGAGAAGTCATCGGAAATGGGGGCTATCACGAACGAATGCGCAATGCCGAATTCACTATTGATCGCGCTGCTGGATCGCGCCTGTCCTTTAAGTGGTCCTATGGCTTTCTTTTCCATTCGTCCGATGGTCATGCATTGCAATTGCTCTATGCAGCTGAACACCTTCCAAATTTTATTACGCTTTATCGTGAAATGGCAGATGGATCAGGACAAGCAGAATGGAATATTCTTTTCGACAATCGAGCAAGTCGAGGAATGACCAATCCCGGAATCATTAGCCGCATTTTTGCAGGTTGGTTACGGGGCTCGGTCGAAAATTAGCAGCTATTTGGTTCCCGATAAAAACTGCGCAAGAGATGGAATATGAATTCCGCAATGGCGAGCATAAAGTGGATGCCATTGTACCTTCAGTTTTTTTGAAATGAGCACATCCCTCAGCTTGAGAACACCTGGAAAGTTACCGTAAGGATCGCGCATACCGCAGGAGAGATAGATTTCTGTCTTTGTAGAAGGGGAAAGAGTTTCTGCAATTGCGAGAGGGGAAACCGCCTCCCAGTCTCCAGAAGATTGGATGAAATCATCTTTGATCCACCACAGGGCCCACGCAACCCGCCATTCCATCTTGGTTCGAAGGATCAGTTCCATCATTCGAGTAAAGGAAAAGGGATAGGAGAGTTCGTAAACGGGCGGACATAAGATCGCCACCTTCTCAAATCGGGAGGATGGAAGGAGTTGAATGGCATTGAATCCACCCATGGACTCACCCAATAGCCAATGGTGTTGAGGCTTCTGAGGGAGTTTGGATTCAATAGCTGGAAGGACCTTGTCGAGCAATAGCTCTCTTAGTCCGGACTTCTTCGAATCTCCTTGAGGAGCCAAGAGCCAGAAGGGTCCGAAAGAAACGGTGACGATCAAGGGTGGGCGAAGATGAGACCGCTGCCACTGCTCTTTCATAAGAGCGGTGTAATAATCTGAGTCCCGCCAGATCTTCTCGTTCAAACCTCTGCCGTGAAGATGGAGTAAGAGTTGATTGGGGTCGTGACCGGGGAGGCGAACGATGCAGTACTGATAGGGTGTGGGGCCGTCTCCTGCAAAGCAAACCTGAATTTTGTCGTCCGCAAGGCTCAAAAAAGCGGTGGTCCAGAAAGTCAAAACTGCAAAAAGTCCAAGCATTGCGTACTTCTTCATAGGTGCTCGCAATACTATTCTTTGGCAGAAAGAGAAGTCAACTGAGGTTGCTTACGTTTTCGTGGAAAAAAAAAGCCCTCAGGGTTAAGGTGGCGCTATGCCCAAACCCCTTGTAGCCGTGATTATGGGATCCCAATCTGATTGGGAAACAATGAAAAATGCTGTCGATGTCCTCGAGGACCTCAAAATACCCATTGAGGTAAAAGTCGTATCAGCGCACCGAACGCCAGACTTGCTCTTTGTCTATGCGTCCCAGGCACATCGACGTGGCATCAAAGTCTTGATTGCAGGAGCAGGTGGAGCCGCGCATTTGCCTGGTATGGCTGCAAGCAAGACCCATCTTCCTGTTTTGGGAGTTCCGGTTGAATCCAAAGCTCTCAAAGGATTGGATTCCTTACTTTCAATTGCACAAATGCCTTCGGGAATTCCGGTGGGTTCTCTCGCGATTGGAAAAGCGGGAGCAATGAATGCTGGGCTTCTAGCAGCAGCCATTCTGGCTTTGTCTGATCCATCGCTTGAGAAAAGGCTGCTTAAGCGTAGAAAGCTTCAAACCCTTGCAGTGCGTAGGCAGCCAAACCCAAGAAAGCCGGCGCTCGCGAAGAAGCGAAAGAGAAAATGAAGGTCGGCATTTTAGGTGGCGGACAGCTCGGGATGTTTCTGTCAATTGCCGCGAAGCAATTGGGTCATACGCCTCTAGTTCTCTCGCCAGATCCCACGGCTTCTGCAAAAAAATTCAGTGATTTCACGTTAGGAAGTTTAGACGACCCCACACTTCTTCAAGGGTTTGCACGCAACCTCTCCGTTTTGACCTATGAATTTGAGCACCTTTCGGTTTCGGTATTAAAGAAAGCCGGAGTAAGTCCTCTTTTGGTTCCCGCTATCGATGCATTGATCGTTGGTCAAGATCGAGACTTAGAGAAGGCTAAATTCCGTTCGCTGGGAATGCCAACCGCGCCGTATCTGATCTTACGTCAAGAAACGGATTTGGATGCGATAGCAAACAGTATTGGGTTTCCTTGCATCCTGAAAACAACCCTACAAGGTTATGATGGAAAAGGTCAACGAAGGGTGAAGTCCCTGGAGGAGGCAAAGCAAGCATGGCAAGACCTTGCCCCCCATCCGCTGATTGCCGAGCAGTGGGTGAAGTTTGATCGTGAACTTTCGCAGATTGCAGTTCGAAGTCAGTCAGGCGAAATGGCCTACTATCCTTTGGTTGAAAATGTGCATCATGATGGAATTTTATTTTCGAGCGTCGCACCTGCTCCGTATACAACCCCATCTCTTGTGACCAAAGCTCAGAGCTACGTACAAAGATTGATGGATGAGTTGAACTACGTTGGCGTTTTGGCGCTAGAACTTTTTCAAGTCCAGGACGAGTTGCTTGTCAATGAGATGGCTCCACGCGTCCATAATTCTGGGCATTGGACTCTTGAGGGAGCCGTTTGTAGTCAGTTTGAAAATCACATTCGAGCTATTACCGGAATGCCACTTGGCTCTACTGAAGTGAAGCTCCCTACTGCGATGGTGAACTGTGTCGGTGAAATGCCGAAAGCAGCAGTACTGAATTCTATTCCGGGTGCCGCGGTTTATGACTACGGAAAAGAGGCCCGGCCGGGCAGAAAATTGGGGCATTTGACCTTCACTGCGGCTGATGAGGCAAGCCTTCGAGAAAAATTGAATCGCTTCGCTGAGAGTATTGGGAAAAAGTCCTAAATCCTTTCAAAAAAAATTGAATCAGGAAGCCGTATAGAAGGGTGGACCCCAAAAGGTGCCTGTGATCCCTTTTGATGGCAGCCTTTTTTTCACTTTTCCGCTGACCTAGTGGGAAGAAAGCTGGGATCTGGAATCAAGAAAAGGTAAGATCCTTCTACCTTGACGATTCTTAATGTTTATCAAATCAGTAAGGGCTTTGCCGCCCGCCCACTTTTTCAGGACCTTACCTTTTCGATCGGTGAATCCGACCGCATTGGCCTTATTGGCCCCAATGGTGCAGGGAAGTCCACGTTGCTGAAGATTCTTGCCGGTCAAATGACCTGTGACGATGGAAAGCTCGCCCTACAGAAAGGGCTGCGGATTGGGTTTTTGGAGCAGAGCCCTCAGTTTTCGGAGAAAGCCACCATCCTTTCGACCGTCCTTGAAGGTGCCGGGCACCTTGATCAAGAATGGGAGCAACTTGCCGTCGCTCATGAGCTGATTTCAAAGTACGATCTTACTCGCTTTGGCGAAGAAACCGTGGTGAAGACCCTTTCGGGAGGGTGGCAGCGCAGGGTTGCACTTGCTCGTGAGGTGGCGCGCGATCCCGGGCTGCTCTTATTGGATGAGCCAACCAATCACCTGGACGTAGAGAGCATCCTTTGGTTGGAGGACCTCCTCCTGGGCGCTCGATTTGCAACGATGACCATCACCCATGACCGGGTTTTTCTGAGTCGGACGGCCAATCGTATTTTGGAACTCGATCGTCGCCATCCTGGAGGAATATTGGGTGTCGACGGCTCCTATGTAGACTTTCTCGAAACCCGCGGACTCAATATTGCAGCGCAGGAGCGAAGGGAAGTCGTCCTAAAGAACACCTTAAGGCGCGAGACGGAATGGCTGCGTCGAGGGGCCAAGGCCCGGAGTACCAAGCAACAATCGCGCATTCAGCGAGCCCACCAGCTGATGGATACGGTGGAGGACCTTCAGCAGAGGAATCAAACTCGTTCGGCGCGAATCGATTTTCAGACAACGGGTCAGAGTCCAAAGAAACTGATCGACGCCAAAGGGATCTCCAAATCCTATGGCAATCGGAAGCTGTTTTCGAACATGGACCTCGTCATCCGAGGCGGTACCCGGGTAGGTCTCCTCGGAAAAAACGGGTCTGGAAAATCCACGTTGATCCGCGTCCTGCTCGGTCACGAAGAGCCAACTGCCGGAACCGTTACCTTGGCGGATCAGCTATCGGTTGCATACTTTGATCAGACGCGCGAGCAATTGGACCCCAATCGTACCGTGGTGGAGACGCTCTGCGACCGTGGTGACCATGTTGAGTTTCGGGGTGGAAAGGTACATATACGAGGTTATTTGGATAGATTTTTATTCACCTCGGATCAGATGGATTTTCAGGTGGGGAAGCTTTCGGGCGGAGAACAGAGCCGTCTTTTGATGGCGAGACTCATGCTTACTCCTGCCAACCTGCTAGTACTAGATGAGCCCACCAATGACCTGGATATGGCCACATTGAGTGTTTTGGAAGACTGCCTTACCGAGTTTACGGGGGCGGTGATTTTAGTTTCTCACGATCGTTACTTTTTAGACCAGGTATCGACTCAAATATTTGCGCTGGATCCACAAGGTGGGCCGTTGGTACCGTTTGCAGATTTGTCGCAGTGGGAAAACTGGCTGAAGGATCAACAGCGAGAAGAGGGTAGGGCGCTGAAGGCCCAAGCTCGCCAGGAAGCTGAGAAACCCAAAAAGCGATTGGGCTTCAATGAGCAGCGCGAATTGGATTCGATGGAAACCAAAATTCACGAAAAGGAATCGCAATTGGCGGCCTGGGTTCAAGAAAGTGGAACTCCCGAAGTAGTGGCGAATGCGAAGGTGCTGATGGATCTCACTCATAAGATGGCGGAAGCCGAAATCGAAATCCAAGCCCTCTATGATCGATGGGCGGAATTGACGAAGCGAACCGGAGAAGCCTAGCGATGGCCGGCGAGCAACCTTTAAAGCATTCAATCCAGTCCGATTGGAAGAGCGTCTTACAGATGGCGTGGCCACTGATTATCGCCAATAGCTTCTGGAACCTCCAGATGACCATCGACCGCATTTTTTTGGGCGCCTATTCAACCAAAGCATTGGCGGCGGCTTTGTCCGTTATGGGAGTTTTTTGGGTGCCAATGGCCTTGCTTCAGCAAACGGCGATGTATGTCACCACTTTTGTTGCACAATATTACGGCGCCAAAGAGTATTCTAAGATTTCAAAGGCTTTTTGGCAGGCCATTTATGTGAGTTTGATTGGTGGGATTCTATTCTTAGGTTTGAATGGCTTTTCGGGCCCTTTTTTTCATTGGGTAGGGCATTCAGATGCGATTCAAGTTTTAGAACAAAGCTATTTCAATTCCATCGCCTTTGCTGCGTTGCCGACAGCAATGGTCGGGGCCATTAGTGGCTATTTTACTGGGCTAGGTTCTACGCAGACGGTTATTTGGATCAACTTTGTTGGTCTTTTTTTGAACGCCATTTTGGACTACCTCTTTATTTTTGGGCATGGTGGATTTCCACCCATGGGTATTGCGGGGGCTGGATACGCAACCGCAATCGGGACCTATGGATCAGCGATCTATGGCTTTTGGATTCTGTCGCGATCCACCGCCAAGACTTCTATCTGTATTGGAGAGGGAAGGTCTTTCGACTGGCGCTTGATGAAGCGGTTTTTGAAGTACGGTCTTCCGAGTGGCTTTCAGTGGGCGCTGGAGGGCCTGGCGTTTACTATTTTTTTGATTGCTATGGGCCATCTCAAGAACGGCGACGCCGCGCTGGCGAGTAGCAGTATTGCTATTACGGTGATGATGCTCTCGGTATTGCCGGCGTTAGGAATTGCTCAAGCCGTTATGACCCTGGTCGGACAAAGCTTAGGCGAAAATAATCCAGAACTTGCTGAAAAAGTAACATGGAGTGGAGTCAAGATTTCTGCTGTGTATATTTTTATTGCAGGGCTTAGCTTTGTCCTCTTTCCTACTTTCTATCTTTCCTGGTTTACCAATTATGAAAATCCGGAGTTATGGAAAGAGGTTTGCGAGATTACCCCAGGAATTCTGAAGATCATTGCCGTATTTACGATGTTGGATAGCATCTACCTGAATTTTTCTTTTGCACTCAAAGGGGCAGGCGACACAAAATACGTTTCTCTTCTCGCACTCATCCTTCCTTGGCCTTTTATGGTTATACCTGCCTGGCTTATGCGAAACCTTGATCACGCCGTGTTCTATGCCTGGTGTTGTGCAGCGATTTATTCGCTTTCTATTACAAGCATGCTTTTTTTGAGGTTTCAAAGCGGCAAGTGGAAGGCCATGCGTGTGATCGAAGTCGAGGATTAATCTTCCCAGTAACCACGTGATTTCAAGAACCAGGCCGATAAAAGCACCGAAGCAATCATAATACCCAAAGCCAAATAGAAAATGCTTTGACTCTTAAACGGGATGGCTTCGAAGTTCATTCCCCAGAAAGACGCCCAAAACGTAAGGGGTACGGCAATGCTTGCGAGCACGGAGAGTTTCTTAATATGCTTATTGGTTTTATGGGACTGATAACCCCAAAAAAGTTCAATCGTGGTGGCTATCTGAGAGCGGTAAAGTGCGATGCTTCGGTAGATCCTTTCGCAGTGATCGTGAAGGTCTCTCAATTTCCAATTGAGATCATCTTTGGGTTGGCAGAAATTCTGAAGCTGCTGAGAAACCGAGGCCAAGTGGCCTATGGAATAATCAATTCTGAGAAGGTGCTTTTTGAGTGAAAGAATAGACTGAGGATTGCACTCGGTTGTAAATATTTTTTCCTCGAATTCATCAATTTCGTCGAAGTGCCGACGCACTTCACTCCAGGTAACGTCAGTGCACTTGTCTAGTGCCTGATAAAGAAGGTGCCAAACATCTTTATGTGATTCGGATATTTTGAAATATTCCTTCCAAGTCTTTCCTTCTGGAGGAGGGTCATGTGGCACCATGATGAGATGGTTAGAAAACACTACAAATTGCATTTCGTAGAGTTTACCTGCTGCCATCATAAACCAAACGAGCAGTTGGTGGGTGTCGTAGTCCTCTAACTTGGCGCGCTGGTTGCGATGGATGCAATCCTCCAGGGCAAGAGGATGCATGTTGGACTCTTTCGCAATCATTTCTAATTCGTTGACATGGTTACTTTGAATCTCGATCCATCGAATCATGATTTAGAGTATAAACGAAGGATGGGTAGGCGTCGAAAGACTTTCGAATGGCTCCTCAAGAATCTAAGAGCGAGAAGTTTGCTCTTCCATAGGAACTAGATAGGCCTTGGATCCGCATGAGTCACAATGGGCAGTGGTATCGCTCTCAAACCAACGGTCCTTCAAGTGGACCTTTTTCTGGCAAGTGGGGCAGTCAAAGCTACCTTCAACTAGTTGGTATCGAAACTCAAATGCCTTCGAAGCCATATAAATTCCAGCCAAAAAGAAACCCGGCACAAGGACAAAGTGGAGGAGAGGAATCAATACGCAAGCCAATGCTATTCCCCAATAGGTCAGCAGTGTTTTAAAAAATTTACGCATCGTGTCTTTTGAAGTGCAGGTCTTAATTTCGGCCAGTAAGGGAGATGATTGCCCATCGCGGTTTTTAGAAATCCACTTCTTATCCATTCGCGCTCCTCGGGTCCATTTTGATCTTTTCCAAGTAGAGGTCCTTCATGCGTTCATAGAAGGACTGTTTATGAATCGTGTTGGAAAAAATCAAAGCAAGTAGTGCCGTCACCATCATAGGGAAGATAGCTGAGTGCTTATTAGTCATCTCAACAACAAGGATAAAGGAGGTAAAAGGAGTCTTCGTGACGCCGGTCAAAAATCCAATCATCCCCAAGAGGATCAGGATGTTTTGATCAGGGGATCCAAATAGCTGAGCAATATAGCCACCAAGGCTACCGCCAATGGTCAAGGAGGGAGAAAAAATGCCTCCAGCGGCTCCCGATAAATACGAAATCATTGTTCCAAAGAAGCGAAATAGGACCAATTCCGCATCTGCGTGTTTTCCATGAAATAGAAATTCGTTAAGATTCTCAAGTCCGGATCCTGAAGCCCTGGGATCCCAATAGATCATTGCGGCCATTAAGAAGCCGCATAAAACGGCAATGAATGCGAGCTTTCGTGGCGCCTTAATTCGACTTCGCTTTTTTGCTAGGGTGAATAGAATGCTCGAGAAGAGTCCTCCAGCGAGGCCCGCTATAATTCCCACAAAAGCAGCCATAGGAAGGATGGAGATTCCCTCGGTACCTATTTTAGGAAAACCCAGGTAAAGGTAGTTTCCACTCAGCCATAGCGCGATCAGACCAGAAATAATAATAGCGGCGAGCAAAATGGTTCGAATTCGATTGAAATGCGCCGCCCCCAGTTCTTCAATGGCATAAATAATTCCACCCAGTGGCGTATTGAATGCAGCCGCAAGTCCCGCGGATGCTCCGCTAATAATCCAAAGATGAGACCTGGATTCCGGAAGGTACTTTTTTACTTTCTGGCCGAAGATGTAGAATATGCTGGCGCTGATTTGTATGGTTGGGCCTTCTCGACCGATTGCGCCACCACCGATTACGCAGATGACCGAACTGATTGTTTTGACGACGAGTACACGGAAAGAGAGGAATCTTTTGATTTGTCGCTTATGGATGCCGTTGTCATCAAACTCATTGGACGCCAAAACCTGAGGAATGCCGCTCCCGCTGGATTCCTTGCTAAATTTGTAGACGATCCACCAAGCGACGAGAAAAAAAATGGGAGTCAGCGCAAAGACGTACTCCCGCTTAGTATCCATGGTTGTTCGAAACAAGCCCTCACAATATTTAAAAAGTTGAGCATAAAGAACCGCTGCTAAACCAGAAATAAGGGCGGCAAGTAGCAAGACCGCATTTTGGAGATTCTCTTTATGTTGGACTTGACCTTTTAAATTACAATAAACGGGATAGAATAAATCGCTCAAATGCCTGCTGAGTTTTAACTTTATCACTTACCGACTTTCTAAGTTGGGGTATCAAAACCCCTCGATATATCGCTAGGTGCAATAATACACCTTTGTCAGGCAGTTGGCCTTGAAAAAATTCATTTGATCAGTTGCATTGGAATACGAAAGTTATACTTTACTTAAAAAGGGAGTACAATCTCTTGGTGAAGCGCAATTAAATGAAAATCAAACATTGGATCGTGTCAGGTTTTTGGTTCTTATGCCTTTCTTGTGCCACAGAGATAAAGAGTCCGCCCATTGAGATTCGGAAATATTCTGAATCCTCCCAATCTCAAATAGAAAATGGATGTAAAGGCTTTTTTGATCACTATTGTTCAGAGCTTTACTCGCCTGAAGCTTCTGGCAATTTATTGCTGGACCGAATAAAGCCTATTCAGATCCTTCAAGGCGAAACAGCGAATCAATTTTCGCAAGTCTATTATAAATACTCTTTGGCCAAAATCCGAAATCGGCGATTGCTACCTCAGGATTTTCAAACAATCCTAAATCGTCATGACTATTTTGATCGCTTAGAAGATTACCTTCGTAGGAGCCCCATACAGAAAATGTCGCTGTCCGAGAGACTGGCTTCAGATTTCTTGAGTTATCAGTTGGGTGCCATGTGGCGAAGTGCGATTGAACAAACCGTAGTGTCCAGGATGTCGAGCAAATATCCAGGATTCCATCAGATTCCTTTTCGGCTCAAACCCAAAGAATTCGAGGTCGAGGAAAGAAAAATTCGACGAAAATTGATTTCTGAATTTTCTAGGGTGCTTTGGCACAATGATAGCAATTGGCTGAAGGTTACGGTGGGGTTCAATGAGTTGCAGTCAAGTTTTATAAGACTTTTTGACAAGCTCGCACTTCCTAAGAAACTTAGAGAAGATTGGAAAAAAAAGATCCAGTCACTTCAGCTTGCGTTGCCGGGATCACTTCCAGAGATTTCAGATGAGGAGTGCTCTACTACGACAGCCAATGCTTATTACTATAAGTACCTCAATATTCTTACGGTATGTGCTGGGGATTTCAATTCAGAAGACATCATACTGACACTCGCTCATGAAATGAGCCACGCACTCGATCTGGATCGTACCTTGTATCTGTACCTACATGAAAGTGATCTTGGCATCGACCTAACTCGCTTGCGGGCCAACCTCTGCTCCAAAGAGCATCAAATTTCTTGCAAGGATTGGAGTCAGTTCAAGGCCAATTTGCCGGAGCGAATCCTGGATTTAGAAGATTTTGAAGTGCCCTTAGAGCCGTTCAATCAATGCCTCAAGCGAAATGTAGAAACCAAACCCATTACCGAAAAAGATTTTGATCGACTCGCTGGAAAAGTAGCCAGCACTCAAATGGACAGTTTGGCAACGGCGGGGCTATTTTTGAAATTAATCAAAAAGAACCTACCGATGAAAAATGGTAAGTCTCAGATCAATCCCAATTATCTCGATCCCTGTAGTTATTATTTGTGGAGTAAAGGGGAAGAGCCCATCGACGATGAGATCTACGCGCTCGTGTATTTTGCCGCCGAATATCAATGCGGCTCCAATCAGGATGAAGGAGAGCGATTGAGATCCGCCATCGATGTGAGCCAAGCGATTACGAGGACGGTCACCAAAGCCGTGATGAAGGCAGAAGGTGAGTTTTCCGATCGACCTGAACTGGTGACGGAAGGTCTGGCGTCGTCTCCAATCGAGCGATTTGCTGATGTGCTGGGGTCTTATGCCGTTGCGGAATATCTCAAGCGCTTTGAAACCCCTTGGGAAAGAAGAACCAAATACCTAGCCAGCAGTTCTTGGCTTTGTCAGGAACCCTCGCTCGAAAGTCGTTACCCAGAAGAAAGCCGAATTGTTCAGGAATACAATCTTGAATCCCATGTGCAGGGAGAGGAACGGAGCATGGAGGTATTTTCTCAGCCCATTCGAGAGGTTCTGGGATGCAAGAAGGACTTTGAATTTGACGAATGCACGCTTCCGTTCAAGGTTGATCCAGGTGGCATTTCAGGCCATTAGCGGAGCAGTAGGTCAAGAAAAACGCTTAGCGTTATATAGCAATGTGGCTGCTTGTCCAGCTGTATACCCTATGATACCTCGAGACCTTCTTTGGCTTTTGAGCCGAAATAAAGAGGGCGCCTCATGTATTTTAATAAGCGAATCGCAACAGCGGTATGGGTTGTGTTGATTTCTAGTTCTTCTATTTTAGCGGCAAAGGCGCATCAGGACCCGCCTCAGCCCGTTCACAATCCAAATTGGGAAAATTGCCAGGGAATATTTAGCCGACCAGATAGCTGGGCTCTTCGTTATGAAACCTATGTAACGCCAGATGGCGATGTTGTGACGATAGATCCTACAGTGCCATCGGGATTCAGGGTCTACCGCCTAGATCCTAGTGGGCGTCCAAAGACTCCCAGAGGTATGCCAATTTCCGGCTCTGTTTTAGAATTGCCTGGAACGAGAAATGTTTGGCATCCCCTCAGCGAGGGCTCGGTAGGGCTTTTGACGCATTTTGGGGACGGTTCGTTCAAGCGGCGTGAGTTCAAATTGGGAAGTAAGGTTTCAGTCGCTAATGTGACGACCTTTGAGGACACGCGATTCGTCGAATTAAATTCCCTTCACCAACCCATTGTGCGGGAAATTTCCAGAGATCGTGGAGCTAACCGTCAGTCTTTTTTTGAACGCCGAACACAGCCTTTTGCAAAAGAATTTCTGGGCCAAACGGATGAATACTTCATCGGTCGCGGCAGTATCACCCCTTCAGTCAAACCGAGTCTTATCCTCTTTCCTAAGGAATTTGCTTCAGATGATTCAGTACCGGTTGTCTTTTTGAACGGATGGGGAACTTCACACCGAAGGAAGTCCGAATGGATTGCGGAATTTGCGGACACTAATCTCTATACTTCCATGGACACACGATTCATTGTGGGGATTAGCAGAGATCAACAAGCCATATGGATGCTTTGGAAGATAAAGGGAGAAGACGGGAGTATAAAGACGCAAGCCACTGCTGAAGGAATCCAGGGGTCTTTGGGAACTGATGCACCGAAGAATCTTCATTGGACACGCAATACCCTCCTTGGCATCAGTGGTAGTGTACCTTCGAATACCAAGGGAACAGTAGGTCTTTGGAAAATTTATTTGAATGAAGGCAATATGAGCTCACTTCGTCTTCCAGAGGCTTCAAAGAAAAACACCCAGTATGTCCTATCAAGTGAAACTTCTTGGGTGACTGACCAACACCAGAATACTTACTTTACTTATTTTTTGATTGAGGCTGGGCAAAGTGAAAATTCAATTCGAAACGTAATTGGAATGATTGGCGAAAAAGGGATTGAAGTAAAACAAGTGGCTCCGCCACTTCCAGCCAATGAGAAAGTCATAGGCCTTACTATTTCTGGAGATCGAAAATTTCTGGTCATAATTTCCAGGAGAAGAGACGGCGACAAAATCCTTCCGGCGCTTAAGTTTCGGTCGGTTTCACTGGACGCACAGTAGTCCGTCGCTTTTAACTCCCCAAGGAGTAGGTAAATCTTAATCGGGCAACGTGTTAACGCAAAATGTAATACTAAAAGTAAAGCTGCCATGCCTTGAACTTGACCCAACTATGATAAACTCCTACTTGATCCTCATTAGTCTCCGTTTAACCTTGTTCTATTCCTTGGTGAGAATTGCATGGCAAAAGATCCCTTTGTTATTTCTGATCTGACGATCCCTGTATATCAGGCACTGGTAGATGCGCTTCCTAGTGCGGTCTTTCTCAAGGACGCAGAAGAAGACTTTCGGGTAAAAATTTGGAATCAAAGTGCCGAACAAATTTTCGAAATCCCCAGAGCGGACATCTTGGGAAAAACAGCCCATGACTTGTGGCCAAAAGAGCAAGCCGATGCCTACCTTCAGGCAGACCGACAAGTCGTTCAGGATGAGAGAATGGTGTTTATTGCAGAGGAGGCAAGCCAATCCAAGTCTCGCGGTACGATTTATCTACAAACTCAGAAAATTCCGATTTGGGTAAATTCAAAAATCAAATACCTTCTCTGTATCTCCGAAGATGTGACAGCCCAGCATGAATCCCGAAAGGGAATAGATTTTGTTTTGGACTCACTGGGAATTGGTGTTTGGAAATGGGACATTAAGTCTAATAATTTAGAGTGGGATAAAAACATGTACCGTCTTTATGGAGCGGATCCGAAGGAATTCAATGGAGCCTACGATGCGTGGGAACGATCCCTTTCTCCAGAAACGAGAAGTCGAGCTGTGGAGGAAATTCAAGCAGCAGCTAGAGGGGAGAAAGAATTTGATACGACTTTTCAGGTAGTTCATCGAAGCGGAAAAATTCAGGAAATTAGAACCAAGGCCTTCGTGACTAGGGATGCAGAAGGCAACCCACTTAAAATGATTGGTATCAATGTCGATCGAAATCACGAGGCTGAACTCGAAAAAGCTATGCTCGTAGAGCGTTCCAAGGCGCTCCTCAATTCAAAACTTGCTTCTTTAGGAGAAATGTCTGCGGGCATAGCCCATGAAATCAATAATCCACTCGCCATCATTCTTGGTTCAACTCAATCGATCAGAAGGCATCAGGGCAATGAAGAGATTTGGTTGCAAAAATTTGAAACGATTGAAAAGTCGGCAGGGCGACTTGCAAAAATTGTCCAAGGGTTAAAAAAATTTTCTCGCAGTTCCGAGAAAGCTGCCTTCCAAAAAGTCAGCCTCAATCGTATTATTATGGAGGCCCTCACTTTGACGGATTCAAAGTCCAAACGGCACCATACTTCTGTTAAGTTCGAAAGTGCCATCGAAGTACCTATTTTGTGCGATGAAGTCGAAATCGAGCAGGTACTGGTGAATCTCATCAATAATGGAATTGACGCAGTGGCGGATCTCTCAGAGAGATGGATTTCTATTACATTGGAGTCTAGCGACGATTCGGCCATTCTCCGTGTACGTGATGCCGGTAAGGGAATGGATGAAGAAACTAAGAAAAAGCTCTTCCAACCCTTTTTTACTACCAAGCCGGTTGGAAAAGGAACGGGGATTGGACTGTCGATTGTGAAAGGGATCCTAGACGACCATCATGCCACTATCGAACTCTTGGAAGATAGTGACCATACTTGTTTTGAGATCTGTTTCCCAAGGCCCTAAAGGCGGATGAGCTTATATCGCTTTATTTGGTAAGGACAGAAGGGGTTTGAATTAAAAGACTAACAGCCAGTGAGCCGTTCAATAGAGGAATTACTTGAGGTCGCGTAAGGCCTAATTCAGACAGTGGACCGCGAGCGGGCACAAGCAATCCAATTCGCCATTCGGAAAAGCGTTCTCGGATCACCTTTCCAATCTCCCGATACAGTTGCTGAACAGTACCTCCACCAATGCGTTCGCCGTAGGGTAAATTGGTGAGTAGAAGTCCTTTGGGAGTTGGTGGAAACCAGTCTTGAAAGGCTTGGGAGGAAAACCGTAGGTGCTTCTCCACGCGCGCACGAAGCGCGCTCGCTCGAGCAACTTCGACATAGTCTGCACGCAAATCAGAGGCATAGATTGGCGCCGGAAGTGCTTCTCTCTTCTGAGCTCTGAGTTGATCTGAGACTTTGCGCCAGAGGTTTCGATCAAATCCTGCAAGGTGCTCCAATGCAAAGTCGTCTTTTCCTCGGTGGATCAAGGGCGCTTTTTGTAAGGCAATATAGGCAGCTTCAATCGCAATCGTACCGGAGCCACACATCGGATCAAGGAAAGTCTCTTCACCTGTGTAACCGGCAAGCATCAAAAGCGACGCAGCGAGTGTTTCTTTGAGGACCGCAGGGTGTCCATTGGTGCGCCATCCACGCTTATGCAATGCGCGCCCAGCGGTATCGATGCCAAGGACGCAATTTCCATCACGGAAAAAAGGAACCAATGTGATGGCTTCTTCTGTTTCGGCTTCTTCCATGAATTTTGGGGCGCCTTTTTCAAACGTTGCAGATTGAATCGATTCTGCAACACAATGGATGACTTCTTCTAATCCAAGCGCCTGAGCCTGATCATCCGAAAGAACGGGCTGAATCGTAAAGGGCTTTGTGGAGCGTAACAGGTTCGGCCATTCTATGACTTTTAAGGCAGACTGAAACTGCGTTAGATTGCTTGCCTGAAAGTTACCCACTACTTTTTGTATGCGACTTGCGGAGCGCAAGCTTAAGTGAGCGCGGTAGGCGGCTTCCAAATCACACTCAAAGCGAATCCCTCTATAGAGAGTAGTCTGGCTCAGAATTCCAAGGGTCTGAAGTTCGGAGGCGAGGACCTTTACGGTTTCGTGCGGGCAGGTTGCTATCCATGACATACAGGCTTATGGAATAGCGTGTTTTTGCCAGGCGAGCAATAAGGGAGCAGTACCATCATGGCTTAGCATGGAGGCGGTCTTCAAAGGCAGTAAGTGCTACCTTGGCACCATCGCCCATGGCCACTACGATCTGTTTGAATGGGATAGTGGTTACGTCTCCCGCAGCATAGATACCAGGAACACTTGTCCGGCCCTTGGAATCGACTACAATTTCTCCAAAGGGAGTAAGTTCGAGAAGCTCTTTTACAAAGTGAGAATTGGGTAGCAGCCCAATTTGAACAAAGATGCCATCCAATTCCAGGGTTTTGAGCGCCTTTTTTGAAAGGTCTTCATATTCAAGCCCTCGCACTTTTTTTCCATCGTCCAGCACTTTGGTGGACTTTACTCGCGTAAGGATTTTGGCATTCGGAAGTGCTTTGAGCTTATTGATCAAGACGTCGTCAGCCTTGAGCGTTTCACCAAATTCCAACAGGGTCACTTCTTGGGCTATTCCAGCAAGGTCTATCGCGGCTTCAACTCCGGAGTTGCCTCCTCCAACTACAGCGACCTTCTTGCCCTTGTAGAAGGGACCATCACAGTGGGCGCAAAATGCTACGCCCTGTCCAATGTTTTCTTTTTCGCCGGGAATGCCTAACTGCCTCCACTTGGCGCCGGTAGCTATGATGATGGTGTTGGCGTCTAGGTATTCGCCACTTTCGAGTTCAATGCGTCGAACGGACAATTGCGAAGGTGACTTGACAATATTCAGGACGCGTCGATGCTCTAACTGTTGAACTGGATACTGTGCCAGGTGCTCTGCTAGTTGTGCAGCCAGCTTAGGCCCTTCGGTATAGGTAGTGGAAATCATATTTTCGATTCCGCGTGTTTCTTGAAGCTGCCCGCCAAACCGCTCAGCAATAAGTACGGTTTTCAATCCCTTTCTTGCACTGTAGATAGCCGCAGATGCACCAGCGGGTCCGCCTCCTACCACTGCGACGTCAAATGTCCCGAGGTTTTCCTCTTTCTTTCCTGCCTTGGATTTACCAAATAGATCCTCCAATTTGGTCAGTAGATCTATGAGTTGAATCTTTCCGGAGTGTACCAGACGTCCTTCATGAATAACGCTTGGTACTCCTTGGATTCCTAAACTGGCGACTTCGTCTTGGGCCACGCCGCCGTCTACCGTTTCATGATGAAAATCCAAATGAAGGGAAGCCATCAGGTTGAGTGCCTGGACGACTTCGGGGCAGTTCTCGCAAGTAAGCGATACGAAGGTTTGGAGTCGAATAGGTCCCTGAATGCCTCGAATCCTTGCGATGATTCCGGCGTCGGGTTGTTTTCCTTTACCGTCGGCGTACAAGATCGAAAGAACGAGGGACGAAAATTCATGGCCACCTGGGACGCCACGAAAGGTAATGTTTTGGGTTCCCTGGGCGCCACCTACTCCAAAGGACGGGGCTGCAGAAGTTTGACCGGCGTCTACTTCGACCAGAATTCTACTGGAAGTGCTGGCTATATCCTGAAGCATTGCAAGCAAATCCTCTTGGTCTGCATGGTTACTTGATTTGACCTTCAAGGTTACTTGTCCTGTCAGACCTTCAAAAACCGTTTTCAACTGTTCCTTCATTGCCGCGTCCAACATCGTAGGTCCTTTCGGTTTTGGAAGGGCGCGCTTCTCCCTAACTTAGGATGTGAAGCGCGCCCGTGATTGATAGGTGTTTGTTTAGATCTTTCCGACGAGGTCGAGACCTGGCTTGAGTGTTTTATCTCCAGGTTTCCACTTAGCAGGACAAACTTCATTGGAGTGAGACGCTACAAATTGTGCGGCTTGGACTTTGCGTAATAGTTCGTCCGCATTTCGTCCAATTCCATTGTCATGGATTTCGGCAATTTTGATCTTGCCATCAGGATCCACCACGAAGGTTCCACGATAGGCGAGTCCTTCTTCTTCAATGTGGACTCCAAAAGCACGACTGAGGTGCCCAGTTGGATCGGCTAACATGGGATAAGTGATTTTTTTGATGGTGTCAGAGGCATCATGCCAAGCTTTGTGAACAAAATGAGTGTCTGTACTGACAGAGTAAATCTCCACTCCCATTTTCTTGAACGTTTCATACTTGTCAGCCATGTCTCCCAACTCGGTTGGACAAACAAAAGTAAAGTCTGCGGGATAGAAGAAAAAGATCGACCACTTCCCCTTTAGGTCGTCTTGTGTAACGGTCTTGAATTCTCCGGCTTGATAGGCCTGGACTTTAAATGCCGGTACTTTGGTGTTGATCAGTGTATTCATAGCTTTCTGTCTCCTTGCCTCTACTATAGGGCATACATTGGAATCATAGAAATCGATTGATTCTATATATCGATAGTTAGTAGCTATTGCTGGTTTACCGGCCACTTGGCGAGAAAGGGTCAGTCCGTCAGGTTGCTTCTTCTTGTTTAAATTGCGACATGCTGAGAAAGTACCTGAATCTTATGCAGAAACTATCCTTCAGGGAAAATCTAGGGTTTGGCATTCTTCTGATCTTGGCGCTAGCCGTCAGAATTTATGTCGCAGGAATCTCTCACGGTTTTCAGCATCCTGATGAACACTATCAAATTTTGGAACCAGCCCATGGGATTGTTTATGGCTACTTCGATAAGGCATGGGAGTTCGAACGCGGGGTCCGGTCCTACGCACTGCCTTACTTTTATGCCGGATGCATGATTGCTATAAAGAAGCTCGTGGGTACGGAAGATCCATGGACCGTCGTTTGGATTTTGCGGGTCCTAAGCGCCTTTTTATCGTTAATGACTCTTGTTTTCGTTTTTTGGCTTGGCCGATTGTTTGAAACTAAGAAGACCAGAAATTGGATTTCTTTCTCAGCTCTCGCGTTTGCTAGTTTCTGGTACCTCTTCGTCTATTTTGGAGTGCGAACACAGAGTGAGCCCCTGTCCATGAACTTCATTGTGATTGGTGCTTTCTTGGTCTATCGAGACCTTGTGGAAAGTCGAGCCAAGTCCTTTGATGGATTTTGGGCCGGAATTTTTTTGGGCTTGGCATTTATGGTTCGATTTCAGTCTGGAATCTTTGGCCTATCCTTTTTGATAGCCTATGGGATCAGAAAAAAATGGAACTCCCTTGGATTTCTCTTAAGTGGCTGTCTACTGGTCGTCGGTTTTCAAGGTTGGATCGACTGGCTAACCTGGGGATCCTTCCTGCATTCTCCAATCGAATATTTTCGCTTCAATATCCTGGAGGGTGGCGCGACGGCACTTTTTGGGCGTGCCCCCTGGCATCGCTACTTGAGTTACTTGCCACGCTTCTATACTTTTCCTATTGCTGTAATGGTATTGCTCGGTGCTTTTTGGTCATGCAATAGATCATGTCGAGAAAGATTCCAATTTCTTTGGATTATGATCATCCCATTCTGGATCATTCATAATTTTATTGGCCATAAGGAGGACCGCTTTTTACTTCCGATCGCCCCCTTTATAGTGCTTCTTACTTGTTGCGGATGGGCACATAGACTTGAAAGTATGAGCAAACGGTGCAAGCGAACGACGCTAGTCATTGTTTCATTATTGATGTTGACTTGCGGGTATTACACTTATCGAAAGCATGTGTGGAATTGGTGTGGTGATCAAACTCAAGCCATTGCATTTCTTTCCCGGCAGAATGATGTTCGAGGCGTGGCCATCACTCACTTGGTTTCATCAGGAAGCTATTTCTATCTTCACAAGAAGGTCCCTTTGGCGATGTTCTATGACGAAGAGCGTACAAACAGGGAATTTTACGATAAGATTCCAAGCGTATACAATTACCTAGTTTTATTTCGAGATTCAAAAACAGTCCTGGATAAACTCGAAATGAAGAACGTTCATTGCGAAGCGATGGCTTATAACGCCGTATTCCGTTGCGAATTAAAATTGCCATCGAAATCACGAGCAATGCCGGTGGATAAACCTAAACCTTTTATTAAAAAAAAATAGACCTGTTCTAGCAAGGTCTCCTTGCTTGGGCCATTACCAACGTAATAGTTAGTATTGTCTTCGTAGAGGCACCCTTGATTGTAATTTTTAAATAGGTAATAGGGGTGGTTTTTTAAATTAGAAAATAGCATTTCTATTTCACAATAGTCAGAGAATATGAGGGCGGGTTTATTGAGTGCTCTCGCGACATGCATTGGGCCGGAGTCAACGCCGATGAGTCCGTCAGCGCGATTCATGAGAAGAAATAAATCACGGGCAGACCACCTGGTTTTCTCAAACAAACGGATGTTTTCGCAACCAGGAATTCTAGTCTGACCTTTTACTCCAATTTGTATAAATTGAATTCTTGAAGAAAACTGATTGGCTATGTCTGACCAAATTCCGGACGGCAAAACATTTTGGCAAGTACCTCCGAAAGGATGAAGGAGGATGAGAGGTCTGGTCCTCTGGATTGCCTGAGGTTGCTTTTTAATTTCTTTTTTTGAAAAATATATTTCTGGCTTAGGAAAGGCACTTACTTCTAGGTCAAAAAAACGTTCTTTCGTCGCAATGAGTTGACCAGATCCTTCGTTGATGTCGTCGCCGAAGAGTTCTCCAGGACGATAGGTAATTCCATCGATCCAGGGATTGGCCTGAAAAACAATGGGATTGAAGCCTAGTGAATAGGTATAGATTTTGAGAGTAGGATACCTGGCTTTGAGTTTGCGAGGCAATCCAGATAAAAGTAGAGCATCACCTAAAGCCCTGGATTTTGTAGCAATGCATATTTTAGTGCGCGTTTCGAGGTCTTTGGGCTTCAGTGGAAAAAAATCGCAATAAAAGAATTTCTTGGTACTCAGAGGAGGATAGTATCGAAACGGGATTTTCATCATAAGCGTCTAAAAAAAAGCGTTGAAATCATCTCCGGAGCTCATTTCATCTATGGGTACGTTCGATTCGATCAGTTTCTCGATCCAATGATTTGTTGAATTGTAGAAGCAAAATTTGCTTCCACAATTGGCCTGGGCGTCGAAGGTTTTGATAGAATCATAAATGGCCCGATTGGTTGCATCAAATTTGGCGGGGGTTGAAAAAGCGTCCGATTCTCCTGTTTTAGCAACGCTGTTTGCTCGATAGGCTGGACAGTGAAAGATTCCAATCGGAGTGGCAACTTGCCTAAAAGCTTGGACATGGCAGGTTCGAGTATGTGACTGGGCATGCTTATTTTCGAGAGCTGCGGCCATACTTAGCGTGCGGATGATTCGAAATCCATCCCTACGCACAGTAGCCTGGCCTTCCTGAAGCTTTATTTTAATCCTTGCTGCAATCGCAGCTCTCAGATTCTCAGGAACTTTGCTTAGGAGCGCTTCTCCACCCGTTTCTTCGACTTTCATTAGAAAGGGCTTAAATGAAATATAGTCGAAACCGAATTCTTGCGCCAAAGTGACAGCCATTGGAATTTCGTCAACATTGTCTCGTAGCTTTACACCCTTGAACTCGCAACCGTCCCAAATCACGATGAAAGAATAACCTATGCTAATATGAGGATTGATTTGGCGCAATTCCAGTACTTCATTACATATTTGTTGGAGAGTTTTTTTGCTTTTGGAACGGTGGATTTCAAGAAAGGACTCTTCTGAAGCGGCATCTAGAGAAAGTCGAATCCAGTCTGGTTTTTGAAAGAGATGGGCCACTTCTCTGACTCGTTCAAGCATGGTTCCATTGGTGACGAGCCCGACCTGGAGTTTTTTCTCCTTTAGAAAGTGGATGAGTTCTGGAAAGGCCCTAAAAAGGGTAGGCTCTCCACCTCCAATGATAATGACTGACTGTAGTCCTCGATCGATGAGATTGGAGATTGAGTCTTTTAAGGTTTCAAGATGGTACTTGGGACCCTTGTTCAACATATCGAGATCCACGCAATGCGAGCACTTGTGATTACAGGCAACGGTAAGATCGAGGTTGATGGATAATGGACCATTCTGAGGATTGGGAATTGCGTTCAATTCGGATTCATCTTTGGAGCTTCGTCTTTGTCTTTGCCACAGGACATAGGATCGTAAGCTACCAATGCACGACGCCTGTTTAAGCTTTTGCTCAAAGCCATGAATAGTGGCTAAGTCGATTTTTCCGGATTCTAGCGGTTCTGCAATGTCTTCAATCATATGCTCTTCTCAGCCTCATTGTTATGGTCTTGGCAAACCTTCGCCAATACCCTTTCCAGTCTATCAATAAGTTCTTCGGCCTGTGCTTTGGTCAAATTATAGGGAGGCATGATGAGAATTGCGTCTCCCTCTCTATTCGCTTTAAACTCCGTGGAGAAATATAAATTCAGGCCTTCCTTCATGGCAGTGCCGACGACTTTTTCAGCCATTTGAAAACTACGTGGAAAGAATTTTCCAGGCTGACCATCCATCACAAGGTCAAACGCCAAAAGGAGGCCTTTGCCCCTTACCTCTCCAATGAGAGGGTTCCTAGCCTTTAAGGCATGGAGTCCCTCAGCCAACTGAGTTCCACGGTCTTGAACGTTGCTTAATAGATCTTCTTGGACAATGGTCCTATAGACGAGTTGTGCTGCTTTGATTGCCAAGAGATGATTGGTAAAAGTATGGCCATGTTTGAAGGATCCCTGTTTATCGACAACGGTCTGATAAACCTCCTCGGAACAGAGAAGGCCAGCTAGCGGAAAGAGTCCTCCCGCCATACCTTTTCCAAGAGTCAAAATATCCGGGGATATTCCGTAATGATCGCAGGCGAACCATTTTCCACTCCTCCCGTAACCGCACATGACTTCATCGAAAATCAAAAGTAAATCATGACGAGCACAAATTTCCTTGGCTTTTCTTAAGTAGTCATCTGGAAGAATGGCGACGCCACTAGAGGCACCGCCAATAGGCTCAATAACATACGCGGCCAAATTCTCTGGACCATGATGTAGAATCGCCTTTTCGAGTTCTCGCGTGCAATGGAGGTCGCATGATTCTCTCTGGAGTTGGTAGGGACATCGCTGGCACGCCGGCAGTGGAATACTGGGGTGTTCTTGGAGGAGGGACTGGTAACTTTCCTGATCTCGGGCCTTTCCAGAGATGGAGAGGGCTAAGAGGGTGCTTCCATGGTAACCGGGCCGAGTATAGAGAAATTTATTTTTTCGATGATTGCCGTACTTCGAAAGAAAAAATTGATAGGCCAGCTTGAGTGCTGCTTCTATTGCCTCGGACCCACTTCCCATGAATTGAATCTTGCTAAGCCCAATTGGAGCATGAGCCATCAATTCATCAGAATATTCTTCAATCACCTTTGAGGTAAATTGCATTCCGTGGAGGTAACCCGAGTCTTGAATGAAATGGCCCAAAGTAGTACCCATTTCCTTTAGCCCATGCCCAAGGCAGGCAACTCCCGCTCCGCCAACGGCGTCGAAATATTTATTTCCATCTTGATCAAAAAGATAAGGTCCCTGTCCGCGCTGAATAACTGGGTAAGAATGGTTAGGTCGGCGCTGAAACAAATGCTGAGCCACAGGGGCCTCTTTCTAACTGCCTTCGCACCGCTTGATGCGATTCTTAGCAAATATGCCCTAATCCTTGGGCAATACAATCCCAAAAAAAAAAAATAATACCTAAATACAGCTGCTGTTGTGCGTTGAGTTTTGGCTTATTTTGTTTCGGATTGATCTAGCATTCTAAGTATAAGGGATATCCCATCTGAAGGCATTCAGTGGCAGCTGGCTAAACGCGTTAATTCTTTTCAACTCTAATCCAATCGATTAATTTCTGAAAGGGCCGTTATACTTAGGCAATGGTTGGATCAAAATCCAGGCTAAACGCCATGGCGATTCTTACGCCGAAAAGAGGAAAGCTACTTTCCAGTCTTGCTTTGACTTACCTGTTTGTCCGCTTCTTCCTGACCCTTCAGCTTGATGCCTTGAGTAGTTTTGCTGCCTATGTTTTCGAAGTGGCTTGTGTCTTAGCCGCACTATTGCTGTTTGGCAGACAGACACTTTCGTACCTAAGTACTCCAAAGGAATCGGTACTTGCATCAGCCTTTGCATTATTCATTGGGTTTGGAATTTTTAAACTCGCTGGGATAGTTGGAATAGTAATTCCATTTACTATGACAGATTCGAGTACGATTCTTATGTTGTTGATGGTTGCGCCTGTTCTGGAAGAGGCGCTTTTTCGATTTTTAATTTGGCAGTCGGCACTTCATGTCGGCTTTCGGCCACGCATCACGCTCGTTCTTACTTCCGCAATTTTTTCGTATGCGCATTTTCATGCGGTGTGGTTTGTTTCACCCGATGTGATTCCTTTTGTTTATTTTCAGACGGGGTATACTTTTTTTCTTGGCTTAGCTTGCGGATTGTTTGTGCTTCGTTATGCTTCACTCGCGGGAGCTATGCTGGTTCATTTTGGATTTAATTTGGGATTTTTTCTTGCTTCGCAAGTTTAGTAATGGACAGCAATCTATTTCGATTTGCCATCATATTTTATGACTTCGATTTTATCGAGGTCTACGCCATCCAAGCATCGGACATTGATGGCCTTCACTTCTTGACCGTCAGGAGTTGAGCCATTTGCAAAAGAAGTGACACCGCAGGTTGAGCAAAACAAATGATGAATGACATGTTTGTGGAACTGATAGTCTGTGAGAGCATTTTGACCCTGGAGAAGCGTGAACTGCTTAGTCGGAGCAAAAGAAAGTAAGGTCCCTTTTTTTTGACAAATAGAGCAATTACAGGAGATAGGTTTTCCTATTTCCATTTCAACTTCAAATCGTACTTTTCCACAATGACACCCACCAGTGTATTTCATTCATCTTTCTCCCTTCTGCCTATTATGGCCAAAAGCTCACATAATAGAAGTTTTATTTGAGCTATTTTAGGGATAGACCGGGATCGTATTAAAGTGAATTCTTATGCTGGACGAGCCGAAGGGAGCATTTTCGCTTTCATTAAAAGAAACTTAATCTGTTTCGAACCAAATAGGGACAGAAAGAGGAGTGCATAGAATGTCGCACTTCCAACGATTCCTCGTATCGCCAGTCCCTGCTCAAGGGTAAAATGAGACCCAACCCAAAGATAGAAAATCCCTTTTGCAAAGGAGTAAAAGGACCAAAGTCCGGTAAGGAATCGAAAATAGTATGCATTGTCGGGAGATAAGTCCTTTGAGATCCTCCCAGAGGACTCTGCAAAATCCCGGATGATTGGCTTGTTACCGAAAAGCGAAAATAGAAATACGGACCCCACTATGAAGTTGGTTAGGGCCGCTTCATAGTGAATAAAGAGGGACTGTTGTAAATAGAGATCTATCATTCCAAAAACAACAGTGATCGCAGTCAAAAATTTAAAAAATGGGCTAAGCGGCAGTTTCTTTGCTCGATGATAAGCCAGTTCAGCCAGGGCCCACGCGACGGAAACAAGTATCGCTGCCTTGACCTCAAAGAAGTGGTTGGCAGAGTAAAAAATGAACAGAGGTCCAAAATTTCTAAAGGCGGCAAACAAGGATCTATATTTCTTGCTCACTGAGGTTGACTCTTTTCGTTATTACGTACATTCCTTGCTTTTTACCAATGAGGCAAGAGAGATTAGATTGTGGGCAGGATGAAGAAATGCAGCTTTTCATTAGGGAGTTTGTTAAATGGACCTGGATTTCTCAAGATTGATTTGGTGGGCTTAATAGGTACCATTTTTGCTCAAGAAATTATCCTTCCAATAAAATTCGAGATTCAGGAGTCCAAGGAGCTGCGGCTCCGCTTGATTCAAGCCTAGGATACCAAACTGAGGTTTTGTCCATTTGGTATCTTCAACTTCTTGGAGCTTCTCCGTGGACAGACCGCAGACTTCCGTTCGAGCCTGTTCCCAAATCTGGGATGCGGATTCATTTGTGTTGTCTAAGCTTGTTTGCATCGCTCTGCGCTTGGGCAAGAAGACTGTCCAGCTGGCTATCTTAGTAGGTACTTGCCCGCCTACGCATAAGGCCAAGCAATTGCTCGTCATTGCCCGGTATGGTACCTTGCGTCTATGCGCCTATTCAAACGTTAGGTCGAAATAGAAATGGATAGTGGAAATGATCAACCTAAAGTCGGAGCAAGACCTCGTCGCCTATAGAAAGACAGGCCAAATTGCGGGTGAAGTTCTTACGAGACTTATCCCTGAGGTGAAGG
>CAUJDS010000013.1 GCA_963169695.1 Bdellovibrionota bacterium
CATAAACGAAACCCATCATGGAGGATGGTTGAGCGAGATCAAGGTTCCCAAAAACCGGGAAACGATTCAAGGCAATGGCCTGCTAGGAAGGTGGGCTCGTGTTTGAATGGTCGAACGCGCTACAATCGCATGGAAGCGAAATTCGTAATGACTACGCAATCCTTGTCTTTGACAGGGGGGACTTGAGATGAGCAGCCCGATCGCCCCGGGTACTGCCAGACCTCAGGTCCCCTCCCTTCAAAAGGCTGACCCGGAGTTGGTCAAGGCCGCCCAGGGAATGGAAGCTATGTTCCTGGACTACTTGATGAACGTCATGAGACAGTCAGTCCCCGAAAGTGATTTGGATTTGGAAAATTCAGCGACAAAAATCTACCGCTCGATGCTCGATTCGCACCTGGCAGAAACGGCATCCCACGTTGGAGGAGTAGGCCTTTCTGATCTCATCGTTGAATATATGCAAGCAGGAAGGTACAATCAAAAGGGAGAGCAGAGTCCGCAGGATGCGCAAATTCCTACTAGGATGAGGAGTGAACCATGAAGGTTAAAGAATACGCCAATAGCCAAGCCGCTACTACTCGAGACACGTCGAATGCGTCGAGAGTGCGAGGCAATAAAGAAACGTCCGAAAAAGAAAGATCATCGCGATCGGATTCGGAAGAAGCTTCGGCAACCGCTTCTATTTCTGGTAGGGCGCGCGAGATGGCAAAAGCCAAAGATGCAGCTTCTGCTGCGCCAGATACGCGAGAAGCACGCATCGCTGAACTGAAGCGCCGAATTGCTGCCAAAGAATACAATGTCAGTGCGGATGATGTAGCGGACAAAATGGTAGAGGAGCATCTCAAGACTCGCGATTTGGGATAGTTCTTAAGTCCTCAACGAAGCAATCATGGAGGATTGCAGAGTGAAGAAGACGATTGATCGATTTTATGAAATTTTAGAGAGCCTCGTAGGTTTTCATCGCCAATTGCTCGATTTGGTAAGGATTGAGAAAGAAGCGTTGATTCAAGCTGAACTAAAAAAGGTTCAGGAACTAACTGCCGCAAAAGAAGTAATCTTGGGTTCGATTCAGCAAGCGGAATTGGATCGCCAAAAAATGGTAGCTGAGTTCTCGGTGATCTATAAGATTCCGAAGAAAGATCTCACGCTCAGTCAGTTAATTATTCAGGTTCAAGGTGATTATCCAAAAGAGGCAGAACAGTATCGAAGCGCGATGAGCGCCATGACCATACTGATTCAACGAATCACAGAACAAAGCAAAGAAAGCTCCGCATTGATCGAGAAATCTTTGGAGCATCTTTCAAATATGAAGGCGAATGTTCTGCGAGAGCAGGGACATAAGAATGAAGTTTATTCCAAATCGGGGAATAAGGTTCAACCCTCGCGCGAGTCACGGCTACTTTCTAGGGAGGCTTGATTAGCGATGGGATTGCCCAATGTCATGCACACGGGTCGTTCAGGAATGGTGGCATCGAGGGCCGCTATTGCTACGACCGGTCATAACATTGCCAATACCAACACAGAAGGTTACAGCCGCCAGCGCGTAGATACTGAAGCCAATGTTCCTACCGATGGTGTTGGCCGTCGCAACACCATTGGACAAGGTGTAAAGCTGACTCAAGTCAGTCGCGTCAATGATGAGTACGTCGAGAAGGAGCTCCGCAATGGAACTCGCGACCTAGGCCACTATGAAGAAAAAGGCGCTAGCCTCCGACAATTAGAAGATGTCTTCAATGAATTGAATGGCGATGGACTCAATCGCTTGATGTCGCGATTTTTTAATGAATTTAGAAAACTAGGCAATGACCCCAATAATGAGGCTATTCGACAGTCTGTAAGAGAAGCTACGCAAGCATTGGTGACGGACTTTCACCGCTTGAGACAAGAAGTCGAAAGCGTACAGCAGCATATCGATAGCCGTATTTCGGGATACGCGGGCGAGATCAATTCTCTTACGACAGAGATCCGAGACCTCAATCAACAAATCAAAGCGGCCGTCGTAGGTGGTGGATCTCCCAATGACTTGATGGACAACAGAGATGTGGCATTGAAGAAACTCTCTTCATTCTTCGACGTCAGCGTTCATAAAGACAAAGATGGCGCCCTCAACGTCGATATTCGTGGGGTCGGACCATTGATCACCGGTCCCCAGGCCGAAGCTTTCAGTGTGGCTCGCAGTCCCGCAGATGAGCACGGAAAGCCCGAAAATGCTTTGGATATCAAGACTTCAGCGAGTGCGAGTTCCAATGTTACCCATCGACTACGTGGCGGAAAATTAGGTGCCTTGGTAGAAGTGAGAGATAAGACACTATCAGGTGTTCTTAGTCGGCTCGATGATCTGGCCTATTCGGTATCCAGCTACGTCAACGAAATCCACAAGCAAGGTGTGACACGAGATGGCTTCACTGGTGTCGATTACTTCAAGGGACTTCAGTCCAAAGAGCGCGCATCGGAGAAGATAGGGCTCTCGGATGCTATTGCTTCGAATACGAATAATATTGCCGCAGCCTTTGAAAAGGATGCACCAGGTGACAATCGCGTCGCCTTGGCGATTTCGCAGCTCCAGTTTCAAAAATTAATGAACGATGGGCAAACGACCGCGGACGATTGGTACAATTCCATTGTCAGTGATATCGGCGTAGTCCGAAACCGCAATGAGTCTGCTCTGGGACAGACCAAAAATATCATGACTAATTTGGAGCGTGTACGGGACCAAATATCTGGAGTCTCGTTGGATGAAGAAACCGCGAATTTGCTTCAGTTTCAGCACGCTTTTGCTGCTTCAGCAAAGGTGATTACAGTGGCAGATCAATTGCTGGATGAGGTTTTGGCAATTCGTCGTTAGGGATGGGAGGTGATTGAATGAGAGTGACTCAAAATACCAATTTCAATACCGTCCGTGACACGATTCAGCGGTCGCGAGGTCGCATGGAAGACTTGCAGAATCAGGCATCTACCCTCAAGAAGCTCAATCGACCTTCGGACAGTCCAGTCGACGCTGCCAAGGTTCTTGAAATACGGACGGACAAAGTGAACAACGATCAATACTTCAATAATGCGAAACTCTCCGAAGCGATGCTCAACAACTCCGATCACGCCATTGAAGAAATGGTAGAAGTCGTCAATCGAGCCAAAGAGATCGCGATCAATCAATCTAGCGGGGCAAGTTCAACGGATGAATCCCGACTCGGAGTGGCTGAAGAGGTTCAACAGCTTTTTCAGAGAGCCGTTGCCGCGGGTAATACTCGAATCGGAGATCGCTACGTCTTTGGTGGTTATAAAACCGACCGGCCTCCCGTGAGTCCAGATGGAACCTACGCCGGTGACTCTGGGGAGATTATGGTGGAAATCGGCAAGGATGTCTTTCTTGCATCGAATCTTCCAGGCATCTATGTTTTCAATACCAATCCCGATACCTCTCCTGATTATGACAAGCTCAAGACCGAGCGAGGGCTTGCGTCAGACGCAGAAGAAGGCGCCGAGCAACCCGCTTCGGCCCGCCTCCACAGTGAAGAGCATTCTCTCAAGGGAACCGGCGACGAGAACGTCAATGTGTTTCGAGAGCTTAGGAATCTCCGTATTTCGCTCTTGACGGGCGACGTTGAGAGCGTACGCTCATCGCTTGACCGTTTTGACCAGATGCACGGTACTTTGGTTGCTTCTCGCGCCAAGATTGGTTCGAGAGTGGCAGGTCTTCAGGGCTCGATCGGATCTATGGACCGGCATAATCTGACCAATGCCCAATTAACCACGACTTTGGAAGATGCAGATATGGCTGAAGTAATGGGAAATATTGCAAAGGAAGAAACGGTGTTTCGCAGTGTGCTATCCAGTTCCAAGCGCCTGGTGCAACCTACGCTCATGGACTTTTTAGGAAACTAGAGAAAGGTTGCCAGGGATGATGCGTTCGATTATTGCTGGTCGGGTGAAGGATCACTCAAACACCCAAGAGATGGAGATCTTATGTTAGTATTGACCCGTAAGCTGGGCGAAAGCATTGCCATTGATGACCATATTAAAGTGGTTGTAGTTCAAATCAAGGGCAAGCAGGTTCGGTTGGGGATTCAAGCTCCGAAAGAAACCAAGATTCACCGCGAGGAAGTCTACGTGGCGATTAAGGAGCAGAACCAACAATCCGTAACCCATGCACCCCAGATGGATGAAGTTTCCAAAGCCCTCAAGGGATAATCCCCTGACGGCAATGGTGGATGTGAGCAGAGAGTGATCATAAAAACAGGACGTTTTGGCGATCTCAGTATATCGAATGAAGAAATCCTTAGGATTCCTTTGGGGATCTTGGGTTTTCCAGAGTTAATTGATTACGTTTTGGTCGACCCGGCAGATGACACGCTTATTCTATGGCTTCAGTCACTGCAGGAGCCTGGAATCGCTTTTCCGGTATTAGAGCCAAAGATTTTCAGGCCAGATTATTCCGTAAGTCTTTCAGGCAATGATCAGCGCGAACTGAGCCTTCTTTCCCTTAAGGACAACGCAACTGTTTTGACTATTCTTACTATTCCTGCGCTCATTACTGAAATGACTGCCAATCTGAAGGCGCCCCTCGTAATCAACCTTGAGCAAAGGCTTGGCAAGCAAGTGGTGCTTCAGGAGAATGAATACCATCTGCGGCATCCTATGTTCCGCGAGTTGAAGACTCATTTGATGACGATTCAGTCGCAATTAAGAAAAGCAGAGCCTCTCAAAGCGGTTAGTTCCGCTACTCCCGTGGGGATCTCCAAACTCAAGCCCTATGCCAAACTCAAAGGGATCCAGGCTGAGGCGTAATCCTGCGCTGCTTAGCCAGGTCCAAGTAACTCTTTATTTCTTTGTTATGGGGATCAAATTCCAACGCATTTTCCCATTCTAATTCTGCGTCCAAAATATTTCCGTGGCTGAAGTGCACCAATCCCAATTGGATTCGCGCTGGGACAAAGTCGGGCTGATCTTTCCGTAAGTTTTGCAATTCCTGAATAGCCCGCGTAACAAAGCCTTTCTTTGCGTAAGCCTTTGCTCGCTTGATCACTGTATCCAAGGCCCTTGGGTCTAAGCTGATGGACTTGGTATATTCTTCGATGGCTTCATCATAGCGGCGATACCGAAAATACAAATCTGCGAGTTCTAAATGCTTCACGGAAAATTTTCGATCAATGGCATGATCATCGCCCGGTCGCTTTTGGGCGATGGAGGCGTTGGCTTGCTCAAATACTTTTCGAGCCTCGTCGTATCTTCCCGTATCGTTGTACAGAACGCTGAGGCAAATGGCTGCGTCAGTATGATGAGCGTCCAGCTGTAGGGCCTTAGTAAAATACTCAATCGCGCCCGATAACTTCCCTTGATAAGAAGCTATAACGCCCTTGAGGTATCGTGCATCTGCGCTCTGTGGCTCGAGTTGAATCTTCTCGTCCACAAGACGACTGGCTTCTGTGTACGATCGTTTTGCTATCAGGTCTTGAATCAGTCGGTCGCGGCCGCGGTTGCGCAAGCTAGGTCTTGTGAGCCGGGGTTCAAGTTCCATATCCTGGTTGCTCTTTCAATTTGGACATCAATTTGCGTGCTTTTGCTGCGGCTTCGGTGTCGGGGTAGAGGGAGAGTATTTTTTTACAGCGTTGCTCAGTAGCCTTCCACTGTTCTTCGCGAAAATAGAATTTAGCGATATAAAGCTCTTTCTCTGCAAGTTGACCTTCGACTTCTTCGAGGAGCTGTTTGGCTTTCTTGGCTTCTTCTGTTCCAGAATAGCGAGAGAGGTAATCCTTTAATGCTGTCTGTGCTTCGTATCCAGAGCTTTGGTCTCGAGCGATATTGCTGGGCATATCTTTTTGGTAGGCTTCGCCGATTCGAAACCTTGCATAAGAGGTACGGTCACCGCTGGGATAGAGTTCGACATAGGATCTGTAGGACTCTGCTGCCTCAGCAAAGGACTCTTGGAGAAAATAGACGTCTCCCAATCGAGCTTGGGCTTTTCCTGAGTAGCTGGAGTAAGGAAACTTGTTTTTCACTTTGCGAAGCTTTTCGATGGCGAGCAAGTAGTGATCATTATCGATGTCTTGCTCAGCTTGCTTGTAAAGACCTTCGGGTGTGTTTTCATCGTCGGAGGTCGTTGCGCATGATGCAACGAAGCAACTCAATAATAAAAATAGGCACCATTGCTTTGGATGACTAAAACGATTCATGGTTTCTGCTCTCGAACATCGCTAACATAAAAGCATAGGACTTACTCACAATAAAGCGCTCCGTCCCATAAGTTGAATAAGATGGTCTGACAATATCCAGCCGACATTTCCTTCCGAAAAACGCACCTGGACCCAAGACTTTTGGTCTGCACCCAAGGAGGGTTCAGAAACCACACGGATTCGCAAACCGGATTCTAATTCTTGAAGCTTCATAAAGGACTCGCCTGGTCCGCTTCGAACTTCACTGGTCTCGGCCACCACGCGATAGCTATCGTAATCGAGGGTAAGTGATAATCCATGAGCTCCCAGCAGTAAAGTAGTGGCCGTCGCAGATACCCAGACCGGAAAGTGACCCATGCACCGCTTTAGGCTTCGGGTCCGGTAATAGGGCAGAAGCAGAAACATGACAGTCCACCATAGGCCCCATCCTGCGAGATTGAGCCATGAAACTTCTCGTAGAATGTCTTCGGCGGGACTCAACCAGTTTTCGCTTCGATTGAGGGAGTCTGTGCCAAGTTTCTGCTTTAGCTCCTGACGTGCCAGGTCCCGATTGAAGGCTAGGTCTGGCAAATGGGGTTGAATCCAATGAGCGGCTTCAAAGTAAGCCGTGGCCTTGCCGAGTTCTTGATTCTGATAGTAGGCGCATCCCAAGTTGTAATTCCACTGTGCAGAACCTGGGCGAGGATCTGATCGAAGTTCTTTGATCGCAGATGGGTAATTCCCTGCTTCATAGGAGGTCTGAAAATTTTCTCCCAGCGCAGAATAAGTGGAAGCAAACAAGAAGATGCTCCAAAAAATACCATGCTGAACCCACTTCATTTCCCTATATTGGTTCTTTGGGAGTAGTCTTGCAAGGGGCAATTCCCGATGTTACTTCCATAGTATTCCTGAGAGGGTAGAGGCATGAGCGTTAAGCGACTTCTCGACGAAGCACGTCGCTTTATTCAAATTCAATCGGTGAGTCAGGAAGGGACTGAGGAGTTGGTCGGTTATGCGGAAAGCTTGCTTCAGATGCGAGGCCTGCAGACCAAGACCCAGCAAGTCACCCATTCCTTAGAAGGAGTCTCCAAGCGACAATTCAACCTCCTTGGGACCTTGGGCGATCCCCTCGTTGATCGAAAAATCCGAACCGGATTACTTTTCGTCAATCACCTCGACACCTGTCCTCCCGGGGATATCAAAGAATGGGCTTCAACGGGTCTCGATCCACTTGCGATGACGCTCAAAGATGGAAGTGTATTTGGATTGGGTGTGGCGTCTGGAAAAATCGACTTCCTTTGTCGTGCGCAAGCGATTCAGAAATTTCGAAATCGCAAACTCAAGATGCCAGTGTATTTGGCCGGAATTTCGGGCTCGGAGTTAGGAATGCTCGGCACGACCTTCCTTCTCCAATCTCATGCACTCAATCCCCGCTATGTATTGGTCGGTGAACCGACTGGCGGAGCTTTGATGACGGCAACCGCTAGCTTGGTCCTGGCTAAGGTGAGCGTGCAATATTCTACGATCGAAAAAGGTGTGCGTGGCTACAATCGCAAAGTGATCCTTCGATCCAAAGGAAATGCCGCCCACATCGCTCGACCTCAAGATGGAAAAAACGCGATCGACCAACTCATCGACTTTATCAAAGTCTGCATGGACAGTGGCTTCGAACTTCGCATGACCAAAATGGATGGTGGCGGAATCATTAATCAGGTTCCGCAGGGCGCTTCTGCCGAAATACACCTTGCTTCGCATCAGTTGGAAGATTTCAAGGCTTTCTTCAATGAGTTTCATTTGAGTACCAATCAAAAGGACGCCTTTGAATTGGAATTGGGAACCGTAGGAGACTCTGGAATAGCGTTTTTGCCACAAGAACTCTTTGCCTGTCTTCTTGAACTACGACATGAGTTTGGCTCGATTTCAGCGGAGGATCGAAAGAGTGCCGTCGCCTATCGGCTTTTTCAGTCGACCGGACGAACTGAGCTTTGGGTCGGCGCGAGCCTCGCTCCACACGATGCCTTTGATCACCTCGAAGCTAGGATCAAGAAAGTCACCAAGGCACTCTGTGATCAGTACCCTCACCTCAATATTCAATTTGATCGAATGCGAGAAGTCCCTGCTTTGAAGGCGCAGAGTGATACGTGGACAGAGACCGTTCAACGCGTCCTAGAATCCGTGGGACTACCATCGGAGGGGCAGGTATTTCCAAGCTACTCTCAAGCTGGCATTTTTGCACAGAAGGACTGTCCCACGGTAGTTTGGGGACCGGGTGATTTGCCAAAAAATGTTGGACTCGAAAACGAAAAAATCGCGATCCAGGATTTAGAAAAGGCCTTGGCTTTTTACGAAAAACTGATTGAGGCTACTTGCCTATGATTCTCCTTCGCGAATCTCGAATGGAAGATGTCCCTTTGCTTTCGCGCTTGGCACAGATGCCGGGTCCAGGGTTCTATGGACTTCCTTCGGATGAACACTCCCTTAAGGATCGCGTTGAAATTTCAGTAAAGTCCTTTCTAGGCAAATCCAGACGCACTTCTGACGCCAGGTATTTGATGGTTGCAGAAGATCTCACTACGGGAGAGGTGGTAGGCACTTCCACGATTCGTGCTCAGTACGGAACAGAGGATTCTCCTAACTTCTACTTTGAGGTGGGAGTTGAGCGTAAGTTTTCTGAGACGATCAATACGGGCTTTCTTCACGGCACGCTCATCCTTCGTTATGATACTCAGGGCCCGTCAGAAATTGGTGGCCTCGTTGTTCATCCCGATTATCGCCAACGCGAGGATCGGCTGGGCAGGCAGATTTCTTTTGTGCGGTTTCTTTATATGGGAATGCACCGGTCACAATTTAAGAAGCGGTTGTTGACGGAGCTTTTGCCTCCCTTTAATCGTGACGGACAGTCGCCACTTTGGGAGGCTGTTGGTCGGCGCTTTACGAATATGGAGTATTGGGAAGCGGACCAACTTTGTTCGCAAAATAAAGAATTCATCCTCTCGCTTTTTCCTACGGGCAAGATCTATACGACGTTCCTTCCTGCCGAAGCGCGAGATTCCATCGGCAAGGTGGGAGACCAAACCAAGCCCGTGCATCATATGTTGACGAAGGCGGGCTTTCGTTACGAAAACAAAATCGATCCCTTTGACGGTGGTCCCCACTTGGTTTGTGATACCGATCAAGTCGTTCCAATTCAAAAAATCCAAACCCTTCGCCTCAAAGTTTCCACAGGTACTCCAAGTAAGTTGGGAGAGAAGGGTTTGATTTCTTCGAGCTTTAAGCATGAGCGTGGATTTCAGGCAGTTGCTGTCACGGCCGTGATTGAGGGCGATACCTTGATTTTACCCAATCAAGAATCCACTCAGAAGTTGCAGACACTCCTTTCATTGTCTACGGGAGATTCCGTCGTCTTTATGCCCTATTATTAGCGTTGGAGGTTTTATGCGCGAAGCCCAGTTTCCAGTTGAATACCTAGGCAATTACATCGACGGGCAATTTGCTAAGCCCCAGTCGTCTCAAGGCAAGTGGGAGGTTTTCAGTCCCGCCAATACCCATGATCGAGTGGGTGAGATGAGTTATGGATTTTCGGATATCGATCGCGCAGTAGAGGTAGCGCAACGGGCCCAAAAGCACTGGAAGCGGACCTCTCTTCAAGATCGAATGGGACTGCTCAAGGCTTACCAGGCTCAGCTTAAGCAGCGAGAATCGCAGCTTGCAGAAGTGCTTTCGCGCGAGGTTGGCAAACCGCTTTGGGAGTCTAAGACCGAAGTAGACACCATGATTAATAAGGTCGACGTCACCATCCAAGAGAGCATGAAGCTTGTAGAGGAAGTCAAAATTGCCAAGGCTAGTCCCAATGCAGATGGCGTCTGGAGAAACAAGCCTCTGGGTGTCACCGTCGTAGTGGGTCCCTTCAACTTTCCGGGCCACCTTCCCAATGGACATATCGTTCCAGCACTCCTCACGGGCAACGCAGTTTTATTTAAGCCCTCAGAGAAAACTCCTTTTACGGGGCAAGTGATGGCGGAGTGCTTTCATGCGGCCGGATTTCCCAAAGGTGTTTTTAATCTCATTCAAGGCGAGAGAGAAGTGAGTCGCCGCCTTTGCACGCACGAAGGTGTCGACGCCGTATTGTTTACCGGCAGCTACGAAGTAGGGATGCAGATCAAGCAAGATACGCTCCAGCAGTATTGGAAGCTCTTGGCCCTCGAGATGGGTGGGAAGAATTCAGCGATTGTCTGGGAGGACGCTTCGATTGAGGCGGCCCTTCGAGACACCTTGATTGGTGCGTTTATTACAACGGGACAGCGTTGCAGTTGCACGAGCCGCGTGATGCTGCATGAAAGCATCGCTCAGTCTTTTATTGAGCGATTTCATGCAAGGGCCAAGGCGTTTAAGATCGGACATCCTTTCGATGAGCCGTTTATGGGGCCACTCATTGATCGCGTCAGCGTGGATCGGTACATGAAGTTTCAAGACATTGCTCCGCGAGAGGGCTTCGACGTCTTGATGCGCGGCAAAGTCTTAGAACTGGATTCTCCCGGCAACTACATCACACCTTCCATCATGGTGATGCGTGATCCTACTTCCGAAAAGATTGCAAAGAGTGTCTACCAACAAACCGAGCTCTTTGCGCCGAACGTGAGCTTCTTGGTGGTGAAGGATCTCGATGAAGCCATCGCCTATGCCAATGCTACTCAATATGGATTGGTGGCAAGTGTCTTTACCCAAGATCGCAAGGTCTACGAGAAGTGCCTTGATGATTTGGATACAGGTTTGGTGAATTGGAATACCACCACGGTTGGGGCTTCTTCCAAGCTTCCTTTTGGTGGCACAAAGAAGAGTGGCAATCACTGGCCAACAGCGGTGACGGCAACTCGGTATTGCACGTATCCGGTTGCATCGCTTGAAGTAGAATCACCTTCGGCCGAAGCGCCTAAGCAGCCGGGCTTAAACTGGAAGTCCTAAGTTAGCTTAGGTTCCATCCATAGAGAGTGTGTTTAGCTCTGGCAAAGTCACTGCTTGCGCATCGGGAGCTACTTGGATCATACGCTTCGCGCGCGGATGAGGATTGAAGTTGGGAGTGCCCATTACACTGGGATCCGTTCCTGCAATTCCTCTCTGCTGACCTGCTGCTTGGCTAGCGAGTGGCTGGCCTTGCGCACCTTGCTGAGGTTGTCTCGGTTGAAAGAACTGCTGCTGATTTTCATTCACAGCTCCACCCATCGATTGCCGCAACATCGTGTCGTACATATTGATGGGATTGTTCATCGTGTAGAAAGAATTTGCTGCTTGAGTCACTTGGCGACAAGCTGCTGCATCAGTTTTGCTCGCATTTGTCATTCCTGGAACTTGCATGCCCATTCCGCAGTACTGCAGGCGTCCCATCAAGAACTTAGCCTGATTCATTTGCATAAACCATTTGGCAGCTTGACTTGGGTTCATTCCCATTCCGCCCATCATGGGATTGTTCATTCCCATCATCATCTGGGCCATGTTATTTGGATTCAAAAGTTCTTCGCCCATCGCCTTACCTTCTTCGGCAGTGACTTCATAATCGCGGTAGATGGCTAATTGCTTGGCAGCAGCTTCATTGCTGAACGAATCCTTGGCAAGGTCCGCAAGGTCTCGAGAGGCCTTCGCTTTCTCGGATGCGGTGCCCTCGGTCTTTTCGCCAGAGCGAGTTGCCATCCAGGTCACAGTTTTGACAAAAGTCTTCTGTTGTTCATCACTCAAGCCGCCGACAAAATTGCTTTCCAAAACTGCTTCAGCAGCCGATCGAATTCCTTCAGCGTCTTTGATCTTAGCGACGGGTCGCCGAATCATTTTGTCCACATCCGCAAAGCTCGCGACCGCCTCGTTTTCACCTTTGACCGACAATGCCTGTGGTGCCCATGCAAGGACAGCCTTCAATACGACTTCGCTATCTCCTTTTGCTGTCCACTTTTCGAGGACTGCTTTTTGCGCCAAAAGGATTTCGCTTCGTTTGTCAGAATGTTTTGCCAATAGCGCGTTGAGGCGCTTCATGAGTGCTCCAGGATTTTTGATCTCCTCAGCAGTCGATGCAGCTAAAGCTTCTTCGAGGGCTTTGGCTTCTGCGGCTTCTTGTTTGGTATCTCGAATTTGAACCAATCGCTCTTCATGCTTCTCGAAGACAGCGTGGGCTTCTGCTTTGTCTTCATCGCTTAGGCCGCTTTCATCTACTTGACCGACCAATTCTTGCAAAGCCTCGATACTGGCATCGACCTTCTCTAAATCGCCAGTCTTTTCAAGCTGTCTACAAGTTGAAGTGAATTGCCGATCCGTATCGAATAAAAGCTTAGCGTTGGCATTGAAGAAGTTAATTGCTCCACGCGGGTCAAAGCTAACTTTATTGTTCTCAAGAAGACTCAAAGCACCAACCGCGAATTGCTTTTTATTTGCCAAGTTTAGCTCTGTCGCAATTTGGCTTGCAATTAAGGTGATCTCTATCCTTCTGCAAGGAATAGTAGCTGGCATTGAAGTTGTTGGTTCCCCAGCTCTTAGGAAATCAGGAGTGGTTGACTGGTGGTCTCCTGCATACGTTTCGCAAGTTTTAAAAAGATCGCGCGTTAAGGTTGTATTCGGCTGAACCTTAAAAACTAAAGCCACATCTTTTTTATCGTGGGTGGCGGTAAGGTTAGGAGAATTTGGCTGAGGTGATATGATAAATTTAGTTTTGATACTTTCTGGCATCCAATACTTTATAGTGATGGTGTCAGCAGAAGCATCTTGGCTGAAAGTGAGCCCCAAGGAATCATGAAGCTCCTGGTAGCTAGGAAACCTAGTGCCCGAACCCTGTGCCATCGCAACTTGGCTCTGTAAAGCCAAGCATCCCAAAATCAAAATCCACTTCTTTGCGCTCATCTCTCACTCCTCATTGCGTACCCTTTCGGGACGCGTAACATCTCAACATGCGCGTAAACTCGCATCTCTCTTCCCCTAGGTAGAGCAAGACCCAGGCCAAAGGGCTTTGCTTAGCAACCGTGAAGAATCGAGGAGTTATCGGGGTATTTTGGGCTAGTCGGCGTCCGGATCTGCCAGCCCTTATACGCCTGTCTAGCCTTTAGACAGAATTTTAAAAAGGTGCCATTCAAAGGTGCACTGCACTTTTGAATCCTTTTTGGCCCGAAGTGCGTCACAGTTAGGCCCGGCCCCAGCAAGGCGGGTTTGATTCTTGGAAGTTAGCGATGGATGACAGGGGGGGGAACAGCGAGGGGGGCGACTTTGATGAAATACATTGAATATATGTAAGCTAACGGATCCGTACTAGGATCTAAGGGCACCCCTTCGTCGTACTGTACGACGAGGGCTTGATACCCGAGAAGTCTGCAGCAAAACTAGCTTTTCCGATTGTGACTTCGCTGTGAGTGCAAAATGAGATGCAGATGATTTTTCTCTTGGCGCCTTGAAAATGAGTTTCATTTGTTTCTTTTCGAAAGTTGCTCAAACTCTTTTATCACGATGCCATGGCCTCCCGCTTTCATTCAGAGCGGGAAATGTTCATTTTATGGGGAGGATCTTTATTCTAAGAATGAAACGCATGAGAGGCTAAAGCAGAGAGGATAATCGCACCGCAAAACCCGTGGTAAGTTCCATCTCGTTGAAAGGAACTCTCCAATGTCACACCTGCTTTGCTCTCTTCACGATCAAGCCTTGAAACTTTCAAAACAGTATCTTGCTTGTGAGAAGGAACTCTTAGAAATCCTTGTGAAGATTGAAGCCAAGAAAGTCTATCTTGAGCAAGGCCATGCAAGCCTGACTGAGTATTCGCAAAAGGCACTTGGGCTATCTCGAGATGTTTGCTGGAATCTTGTTACCATTGTTCATAAATCCAAAGCCATACCAGAGCTAAGGCACGCGGTGCAAATGGGAGTACTTCCTCTCAGTAAAGCAAGGCAGATCGCTCCCCATTTGACGAAGGAAAATTCTCAGAAGTTTATCGCACTTGCGCAAGCCATGCCAAGAGAGAAGCTCCAAGAGGCCCTCGCCAAGGAAAGCCCCAAGATTCCAAGCGTGGAAGAGCGTGCTCGGGTGATCAATGCAACCCAAGCGGAGCTTTCTTTGTGCCTGCCAAAGGAAGTCATGGAAAAAATCCGCCGTGCCCAAGATAGAGTCTCTGAGTCGCAGAAGAAGTGGGTTGGCCTGGCAGAGACTCTGGAGCAAGTCGTCGAATTCTACCTTCAGCATAAAGATCCAAAAGAAAAAGCCAGGCGTCATGAAGTTCGAAAAAACAAAGCTCCCGTGTCGGTAAAACAATCCCATCGTACAGTACGAGAATCTGCCGCGGCTGCTAGAGATTCTGAATTTAATTTTAGGCATATAAATAAGCCTAGAACCAAGATTCAAACAATTGGCCGAATCCCTATCCCAGCCGGCATCAAACACGAGGTGATTATCAAGAATGCACATCAGTGCACCTATCAAGACCCTAGGACCAAGCTTCGATGTGAGAAAGAAAGGTTCTTGCACATCCATCACAAACTTCCAGTAACAATGGGTGGAACGAATGCTCTAGAGAACCTTACTATGCTTTGTAGCGCCCATCATCGATTGGAGCATTATCAAAGTAGCGGGTGAGTTTTAATGATCGCTGCGCACTTCTACTCGTAGGAGCTTTTCTTAGGCGCCCCCCTCGCTGAGTTCCCTTCCTGTCATCCAATGTTCACTTCCAAGAATCAAACCCGTCTTGCTGGGGGTGCGCTAGGGTTATTTAGAGTCGTTAAATGGTCAGTGGCTTAGTGGTAGATGCCTATCCCTAACGTGGCGGGATAGGATGCTTCAAATTGGCTTTGTACATATGGATAGCTCTTTACTTCAGAATCTGAGTTGCCAAGTCAGGAGCGCCTCGCTAAGGTTTCATCCACACTATGGCTACGATTCATTCTCCCAAGTCACTCCCCATCCTGGGCCGTAAGAAGGAACTTGAGAGTCTCACCCTTTGCCTTGAGTTAGAAAAGAACGTGCTGCTGGAAGGTCCCGTTGGAGTCGGTAAGACTTCTCTCGTCCTGCACCTCTTGGAGAAGCTTGGCCGAAAGTTGATACGGATAGATGGTGATCATCGCTACACCGAGCAGAAGCTTGTTGGTTGGTTTGATCCACCGAGGGCGATGACCAAAGGATTTGATGCGGACGCTTTTTTGGATGGCCCACTTGTGGAGGCCATGAAGACAGGTTCGGTCTTGTTTGTGAATGAACTGAATCGAATGCCCGAGGGCGTGCAGAACGTACTTCTGCCCCCGCTGGATGAGCGTCAGTTGGTTTTGCCGCGGCTTGGGGTCATTCATGCAAAACCGGGATTTCTGGTTATTGCCACTCAAAATCCCAAGGAATTTATTGCTACATCGCAATTGAGCGAAGCGATTCAGGATCGCTTTGAATGGATACGGCTCGATTATCCTCCCTATGAAGAAGAATGCGCCATTGCCAAGAGCTATTTGGAAGCAAAGGGATACCAGCTTTCGGAAGCGATGCTTCGACGTTGTATGGACCTGATTCGTGTGAGTCGTACTGACCCGCGGATTCGGCGTGGTGCGAGTATCCGCGCGGCTTTGAGTCTCGTAGAATTGACAGCAGCGTGGATCAAGAGGGGTTATACGGAAGATCGCGCTTTAGAAGAAGCAGCGTTATTGGTTTTTCCGGCTCGATTGGAACGGGACCAGGACCTCGACGACGAAGAGGCAAGTGGTCCGCTATCTACTGAGGCATTGATCCGTGACCTCTTAAAAAAAAAGCCCCTGACCTGAGTGATGATCCGTCAGGCGAGCCTGACTTTCGGTATTCCAAAGTCCGAAACCTAGAGGACCTGGTGTCCAATTCAAGTATGGACTCCATTGAAGCGCGTCCCTCCAAGCAGCTGCTGGGGCATGGCTGGCAGATTGCAGTGCGTTATCATGAACTGGTGGGTTCGACCCAAGACCCCTCCGAAAAAGCGAGTTTAAAGGCTGTTGCGGTGGACGCGGTTTTGAAGCGGGCGAGGGAGCTTTTGGGCGCGCTGCTTCCTGCACTTCAGACCCGGGTTGGGCTTTGGGAGGACCTTCCAGCGGATGCCGAAGGGTTAGAATTTGATCCGGAGGAGAGCCTGGACTCGCTCCTGCTTCAACCCGGACGGTCTTGGTTGGACCCTGAAGTACCCTGGCTCTATCGCTACCGCCAACCCTACGAAAAGCCTTTGCTCTTAGTCCTAGACACGAGCCTATCCATGACGGGTGAGAAGTTGGCACTGACCGCAGTGGCACTGGCCGTGGTGCTCCTTCAGGTTCCTAGAAGGCAGCTTGGGGTAATGACCTTTGGGAGCCAGGCCAAGGTTCTCTTGCGTCCCGGTGAAAAAGGAACCGCCGCGCAGGTCCTTCGTCGGTTTTTGAAGGCTCCGGGTCAAGGTTACACTCACCTCGAAAAGGGGCTCTTAAGGGCACTTAGGATGCAGAGCAGCTATGCGCATCGGGGCGGTAGCCCGAAAGTCTCCACCGTGTTGCTGACCGATGGAAAGTACACGGCCGGCAGAGACCCTACGTATTTAGCGCGCCACTTTTCTCACCTCCTGGTACTGAAAATGGGCGAAGAATTTGCCGCGCATGAACTCTGTTCTGCCCTTGCAAAAAAGGCCAGTGGCAGAGTACTCACGATTGGACGTATGGAAAATCTTCCTTCCGTTATGTATACTGTTTCTCGGGAATTGCTCAGGGGAAGAGCCCGTGAAGAAGGGTAATGACTACGGAAAAGTAAGGATACTTGGAAAATGAGAGACGATTATCATCTAGAAGGCCCAACTGTGAAAGTCGAACTAGAACTTGAAAAACAAGTTCATGAGCGTTTGATGGAAATGGTGAGCTATACGACATTGAGCCAGTCTGAATTGTTGAATACCGCTCTGAAGCGATTCATCTCCAACCACAAAGACTTTCTTCCTGCGCGTCGCGCGGGTTGAATCCCATTATTCGGTGATCGGCGATCCATCCCAAAGAAAGCCCTTCAAGGCGAAGAGGTTGTCTACGGGTGCCGTTGGATCGGTCAGAGCTCGAATCTTTGTATCATCAGGCTGAACGGTCTTTCGAAATTCTGATCGCGTTTCCGAAAGGTATGCTCCCGTAAGGTGTTGCCTTACGTAGGTAGACGCATCCGACTCAGGCAAAAGGACCTTCCATTGCAATGTGCCTGTCGATTTGCTCAGCACCGTGAGGCCCTTCAAGACCGACAAGTTGGCCTTCATCTGCGCCAAGGTCTGATCCAAGATAAGAATAATTGTTGGGCGAGTAAACTCAACCTTCACGGGTGCTTTCACCTTAAATTCTACGGTGCCATTTTCCTTCAAGGCACCTAAGTTCAGGTCGCCCAAGGAAATACCGCGATGCACTCCTTCTTTGACGAGGTCTTCGTCGCTCTTCAAAAGGACCATGGATTCCAAAAGAAGGCTTCCTTGGTTATTGGGCGACTGCTCTCGAGAAGTTACATTGCCAGCCAAGCCAATTCCCAATAACCCATTCTGTCCCTTTTGATAGCTTGGGGCTAAGGGCGCGCAACGTGAGAAGATCAAAGCTGCCAATGCAAGAAAGGCTGATACTCCAACGACGCGAATCCAAAGGGACTGAAAATACTGGTTCACAAAAAAATCCTCTATACCCCCTTATCCAAGGTTCGTGCCAGGTCCTTGAGCAACAGGTGTCATTAGAGGACTAAGGATTCTGGGGTTACGCCAGCAAGGACCAGAAAGTTTCTGTTGAACACTCATCAGAACTTGAACGAGTGACTAAGAGTTGTACAAACTTAAGTGTTATCTGAAGATGCACTGAACCTTCAGATCTTTTATTGGCCCGAGTTAAATCACTAAATTTATCTCTGGATTTAACTAACTAATCGACTGGTCCAAAATTTCTGCGACGTCCATGACCTTCATTTTGCTTTGAAGGTCCTTGGCCTTAACACCATCGGTGAGCATGGTCATGCAGAAAGGACAGGCCGAAGCGACAACGGTAGCTTTGGTTGCAATGGCTTGTTCGGTCCGAACGATATTGATGGATTTGCCAATCTTTTCTTCCATCCACATTCGCCCGCCACCAGCACCGCAGCACATACCTTTCTCGCGGTTCTGAGTCATTTCTACAAAGTGGGCAGAAGGTATGGCGCTGATCAGAGATCGGGGTTGTTCATAGACCGAGTTCCATCGTCCTAAGTAACAACTATCGTGGTAGGTCACGGTCTCATCAAAATTCTTTGCAGGCTTGAGACGTCCAGTATTCATGAGTCGCACGAGGTATTGCGAGTGGTGAAACACCTGATACTTTCCACCGAAGTCTGGGTATTCATTCTTGAGCGTATTGAAGCAATGCGGACAAGACGTCACGATGGTCTTGATCTGATGTCGATTGAGGGTCTCAATATTGGATTTGGCCAGGGTTTGAAAAAGATATTCGTTCCCAATACGTCTTGCGGGATCTCCGGTGCATTTTTCTTCATTGCCTAATATTGCAAAGCTCACTCCAGCTTTCTTGAGCAGGCTTGCAAAGGCAGTCACGACCTTCTTGTTGCGGTCATCATAGGAACCAGCGCATCCCACCCAAAGTAGGACCTCGGCATTTGGATTGGCTTGAATCGTAGGGATGGAGAGTCCTTGCGACCAGTTGGCCCTATCCGATGCACTGAATGCCCATGGAGTTGCATTGTTCTCCATGTTTTTGAAAACATTTTGAACTTCAGCCGGAAATCGCGATTCCATCAATACCAGATTGCGTCGAATGGCGTAGATCTTATCCGTTTGTTCGATAAAGACCGGACAAGCGACTTCGCAAGCGCGACAACTGGTGCAAGCCCAGATGACATCTTCCGTAACATTGTCGTCGATAACGGGAGTAACGTCTTCGATTTTTCCGGACAAGATCGCAGCTTGATTGCGAAGGAGGTTCTTCTTAAGGTCCGAAATGATGGCCTTCGGAGAAAGGGGCTTCTGCGTGTTCCAGGCAGGGCAGAGGTCCTGGCAACGTCCGCACTCGGTGCAGGCAAAAGTGTCGAGGGTATCTTTCCAACTCAAGTCCGTGACTTTGGCAGCGCCATACTGAGTGAGGGTTTCATCCTCAAAATCAATCTTCTGCATGCCTTTTTCAACGGTCAGGGTCTTGAAGAAAGTATTCGGTCCCGCTGCCAAGACATGAAGGTGCTTGGAATGAGGGATGTACATTGCAAACCCCAAAACCAAGATCATGTGGATCCACTTAAAAAAAGTATAGCCTGCCATACAGATGCTCGGGTCGCTTGGAGCCAATCCCGAGAGCAGGTTTGAAAAAATCATCGCGGATGCAAACCAAGGTTGCGTACCCGCCAAGTGAAAGGCGTTCATCAATAAAATAGAGACCATCAACCCGCCGGTGAAGGCGAGGATCTTCAAGGCATCTTTGGACTTGCCCAGGCGTTCGGGTCGGACCACCAATCGAACATAAAAGGCGTAGCCAACTGCCAAGAGCACTGCAACGGTGAAAAAGTCCTGAAAGAAAACCAGGGCCTGGTAGATGCTGGATCCCAGAAATTCAAAGTTGGCGCCTTCTACTAAGGTAGATACAAACTGCTCCAACGTACCCAAGGTGATAATCAGGAAGCCCCAGAAAATCGTGGCATGCATGATGCCCGCTTTTTTGTCCCGGAGGACCGCTTTCTGTCCAAGCACGTTGATCAATGTTTCGCGGACTCGTGCTCCCATTTCGTCCATGACTCGAGTTTTGCCGGTGGAAGCCTTCATCAGCTTGCCGAGTCGTCGAATTTGCAAAAGGGAGTATCCCATTGCGCCAAAGAAAACGGGAAGGAAGAGCCAGGTCTGCCACGTCATGAATTTCAGTGTTCCTTCAGTTTTTTGAATTCTTGCGTCAGTGCTGGGACCAATTGAAACAAATCAGCCACGACACCATAGTCCGCTACTTGGAAAATAGGAGCTTCCGGATCGGTGTTGATTGCGACAATACACTTTGACGTGCGCATTCCAGCTAAGTGCTGAATAGCGCCACTGATACCACAAGCGATATAAAGGGACGGAGATACCACCTTGCCGGTCTGACCTACTTGGTCTCGGTGCGGACGAAATCCCGCATCGACGGCAGCACGAGATGCCCCAACTGCTGCACCCACGGTGTCCGCAAGTTCTTCGAGAATCTTGAAGCCGTCGGCACTTTTCAGGGAGCGACCACCAGAAATAACAATGGCAGCTTCGGTGACGTCGGGTCGCGCAGTCGCGCCTTTGACGACGCTAAGGCCCTTGGTCTTGAGGCCAGCCAGGTTGACACTTAGTTTTTGTACCTGAGGTGTTTGTGCTGTGGCTGCGCTAGCACCGAGTGCATTGGCTCGAACGGTGAGAACGCGTGTTCCAGTGCCAAGGAATTCTACTTCAGCAATCGCCTTGCCGGCATAGAGTGGGCGCCGCGCGGTGAGGTTGTCGCCTTGAAATTGAAGGGATGTGCAATCGCTTGCGTACCCTGCTTCCAATTCTTGTGCGACCAGTGCCATGGCTTCTCTTCCAGTAGGTGTGTGTGCCGCGAAGAAGAAACCTGGACTCAGTGACTTGGCCAATTCAACAAGGACTTTGCAATAAGCTTCTGCGGTGTACATTGCGAGCTCTGGAGCTTCGGCAAGGTGAACCACTTTGGCTCCTTGAGCGCCGAGTTCATTTGCAAGTCCCGCGACGCCATCGCCCAACAAAGCTACATGAGTTTCGTGGCCAGACTTGGCACAGAACTGAATAAGTTCGAAGGAAGTTTTTTTTAATTTGCCATCACGCTGTTCAGCTAAAATCAATACTTTTGCCATCGTTAGATTACCTTCGCTTCTTCTCGGAGGAGTCGCGCAAGCTCTTTGGCTTGCGTTGCGATATCGCCCGCAATTTTCTTGCCTGCTTGTTTTGGAGGAGGCAGTTCAAAATTTTTCAGCCGAACCTTCTGGTCCGATGCACTCACACCCACGTCCGCTTGACTGTAAGTCTTAATTTCTTTCTTCTTGGCCTTCATAATATTGGGAAGGCTTGCGTAGCGTGGCTCGTTCAATCCCTTCTGGGCAGCAAGTACTGCAGGCAATGTCGCTTCTACCATTTCCACAGCACCACCTTCTACTTCGCGACGGCACTGTACTTTTCCGGGACCGTATTCGATTCCGAGGACAACAGTGACGCAAGGATAATTGAGGTTCTTCGCTAAGAATTGAGAAAACTGAGCAGCACCATCATCAATGGCTTCCTTACCCGTAAAAATAATATCGACTTGCGGTTCCTTTTTGATCGCACCAGCTGCAGCCTTGGCAGCCAACGCACCGTCCGCTCCTTCGGGCGCATCGACCAAAATGCCATTATCCGCACCCATGGCCAAAGCAGTCCGAATGGCTTCCTTGGCGCGCTCAGGTCCCACCGACACTACGGTAACCGTGCTGCCTGCGTTCTTTTCTTTAAGCCGCAGTGCTTCTTCGATTGCAAATTCGTCGTAGGGGCTAAGGATCCATTTGACGCCCGAAAGGTCGATGCCTGACTTGTCAGGCAGAATCTTAATCTTGGTTTCTGTATCGGGGACTTGCTTCACGCATACATAGATATTCATGGGGGGTTCGCCTTTTGGCATCACTATAGTAATGACGCGACGCTCTTAGCAAACGGATTCCCAGATCATTCAAGATTAAACGCGCGAAGCGCTTGATTGAGCGCCGTCTTTTCATCCGTGCGAGCCGTGCGCTTGCCAATAATCAGCGGACAGGCCACATCAAAATCACCCGCAGGAAACTTCTTGGTCCTCGATCCCATAATGACGACCGAATCCTCTGGAACGTATCCCTTATATTGCACCGCTTCTTTTTGTGTGACGTCTAAGATGGGTGAACTCGCTGTTAGTACGACACCGGCTCCAAGAACAGCGCGTCTTCCAACGCGGACACCTTCTACGACAATGCAGCGACTTCCAATAAAGGCTTCGTCCTCAATAATGACGGGATCGGCCTGAGCAGGTTCTAGTACGCCACCAATGCCTACTCCGCCTGAGAGGTGCACGTTTTTTCCGATCTGGGCGCAAGACCCTACGGTCGCCCACGTGTCTACCATCGTGCCCGCACCGACATACGCGCCGATATTGACATACGAAGGCATCAAGACGCAGCCACGTTCAATATGCGAGCCATAGCGGACCAGTGCATGAGGCACAACTCGCACGCCTTCTTCGCCAGTAAAATGTTTGAGTGGAACTTTATCCACAAATACAAATCCACCCAGGTCCACAGGAGCAACGCTCCTCATCCTGAAATAAAGGAGGATCGCCTTTTTGAGCCAAGCATGAGTGGTCCACGTTCCGCTTGGATCCTGCGAACAAACACGAAGCTCTCCATTGTCGAGCTGCTTCAGTGTGGCTTCTACCGCAGCTTGCAACTCAGGAGTGACTGGAAGGTTTTGGTCGAAGGCATCGTCGATGAGTCGTCTTCTAGCGTTCACGAATTTCTCCCAAAACTTTTCGAAGCGTAGCGAGGGACTTGGGCTGCATCTCGCAGAGGGGCAATCGCAAGGTGGGCTGGCAAAGTCCTTCCGCGTGCATGGCGGCCTTGATCGGTGCCGGATTGGTTTCTACAAATAAATCTCGAAACAGGGGATAGTAGCGTTGATGAAGCTTGGTGGCTTCTTCGCGGCGATTGCTCAAAAAGGCCTTCCAAATGGCTACCATTTCAGCTGGAATCAAATTAGAACTCACGGACACGACTCCGACCGAACCGATAGAAAGCGATGGCAAGAAGTTGATGTCATCCCCAGTAAGCATTTGGATGGTTACGCCGGCCTCGCGGCATCGATCCAACGTCTCCATCGGAGAGGTGATGCTTCCAGTGCTGTCTTTGATAGCGCGGAACCGCGGGTGCTTTGCGAGCATCGCAATAGTTTCAGCATGGAGCGTAACGCCCGTCCGCTTGGGAGTCAGGTAGGCCATGACGTCACATTCGACGGCATCACAGATTGCCGAAAAATGTTTTACCAATCCTTCTTGAGTTGGAAGGTTGTAGTAGGGAAGCACAACCAATAAACCTGCTGCGCCTTGGTCGCTAGCCCAGCGGGAGAAAGCAACGGTCTTGCTTGTGTCATTGCCACCCGTGCCCGCGAGGACTTTGGTCGCAGTTCCCTTAGTTTCTTCTAGCGCCAAGCTGATGAGGCGCTTGCGATCCTCTTCGGAAAGTGTGGGGGATTCGCCCGTGGTCCCACAGGGTACGACACCTTGAACTCCCCCAGCCACTTGCCGCTTGATGAGTTTGCGATACGTTTCGAAATCCACCGCGCCATCTTGGTGCATGGGGGTGATGAGTGCCGTCCAAATTCCAGAAAAATCTTGTTTTCCAACCATGAAGAGCTTCTTAGCACAGACTGGGGATTAGCCCAAATCAGAGGATTTCATTGCGGATTAAGTCTTCATGGCGATCGCGTTTGCGTATTAGCACGGCCTTGTCTTGATGAACCAGGACTTCCGCAGGAAGTCGGCGACTATTGTAGTGGTTGGCCATCGAAAACCCATAGGCGCCCGCGGAGAGGAGGGCCACCAGGTCGCCTTCCTTGAGATTTTTTGGCAAAACGGCCTTTTTTGCAAAGACGTCTGAAGACTCGCATACGGGACCTACGACTAATGTCTTCTCACTTGCACCGAGCCTTTTGTGCACAGGCAGGATGGCATGGATGGCTTCGTAGAGCGCGGGTCGCATCAGGTCGTTCATTCCAGCATCTAAGATAAGGCATCGGCGTTTGAGGATTCGCTTTTCGTAAAGCACCTGAGTGACAAGGACGCCAGCATTTCCAACGAGCAATCGGCCGGGTTCCAGGAGAATCTTCAGGCGTCCCCGAAACGGAGAACGCTGCCCAAAATATCTCGAAACTTCTTTGGCGTAGGATTTCAGAGATAGTGGCTTTTCTTTTTCATAAGGAATGCCAATGCCACCTCCAACGTCGACCACTTCGAGGGGACGTTTCAAGATCGCTTCTAACTTTTGGATGAGGGTCTGAGTTTTCTGAAAGGTTTTCTGAAAAGGTTTGAGTTGATGGATCTGGCTGCCTATATGAACGCTCACTCCAAGAAAGTGAAGGTATTCCTTGGACGCGTTGTTCTTGACCCAGTGAAGGATTTCTTTTTCGGTCAAACCAAATTTACTGGTCTCTGTCCCTGTGGTGATGAGTGGATGCGTCTCGGCTTCCACTCCTGGATTGAAACGCAGGCAGAAGGATGCCTTTTTCTTTGCGGTTGTGGCCTGGGCTTCTAAGCACATCAATTCATGAAGGGATTCAACTTGGAAAGAAAGGATTCCTTTTCCTTCTTGATAGTGGAGCGCCTCTTGGATTTCCTCTCGCGTTTTTCCGACCCCAGAGAAAACAATTTTAGCGGAATCACCGCCCGCCTTTGCAACGCGATAAAGCTCTCCTCCCGACACAAGATCAAACCCTGCACCCAAGTCGCGCAAGACTCTGAGCAGTGAGAGATTGGAGTTGGCTTTGACTGCGTAACAAATTTGGAGATTCTCGTTTTCAGGAAATGCCTTCTGAAGTTCTCGGTAGGCGGCTTCGATGGCTGATTGAGAATAGACATAGAGTGGCGTCCCATACTGCCGCACCAGCTCCTCGACAGAAGTGCCTTCGACATGGAGGTAACCCTTGCGATAGGGAAAATAGGATTGAGGTAGGTTCATGGAGCTTTCTTTTTTAGCGGTTCATCTTTTGAGGGTAGCTTCAGATCTTCTTCTTCAAGGGGATTATCAAAGAGGGGTTCGCGATAGGCTGGGCTGGGATCTGCCTTTACGCCACACGCTTGAAGCACCAAAACCAGTATCATTAGGAAATAAATTCTGACCATACGTCAGAGTCTTAATACTAGACCCGTTCCTATAAAGTCTAGGCCAAGGTCAGCACGAAGGTACCATTTGGGCCCGATGTGGAAGAAAAGACCCGCACCGAGGGCTGGCTTGAGCCCCTCCAAGAGTAGAAGGGCTTCGTCGGTGCCGTCCGTATTGCTAAGCACCATAGAATTGGAGATTCCTGCATAAGCAAAGGCAATAATGGAATCACCAAAGTAGACATTGTAACGAGCAGCTAATGTGAGTGGCAAGACCGAATAACTATCCAAATCCGACGCAAATCCACTCACCGAATAGAGAAACATGCTGAGCTCTGCCGTAAAGGAATCCTGAATGCCTTTGCCCTTGATGAAGAGGTGCTCGCCCAGATTGAGACCGTAGCGAAGTCCCACACCCGAAAAATAAGCGACGGTGTCGGAGGGAGTGGTCGTCGGGAAATAGCCATACCCAAGCGAGAGCCAGTGACGATCCACTTCGATGGGGTGGTATTCTTCCGCAACCAAGTTGGCCATCTCGAGACGTTGGGTGGTGTTTCCTGATGCGGCATCAGAACCAGGTGGCGGTGAAGTGCCTGCATCTAAGTCGGCGTCATAGGCAGCGATGGTGGGTGGCGTAGCTTCGGCTGCTTCAGCAGGAGGCGTTTCATCTTGGAAATCACCGTCCTCCGCGCCAAAGTCAGGATCGCTCTCTTGCAGGTCATTGTCCTTTGTAGCTACTTCAGGCTCGGCCTTTTGCATTTTATTCTGAGGCGCAGGCGCAGGCGCAGCGGTAGGCGGAGGGAGTGGTGTTGCTTGCGAAGTGAGGCTGTCATCAAAGCCTTCGTCAAACTCTAATTCTTGCACGTCCTGCTCATCTTGGACTTGTTCTTCGGGAGAAGGCAGGGGGGCAAGGTGTTCGCCGAGTTTATTGATGGCAGTAAAGTTCTGGCCCGCCTCGAGTGTGGGCCACTTTTCGTATTTGCGCACTGAGCGGGCTGCAAAGCGTTCGCCGTCTGGATAGTTCTTGAGGTTTCTGAATGCCATCACGTTTTCACTACCTGAGCCGGCTTGATCCGTTCGGAGAAGGATAATTTTTCGAACAGGGAGTTCGTCTTTCCCCGCTGCTTTCAAAAGATAGACCCGTTGGGATTTGCTCATGCGGACCACTTCTACACTGAAGCGCTTCACTTCGATTTTGAGTCGAGGATCTTCCGACTTTGAAGATCCCAAAAAAGACGTGGGCTTGGAGGGGCCAGTCTCGCGCATTTCGGTAGTGCCCCAGTCAAAGTCTTCAACAGGAGTTTGCTCAGCCCGCAAAGTGGGAGCAGTCAAAAGAAAAAAGGCGAGCCACCAGGTCGGGTGCTCCAAAACAGCGACCGATTTCTCATTCTTTCTTGGCGGACGGTAGGTTAGACTCACGTCATGTTTTCCAATGGGTTCGTTCGCTTAGCCTCTCTTTATTTTAGGGCATTCCCCTCCTTGGGTGGACCGGAAATTCGAAGTAGGAAATTACTGCCCCATTGGGTTGCTCTTGGAATGCTGGCAAGTCAGGCGGTAATGGCATCCGTCGATGAAGCTGGTCTGACTTACGTCAAAGATTTGGTGCAAAAAAGTCAGTGGCCAGAAGCGGTATTGCAATTGCGAGCGCTGGCTTCAGATTACGGCGCTTTGTCTGAAGCGGATCTGCTTTTTGCTTACGTCTTGGTTCAGCTCAATCGTCGTGGAGAGGCACTTGCCCATTTGCGAAGAAAAGTGCCCACCGCGAATGGGACAGTCCGAGAAAAACTTTTGTCCCGAATGGACACGCTAGCGGAGTCTTTTCTTTCACGAAAATCTTCGCAACTCTATCAAGACGCCCTTAGCCGTGTCAGCGCCAATGAAATAGAAGGCGCCAAACAACTCTTGAGTCAGATATTGGATTTAGAGCCCGACAATGTGCGAGTCCTCAAAACCCTTTCTCAATTGGAAATAGAAAGGGAGCAAAGTCGTTCGGCCCTAGAGCGATTGCGAAAAATCATGGACCTGCATCCGACAGATCCAGACCTAGCCGCATGGCTTGGTCGAGCCCACCTCAAGGTAGGGGATTACCTTTCTGCTTTGGGAGAGCTTCAATCTGCCTACCAAAAAGGCTTGAATCCCATCTTTATGCCGTCTTGGTTTGCGGAGGCATTGAATGGAACTGGCAAAACATCAGAAGCCGTCGAGATTCTGCAGACTGACTTAGTCGCTCATCCTGACTCCGTTCCAAGTCTCGTGGGTTGGGCCAAAATGAAACTCATCGATCCCACCTCGCGATTGGAAGACTATCGCCAAGCTTCTCTAAAATTAGAAAAGGCGCGTGGACTTTTTGATCAGTTTCGAAAGGATCATCCTTGCGAGAGCATATCGTTTCCAAAGGAGATGGACAGGTTGACTACCCAATTGGGCGAAGCCATGACGATGCTAGCGCCCAAATCCGAGACCTAAGGAATTTTATTTCCGTTGGTCCATCGGAGTAATCGTAAGATCGACAGGTCCCGTGTAATAGGCGCGAGGACGATAGATTCTATTATTGCCAGTTTGCTCCAAGATCTGCGCACTCCAGCCGACGTTTCGGCTCAAGGCAAAGATCGGAGTAAAATCACGCGGACGAAGTCCAAGCGCGGTGTAGACAAGTCCGCTGTAAAAATCCACGTTTGGCATAAGGCCCTTTTGGTCCAGCATTTGTTGTTCAATGCGAGACAGGATTTTGTGCTGCTCTTCTAGTCCGGCTTTTTCACAGATTTTGAGGGACATATCGCGAAGAATTTTGGCGCGCGGGTCACCGTTTTTATACACGCGATGGCCTATGCCCATGACTTTCTTTTTATTGTCGACGGCGTCTTTGATAAAGGGATCAACTTTTTGCAAAGTATTGATTTGTTGGAGCATGATCATGACTTGCTCGTTAGCACCACCATGCAAAGGACCCTTGAGCGACCCAATCGCGCCTACAATATCGCTGTAGTAATCGCTGGTGGTTGAAGCAACGACCCGTGCTGTAAAGGTAGAGGCATTGAGTTCATGGTCGGCATGAAGAACCAGAGCCGTGTCAAAAAGATCTTCTTCTTCTTTAGAAGGACCTTTTCCATGCATCATGTTCAAGAAATTCCACGCCACGCTTTTTCCGGCGGTCGGCGCGATGATTTCTTTCCCTTGCTCCAGGCGTGAAAGCGCAGCAATCATGGGTCCGAGTGCAGCTGTCAATCGAATCGCGGCTTGCTTGACCCCGGCGTCCGAGTTGTCTTCCGCCTTATGGTCCAGCAAAGCAAAGTACGAAATAGCGGTGCGCAACTTGGCCATTGAGTGTGCTTTGGTCCCAGCAATAGACTTAAGGATCGGTGTTAGTGCTGGAGGAAGCGGCATATGGACGCTGAGATGGGTTTTGAGTTCTTCTAACTTCTTCTTGTTGGGAAGTTCCTTGTACCAAAGGAGGTGAATGATTTCCTCAAAGCAGCATTGTTCAACTAAGCTTTCAATAGTGTATCCACGGTACAAGAGTGTGACATCGTGGATGGTGCTGATTTCGCTGGTACAGGCGACAACGCCTTCGAGACCTTTATTTGCTGTTTCTGGGATATCGGACATTTCAAACTCCTTGAAATTTCTGAGGGCGCTTTGACCCTCTGTGTCTTCTTAAGTTCCTTCTCAAGAATGTAGTAACTACTAATAAGTTCTCAGAGTTTTCTAAGTGGGTCTAGATAATTGATCCACTCCTTGACTTATCTTTCACAAACTTACTATCACCTAAGAGAAGACAGGGAGATCTCATTGGCGCACAGTAAAATTTTTGTCGTTCTTGCGGGCAATATTGGAACAGGTAAGACGACGCTGTCTCGTCTTTTGGCTCAGCGCATGGGATGGCAACCCCATTACGAATCCGTTGAGACCAATCCCTACCTCAAGGATTTCTACTCTGACATGGGGCGATGGTCTTTTCCGCTTCAGATTTTTTTCTTGAATCACCGCTTTCGCACGCACCACACGATCTCCTCTGGCGATGGGAGTTCGATTCAAGATCGAAGCATCTATGAAGACGCCAATATTTTCGCGCGTGCCCTTTTTGAGCAGGGACATATGGAGCGCCGGGACTACGAAAACTACCTCTCGCTCTATCAATCGATGGTTCAATTTTTGACACCTCCCGATCTCGTCATTTACCTTCGCAAGTCGGTCCCTGAGTTGAAGAAAAGAATTGCCATGCGTGGCCATGATTACGAAAAAGGCATCAGTGAGTCCTACCTCTCAAGCTTGAATAAGTATTATGACGAATGGATGGAAACCTATCGTGCCGGTAAGCGCTTGGTTATCCAGAGCGATGATTTGGATTTTCTGAACAACCCAAGGCATTTTGATGATTTCTGTACCCAGATGATTGCCGCCATTGATCAGAAGGACCTTTTCTTCTAAATCTTGAAAATGGTGCTTTTTTCCTATTATTATCACCTCTGCTGCCTAATAGCGTCCACCTCTGACTAGGATCGTTAACTTCCCTCAAGTTTCTCCAGATTCCGCCGAAGAGCTGGTTGAACCGATCTGAATTAGGGAAGGAGCCCCACAATGGGCAAATACGATCGAAATTTTTATGACTGGGCGAGCAAGGCCTTAACCGTAGCAGCAATGCTGGCATGGCTAAGCGCCTGTTCTTCTTCAGGAACAGAAGACACCTTGGAAGGAGATGAAATATCAGCGGATTCCGAGGAGCTATCTGACGCAGGTACGGACGCAGTACCCGAAGATTCTCTGGAAGAGCCAGAAGCTTCAGCTCAGGCCAGCACTGAAGAATTGGTTGAGCCGGAGAAGCCAGCAGAGTTTAGCCAAGAACCTGTGATTCCAGAAACGACCGAGCAAGACCAGGCCTTGTCTGAGCCTCCCGTGGTTCCGGCACCTGAAGCTCCCGTTGCTCCAGAGCCAATGCCAGCTGACGATATGGCAATGGCACAGCCTTCTACTGTGGAAGCGGCTCCTGAGTCCTTCTCGGGTAGTGGCCAGTATGAATCCCATACGATTCAACGCGGCGATACATTGATGCGCGTCGCTTTCGAATATTACGGCGATTTGTACCAATGGAAAAAAATCTATGAAGCCAATCGTGACAAAATTTCTGATCCGAACGTGATTCCCGTTGGGACTGTTTTGAAAGTTGAGCGCCCTCAGTCATCCGTCTCAGTAGAGAGGAATGGCGAACGCTACATGATCAAACAAGGGGATACCTTGGGTTCTATTTCGCAAGACCTTTATGGCACGCGTAGTAAATGGAAGCAGATCTACGAGAACAACCGCAAGTTGATCCGAGATCCAAACAGAATCTACGCTGGCTTCAATCTCTATTACAATCCAGAGGGTCGACAGACGGCTCCTCAATTGGCAGATCAACAGTCGACCATGCCAATGGATCAGGTTCCGGCTGTAGTTGAGGACAATGCTGATATGCGTGCCCCTTCTTCTGAAGCCATGCCAGCAGGACAGTAATCCTTAGACTTCCGTTTTGAGTTTTCTATAAGAATCGTGGTAGCCTGTGTCAGACGACATGAGGCTACCACTTTTTTTTTGGATCATTGGGATGGGATGGATCTGCGGTTGCTCGACTCCGACAGAAGAAGTAGTCGTCCCACTTTCGCAACAGATACGTGAGGATCAATCTTACTTTGCCTCCCTTAAATCAGAGGTGAGTAAGGGTGACCTCCGGGATTCGCAGTTAGAGAATTACCTTCAAAAACTCGCCCGATCTCTCGTTGACGAAAAGTCGCCCTTCAAGGGGCACAACTGGGAGATTGTAATCAAAAAAGCAAATCCGGGAGCAACGGCTCTGCTGGGGAGCCTTCCTTACGGAACGCTCTATTTCTCGACTGAACTTTGGAAGAAGTTGGCCACAGAGAATGAATTGGCGGCATTGATAGCTATCGAGTTGGCAAGATTAGAATTGCGACAGCAGCATCAAGTCGCCCTTCGAAATGCCTTCAAAAATCCCCTTGCAGTGGAATATCAATCCGGTGAGCTCAAGGCTGCCGTCAATCGGGCTCTCGAACTCATGTACCACGCCAAATACGATCCAAGAGGTTTGGCTGTCTATTGGGAGCGAAATCATTCACGCGAATTGCAGCAAGTTAGCTCACAAGAACTCTATGAGATGGTTTCAAAGAATGTTCCAATTCGAAATCCCATTGTCAACTCGGACACCTTTCAAAAAGTACTTGGAACCGTCTTAAAAAATGGGACATCATGAATACTTTGTGGGGAGAATTGCTGAAAATGACACCAAACCATCTCATCAGTGAAGCTACAATAAAAAAATGGTTAAAGGGTAAACGGACCATACGAAAAATAAAACGTATACCGGGTGATGCAAGTGCTCGAAAATATTTTCGGATCGAAACAAAGGAAATGAATTTCATTCTCCTTTCGGCCGCCCCTTTTCAGAATACGCCAAAGAAGCCTTACACTTTCTTGGAGGTTCAAGATTTTTTGATGAACTGCGGGGTGTCGGTTCCTCAAGTCTATGACTACCAATCGAACAAAGGGTTCATCCTCCTGGAGGATCTCGGGGATCAGACTCTCCTGCACCATCTCAAGAAAATTTCGGATTCCGAAATGGAAACTCGAGTTTACCAAAGAACCTTGGACCTTCTTTTAAATTTTCAGCTCGAAACCCATAGGCAAATGGACAAATATTCACTTCAGGGTTTTAAGCTTAGGTTCGATCATGAAAAACTCTATTGGGAAATTCAGTTCACTATTAGTCATTTTTTTGAAAAATACCTTCAGCGAAAAATCAGCCCTGCCCATCGAAAAATTCTCAACAAAGAGATGAGCAGCCTTTGCCAAACATTGGCCGACCAACCCACGGTCTATACGCATCGGGATTTTCATAGCAGAAATATTATGGTGACCGGAAGTGATGAGCGCCTGGTCATGATTGATTTTCAGGATGCTCGTATGGGACCCGCGCAGTACGACTTAGTGTCGCTTTTGCGAGACAGCTACTATCAATTGACGGATGCACAGGTGTCGGTACTTACGGAATATTATTGGAATCAGTACAAGGCTGCCCTGAAACCGAAGCAAGGATTTGAAGAATTTACGAGAATTTTTGACATCATGACGATTCAACGCAACTTTAAGGCCATCGGCAGCTTTGCTTCCTTCTATAATCTAAGAGGAAACCCAAGCTACCTAAAGTACATAGGCAATACCTTCGAAAATATACGGCGTGTGTTGTGTAAGTATCCCTCCTTTGATTCCTTGAGAGAGGTCTTGTTCCATTACTACTATTTCTAAAGCGATGATCATGGCTGCAGGACTTGGAACTCGGCTTGCGCCATTTACAACGCTTTTGCCGAAGCCCCTTGTGCCACTCATGGGGATCCCACTCATACAGTTTCATTTGGATCAGCTCGCCGCAGCCGGTGTCAAGGAAGTCGTCATCAATTTTCATCACCTTCCGGATCTTGCTCGGCAAAGTTATTTAGCACTGGATAGTAAAGGATTGCGGGTCCATGTCAGCGACGAAAGTGCCGAGCTTCTAGGAAGTGCAGGCGGGATCCGCAAGGTATTGCGGTTCTTTTCCGGGGAGCCCTTCTACCTTCTCAATGCCGATACCTTGTCGTTCTTTGGGCTGAATCAGCTATCAGAACATTTCTTTCAGGTCGAGAAAAAGGCTTCGGTAGAAATGGTGCTATCTCTTCAGGATGGCTCCAAAATCCCAGGAAAATATAAAGAAATCCTTCACCAGCCCGACACGATGCAGCTTCAGGGGACGGGTCCGGTGGCACAGGGAAAGTGGTTCTATGGCGGTGCTGCCGCTTTTTCGCCAAAAGCATTTGAGCACCTTACTGAAGGCCGCCCTCAGGACTTCTTTAAGGATGTTTTTCAGAAGAGCCTCACTTCTGGTTTGGCATATGGATATTTGCAAAGAGAGGCATGGTTAGATACGGGATCGCCCGAAGAATGGCATCATGCTCATCTAGGGTTGATGGAACAAATGGAACGCGATGCTGTTCCTGATTTTTGGAAGCGACGCTTGATGTCGGGCAATCAAAGGTTGGGGCCGATGCAGTGGTTGATTCGAGATGGATTCACCCAAGGTGCTCACGACACCTCCCGGTGGAAGGCTCCTTGCTATTGGGGTGGACCAGGGATTCCGCCTGAGGAGCTAGGACCCGGGGCGGTTTGTTATGGTAGGCCGTCGCCCTATCAAGAAATGAAGAACGGTATTAGTTTCGGTGGATACTGGTCCCCTTGCTTGAAGTTTCCTGATGCCCATGGGAGCCTCAAATCATGAAGGTTCTGTCGGTACCTTGGCGATTGCGTCTTGCGACACTTGTGCTTTTCTTGGGCGTACCTTTGGCCGGTATTGAAGTCATGCTAGTAACCAGGGCGCCTTGGTGGGAACTGCCTCTTCGCACGCTTCAGATATGGATGGGAGCTTTCTTTCTTATTACCTTACCTGTTTCCATTTGGATCGCCCAAGGAAAGCGGTGGGCCTTCTATTTTTACAAGATTTTTTCGGTTCTTTGGCTAATAGCAACAGTGGTCCTTGCGCTAAAGCACGAAAGTTTGGTGCTCGCTGTTTTCTTTCTGGTTCTCGCGCTTTCACTTTATACGATTCAGTCGTGGATCAAAGTTGAATTGCTTCGATCTTGCCTCAATCCGCGCATGGAATGGTATCAGGGTCGTCCAAAGATATTGCCCGGTGTGTATTGTCAGGCCCAGTGGAAGGGTGGCAAAAAACTTGATGGAAGCGTGAGTCGAATGGATGAAGGCGGGACTTTCCTTTATTTTCGAGAGAAGCTTACAGGAAAGAAAGCCAAGAATATCAGAGAAGTTCATTTGTCATTTGTCTTTGGGGAGCACGCTGTTTCATGCAATGGAAGAGTGGTGCGGGTTTTAGACAGCGAACAAGGAATCGGTGTTCAGTTTTTTGGCTTGACCCACGATCAAAAAAAATCGGTGGGCGACTTTTGTGAAACCTTAAGGGGAATGGGATATGTATCTTAGGAATATATTGTTGGGACTTCTATTAGCAGGCATTGGATGCACCAAAGCTCCGGTGCTATCTCCCGAGCCTGTGGATATCCTGAAGGCTTATATTGATAAGAGTTTTAATATTCGAAACACCGAAGATCGCAAAACCCTGGAAGGTTACCTCACAGGCGATGTGAAGAAGCGCCTTGAAGCGTGGAGTGATGAACAATTCAAAAAAGCTTTTGTAGGCAGTAAGCGAAAATTTGCAAAAATGGCGATCAAGGAAACCCAGTCCGTATCTCCTAGCGAGGTAACCATCACCTATGAGATCGCTTACCAAGACGAAGGGGAGCAGCATCGTGCCAGGGTGACGAATAAGAAAATGTCCTACCTTCAAAAAATGGCGGATGGCTGGAAAATTCGTGAAGTAAAGAATCTCAAAGAACTCATCGAATACCAAGACGAGATGTCCCTACCTTGAGGAAGTTGTGATTCCACAGCTATTGATGCGCTGTAGGGTTGCAGTCGAGAGGCTAATGGTGGGGTCCGACGAGCGATAAAATTTGGCACTGCTGATGGTCACGCTTGTAGTGACGTTGGGTATGGTAAAGGTCTTATTTCCGGTTTGACCCGTGACGACGGCTGAAAAGGGAGGATCCAGTGTTTCTAACGCCAATCTCAGCCCAGTTTCCGGCAAGTCCAGGTTTTCAAGGTAGAGGTACCACTGGTTATTTTCGCTCGAAAAAATAACGAAGGCAGTTCCAGAAATAGAGTTGGTCGCTTGAAAGCTACCGCTCAAGCATACCGTTCCATCAGGTCGAGCGTCACGAAGCTGACTCGTGCCGGACTTTAAAATGCCGCAACAAGTCAGAGTAAACATCAATGAAATTGCGGTGCAAAGTCGTCTTTTCTCTCTATCCAGGGTCGTGAAGGGTCTCATTCAAGGAATTCTTCCATGATGGCGATAAAGAGACAAGGAGATCTGATTTGTCGCAACGACTTAAGCCAATTGAAATCGATCTAGGCGAGGCTGTTTTGGAAGAACCTCAATCCGCCGAGCCGTCTGAGACATTGGGTGGAGGTCTTTTCCAGGATGACCTTGGAATCCTATCGACTAAGATGGTCGCTTTAGAGGCCATGTTTAAGCTCCTCACTTCCAATTTGAGTTTTCAGGATTTTACCCGAGAGGCGCTCCTGATCTTGATGCGAGCCGTTCGCAGTGAAGCAGGCTCTATTTTGGAAATGAACTACGAAGACAACACCATATTTTTTCGGACAGCCGCTGGCCATACTTCTGACAAAATTGTCCGCTTTGTCATTCCAATGGGACAAGGAATTGTGGGACACGTCGCTGAATCCAAGCAGCCACTGGTGGTGGGCGATGCAGAAGGAAATGAATATCATTTGAAGGCCTTGGCCAAAGCGGTGGGCTTTGAAGTTCGAAACATGGTTGCTCTACCCATTCTCATCCGAGGAAAAGTCTTTGCAGTCCTCGAGCTACTCAATCGCGTGGGAGATGACACTTATTCAGCGGCGGACATTGAACTTTTGACTAGCCTCTGTGACTTTATGGCAAAAGCCATTGAAGTCCGATTGATGCTCGCCTCTCGACGAACACCACCCTCGCAGGGAGGACGCTATGACTGATCCAAAGCCTAGGCGTCCACGGGTGTTGCCATCTAGTCTTCATGCTGCTTCTGCGCTTGATTTGGATTCTGAGTCATCATCCGCAGACGGTGGGACGGGGGATGCTAAGTCCCATCGATTGGATATGCGCTACCTACTCAGCGCGTTGACAAGATTTAATGCTTCCGACCTCCATATAAAAACCGGTCGCCCACCGCTATTTCGAATCAATGGCAAATTGATCCCGGCAAAATTGGAATCGCTTCGGCGCGATCAGTTGATGCAGATTATTAGTGACGTATTGACCGCCGAACAAATTCAGTCGCTTGAAAAAAATCTCAATATTGACTTCTCGTTTCGTATCGGAAACCTAGGGCGCTATCGCTGCAATGTATTTTATCAGAGAGGCGAACTTGCCGCGGTTGTTCGGTCCGTGCCTATCAATGTACCTAGCCTCGATGATCTTTCTGTTCCGTCTGTCATTAAGAAATTACTTGGCAGACCGCGCGGATTACTACTTGTCACAGGTCCCACGGGCGCAGGAAAATCAACGACCCTTGCAGCCATGGTGCAGTACCTCAATGAGACAAGACCCATTCACATCGTAACCATCGAGGATCCTATCGAGTTTGTTCATCGTGACCTCAAAGCCAGCGTCACTCAGCGCGAAATCGGATCCGATGCCAATTCATTTGGAGAAGCATTGCGCGCAAGTTTGAGGCAGGATCCGGACGTCTTAGTCGTAGGTGAAATGCGAGACTTAGAGACGATTCAAACGGCATTGACCGCAGCAGAGACCGGTCACTTGGTATTGGCGACCTTGCATACCAAGGATGCACGATCAACCATCGAGCGCATCCTCGATGTTTTTCCATCCGAGGCGCAAAATCAAGTGCGTGTTCAGTTGGCGTCTTCACTCATCGGAGTGATGTCCCAGAATCTCCTTTTGCGACGAGATGGCAGTGGCCGAATTCCTGCTTGTGAAGTCCTGATCAAATCGCCGGCAATCGAAAGTTTGATTTTGAAAGGCGAATTTGATCGCATTCAAGAATCTCTCGCCGCATCAAATCAATACTACGAAATGCAGACGTTGAATCAAGATCTCGAACGTCTGGTAAAGGCCGGTCTTGTGAGCCTAGATGAAGCGACTAAAGTTTCTAGCCGCCCCGACGATCTCAGGATGAAATTGTCCGGTATCACATCCGAAGAAGCGGCTTAGGCTCACTCGCTTTGTTTGCACCCATCGCTACATCTGTTACTATCGCCGGAGTGAAGCAGGTTCATTTTTTCTTTTCTTGGGTCCTTTTCGTTTGCCTGATCCTAGGTCCCCTTTCTTTTGGGAGTGCCTTGATTTGGGGAGTACCGCTCTATGGGATAGAAGCCGGAGTCGCCCTAGTGGTCTTGCTACTTTTGTTTAGTGATCGCTTAATACTTCGTATGCATCGAATCGACACCAAGTTGCCTTTGGGTTTTGAGCAAACCCTCAGGCGCCTTAAGAAAAAGGCCGGTGGAGGTACTCGCTTCGCCACCGTGTTCTTTGATTTAGGGGTTTCGCCGAAATTGATTGTCGGGCGCTCTCTTTTAAGGCCGAATGGATTTATTCTGATCAGTAGGGGACTTCACTCTCAGCTCAATCAAGCCGAGCTTGAGAAACTTTTGGCGTATTCCTTTCGAGCCTCCCGACGGACGAGGCTTTTCTTAGCTTCTGCGTCGGCGGTCCTTTTGGGCGCTATGTTCAAGGTCTTGGGGAAGTCTTGGCTTCCCGCCCTACTAAAAGGCGGTGAGTCTCCCTCTCAATGGAAGCATCGTAGGCTGAGTGTGCGATCGATTCTTCTTTTTCTTGCGTGTTATCCTTGGATGAGGTGCCTTGCCTATGTCGGTCGATTAGATTTGGAGCTACCCCAGGAACTCAGAATGATGGCCAGCACGAAGTTTCAGGTCCGCTGGAGGGTGGATCTGTCGCCTGCTTTGGCGAGCCTCTATTTGTATCCGCCCATGCGGATTCAAGAATCTCTCATAGGTCCATTGTAACGTTCTCTGTGATATGGAGGGTTGATGAGCGAAGAATTAGCGATCGATCTATCAACGTTTTTTCTGTCTATTTCATCCGCTGCCTTTTTTTCGATGGGAATGGGGATAGAAGGCAAAGAATCGGCACCCCCCGTAGACCTCACTATGGCGCGCCAGAATATTCAGCTTTTGGAGCTTTTGTCGGAGAAGACAAAAGGCAATCGAACCCAAGAGGAAGACCGGCTTCTGAGTCAGCTACTCTTTGAAGTCCGAATGCGTTTTGTGGAAATTCAGAAAGAGCTAGTTAGTAAGAAATGACCATGCGTCCGGATCGCTCTTTTTGGATACAGGTTTCAATTTTTGTAGGAATCGCCGCACTTGGCGCCGGTGTTTTGATTCGGGGACTTTCATTGAGTCCCGAGCAAGCATGTCAGCAGACTTGTTCGGATCCTGGCATGAATCCCGGTGATAGCGCTCCGCCAATTCGTGGATACATAGGCCTACTTGCTGCGGACCTTACGGCCGTTGAGGCAGTTAAGCTTGGATTTGACGCTCATTTGCGCGGAGCAATAGTGACACAGCTTTTTTCGGGAGAGTCCGCAGATCGCGGAGGACTTCGAGTTCGAGACGTGATCCTCAAAGTCGATGGAGCAGAAATAGCAGGTGAGCGTGAGCTGGCGTCCAAAATAGCTAGCTTTCCCATCGGCCAAAAAGTAGTACTCTTGGTCCAGCGAGAGCACGGCAAAGTAGAGCTCAGCGTCCGGATTGAGCCTCGCCCCAATTCAGCACATTGACACGCAATCTTCGATGACCATTTTATCATTGAGACGACAAGGAGTGATCAATGATGAATCAGCACAATCAAGAAGGCGCACAGGACCCTCAAGTAAAGGCGCTTGACCAGTATTGTCGCGACCTTACGGAATTAGCAAAGAATCAGAAGTTAGATCCAGTGATTGGACGCGATGAAGAAATCAGAAGGGTTGTTCAAGTACTTTCTCGGCGTACCAAAAACAATCCCGTCCTTATTGGTGAGCCTGGTGTTGGTAAAACAGCTATTGTTGAAGGACTCGCCAATCGGATCGTCCGCGGTGATGTTCCTGAGGGCTTAAAGTCCAAGCGCCTTCTCTCGCTAGACCTTGGTGCGCTCATAGCAGGTGCCAAGTATCGAGGAGAATTTGAAGAGCGGCTTAAGGCCGTCCTCAAAGAGGTCACGCAGGCCGAAGGGCAGATTATTTTATTCATCGATGAGCTTCATACGCTCGTCGGGGCAGGAAAGACTGATGGCGCAATGGACGCGTCCAATATGCTGAAGCCCGCCCTTTCTCGAGGAGAGTTGCATTGCGTGGGTGCAACTACGCTAGATGAATATCGAAAATATATTGAGAAAGATGCGGCGTTAGAGCGTCGATTTCAGCCTGTTCAAGTCCGCGAGCCGTCCGTTGAGGACACGGTCAGCATTTTACGAGGACTGAAGGAGCGGTACGAAATTCATCACGGAATTACTATCCGCGATGGCGCGTTGGTATCTGCCGCGCTTTTGTCCAATCGGTACCTTGCTGATCGATTCTTGCCAGACAAGGCTATTGATTTGGTCGATGAGGCCGCTTCGAAGTTGCGAGTAGAAGTGGATTCGAGGCCAGAGGAAGTCGATCAAACAGAGAGAAAGATCCTTCAACTTCAAATTGAACAACAAGCACTCAAAAAAGAAACCGACCCTACTTCTCGAACGCGATTAGATCGCGTTCGATCGGAATTGGAAGGTCTTCAGGTGATCGATCAAAAACTGCGTACGCAATGGGAACGCGAAAAGAAAGACCTCCAGAAAATAAAATCCATCAAAGAATCCGTTGAACAAACTCGCTTAGCAGCAGAGGCTGCCGAGCGGGATGGTCAATTGGAAAAGGCGGCCGAACTTAAGTACGGAAAGCTGCTGACTCTCCAGAGTGAGCTAGAGAAAATGAAGAATGATTTTCGAGTGGCTCAAGGTGATCATCCACTCCTTCGCCAAGAAGTGACGGAAGATGACATTGCTGAAATCGTTTCTCGTTGGACGGGCATCCCGGTTTCGCGAATGCTGTCATCAGAGCAAGATAAGCTTTTGAAGATGGAAGAATCGATTACCAAGCGAGTCATCGGACAAAAGAAAGCGGTAGAGGCTGTATCGAACGCTGTTCGACGATCGAGGATGGGACTTAAAGAGCCTCACCGACCAACGGGTTCGTTTCTATTTCTTGGTCCAACAGGTGTCGGAAAAACAGAGACTGCCAAGGCGCTTGCTGAATTTCTTTTTGATGATGAGCGCGCTATGATTCGCATCGACATGAGTGAGTTTATGGAGAAGCACTCTGTCGCACGTCTTATCGGAGCACCTCCCGGATACGTCGGGTATGAAGAGGGTGGAATGCTTACCGAGGCAGTTCGTCGGAGGCCTTATTCGGTGGTCTTGCTGGATGAAATAGAAAAAGCCCACCCTGATGTATTCAACCTTTTTTTGCAAATTTTGGATGACGGTCGTGCGACGGACGGGCAAGGACGCACGGTGGATTTTTCCAATACGCTGATTGTGATGACCTCCAATATTGGTAGCCAATTTATTTTGGAGGAGGCAGATCCTGCAAAGCGCGCCGCTGGTATTCAACAGGCTTTGCAGTCTCATTTCAGGCCTGAGTTTCTGAATCGGATAGACGATACGGTGATATTTGAGAATCTGACACGCGACGACCTGGGGCAAATCATCGACCTTTACCTTAAGAAGCTTAACCAGCTCTTGGTGGACCGAGGGATCGTCCTAGAAATAGGTACTGAGGCTAAGCATTGGCTGGGCGATAAGGGGTACGATCGCAATTATGGCGCACGGCCGCTCAAACGGGTATTCCAACAGGACCTTCAGAATCCTTTGGCCAAAGCAATGCTGGAACATCGCATTAAAAATAACACGATGGTCCGAGTCACTATTGAGGATGGTAAGCTGGCCTTTACGAGTTAACAAAAACAAAATTGATCGCTCATCCGGCCTCAATTAAACTGGTAAAGGGGTTACCCTGGGGGTTTTATGGAAATTACCGAAGTAAAGGTGTTTCCGGTCGAGGAAGAGCGCTTAAAGGCCTATGTCACGATCGTGCTAGATCATTGCTTTGTAGTTCGTGACCTGAAAATCATCAATGGCGGCACCGGGCTCTTCGTTGCAATGCCGAGCAAAAAAAGAAAAGATGGATCGTACAGGGACATTGCTCACCCGCTCAATAAAGAGACTCGAACCAAAATGGAAGAGCATATCCTGAAAAGCTACCTGAATGAGCTCAAGCACCCTAGTCCACCCGAACCCCTTCGCGGTTCTGATGAGGACTCCGGATCTCAGGAATAGTATCAGTTTCATTGATTCAGAGCCTTGGTCGTGATAATTCCGGGTTTCCGCATTCATCCGGTTGGGGCATAGACAAGCGGTAAGTCACTGGATTTTGATTCCAGCATCCCTAGGTTCGAATCCTAGTGCCCCAGCCAATTTTTTGCTGGAAGCAAAAAATCTCGACCGCAGCGAGCCTGCTGCGCAGGCCATTTTGGCAGGAGGCCAAAATGAGCGAGGACGACAGGCATCGAAGCAAAAAATCTCGCCTCTTACAATTCCTGAAGGGTCTCGATGATCTTGATCGCTTGCTGAACTTCTCCAAGGCAAGAAGGATGAATTCGATCAGAAGACAGTTCGGCGATATCGTCGATTGCAACGACTTGAGGGTTCTGTTCATCCAAAAGATCGAAGGTTGTATTGATGTGCTCCAATTTGCCAGGATAGACATCATACATTTGACCATTTCTCGAAATCTTCACGTAAATTCGAAGTGCCTCTGGAAAAGACACCTGAATGGCGTGGTCAATGGCATGGATTGCTAAATCTGAATCGGATTCTGGCACATTGAAGATCAAATCATTGGTACCGAGATTGGTAATGAAATACTGCGGATTCATAGCGAGCGAGTGCGCAAGCGCAAGCGTTTGATCAATGCGATCCTGATCCCATTGTACTGTTGTCGTAGCATCTGCAGCGGTCTTCAAGACGCGTACATCTTGCCCAAGAAAACCAAAATAATAAGGCACCAGAGACAGTCCGACTCTAAGAAACGGAACGGTCAAATTGGTTGGCACTAGCTGATTGGTATAAGGGTTGTAATCTTGAGAGTGAGTAGCCATTTGCTGTACCAAAGCTGGGTCCGAATAAAGGTAGCCGCAGTATGGATTCCCTAGTGCAATGCTATCTCCCAGTACCACGAAGTCGGTGGCCTTTGCCTCCATTGTCACAAAAGTAGCCAAAGCGAATAAAACAGCAATCCCTAATCTCTTTGTAGCCATCACCCTCTATTATAAGGGGACTTAAATATTATTTAAATAAGATAAGTTACAAAAATAAGCTGAATCTCCTACTTAACGCGAAACTTCATTTGAGGACTCGCCCTCAAAGCGGTCTAGTAACACATAGACGCTCGGAACAATAAAGAGAGTGAGGAGTGTCGAAAGTGTCACACCACCAATGACCGCGAGAGCCATGGGCACTCGACTTTCGGCTCCCGGCCCCCAGGCCAATGCGGCAGGTATGGCTCCAACGATAGTCGCAATTGAAGTCATCAAAATAGGCCGCAGTCGCACTGGACATGCTTCATAGAGGGCATCTTTTGCAGAAAGTCCCTTGTGTCGAAAGTGGTTAGTAAATTCCACCAGCAGTATAGAGTTCTTCTTCACGATCCCCATCAGAAGAATAAGACCGATCATACTGTAAACATTAAGGCTCTGATTTCCCAAGAAGAGCGCCAAAAATGCTCCCGATAGACTAAAAGGAAGCGCCATCAAAATAGTAATCGGATGCACAAAGCTATTAAACTGAGAGGCCAAAACCATATAGGAAACGACGAGCCCTAGGACAAACGCAATTAAGAGCCCATTGAAAGAATCCTGAAAAGTCTTAGAACTACCAGAGGGTAATGCGGAATATCCTTCCGGCAATACCTCGCGAGCGATCTTATTGACGGCATCAATGGCGGCTGTTTGTGATCCACCCTTGACCACATTGGCTACGACATTGATAGCGCGCTGTCTGTCCTCCCGAGAAATAGATTGTAGGCTGGTTGATTCTTTGATCTTTGCGACATAGCTCAAAGGCACCAATTCGCCATCGGTGTTTCGAACTTTTATTTTTTTAATGATATCCATCGTGGCTCTGCTTTCAACTGGCAGTCCGACTCGTACGTCATAGCGGCGACCGTCTTTTGAGTACTTTGCGGCGATCACGCCAGCTAGCATGGTATTCACGGTTTGCGAAATTTCTGAAACATCCACGCCGTATTCTCTCGCCTTAACGCGATCGGGGATAACATGAATTTCGGGCATTCCATCTTGATAGTTGGAATCCACATCGGTCATTAGGCCTGTTTCTTCCATCTTTTGGCGCACCTTCTTACTCGATTCTGCCAGGGTCTCCCAGTTGGGTCCCGTGATGGTGAAGGCGATTGGATAATTTCTTCGTCCGCCGAGGACTCCCAAGGATGGATCATAGAGGATAATCTTGGCATCTGGAATTTTGGAGAGATCGCGGCGAAATTCCGTTGAAAGATCCTGGGCGGATTTGCTTCGTTTATTGGCGGGCTTCAGCGTGATGTAGAGGAATCCAGAATTAGACTGACTGGAGCCGCCTCCGCCACCCGCAGAAGAGAAGTAGCCTTCTACTTCACTTCGCGCTTTGAGGTAGGCTTCGATCAACTGTATTTTTGAATCCGTGAAGGTCAATGAGGATCCTACGGGCGTCTGAAGCCTGATGATCAGTCTGCTTTGATCTTGGGTGGGTATGAACTCAGAGCGAAGCCGCGTTCCAATAAAAAGCGTCAGTGCAAATATCCCTAGGGCTACTCCCAGCGTTTTCCATGGGTGCTTGACAGTCGTAGGGATGACCTTGCGATAAAGTGAAGCAGCGTTTACGAAGCCTTGCTCGACTGCTTTGCCCAATCGACTAGTGCGTGGCGCCGTATCTAGGAATCGTGAACAGCGCATCGGTGTAAGCGTCAAAGCTTCCAAGAGTGAAAAGCCAACTGCTACGGATAAGGTAATTCCAAATTGCCAGAAGAACCTTCCGATCACTCCATCCATAAAAGCCACGGGAAGAAAGATGGCGATAATTGCAGCAGTTGCAGCGAGAGCGGCAAGTGTAATTTCTTTGGAGCCGTCTAAGGCGGCTTGAAGGCGGGACTTTCCCATTTCTTTATGTCGGACGATATTCTCGAGAACCATAATGGCATCGTCAACGACGATCCCGATGGCCAACGAGAGTCCAAGAAGCGTAAAAGTATTGAGCGTAAATCCAAGTGCATTGAGAACAATAAAGGTTCCAACGACGGAAGTAGGTATTGCGAGAAGGATATTCAGTGTCGCCGACCATGATCCAAGGAATAGCCAACAGACAAGTGCGGTAAGCAGGGCAGAAAAAAGAAGCGTGAAATTAAGTTCCGATACGGATTCCTCTATGAAAGTTGTCTGATCGAATCGAACCATCGCACGAGTGCCTTCGGGCAATTGTTTGATAATCTCATTGAGCCTTTTCTTTGCCATTTGGGCAACCTCTACGGAGTTGGCACCAGGCTGCTTTTTGATGCCCAAACCAACAGCGGTAAGTCCGTCCGTTCGACTAATACTGCGGATATCGGATGTCCCTTCCTCAACAGTTGCAACGTATTTAAGTGGGATCGGACGGTGATTGACTGATCCCCCTCTTCTGCTGATGGTGAGATTTTCAAAGTCTTCTCTATTGGGCGCTTCGCCCATGGTGCGGATAGCGACTTCTCTCGTGCTGTTCTCAATTCGACCTCCAGGCTTTTCGGAGTGCTCGCGTTGGATGGCAGATACTACGTCGGTCGCAGTAAGCTCAAACTGGTTCAGTTTTTCTTGAGAGAGCCATACTCGAAGACTTGGCTCATAATAGCCACTGAGAAAAATCTCACCAACGCCTGCGACGGTACTGAACCGATCTTGGACCTTGTCCCGCACATAGGTCATGAGCTGCCGTCTATCCATCTTCTCCGAAATGACACTTATCCACAAAATGGGCTGGTCATCGGGATTGCTCTTCCGAATAGAAGGAGGGTCGACGTCTTTGGGAAGTCGAGAAAGTACTTTACTCATCGCACTTTCAATCTCTTGAACTGCAACATCAATGTCTTTTGAAAGGTCAAATTCTACCGATACATCGGTGGATCCCGTGCGTGAGGTCGATGACATATTTTTGATGCCAGGCACGGTGGTGAGAGCGCTTTCTATCGTGTCGGCGACATCCAACTCCATAACCTCGGGAGATGCTCCATCAAGGCTCACGCTCACACTTACTGTTGGAAAGTCGACATCTGGCAGCTGGCTTACCCCCATCCGTTTGAAGGCAATAAATCCAAAGAGGAGCAGCGATGTCATGAGCATCCAAGCAAAGACATGATTGCGAATGGAAATTTCTGAAATATTCAAAGAGAACTCCTTTGTCAGAGTTTAGGCAATACTCCTGTTGCGGCAGCAAGATTTGCCCAAGCGATTTTTGCGTTAAATCGTGTTCGATCCAAAGTTCTCTTCGTGTCATGAAACGTATTCAAAGCCTGAATGACATCTAAGTTCGTAGCGCGACCAAAATGAAAATCCTTTTCATGCTCTTTATAGCTTCTTTCTGCTACCCTAAGAGCATTTTCTAATATTTTAAGCTGAGCGAGCGCGCTTTGATATTGATGGTAGGCGGTTTTTATTTGAGCTTGTCCCTCGCGCCTTTCCTTTTCGAGGTTTCGGTCCGCGACTGCTTCAGCGCCCACGGCTTCATCCACTTTGGATTTGACGGCAAGGCCATGAAAAATAGGTATCGTAAGCGTGACACCCAAATTCCAATAGTTGGTTTGGGACCGATCTGGCCCAGTGACATAGTAATTGCCTTCTAGTGCGAAGGTAGGAAGGTGAGAACTTCGCGCGGTCCATACGGAGGCGGAAGCACTGTCTCGCAATGCCGTAAGGCTTTTGATCTGCGGCGTTTGTTCGTTCTGTCCCAAATAGGCCTGAAGCTCCTGAAGCGGCGGAAACGAATCTGCTCGATCAATAAGATTGGTATGGGATTCAATTCCAGTGACTAAGGAGAAGTGGTCCCTTGCTACTTCTAAGTTTCCTAGCGCTTCAAAATGTTGGGCCTCAACGACCGCTTCTTGTGCCTGTGCGGCAAGAAGGTCAATCTCTTTGGCGCGTCCAATCTTAGTCATTTTTGCGATTTCTTTGGCTCTATCAGCATTGAGCGAAAGGAGCGTATGAAGGGTAGCAACCTCTTGCTCTTTGGAGAGGACATCGTAATAAGCTTGTGCCACCTGGGCATAGAGCACCACCCTGGCAGCTTCGACGCGGTATCCCTGACTATCTCGACTGAAACGTGCAGCATTCAGAGTGGCAAATCGCCCTCCTCCTTCAAAAATGGATTGCGAAGCAGTAAAAAGCGTCGTGGATTTTCCGGAGCTAACTGCATAATAGGAGGACGCGGAGTTGCCTTTTTGGTAACCCCATTTGAAATCCAATTGAGGATAAAAATCACTGCGCGCGTATGCCACCTTGGCTTCAGCGACGCTGAATTGCGCTTCTTCAATGGAAACCCCCTCAGTTTTTTGGATTGCTGAGAGGTAAGCATTTTGCAGCGTGATGCCTTCCTCAGCAAAGGCGACGAGGGAAGTAGCTGCCAAGATGAGAGCTGGTAGAAGAACTTTCAATTTTATTTTCCCAATCGTGCTGTCAATGTCATCAACAATGGAAGGTGGTCGCTTGCTTCGCCCGTGGCAAGAACACGTGTTTCCATGAGATTCCATTCCTTTGTAACATAAGCATGATCCAGGCGTCGATTGGGCTTATTACTTGGAAAGGTCCAGTTGGCGGCTTCATTCATAAGGTAGTCTTCTTGGGATAAAATAGTGGAGAGCGAACCCATTTTGGCCAAAACATCAAAGCTTTTGTCCGTACGGTAGTCGTCTGAATTGTCTGGGAAAGGTCCACGCAACTTGGCGTAGCTGGGAGGCGCATTGAAGTCTCCCGCCACGAGGAGCGGGGCGCGGGTAGCTTCGATCTCCTTCTTGAGAAGTTCAGCATGAAGCTGGCGATTCTCAGGAAAAAAAGCTTCGAGGTGCACATTGATGAAAGAGGCAACACCTTGAGTCATAGGGACTTCAATTTTTTGAAAGAAGCGGTGCAGATAGAAGTATCGATACAACCATGACTTGGATTCGGGCTTTGGTAGCAGAGTCACTTCATTTTTTGTTATAGGAAACCGCGAAAGCACCGCCCCTCCGGATAAGATTCGGCCAAAATGATGTTGAGGTGGCCAATAGGGATACGGAACGTAGGCTCGGTCCCAAGTCACGGCTCTTGCAATGTGGCCAAGGTCGGTAGCCTCCGCCAGCCACTTAGCTTGCTCAATGTCATGCGATCGACGACTTCCAAAGTCCACCTCTTGAAGTAAGACCACGTCTGCATTTTGGATCTTGATGGTACGCGCGATGCTCTGAAGGTTGGCTTCGATCGTTGCACGAGACCTAGGCTGATAGACATTTCCGTCAGATCCCATTCCGCACCCCCAGCCGATATTCCAAGACAAAACTCTCAATGGCTGGGTAATTGGCAATGGGTGAATCGAGGTCGTAGATCCAGTGAGTGTTTCAATGGGACCTTGAATGGTACTCAAATAGGGCACCTCAACTTGATATCAATAGTACTTTTCTTGAAAAATAGATTCCTTAGCGACTCCGTGTTCAGCAAGGATTTGCTTAACTTCTGCAATCATTGCGCCATTTCCACAGAGGTAATAGTCCGTGTGGCCATCAATGAGCGAGCTTGCATTCGCTTTGAGATAATGAGTGACTCGTCCGCTGAAATACTTCTGCGTCTCTGGTTGCCGCGATACACATGCTACCCAGTCCACATCCGTTGCTTCAGAAAATTCTTTTTCAAAAAGCATTTCCTCTTGGGTAACGGTTCCAAAAATGCAGATCGGCTTCGGACCTTTGCGAAGTTTGAATGCCGAACTTTGAACAATCGATAAAAAAGGAGAGACGCCTGTGCCAGTCGCAATCATACAGGGTCGTCTGGTTTCACCCGATTTCAAAACAAAATCACCGAACGGCGCATACAGCTTCACTTGGTCACCGGGTTTTCGGGTAGACAAGTAGGTCGTACCGGGGCCGCCTTCGACTTTTTTCACGCAAAGAGAAAGGAGTTCTGATTCAGGGGAACTTGCAATCGAATAAGCCCGTCGCAAATCTCGACCTTGGGGTCCGGCCCCTGGAACAATGACACTCACAAACTGTCCGGCTTCAAACTCAACAATTCTATCGGTTTTGAAGCTGATCAAAAAAGTCGTCGGCGTCAAATAACGCAAACTTTGAACGTCTCCGAGCAGAGGTATCTTATTGGACATCCCCATTAATTAACGCAGCGATTTAGGGCAGTCTACGCTTTATTTGATAACAAATTGAAAAATTGGAGTTGGGGGACTGAGGATTCCTTGGCCAAAGCTTCGAACGCGCCAGTAGTAGGTCCCGTTTTTCGACAAGGCCATGGACAAGAAATTTTCCTTGCTCTTTATGGTCTTGACCTGCTGTTTCAGAGCCGGGTCTTGTGACAAATCAAACTGATAGTAGTCCGTAAAATTAGTTTTTTGCCAAGTAAAGAGGATCTCGCCCTTTTCCGCATTGACCTCGGCTCGACTGAGGGCGGCTTTGTGGGGAGGAAACTTTAGTTTTGGAGGCAGAAAGTCAAATCGGAAAGGCTCGCGCGCGGACGTTAGTAGAAACCCCGAAGCGTGTTGCCCGGATATTTGATAAAAAATCATACCCTTAGGAACCTGGCTCTTTTTGAAAAGTAGGGAAGGTTCCTTTACCTCAAAACTTTGAAAGGGCTTTGGGTCTTCCGCTGAATGGTAGAAGTCCAATTTGTAATCCTTGAGAGGGGCAGCACTTTGCCATCGCAATGTGATGTCGAGTGCTTCGACAACGTCACCGGTATATTCGTTGGAAGTATTTTCTTTTCCCGCTACAAGAGGACTCAAAATACTAATACCTCGATAGGATCGCCCAACTTCAAACGAGGACTGAGCTTTCGCTCCCGAAGATGCGGCAGTCGCTGGCGAGACTATTGATACTTCATAACTGCCGGGATGCGCCAAAGGAAATTGAAGCGACTCTTCCGTGGACTTGGACTGAACTGTTTTTTCAAACAGTACTTTCTGATTTTGTTTTACCTGGATAACATAACTTCCTTGCGGCACGTTGGAGGTCCAACGGATTTTTAAGGGCGCTTCAGGAATTTTGGCATCCAGCGGAACCGCGAGCACCATACTAGGTGTTGGTGAAAGCAGTTTTAGTACCATTTTTTTGGCTTCGATCGGAGCGGCAACTGGAGGAGGGGGCTCCTCAGTTTTGACTTCAGGCTTAGCTTCCGGAACTGGCTCCGGCGCCGCTGGAACTACGGGAGCAGGGTTCACGGCTTGAACTGACTTAGCTGGTTCTTTGCTAAGAATCTGAATCGTTTCTTTGGCGGTTTTTAAAAGGATGGGTCGCGAGGTTGCTTTCCCTTCCACCTTACCGCTTACCACTCGAATCGTTTGAGCGCGGTCAATGCCGCCGAAGGTGAGGCGATCCTGAAATTCGAGCCGTATCATGGTCTTGGGTCCGAGTTGAAGTTCACTTCCATCGTCAAACTTCAAAAGCGCAGTAGATTCGGCTCCCGTGACAATAGTATCTCGATTGTAGAGAGACTTTTCTTGCTGAGAATCACGAAAAGCTTGTTCCGTGTCACCCTTGCGGCGAACACTTCCTTCCGTCTTTTCAAACTTTCCGATCAATACGCGATTGCCGTCCGATTCAATTCCAAGAAGGAGATCTATAAAAGACACATCTGACCAATAAGCCCAGGTGCAAAAAGCAAAGAGGGTGCTACCGAATAAAAGGAAGAGCAACTCGAACCCTTCATACCGCTTTGAGGCTGTAGAGGCGCTCATGTTTTTCCTCCATGGAGTCTGGAGATGGCAAGCGTGACGTCGTCGTCAAAGGGTTTCGTTCCATTGTGTTTTTTGAACTCGGTCATCAATCCGTCGATGACAGTCTCTGGAGAAAGATCAGCTGTCTTCTGAATCAGCTTTCTAAAGTGCTTTTTCCCAAACATCGTTCCTTCAGCATTGGTACCCTCTATAATTCCATCGGTATAGAGTACCAAAAGATCACCCTCGTCGAAGGAAAGGCTCTTTTGCTCAAAGCCCACATAGTCCCGACTTTCACCGAGCCGTTGCCCTTGCGCGATGAGGCTAGAAGGTTCATAGCCATTGGCCCCTTTTTTGAATAGCCAAGGTGGATTGTGGCCGGCACTTGCATAATGAATCTGAGAGGATTCGAAGTCGATGAGTCCAACGAAAAAGGTCATCATGATGTTGCCTTGTGCAGCGTCATAGATGACTCGATTGGCGTAGGATAGCATGTCAGCGGGAGCCAAAAGAGCGTCAGGATTTTCTTCGGCAATTTTTTCAATGACACTAACGCAACTCCTTGCGGAGGCCGTAAGGAGAGCGCTTGGCAGACCGTGTCCTGTTGCATCCGCTATAAAAAGCGCAACATGGTTCTTTAGTGCAAAAAATCCCCACCAATCTCCACCGCATTCACTAGCAGACTCGTAGTGGCTCGCAATCGTGATTTTGTCGTTTTTGAATTCGCGCGTCGGAATGAGCGTTCTTTGTACGGTAGAAGCGATAGCGAGTTCGTTTTCGATTCGAACCGATTCTTTGCTTTGCTCAATCAGTTCCACAATCTTTCGAGACATCGTTCCGAAAGAACTGGATAAGGCGCCAATTTCGTCGGTGCTCTGAATCTTCAACTGAAGGTCAAAATGACCCTTTGCTACCTCGCGGGTTGCCTCGTAAAGATCATTGACCGGGCCTGTGATTTTTCGAGCAAACAGAATGGAAAAAATAATGGCTAAACCAATTGCCATTCCTGCAAAGAGCACAAATTTTTCTGTGAGAGCGTAAGTGGGCCTCATGGCTTTAACCCAGGGTGTGCTGACAATTCCAATCAATCCCGAATTCATCTTGAAATACGAGCCCAGTCTTTTCTCACCGTCGAGGTCGTATTCTTGGGATCCATTGGCGACCGAGCGATTCGTGGCAGCTTGAAACAAAGGGTGTTCTAAGAAGGTCTTATTTTGGTAGAGTGTCTCGACGTCTGAAGAGTAGAGGGGCCAACCCAAGGGACTCACCAGCGCAAAGCGAGAGCTATGAATATTGCGGCCAAGGGTTTCGACGCTGATCCAGGCTATCGACACATAGAGCCGACCTTTTGGATCTTGATACTTCAAATCCGAAAGCAAAATACCTATGCGTGCACCTGATTCCACTTTGGACGCGTTAAAAAAAGCGAAGCCTTCCTTCTTAAGTCCTGGAAGTAGAAGCTTGGATGATGCTGGATCCGGCAAGAACTCATTGAGATTGCTGCTTCCTGCGTTACCTAGCAATTGCAGGGTGCCGTCCTGCAGTAAAAATCCGGTCGCTAGGAATTCGACGGTTCTTTGACGTTCTTTAATTGATTTTAGACGTGAACTTACCTCCTGAAGCGTCAAATGGGCGCGCGGATCCACTTGTTTGAGGACTTGTTTGAGGACCTCTAGGCTGTTTTCGATGAGGGGAGAAACCTCGTTGGCCAGTAAAACAGCTTCTGTCGCTTGTGCTTGATAGGTATAAGCAAGCTTGTCCTCACGAAATAAGCTAATACCCGCTAAATTCAACACAGCAACCGCAGAAGCGAGCAATAAGACGATGCTCAAAAGTAACTTGGTCCTGAGAGAGACTCGAATTCGAAATTGATCTTGCTCCACCTGCCTATTTTCACTAAAATTTGGAGTGACGACAAGATTTTAGATGGTCAGTCCAATAAAGGTGGGGTTCTTGCAGTGTTAAATGTAGTCAAAGAACAGTCCGGAGCTGGACTAGTGGTCCGAATGAGTGGCTCGATCGAAGAAAGTGTTGATTTTGATCAGTTAATTGGCGCAGCGCAGGGGAATTTGATCATTCATACCAAAGGTGTGAACCGAATCAACTCCGTTGGGGTGAAAGCCTGGATTCGATATTTTCAGACAGCCGTATCCAAGGGCGCCAAGTTGAAGTTTGTTGAATGCTCAACAGCAATTGTGGAGCAGATCAATCTCATCTCCAATTTTACCTGTGGCGGTGAAGTGGAGTCGATCTATGTTCCATTTACGTGTGAAGACGACAATAGCGAGCTGGTCGGACTATTCAAGGTGAGCGACATCGTAAAGATGGGTTTTCAGATCCCACCGATGAAGAATCCTAAGACAGGTGGAAAAGCGGTCTTTGACGATATACCCGAGGAGTATTTTGGCTTTCTCATGTCCAAGAAGTGATATCCTCAATTTGTGCTACTGCTAATTTCAGAACATCCGGATGATCGCCTTTTTGTCCATACCATTGGTGAGGAACTGGGTCTCCCTGTTCATTCAGTAGCCCAATTTGATGCGGGAGCCAAATGGTTGATGACTCAAGAGGCTACCGCCATATTTATCAATGTATCGAGTGAAGCTAGTTTTCGAAAGCTAGAGTCAGCTCTGGAAGCTACGGTTGGCCTTTTTTCGGATAAAGCCAATCCCAATCGAATGCACTTCCTTAGCAGTTTGGATCTATCCGAATCAGGCCATCTCTTGATGAGCCCGCTCTTCGGCAGCTTTGTTTCGACCAACTATGGTGATCCAGTAATTTCAGGTAAACGCTATAGCTACATACTACGTGGCAGCTTAGATGAACGTATATTTGGTCCTAAGAAGCTTTTCTCCTCCGCAGCAAAAACACAGCAAGTCGCGTTCGCGAGCACGAGTCAAAAGCAATCCGGCGTAGAAGGAGTGCGCAATTTTCTTCTACACGCGAAGTTCAAAAGCCGCATGGCTACCATTATTTCCAATGCGGTGGACGAATTGGTGATGAACGCCATGTTTGATGCTCCAGTGGATCCTCTTGGAAAGCAGATCTACTTAACTACCTCGCGCAATACCGTGTTGACGCTTAAGGATCGCTCAGTAGTAGAAATGAGTGTCGCCTACGATGGGGACTATGTCGGTATATCGGCGGTGGATCAATGGGGTAGTCTCGACAAGCAAAAACTGTTTGAGCACCTTTCGCGCCGGTACGCAAAGGAAGAGTATCGAGTAAAGTCTACTAGTGCGGGAGCCGGGATTGGGTTGGCGACGGTGTTTCGGACGGGTGGGAGTTTTCTTTTTGCTTGCGAAAAAGGCGTTCGCACGGAGGTTACTACCTTCTTTCGTAAGACGGATAACTTTAGAGAATTTAAGGATCAGTTTCGATTCATCGCGACTCAGTTTTACTTTTGAAGTAAGGATGGCTTCATGTCGCAATCTCTCTTGGTCCTCGCATCTGGCTCTCCTCGACGCAGAGAACTGATAGCAACTTTAGGTATTCCTTTTCGGATTCAGGTCCCTGATGTTGATGAAGCCGTCTTGCCAAGTGAACATCCCCAAACCATGGTCGAGCGGCTAGCCCTTGATAAGGCCGCAGCGGCGACAAAAGCCTTTCAGTCGCTTCATCCCAAAGAGCGATTTGTCACATTGGCCGCAGATACTACGGTTTACTTACCAGCGATCAAGAAAATCCTGGGCAAGCCCAGTTCACAAGCGGAAGCCGAGCAAATGGTTGCTGAGCTTTCTGGAAAGTTCCATGAAGTCTATACAGGATTTGCATGGATGAGCTCTTGGACTCATGAAGAACCCAAAGTACGCACCGTACGAACACAAGTATGGATTCGCGCGCTCAGTCCCGAAGAGATTCAATCCTATGTCAGAACGGGAGAGCCTATGGACAAGGCCGGTGCCTATGCTGCTCAAGGGCTTGGAATGGGTCTGGTAGAAAAAATAGAAGGTAGTTATACCAACGTCGTAGGATTGCCGCTGGCCGAGGTATCGGAGGTTTTGCGCGATGAGTTTGGATATCGCATCACGTTTTCAGAAAATTGAACTCGCGCTTAATGAAGCTGAGAGGGTTCACCTTTTTAGGGCGAGTTTGGTGGCAGTCACTAAGTTACAGCCTGTGGAAAAAATAGTAGAACTTTATCACCTGGGTCAGAGGGACTTTGGTGAGAATTATGTGCAGGAGTTTCTTGAAAAAGAGCAACAGCTTCAAGATTACGACTGCAAGGATATTCGGTGGCATTTCATTGGTCACTTACAAACCAATAAAGTGAAGCAATTAGTTGGGAAGATTTCCTGCCTCCATACTTTGGAGACTACTAAGCAAGCCAAGGAAATTCAAAAATACTGGTCAAGCTGTTCTTCACCTTTGGATTGCTTTATCCAAGTGAACATTGATGAGGAAGCAACCAAGTCCGGAATCGCATTATCTGAAATTGAAACTTTCTGGGAAGAGGCTCGAGCTTTCTCGGCACTGAAGATTCGGGGACTTATGTGCATTCCTCACCCTGACAAGGCAGAAGCCTCGTTTTCAAAATTGGCTCAAACTTCCAAGGTCCTTCAAGCTCGCTTTGGAGCAGTCGAGCTATCCATGGGTATGAGTGACGACTACCTTAGTGCTCTACGATGGGGCTCCAATTTTATTCGATTGGGAACGAGCCTTTTCGGCCCTCGTGAGCCTTCGCATCGCCCAGCCTAGTACCCGCACCAGCACATTCGTTGGGAGCATTTTTCTTAGAAAGCACAGAAGCGCAGCATCCCTCCCTATTACCGTGCGAAAGGGGATCCTCCTCTGGTGGCAAAGCTTAACGAGCAAGTCTACTACCCGACTCGGATCAGGCAAAGTGAACTGATGACGGCGTTTCATTACAGCATCCATCGCCCTTTTTTCATCGCCATAGACAGCATCCTCCGAGCCAAGGTGTGCTGCCTGGCGAACGCTACTCGTAAAAGAAGTATGAAAGCCGCCGGGTTCGATGAGGCCTACCTGGATTCCTTGGGGGTGCAGTTCATAAAGGAGGGCTTCACTTATGCCCTCCAGAGCAAATTTACTTGCGCTATAGATTCCATAGAAAGGAAAGGAGAGGAGTCCGGCGATACTGCTTACATTCAGGATTCTGCCTTTGGTCTTTCTCAAAGCAGGCAACGTCAGTTGAGTGAAGAGCACTGTTCCAAAGAAATTGACCTCCATTTGATTTCTGAGGTCCTCCTCCGAGAGCCGTTCAATGGGTCCCAATATCCCGAATCCTGCGTTATTGATCAGAACGTCAAGTGAGCCACCCCACTGGCTAGCAATAAACGCCATCGCAGGCCGAAAGCTCTCAGGTTGAACCAATTCGACATCAAAGAGGGTCAGTCGCCCAGTTGCCAGGGCGGGCTGAAGCTCGGGAATAGACCGGGCGCGGGTCAGGCCTCCTCGCAGCGTTCCAAGAACCTCATGCCCCATCTCGACTAAACGAACACAAGATAAAAGCCCGAACCCACTTGATACGCCCGTTATAAGAATTTTTTTTCTCTTCATTGGGTTTAACCTCGAATTAAGTTATATTTCTTTGTGGCTGGAGGAGAGCATAGTGAAGAATTTTCGTTCTGGCTTCCTAAAAACTACCGCAGTTTTGATGGGAAGTTTTCCGATCAGTTACCTTTTGTTCTCAGGACTTTGGTTCAATGTTCCATTGAGGAACTATCCGGCGCTTCTGACATCGCCTTGGTTCTACATGGCTTCCTTTTGGTCGGTCCTGGCGGGCTATGGCCTTTGGGAAATGCGTCGCTGGGCCTGGTATATTTTCCTCGTAGCCCATGCAGCGCTTTTTTATCAAAATGCCTTGGTCGTCATTCATTACTCAGCGGCGCAATACCAAGCAGCAGCTTTTTTTCTGGCTGCGTTCCTACAGCTAGCAATTGTTTTCAAAATCACTCGCGAAGTCCGAGTCCCTTATTTTCTTCCTAAGATTCGATGGTGGGCTTCTTCTTTTCAGGAGAATCCAACCCTCGAGACGTCGATTCGAAGAAAAGATGGCACCGAAGCCATCGGAGAAATTCTGGACGTTTCGGTTTTTGGATGCTTTGTCAAAATTCAAAATACTTTTGACGACAATGAGTCGGTGACGCTTCGGTTCTCCGTGAAGGGCGAAGAGTTTGAATGCCAGGGTTGCGTGGTTTGGAGAACAGAGCCGGCGGTTACTCATCCAAAGGGAATTGGAATCAAATTCGAGAAAATGAATCGTCGAATGCGAAAAAATCTACGTTCGGTCATTCATGGTTATAAAAAGGAAGCCAACCAAGCTTACTTCGAGTCTCTCACGTGACACCAGATCAGGTGGCAGTGTGGATGGAAAAGGCCTATCGCCTTGCCGAAGAAGCAGGTGTTCGAGGCGAAGTTCCTATTGGAGCACTGATTATTCGAGACGATGCTTTGATCTCCGGAGCATCCAATACCAAAGAAGCCGACAAGGATCCTACCTCCCATGCCGAACTTCTTGCGATTCGAGCAGCGTGTCAGACTCTTGGCAATTGGAGGTTGACCGGTGCGATTTTGATTACAACCTTAGAACCTTGTCCGATGTGTTTGGCGGCAGCACAGCAAGCAAGGGTAAAAGCCGTGTACTATGGCGCGACCGATCTCAAGGGGGGAGCACTTTCCTTGAATTATACGCTGCACGACAATCCTAAGCTCAATCACCAGTTTGAGGTTCACTCTTTTCCGTTCGAACCCGCAAAAAAAATTCTTACCGATTTTTTCCGCGCTCGAAGAAACGAACAGTAGAATAAACGCATGCGCCGAAAAACTGCTTCATTCGGGATCCTTTTTTCTCCAAGAATGGGAATTCAACTATTCTATGGATTTCTTTCTGGCCTGCCTCTCTTATTGACCGGCTCTACTTTGCAGGCCTGGATGGTGGAGTCCCAAGTATCGCTTAGTGCGATTGGTGCGTTTTCTCTCGTGGGATTGCCGTACTCTCTTAAGATTGCATGGTCACCTTTTTTGGATCGCTTCACCTTAGGAAAAATGGGTCGACGCCGAGGATGGTTATTTTTGACTCGTTTGAGTTTGGCCGGAGCGCTGTTGGTGATGAGCCTCTGTGATCCAGGCGCCCATCTTACCTGGGTTGTAGGCGTCGCAGTCTTGATTACTTTTTTGAGTGCGAGCCAGGATATCGTTGCGGATGCCTTTCGTCGCGAAATAATGGCCGACGAAGAAATCGGATTGGCCACAGCTTACTTTATCAATGGCTATCGCCTTGGACTTCTATTTGCTGGGGCATTTGCGCTCTACCTCTCCAGTGTTTTGACGTGGGTTCGGGTCTACCAACTGATGGCAGTGGTCATGGTGGCCGGGGCATTGTTGGGCCTAATGATACGAGACAGCGCAACGGCTCAAACGCATCCTAAGTCCTTGCGTGAAGCTATTGTTGAGCCCCTCTTGGAATATTTTAGAAGGGATCACGCTTGGAAGATTCTTGCGTTCATCCTGCTTTACAAAGCTGGCGATGCCATGGCGTCGAATCTCTTCACGCCTTTCTTTTTGCAAATGGGAATTACGAAAGTTGAAATTGCCACTATTGCTAAGACCTTTGGACTTGCTGCGACCCTGGTTGGTGGGATGGTAGGTGGAATCCTGATTCTGAATTTAGGAATATTGAGAAGCCTATGGATTTTTGGAATCCTCCAGGCTCTCTCAACGGCCTGCTTTTCGTGGTGGGCATGGACCGGTGCCACTTATGCTTCTTTTGCCTATGTGATTGCTTTTGAGAACCTTACATCAGGAATGGGGTCGGCTTCCTATGGCGCCTTTATGGCCACTCTGACGAATCGAAAATTTACGGCAACTCAGTATGCACTTTTCTCCAGTCTGATGGGTATTCCTCGCGTGATCTTGGCTTCACCAACCGGAAAGATGGCTGAGGTTCTGGGTTGGCCCGGATTCTTTATTTTTTGCGCAGTCGCCGCGGTACCCGGACTTTTGCTATTGCGAGGATCGTGGGCCAGAGAAAAACCACGGTAGGGACACCTAGGCAGCTTCTGCCTTCTTAAGCGTCTGGAGTATTGGTCCGATAAGTCAGTCGATGGAATCAAAGACTCCGAACGACAAGAAACCCGTATTTATTGGCCGACGGCTGAGTGCCGTCGCGCTGGATTTTTTCTATTCTTATGTCTTCCAGGCATTGGGAGGCTGGCTGCTCAGTCATGGCGTGTTTGCCTCGTTTTTGGCAGGCGCAGCGTTTTCTGGCACTTTGTATTGGATCATTAATTGGGTGTATTTCTTGGGTATGACGGGAGCCACCTTGGGCAAACATACGCTCGGGCTTCGCGTTGTCCAAAATAATGGACGGCCGCTTGATGTCTTAGTTGCTATGAAGCGAAGCTTGGCTTGGGTCTTTTCTCTGATACCATTGGGTTTGGGATTTCTACCGGTATTTTTTTCCAGCGATCGCAAAACTTTTCATGATTGGATAGCGGGCACGCTGGTGGAACGTCAAAAAGGCGGCTTGCCAGGGTGACGAATCCTGAGCGCACGGTCGTAGTGTAAGAAACTCTGCTTTTCGTCGTCAAGCAATCGCTTTCCAGAAATAAGGATCGGTTCGTTAAGAAACTGCTCCGGCAAAGGATTACGAGCGAGATCGGAGCGTTGAAGCCTGGAGAAAAGATTTTCCAAAATTTTCTTACCCTCCACATCGTCGGGATTGGTTTCGGCATCACCAAGGGTTTCGTAGCGATAAAATTGCGGAATTTCTTTTGACCAAAGAATGGGTGGCCCGTACTGAACGGGTGCCCTGCCCCCCACTTGAGGGATGCGGGCAGTTGCAGCTGCAGCTACATCCACAATCTCTCCACCATTGGTCTCCACCCAAAAATGAAATTCTCCTTCTTGCCAGGCACCACCCCAACGCGTAAGTCCGCCCTCAAGTACTTCAACCCAGCAGGCCCTTCCATAGCGTACCGAACCCTTTGCGCCCGTTAGTTTCAATGCTTCTAAGCATACAGTGGCGGTGATCAATGGATAGCGCGCCCGAAAACCAAGGATCTGATCCACGACCTGACAAACCGTGCTTGTGACGGTGGCAACGCGACCCATGGGGGCAAGTTCTGAGCCTTCAGCGAGCTTCATTCGCTAAATTCTCCAATCCCCATCGCACTAGTTTTTCTTTGTTGGGGTCTCCCTGCACCATGTTTACAAGGGACTTCTGAAGAGCGTCGCAATCAAAAGCGTTCCACCGAAACTTTCGACAAAGTTCTAAGATTTCTAAATGAATTAGCCAGTCGCGAGACTGTCGTGCTCGTAACAAATCATGGATTTCTTTGACCTGAACCTGGGCGCTAGCTCCTTGATCCTTAGCTTCTCTTAGGGTTCGGATCGTCGAATACATCTGATACAGCCCAGTGTCTTGAGGTACATGATTGGATTTTTGAAATGCTGGTTTCTGATGATAGCCACCCGTCGCATTGAGGTAGTTGGCGCGGTCTGCTGGACCACCAAAAACACTTACCACAGTACTGCCGCAGGCCAAATCATAAGTCCCCCACTCAGGTTGGAAGAGGACGCGATCATGCCATTTCACGGTGCAATGCTTGAAACTCAAGACAAGATTGCGATCACCATTCTTTAGGCTGTTACTCAAAATTCCTTCCACGATTACATCCGACTCAAATTCAAGTCTTGCGGGTTTCTCATCACGAAATCCAAGTTTCTCAAGGTCACCTTGGGTGAGATCAGCAGCAGTTCGATGGCTGTTTTTCAAAAGGCCGATGGGTGTTCCGTATCCAGCCTGGTGAGAATTCGGCCCATGCCCCTTCAATTCTACAGAACCTAAGGCCAGCTGCGATGGCCCCGTGTACTGCAAATAACAAGGCAATCCCTCATCATCACTCAAGATTCCAGTTAGGATTCCACTGACCTGAACGCCTGATTCCAACTGAACGGATGTTATTGTTTGTGCGATGCGAGCCTTTGCCAAACCCTCCATTCCGCCTTTTCGATAAGCCATCATTTCGGCAAATTCCTCAAGCACCGATCCAAGGTGCTCAAAGCTTGTAGTCACAAAAAGCTGAGGTTGAGGCCTGGTGATGTCATAGGATAGATTGATGCAATCAATAGAGAAGGGCACTTTGGCTACCTTGTCACTGAGGCAGGTTTGACTTTCACCGATGGAAGAGAGCAGTCCGGCACCGTAGATTTTTGGCTGGCTGAGGGATCCTAGCAAGCCATATTCAGCAGACCACCAATTCATACGAGCAAGGTAGGCCGCTTCACTAATGTACTGGGTATTGGTCACAGCTAGGTCAAGCTTTTCCTGCGCAGCTGCAATAGCTTCTGCGTCCGAAAGCGGATCTTCTTTGACGATCGAGAGATTTCTTACTGCATGATAAACTTCAAGGTCATGGTGAGAATGAATAACTTTGCGCGCAATCTCACCGTATTTTTTGAGGTAGTCAGCGAAGTCCGGATCCGAAAGGATTGGCGCATGCCCCGCTGCTTCGTGAACGATGTCCGGCGCTGGTGTGTAGGCAATGTTTTCGAGTTTCCTCATGTCACAGGCAATTGGGAGGATTCCAAGCGACTGAAACTCCATAAACGCCGATGGAGGAATGAATCCACTTACCGCAACTGCACGCCAACCAAAGCGTTTGAGCTTTTCGTCCATCTCTGAAATAAGTGGGATGCGCTCCAAGGAGATACCTGTCTCTTCAAGACCCTTCAGATACTTGGTATGGGCATGACTAGCAAAGTAGCCTTTGCACACGCGTAGAATATAACGCCAGCACGCGTGATCTTCTGAAGTGTAGAGTTCAGGCTTTTGTTCTACGACAAATTGTTTCAGGTAGTCCGGAAGTGAATCGGGCGAGTATGCATTTCCCATAATGAGCTTTCCCTTGATTAATAGAGTACTTGCTGAGAATGTTCAACCGAATGATTCTAGATGAAAAAAAAGTAGAGCCGGAGCATCGGGGATCAAAGTGGAAGCATCCCTACGTGGTGTATATTTGGGCGACCTTACTTCTCTTCGCCCTACTCGTGATTGTCGCAACCATTTGTTATCGACTCGGCGTCATTCCCAATGTCTGACACACTATGACTCTCACATCCCACGAAAAAAAATGGTTCTTAGTGCTTCTCGGAGTCGCGCTACTCTTCCGATTGGGTGCGGCGGCGATTTCTACTGGCTACCAACAGCCCGACGAACACTACCAAATACTCGAGCCAGCACATGGCCTCGTCTATGGTTACTTTGATAAGAAGTGGGAATTTGAAAGGGGCCTTCGGTCCTACGTCTTACCTGGCTTCTATGCAGGTTGCATGGTTGCTATTCGGAAGTGCTTTGGAACAGAAGACCCCAATCGGGTTGCATGGATTCTTAGGACGTTGAGCGCTTTTTTTTCGATGGCCACCCTCCTGGCTGTCTTTTGGATTGGTCGTCGTCTTGAAAGAGCTAAAGATCGAAATTGGATTTCTTTTTCGGCGCTCACTTTTACTTCTCTTTGGTTTCTCTTTGTTTATTTTGGCGTGCGCACACAAAGTGAACCGCTTTCGATGAATTTTATACTCCTTAGTGCTTGGCTCGTTCTATTGGAATTAAATGCACCGAACCCGAAGGCCTGGAGAAATCTCCTGGCGGGATTGTTTCTTGGGGTTGCGTTTAGTTTTCGCTTTCAGTCGGGCATAGTGGGCATCTCTTACTTGATTCTTTATGGCATGAGTCGAAAGTGGAAAAGCTTCGGACAACTGCTCCTTGGGTGTTCGATCATGATTTTGATTCAGGGTTTGGTTGACCTTAAGACGTGGGGAAACTTCTTACATTCGCCCATTGAATATTTTCGCTTCAACATCCTCGAAAACGGAGCCTCGAGAGATTTTGGCGTTGATCCCTGGCATCGTTACCTCACCAGTTTGAACCGCTTTTTCACTTTCCCGATAGCCGTAATGGTTATCGCAGGTGCCTATTGGTCCCTGCAGAAGAAAGTTCGAAAGCGCTTCGTCTTTCTTTGGGTGATGATCCTGCCTTATTGGCTGGTTCACAATCTGATTGGTCACAAAGAAGATCGCTTCTTAGTACCTATCATGCCCTTTGTGGTGCTCCTGACCTGCGGGGGATGGGCCAGCTGGTTGGAAAGGAGTCGAGAATCCTTTCGGCGAATGGCACTATTCTGGGTCCTGCTTTTTGTACTTGGTGGGGCAGTTTTTACTTATAGCAAGCATCGTTGGGCTTGGTATGGGGATCAGAACCAAGTTATTTATGAAGTGTCTAAGCAGAAGGACCTAAGAGGTCTTGCTGTCACCTACTTACTGACCTCCGGAAGTTATTTCTACTTGCATAGAAATGTTCCTCTCAGAGCCTTTCGCAACGATCAAAGAACTCAGGAGGATTTCTATGATAAAATACCTTCGCTCTACAACTACCTAGCCCTGTTTGATGATCAGGCAGTTGTGATAGAGAAGCTTCAGAAGCAAAACGTTCGGTGCGAGTTGATTGCTCGTGGCGTGATTTATCGATGTGAGGAAAGCCGTGAATTTACCAAAAAATGAACCCATCTATGACTATGGTCCTGGCGATGCGAGGACGACCAGCCTCAAGCAGGCCATGGAGAGAATGGCATCCGAAGTGCTGGAGATTCCTTGCATTATTGGAGGCGAAGCAATTTATACCGGCCAAAAGAGAGCGGTCGTCATGCCGCACGACCATGGACATGTTCTCGCTCATTTCCATCTTGCTGGCGAAAAAGAAATGGCAATGGCTGCCGCCAGTGCTGCCAAGGCCAAAGAATCGTGGTCGCGTCGGCCATGGCAAGAGCGGGTGGCGATTTTTCAGAAAATGGCCGACCTCCTAGCAACCACTCACCGTGATGCTATCAATGGATCTACCATCTTGGGGCAGTCTAAGACCGTCTATCAAGCTGAGATCGATGCGGCCTGCGAATTTATTGATTTCTTGAGATTCAATGGAAGTTTTTATGAGTCGATCCTTAAGGAACAACCTCTTTCGGTTCCCGGCATTCAAAATCGTCTCGAATATCGTCCGCTCGAGGGATTCGTTACCGCTATTACCCCGTTTAATTTTACGTCCATAGCGGCCAATCTTGCATTGGCTCCCGCTTTGGTCGGGAACACTTGCATTTGGAAACCCTCAGATACGCAAATGCTCTCGGCGCATTATACGATGAAACTCATGTTGGAGGCTGGACTGCCTGCTGATGTGATTCAGTTTTTGCCGGCAGACGGGCCTGCGTTTGGTAATTATTTTTGTTCTCATCGAAGCTTAGGCGGGATTCATTTCACAGGATCGACTCAAACGTTTCAGTGGATCTGGAAGAAAACTGCCGAGAATTTGGAAAGATTTCAGAGCTATCCAAGATTGGTTGGAGAAACAGGCGGCAAAGATTTTATTTTGGCCCATAGATCCGCCAATGTCGACGTACTGGCTGTGGCTGCAGTGAGGGGAGCATTTGAGTATCAAGGGCAAAAGTGCTCAGCGGCTTCTCGAATGTATGTTCCAGAAGCGATCTGGCCCCAAGTGAAGAGTCGGATGTTAGAAATGATTCGGGAGATTAAGGTTGGTGACCCTCGCGACTTTAGCAATTTTATGGGTGCCGTAATTGATCAACGTTCATTTAAGAAAATCCAGAATTACCAAGTCGAAGCCAAAGGCGCATCGGGAGTAAAAATCTTAGCGGGTGGCGGATCTCATGGTGAAAAAGGTTACTTTGTAGAGCCTACCGTTTTGGAAGTTTCTGATCCCAAGTACCGAACGATGTGTGAGGAAATTTTTGGACCGATCTTGAGCATTTATGTCTATCCGGAATCAAAAGAGGCGGAGGTCCTAAGGCTTGTGGATGAGTCAACTCCCTACGCTCTAACGGGCGCCCTCGTTGGTGAGGATGCTGAAGTGATTCGGCGGTGGAGTCAGACGCTGCAATATTCGGCTGGCAATCTTTATATCAATGACAAGCCAACAGGCGCTGTTGTTGGGCAACAGCCGTTTGGCGGCGCACGCGCGTCTGGCACTAATGACAAGGCGGGAAGTGGTTTGAATTTAACGAGGTGGATTTCACCGAGAACAGTAAAAGAAAACCTCGCACCGCCCAAGGACTATCGCTATCCTCATATGGCCGGGTCTTAATTGAGCTTTTGGCTTCGAAAGGTTGCACCGCAGAGTTGATAGAGAAGTCGGGCTCCAATATTGGCGTCCCATTCACTGTCGACTCGAGGACTCACCTCGACCAAGTCAAATCCGAGGATTTTCTTTCCGGATTTTGAAAGCCTTGCTAGCAAGCTGGTCGCTTGATTCCAAAGGAGGCCCCCAGGTACCGGTGTTCCGGTGGAAGGACAAAGCGTAGGATCAAGTCCATCAATGTCGAAAGAAATCCATACCTGATCGGGGAGTTGTTGAATCATTTCTTCGGCGATGGTGTTCCAATGAATCCCAGAATGAAGGAGTGATTGGATCTCGCGATCATAGTAAGTTCTCACCCGAGAGTTTTGGCTTTTTGCGTATGCCTGCTCTTCTCTAGAAAAATCTCGAATGCCTACAGAGACTAACTTGGAAATTCCAGAAAAATCCTCTAGTGCATTGTGAAAAATTGAAGCATGCGAGTGTTGAAAGCCTTGGTAAGCGTCGCGTAAATCGTGGTGTGCGTCGAAATGCAGGATGCCAAAGGAACCGTGCTTTTCTTGAACCGCTCGGAAAGCTCCGTAAGAGACAGAATGTTCGCCACCCAAAAGTCCCACGATGCGATCTTTTTGAAGCGCCGTGAAGGATTTTTCGTAGACCCGCTGGTTCAATTGCTTGCTTAGGGGATTGACGTGAGCAGGGCTGTGATTCTCCTTCGCGTTCTGGTTCCATTGAAGGATTTCTGGATCTTCGGGCTGAAGAAATATTCCAGGAGTATAGAGGTCCCCATACTCAGCATCAAAGAGATCTACTTGGACGCTGGCTCGACAAATGGCAGATGGCCCATCGGCCGTGCCACCGCCGTAGGAAACGGTTCCTTCCCAAGGAACGGGAATCAACCAGAGTTTTGCATCCAATCCAGTAGGTACCGTCAATGGCAAGTCAAAGAGGTTTGGAAGTGATGGATTCATAATCCTCTCCTTGAGGCTTCAGAAGTTTGAAGGGCAGACAAAATTTGTTCGAAGGTATATGGACCGCGTAGCGTAAGCGTCTCTCCAATTTGAATAGCCTTCGCCAAGGAAGAGTCGCTTCGTAGCTCCAGAACGTGGCGTGAATAGATTGATCGGGTGGTAGCAATTTCTGGAGGAATATTGCGCCCCGGATGTGAAGGGACGTCGCGATCAACATCAATCACCTTCAACTGGGCGTCGAGGAAAAAAATATCCAAAGAAAAATAAGTGTCCGGCATCCAGAATTTGCGATTACCATCCTCGGTGTAAACAAAGAGCATGGCGTCGTTCGTCTGAAAATCTTGGGAAGGAAGCCCGCTTAGTCCCTGGGTATTCTCTTCGTCGGTAAGGGCTAGTCGTAGACGAAGGCTTTCTTTTCGGGGTGTCAGCAATTCAAAGCCCTGTCGCGGGATCTCCGAGAGTTGTGGCGTCTGGCTTCGGCATCCGTTGGCCAAAAAAAAGAGAAGACTCAAGGTAAGCAACGGTATAGTTTTGAATAACTTTTGCATGGTGGATTAGGGCATATCATTTTTTGGTGAGAATTTTGAATTTGAAAGCAAAGGCTTCAAAATGGACGGTCTATACGGACGGAGCTAGCTCCGGCAATCCTGGCCCCTCGGGCTGGGGGGCTGTCTGCTTACAAAACCTAGGTGAGGAATTGCTCTCGGTGCTCGAGCTGGGCGGTGGTCGTGATGTGGCGACCAATAATGCCATGGAGCTGCAAGCGGTTCTTGAGGTTTTAAAAATCCTTCCAACTGGGCTCGTAGAGGTGGCTATCTATGCTGACGCTACTTACGTCTTGAAAGGTGTGCAGGCTTGGTTGCCTCAGTGGCAAAAGCAAGGTTGGAAAACGCAGACCGGTACGACACCCGCCAACCTCGTTCAATGGCAGGAGCTAGCGCAACTGCTTCAAAGGACCAAAGAGAATGGTATCCAACTACGCTGGCATAAGGTGGGAGGTCATACCGGAGATGCCCTCAATGATCGGGCCGATGCCATTGCAGTCTCCTTCTCAAAAGGCCACCCGGTAGACTTGTTTCAAGGAGAGGCGAAGGATTACCCCATACGTTTCAATCGAGTCAGTTCAACAAAATCTCCTCCCTCCGGGAGACGGTATCCCCTGTATTTGAGCTTTGTTTCGGGAGTCCTTCAAGAGCACGCGACCTGGCCTGAATGCAAAGCGCGAGTGGATGGCGCATCGGGTGCAAAAACAAAAAAAATACTCTCCGACGAAGAATATGAAAATATAGTTCGTGGCTGGAAGGCTTAGTGTCCCGCACATTAGTTTATTAAATAAGTCAGAAAAAAGACAAGACGGATGCATCCCGTGTCAAAATGAGTTATGGTCAGCGGCTCATTGTGAAGGTGTGGAATGGTATTAGGAGATGGCATGACTGAGACCGAAAAAACAAAAAAGGCAAAAGGAAAACCGTCGTTGGATTGCATTATGTTCAGTACGCCTGAACAGAAAATGCTTCGTTTTTTGCTCACTGAGCCAACAACTGCGTTTTCACCAAGGATTCTTTCTTCGCGTTTAAAAGGAATTCGCGGGTTGGGTGGAGCCGAAGGGATCATGAATCTTCTGCGTCACCTTGAGCAAGTTGGCTTGGTACAATTCCTAAATAATAGCCGAGAGGTTTCTCTTCAAAACGACAACCTCTCCGTTAAACTCATGAAAGTCCTCTCAGCCATTTGTGACCTTGAAGGCGTCAGGGACTTGGTTGAACCTATTTCTTCAAAAGGTGTTTTGTATGGAAGTCGCGCATCAGGGGAATGTCGCAGCGATAGCAATTATAATCTATTTGTCGTAGCCGATTGCGCAGATTCCGTTCGTAAAGTGGTTGGCCGGCATCCCCTCGGAAAAAAGATCGACCTCGAGGTTTGGACACCGGATCAGTACACCCAAATGGATCGAAAGAATAATCGCCTTTCCACAGACCTTTCTCAGGGCATTGTGATGTGGGGAACCTCCTGGTAAGCTGAACCCTCACGGTAACCTGGGGATTCATTTGAAGAAAATTAAGCTCAAGGCCAAACTCATGGTGTGGATTACTTGCCTCATTTTGGTTACGGACCAATGGAGCAAACAACGGGTCCTCGATCGCTTTTATCTTGGAGAATCGCTTTCCGTCTTAAACGGGTTTTTCAATATTACTTATGTTCGAAACACTGGCGCCGCCTTCGGAATGTTGAGGGATGCTCCAAGTTGGTTCCGAGTTCCTTTTTTTATTCTGATTCCCCTTATTGCGATTGGGATTATTTTTTCTATCTATCGACAGCTTAGTTCGAACGACCGATGGATGGGTTCTGCCTTGGCATTGATCGTGGGTGGCGCGATTGGAAACTTTATTGACCGAATTCGGCTTGGGTACGTGGTTGATTTTTTAGACTTTCATTGGAATTTTGAATATCACTTCTGGATTTTTAATATTGCGGATTCTGCTATTTGCGTCGGAGTCGGCATGATCCTACTGCAAATGTTGCGTCAACCCGCAAGAAAGGGTTCGTAGTCATGTTACCTGTTTTGTTTCAAATTGGACCGATTACGTTGCACACCTATGGCCTCATGGCGGCCTTGGGGTTTTTGTTTTCAGTTCGAGTGATCTCTTACCTGAGCATCCAAGCAAAGCTCCCCCACAACAAGATGGTAGACTTTGCGTTTTACCTGCTCCTTGCAGGTTTTGTCGGAGCGCGTGCACTTTTTGTTTATACTCGTTGGAGCAGTTACCAAAACGATCTCCTAGCCGTTTTTAAGGTATGGGAAGGAGGGTTGGTGTTCT
>CAUJDS010000014.1 GCA_963169695.1 Bdellovibrionota bacterium
CTCCAGGTGCAGATGCCACATACCAAGTTGGTAGTAGGAGGAGGCATTGGATTCAAAACGGGCTTGGCCCTTTCGGCCTCCGGCGATATCGATATGCGGGACTTGGGTGAGCTCAATGAAAAAGCGATTCGAGGAATAGGCAGTCTTGAGGCCAGGGTGCATGGCGGGCCCGGTGAATTGATTTTGGATTTTTTTCCGAAACTCAAGGCGGCCGAATATTTAGGTCTTTCTTTTGGCGATGTCAGCGGGAAAATAACTTACAATGATCAAACGGATCAAATGATTTTTTCTGGAGTGGCTGCAGAAAAAAACACAACACACTACACCTGTAACGGCACCATTGAAGTAGGTCAAAAAGACAATCTTGCTTTGGACTTTGATATATTAAATGGAGACATTCATGACTTGACAACTGTTTTTCATGGACTCGTTGCAGATCTTTGGTGGTTTCCGGAGTCGTTGACGGGGTCGCTCCATGGCGGATTGCATGTAGGTGGTAAAACCGACACGGACAAACTATTGATCGACGTACAGCTCAAGGGACGTGATTGGGACCACTATGGAGAGAAATTTAGAGAAGTAGAAATTCAGGGTGGATATCATGAAGGTCGCTACTTCATTTCCAAAGGGTGGTCAAAAAAATATCAAGGTACTATTCAGTTCGATCTAGCATTCGATGAGAAAAATGAATTGAGATGGAAGTTGGTAACCGAAAAATTCTCTCTTCTTGATCTCGACCATGTTGCCGCTCTTGATGTCCCGTTCCGAGGAGACTTGAAATTAATCAGCACAGGCAACCGGGAAGGTACTGGGACGCAATCTCATTCGAGTTTGACCCTTTCTGGTTTCACAGTAAGGGGTAAGCCCTATCCTTCTACCAATCTTACTTCAGATTCAAAAGACGGAGTGGTGAAGGTAGGTGGTAGTATGCTTGGATCACAGGGGAACCTTGCGTTTGAGTATCACCTCAATCAAACCAGCAAGAGCTTTTTGGAAGTAGGCTTGAATCAGTTGGATTTTACTCCCTTGCTCTTTTTACTTAAACCCAGCTTAGTCAGAGATCCTGCTTTGCAGGGTTTGATTTCTGGAATGACTCGACTAGAGTTTAAGACAGGCGCTATAGAATTTGGCCACGGCAAGTTTAGAGTTGACGATTTTTCTTTAGAAAAGACCGGTACACAGTTGGAACTGGCCAAGCCAATTGCCGCTAATATTGATGGTGGAAATTGGATACTTAAGGACTGGATCTTACACTCCGAGCGCGGCGACCTCGGGGGCATTATTCGTTCAGAGAATGCAAAGCTAAGCGGAGAGATAGCTGGCCTTTTGGATTTAGGAATTTTGGAATTCCTTGCCCCGGTAATTCAGAAAGCAGATGGCGAGGCAAAATTACAGTTGGGAGTATCCGGTTCGGTCTTGGCCCCCCAGGTAGCAGGATCTATTGAAGTTCGTCCAAGCCAAATTCAGACTTCCTTATTGGAGACGCCAATTGAAAATTTCAGTGCCACGATAGCTGTACGACAGAATGAATTTAAGATCAGGGGTTTCAATGCAACTTTGTCGGGCGGCAGCCTAACTGGAAGTGGGAGTCTTACCCTCTATCCGCATTTGAGTCCCAAGGTTGATATCCAAGCCAGGCTCTTTAAAACCAAAGTTCGCGTGTTTCCCTTCTACTATGTAACCGCAAGTGGTGGAATGTCACTGGCGGGAGAGAAGAAGCCCTACCAATTGGACGGAAATCTCGTGATCGAAGAGGGATTGATTCGAGAAAGCCTTTTTGGACAAAAATTAGATGCACGTAAGACAAGCCGCTACCTTCCTTCGTCAACCTCATCTTCTGAAGAGCTGCAACAGTCCTTTTTTCAATTAAATATTCATGCGCATGCTGCCCGGGGGATTTCGATAAAGAACGAGATTTTTGACACGGAAGTGAAAGGTGATGTACGTGTCGTCAATACGGCAGAAGCTCCTAGGGTTCTGGGAGAGGTAGAAAATGTAAGTGGAAAAATCATCTTCAAGAATTATGACTTTGATATCAAGTCGGCCAAAGTTCAATTCGACAATCCATCGGTATTGGACCCAAAATTTGATTTGATCGCTCAGTCAGAGGTGAAGAACTACCGGGTTAACCTCTATGCTTCGGGTAGAATGAGTGATTGGAAAGTAGATCTGACTTCTAATCCCTCCTTGGCAAGATCAGAAATTGTCTCCTTACTTGCCTTGGGAGTTACTTCAGACGATATGCAAAAATTGAGGACGGAAGATCAATCTGCACTGCAACAGGGTGAGGCTGCCTCTTTGATTTTACATTCACTAGACTTCAATCGCGACGTTAAGGACAAAACGGGATTTCAACTGCATGTGGAAGAAGCAATCGATACGCAATCGGCGAAAAGCGCCTTTCGTCGTCAAAATGAAGTTGAAACGGGCGCAGCAGCCCCAAAGATCGTTATTCGGCGTCAGGTGGTAAAAGATGTCGACATTTCTGTCGGAAGTACCGTGGGTGTTGGGACCGGGTCTCAGAAAGAAGTAAGCGCAGAAGTGAAAGTGGCACCAGGCGTTTCGGTAATTGGTGTTTGGAATACTTATGAAGGTATTCATTCTACTGAGGAACAGACGTCTTATGGTTTGGATTTAAAGATCCAGAAGAGGTTCAAATAGGTGTCTACCTCACGGCGATTTCTAAAAATAGGTTGGGTATTAATCGGGTTGCTTTGCAATGACCCTTGTTTTGGAGCTACCCATGAATCAGAGGTGGAGCAGGTCGAGGTGGAAGGAGTAACACTCTTTAATCGGCCTGAGATCGAGTCGACTTTGGAAATTTCACGAGGCATTGCTTTTGATCAGGAAAAGATCAATCAAACGCTCAAGAATATTAAGAATCTTTATAAAAACAGGGGTTATTTTCACTCTAGTGTGGATGTTAGGGCCTACAAAGCTGGTACGGAAGCGGGAGCTAGAAAAGTCATCGTCCGATTTAAAATCGAAGAAGGCTTTCCTACTCGAGTCCGCGCGCTTGAACTTTTCTCGATTGAATCGTTGCGGGGCGCAGGTATTAAGACCTGGAGGAGGATCCAAGATAGAATTACTGCTCGATTTAGAATAAGTCCCGGAGAGATTTTTAGTCAAGATCGGCTTACGGAGTATCGAAAGGTCATTCAAGAGGAGATGCTGGCGGAAGACTTTTTTCGATCCAAGGTTTTAAGCATTGAATTAAATCCCGTGGCCGAGCCTGGCCCAGACCTAGCAAGCGCCTACCCTGTGACAGATCATTGGATGGACCTTGGAGTAAAAGTTCAATTGGGCGAGCAAATTAGATTTACCTTCCGTGGAAATGAACTTTTAACCAAAGCCGAATTGCAAGAATTGATCGAACAGCGTCGTGTGGTAGGTTTCACCGATAATTATAGCTCGGATATTCGTACCTCTATTTTAGATAAGTACGCCACCCAAGGTTACCCGCACACCGCTGTCGCCATTTTTACCTTTGAAAATCCGGTGAATCAAGAGCGCACAGTGAGTTTTCATATAATGGAGGGAGCTCGATCAAGTATCAAGAGTATACGATTCGACGGAAGTTTCACATTCAAGTCAAATGACCTTCTTGATGTCTTTTATAAAAGTGTGTCTATTAACGTGGCCAATGGGGACTTTGTCGAAGCAGAAATTCAGCGAGGTGCGGAGTCTGTCGTCGAGTGGATGAAAACCAAGGGTTTTTTAGGATCCAAATTGTTGTCAGTCACACATGTAGGCAATGCCAAGGGCACTCTTTTTGATACGACGGTCTATCTCTATGAGGGGGACCAAACCTTTTTGGCAAAAGCAGTCATTGAGGGATCTCAGGCTGTTAGCAAAGATGAAATTGAAGAAATTCTTCAAATAAAGGTAGGCACGCCTTTCAATCCTTTTGCTTTTTCGCAGGGACTCGAGGAATTGAAACGGCGTTATCGTGCACTTGGATACTTGGACATGAAGGTGCCCAACGAGAACCTCGATTCGATTTTAAGGTACTCGCAAAAGAATCGTATTGCTGAACTTAGGATTCAAATTGAGGAAGGGGCACAGGCCCGAGTCAGCAGCATTGAAATTGAAGGGCTCTCCAAGACCCTGCCCAAGGTCGTCCGGCGTGAACTTGAATTTTCGGAGGGAGAAGTCTTAACGTCTGAAGGATTGAGGGAGAGTGAAATCAATCTCCAGAGGCTCGGAATTTTCTCAAACGTATCGATTCAGGTGAAGGACGATCCTAAAGGAGGAGGGAAAAAAGAGATCATTCTGTCGATAGAAGAAGGCAGTCCAGGTAGTGTTGGTGGGGGTATTGGATTTCGAAATGACCTCGGACTGAAGCTCTTTTCAGAGGTCGGTTACACCAATCTCTGGGGCTCCAATCATACCTGGTCCATCGCCGCGAATGCCAATCGAAGGTTTGAAGACTTTTGTAAGACACGAACTGGAACGGAAGGTTCGATTTGCTTTGTCGAGTACGAGGCTAGAATCAGCTATATTTGGCCGTGGTTTCTTCTCGATCGAGTGACTTTTCAGCCTGAGCTTTCTGTCGAGAGGCGGCGTTACTTTCAGTTTGATGCGCTTAGTACGACGTTCAAGGCATCCTTTGAGCGTCGCCTATTGAAGGAGCCCCAGCTCACCGCTTCTCTCGTCTATAGTTTGGAGCGAACCAAACAGGAAAATGCGCTTTTTGCGGAGGATAACCAGACTTTGACCATTGGATCCGTGACACCGGGTTTGCGACTGGACCTTCGAGACAATCCGCTGGCTCCCACACGGGGGTTCTTTGCGACGGCGAGCTACGAGATCGCCAATTCCATCTTTGGATCGCAGTCTGACCCGGCGGTAGGGTTTACCCGACTTCAGTTTCGCGCTGATCAGTTTGTCCCTCTTTGGGGCAATATTAGCTGGTATTCAAGCTTCCGCACTGGCTACGAACGCAATACCGAAACCTCCTCGTCCGCCGCTGGAGTCCCATTGATCAAACAATTCACCCTGGGAGGAGCTGGCAGTCTTCGAGGGTACAAATTGCAGGAGTTAAACGTTCAGAATTTTGCGATTCAGGGCTCACTTTCCTTTGTCAATTTTCGAACCCAGGTGGATTTTCCTGTAGCAGGAGCCTTAAAAATGGGCCCGTTTTTGGACGCTGGCAACCTCCTTTTGGATCGCTATAGCTTTGGACCTTTGAGGTATGCCGCCGGGATTGGAATTCGATATGACACCCCTGTGGGACCCGTGAACCTCGACTGGGGCTATAAGTTGAACCCTATTCCTGGGACGGATCTTCAACGTGTGCATTTCTCTGTAGGGATACTCTAAATCAGTGGTTGACTTCATTTGGGAGACTTTGCTATCCCGAGTGTCTATGTTTAACGCTCAAAAGACTTTTCAAGCACGTCATTATGGCCCGCACTCTTTTCCAGCTACGGGGCCTCTAGCTCCTAAATGGTATATAGTTGACGCAAACGGTATTGTTTTAGGCCGTTTAGCAACCATCATTGCCAGAGTACTTTCTGGAAAGCATAAGGCTACCTTCACTCCCCATGCCGACACAGGGGACTTTGTTATCGTCATCAATGCAGACAAAGTGGTGTTGACGGGTAATAAGTGGAGTGAAAAGAAGTACTACGATTACTCAGGATACATTGGTGGATTGAAGCCAAAAAATGCTACTCAATTACTGGCCAAACATCCTTCAGAGCTCATTGAGCGAGCGGTAGCAGGTATGCTTAATAAAAGTGCGCTTGCCGATCGTCAGATCAAGAAATTGAAGGTATACGTTGGAACCGAGCATCCCCATTCAGCTCAAGAGCCAAAACCTCTTCATGGCGGAATGATTCGCAAAACGATTTTAGCAAAAGTATCTTAAGGTTTAGAAGCAGCAATAAGGAGAATCCGCTTGGCGGCAGAAAATTTGATTCAGACAACAGGTAAACGAAAAACATCCGTAGCAAGAGTTTATTTCCGAAGGCCTTCCTCTGGAAAGGGGAAGATCGTCGTCAACCAGCGGTCTTTTGAGGATTATTTTCCTCGTGAAACTGCGCGTCGTCTTATCATGCAGCCATTTGGCATTACTCAGACCGAAGGCCAGTACGATATTTATGTGAATGTGGTCGGCGGTGGATTATCCGGTCAGGCCGGAGCGGTTCGTCACGGTATTTCTCGCGGACTCCAGAAATTGGAGCCAGCCTTGAGACCACCTCTTAAGAAGGCCGGATGCCTTACTCGCGACTCAAGATCAGTTGAGCGTAAGAAATATGGTATGCGCGGCGCTAGAGCTCGCTACCAGTTCTCAAAGCGATAATTACAAAGCAAACGATCCAGATTGCCTTCTGGTCAAATCCCAAGGTGTTGGGCATAATATTCTTATGCGCTTCACGAGTACTATCCTGTTGGGGTCGTTTTCACTTTCTATCTTTTGCACGCCTTTGGTGCGAGCAGCCGAAGATTTGGTCGCTGATGTCAATGGCAAGAAGCTTACGAGAAAGGACCTCAGTGACTCTCTCGGCACGATGAACCCTTCGCTCAAAGCAGATATACTGAGCAATCCCGTTTCTCGTCGCCAGGTGGTCGAACAAAGGGTGGATGAGGAGGTCTTGAGGCAGGAGGTGGCGCGCAAGAAGATTGAAAGTGATCCCGAGTTTCTTGCGATGATGCAAGAGATGAAGAAGCAGGCGGCGATCAACCTTCTTATCAAGCGTCAGGTAGACGATAAGATTACGGAAAAATTGGCCAAGCACTACTATGAAGTCAATCGGCACCTCTTTCGGACCGATCAGATGAAGGCTAGGCAGATTGTTGTTAAGACAGCGGAAGTGGCAAAAAAGGTCTATGACCTGGCGAACAAGCCAGGAGCCGATTTTGAAGCTCTGGTCATGGAATATTCTGAAGACCCCGCAAAGAAAAAGACAAAGGGTGAACTTGGGTTTTTTCCAAGAGGGATCTTCAATCCGGAATTTTCAGATGCCGTATTCGAAGCTAGCAAAGGCGATGTCGTGGGACCTTTGAGAACCTACCTTGGTTACCATATTGTGCAAATTCAGGATCGTGATTCTGGAAAAGAAGTCCCTTTCCCCGATGCTGAGATTCAAGTCCGAGCCCGTATTCGGCAGGAAAATCTCGCCAAGTATCTCGCAGAGTTAAAAAAGGCCGGTAAGGTGAGAATCAACGAGAAGTTTCTTAAGTAAGGACTACTCTTCTCCCACAGCGGTGCTTTCGGAAAAATCTCTCGCGACAATTCCGTATTTCTCCAATTTTCGAAGCAATGTCTTCTTCGGTATATTGGCGTGAAGCGCCGTTTGATTGATTCGGCCTTTGAAGGTCTTTAGAGCTTGTATCAAGAATTCCTTTTCAAACTGTTCTTTATTGGCTTGAAAGTCGAGCCTTTGTAAATCCAGTTTAAACCCAGGTCTCGTGACAGTTGGAATTTCGGTATTTATTTTCTTTTGCTGAAAAAGTTCCGGAAGGCTTGCTACGGTGATTTCGGCTGAAGGCTCCAGAACAAAAGCGTGTTCAATCACGTTTTCTAGTTCTCGAATATTGCCTGGCCAGGAATGAGTCCTAAGTAAACTCATGGCTTCACCTGAAACCTTTTTAACATCCTTTTTGTACTCGCGATTGAACTTCTCGATGAAGTATTGAATCAATACCTCGATATCGGGTCTTCTTTCAGCTAATGAGGGTAGATTTACAGGGAGTACATTTAGTCTATAAAAGAGATCCTCTCGGAAGGATCCGTCACGAATCATTTGATCGAGGTCGCGGTTGGTGGCAGCAACGATACGGACGTTGACTTCCATTTCGCGATTAGAGCCAATCGGCATAAACTTTCTCTCTTGAAGCACTCTGAGGAGCTTGACCTGCATAGCAGCAGAGATATCTCCAATTTCATCCAAAAACAGTGTTCCACCATCCGCGTATTGAAACTTACCGATCTTTCGATGGTCGGCCCCAGTGAAGGAACCCTTCTCATGACCGAAAAATTCGCTTTCGATTAGCGTTTCTGGAATAGCGGAGCAATTGACTGATACAAAGCGGTTGTCCTTGCGTGGGCCGTTGAAGTGAAGCGCGCGAGCGACGAGTTCTTTGCCGGTACCGCTCTGACCCCGAATCAAAACTGGGGTATCCACCTGAGCCAATTTCTGAATAACGGAGAAGACTTTCTTCATCTCGACGCTTTGTCCAATGAACTGACTTCCATCTGGCAGCTTGATTTGAGGTGCTGAAAAGCTCAAGGCCTCTATCATGCTCTTTGCCTTGAGGGCCTTGCCGATCATATAAACGAGATTGTCCGCCTGGATGGGTTTCTCAAGGTAGTTGTAGGCACCCAGTTTGGTGGCTTGCACAGCATCCGGAACATTTGAGTAAGCGGTAAGTAATATCACAATCAGACTCGGATCTTGGGCTTTTAGTTCCTTTAGAGTCTCGATGCCATTGAGTTTCGGCATCTGCACATCCAAGAGAGCCAACTGATAGGAGTTTGTTCGAATCTTCGTAAGAGCTTCTTCGCCATTGGCAACCGACTCCACGTCGTACCCATGTTGGCGAAGGGCTGCCGTCACGGAAAGTCGAAGTCCCTCATCATCATCAGCTACTAATATTTTAAACATCTATGGGGCTCCTTTTTAATTGTTCCTTCGTTGTATCTAGGGTCAAACCAGGGTGAGTTCCGTCGCTTCGCAAGTTGGTTGATAATCGAATGATAAGGGCCGTACCCTTTCCTTCTTCCGATTGGATGGCGATCGATCCATGGTGCGCATCCACAAAGTATTTGGCTAGGTAGAGGCCCAGTCCGCTGCCTGATACGTTTAAATTATCCTTAGGGCGAGAACGATTGAATTTAGTAAAAGCATGATCCAGTTGATCCTTAGTAAAGCCCGGGCCATGATCTTCGATCTGAATTTCGATATATTCACCGTAGTCCTGGGTGCGAAGATTGATAATAGAATTTTCAGGTGAGTATTTAATGGCATTGTCTAGGACATTCGTAATGACCTTGGCAATCAAATCGGGATCAATCTGAATAGGAAAAAGGGGTTCCAGTTGAAGTTGGAGACAAATGTTGCGGAATTGTGCCTGAACTCTCAAACGGTCAACAATTCTCTCTATGACTTGATTCACATCTTTGCTCTGAAGGTTGAGCCGGACGTTATTGGATTCTATCCGTGTAAGTTCAAGAATACTGGTAATAAAGTGATTGAGTTCTTCGGTTGATCTGGAAATATGGGCTAAGGCTTTTCTAGATTCGGCTGTTAGTTGAAACTCGTTTGAATGGATTAGTGCTCCACAAAGTCCCTGAATCCTAGCGATGGGAGTCTTGAGGTCGTGGGTGATAAGCGACAGAAAATTGCTTTTGAGTTCTTCGACCTGCATTAATACAGCATTTTTCTTTTGAGCTTCCCATCTGCGCTTGTACTCTTTGACAAGGCGATAGGGAATAATCACGTAATGACTGAGAACAAGACAAAGGAGCGGTTCTCCCAGTGGAAGCCAAAGTCCGTTGCCGTCGTGAAATTTACGAAAAATTCCGAAAGCCAGAATAAAATAGAGTACCGTTGCAAGGAAAGTATAGGCCAAACCCAAGAGTGGCCTGAGTGTCAAAATCGCCCAGAGGAAAGAAAGAGTTAACAAAAAAGAAATGGTCCAAGTAAGCCACGAATGGGAGAGTTCTATTCCATCGTTTTTGATGAGGGAAGTCAGGATAGATGCATGGATCAATGCGTTCGGAGCTAGGTATTGGTCTCCACTACTGGGGTCTTTGGAAAAGTCGCCAGGATTTTTTTCAATCAATGTGTCCACGAGTAGAATTTTATTCCTGAGTTGCTCTTCGGAAACCTTGTTCTGGCTAATGTCTGAGAAAGGTATTCTTTGAAAGACGTTATCCTGCATTGACGGCTGCGATTGGTACCGAAAGAGAAAGTATTCTCCGCCTTGCGAAGTGGCATAGAATCCATGTGGCCGATAGCCCTTCGGCAAAATTCCCGCTTCTTGGGCAAGGGCAAGGTGAAACGTAGGCTTACCTTGTAGGGAGATCAGGGCGCGCCGTGTGACTTGATCCTTAGAAAAAATATTGCCATCTCGATGAATGAGGGCAATGGCATGGTGTAATTGACTCAGCGGATGCGGAGGAAGTATCTCACCAGAGACATCAAAAGGAGTACCAAAGACAAAAGGGGTACCATTTTTTTCCAATGTATTGACGGCTTCAATGAACTGAGTCGTTCTTTCCTCAGTAAATTGTTCGGGATGCCCCTGTTGTACCAAATTCATATTCACTAAATAGCCAATAGCCTTGGGGTGAAAATTGGCGAGATTTTTCAGAAGCTTTACGTGGTGGTCGAGTGAAAGGGGAGAAAAGTCAGAAAGTTCTTCCAGAGATTCTTGGTCAATTTGAACAATAACCACTTCGGGATTTTTAGGGAGTGGGTAGGACATTTGAGTGCGAAGGTCAAAAAAGAAGGCTTCAAGCGATGCGGGTGCCAAAGAAGTGACAAGCGTTGTAAGCGCCAAGGCACCTACCACCACTGCGAGCGATCTGGCTCTGCTTAACTTCTCCACTTTCGCTTCCTCATTCCACTACTTCAACATCTACCAGAGGCTCCTTTTAGCGGGCCCCTACTGTCTACAGCACCGTAATATAGCAAACGCTATACCACCTGGAGTCGGAATGCACCGGCTCCAAATAGGCTATAAGGACAGTGAAACACTAAGCGCTTGTGCAGGTGTAAAAGAATTAGTCAACGTGAGGGCGCGTTGGACAAGGTTTAGGCTCTCCCTCCTATTTGTGCATGTAGTGGATAATCCAGGGGAATGAATTTGGAGTTGAGGTAGGCGCAGAGTTGCATGAGTTTCTGAATCTGGCACTCCGCTTACCGCGGAACGGTAAGTCGATACAGGCAAGCGCCTACGGTATCCGAGAGTTGAAATGCCACTTGCCGATCCAGAATCTGGAGAAGGGCTTGGGTCTCACGCAAGGATGCCAAGGCGATGGAGTAAAACCGCCGCCGCTCTTTGGGAGTCGGCTTGGCAGATCCCTCTGCAAGATTCAGAACAACGCTGAGTGAAGCTCTCTGGAGTTGGTCTCTGATGTATGCCGGGGCTGGGATAGCCCGCACGACTTTGTAAAGGTCTAAGGCCAATTGGTAAGCACGAAAATTCTGCAACATTTGAAGGCTCCTTTGTTTGTTTTTTTTCGGGTCTCACCCGGGTGAACCCGAAAAAAAACAAACAAAGGAGCATCAGCAATGAAGCAGTTCAGAACGTATCAACTGGCCTTAGACCTTTACCAAGCCTGCAAGGATCTCAAGATCCCGTACTACCTCAAGGACCAACTTCAGAGAGCGTCTTCGAGCATCGTGTTGAACTTAGCAGAAGGATCTGCCAAACCGACCCAGAAGGACCGGATGAAGTTTTATGCCATCGCATTTGGTTCCACGCGTGAAGTCCAAGCCATCATTGCGATGGAGCCTGCCAAGCTTGCTGGCATCCATGATCTTGCGGATCATGTCGGAGCGTGTTTGTATAAGCTCACTCGTCCAGGATGAGGAGTGAAAAGCCTTCGGCACTCCGCTTTCTGTGGATTCGCATCACTGATACCGCAAACAGGAGCCGAAACCGGTACTGATCGCCGCTGCCCGATGCCTGATCCCCTTTCCATGAGACCTCTCATCTCCACTTTGTCCACTAACCACCGCACTATTTTGAGGGAGATTCCAAGGTTCACCGGATGCCTTGCGGGTTCCGTGATTTAAGTCGCTTTCACCAATTAACGCCGAAACTAACCTGAAGGAGTCGATCTCGGTCGTTCATTCCTTCGTGAGCAGAATCTTTTTGCTCAAAAATTTCTGTCCAGGAGACTTCGCACGTAAATCGCGAATGTGCCCTATCTCCTAGTCGAAATTCAGCCCCAAATTCCAACGATGAATCTCGATCCTGAAGGTCGAGGTATTCGTGGCAGTTCCATCTACCGTACAATGCGGCGCTAGGCAGCGTCTTTCCAATCCAGTCATTCTCCAAGCTGTGGAGTCGAAACTCAAGTTCAAGATCCGCAGTCGAATCCTGTGGCTGATCGGATCGTAGAGTCAATCCCGCTTCGGCTCGGCAGTCCAAGCATTGGGTGATATCCTTTCGGATTCCCTGTGCAAATCCGAGTTCCAGTCCTAAGCGATGGCGGTTGATTTGATTGTGGTCATAATTATAGGTTCGAGGATCACTGGAATAAGAAACTGGCTCGACCCCTACCCGCTTATGGACTTGGTATTGAGCCCGTGTTCCACTCCAACTTTGGCTAGAGGACTCATAGTTGATTCCCGCCATCCATTTTAGGTAACTTGCCTCTGCTCCTTTTTCCTCGGCCTGGTTACCCAAATCCCAGTTCTTGACTCTGCACTCGAGTCGCCAGTCTTCAAGGAAATTAATATTTCTTCTACCTATCTCGTCCTGATCCCAGGAACCAAGTGGTTGGCCATTGGCGTCTTTCCTGAAACCCGTATAAAAGCGGTTTTGGAGTTGAGTGTCCCATTCTTGTGCGGAATCTTCGGAGGCTTCCAAAGATTGAAATCGCATCGCATTCGAAAAGGTAAATCCCTGATCGTTTCCTCCCACAACGTCCGCATCATTGCGATGACTGATGTCGAATTCGCGCGCGGACTCCTTTTTCTGGGGTCTGCACTCCCAATCCTTTGTTGATTGGGACCAGGCCAAATTGGAACAGAAGGTCAACGGAACAAGTCCCACCCAAAAGAGCCAAAATCTTGTCACTTGCAATCCCCCCGAATGAAAGTCTCGATATCATTTCGTTATATTATTTAATAAACAAGCCGCGTTGCGTAATGTGGTCAGCAGGCATCCCTTTCAAGGTTGGGGAATGTCGGATGGACTCCGATAATAAGAGCGAGAAGATGAAGCTTGGAATTTGGATTCTACTAGTATTGCTGCTTCCTGGAGTCACGCAAGGTTCGGAAAGCCCAGATCCGTTGGAGGCCAAGCTTTGCCCTGGGAGTCGCTTTGCTCCGAGAAAGGGTAGTCGTAAGATTTCCTTCCCCGAAGACTTGGATCCACGAGTCTTGAACGAAAGTGGAAAGCTAAGCCTAAAGCTCTCTAAGCAGTATCCACCGAGCCAATCAGATCTCAGGGACTATGCGGCTCGGATTCATGACTATGTTTTGGCTATTGCTCACCGCAATAGGCAATTGGCTGAAGACCTCGGAATCGAGCCTGAAGACCTTCATCAGGAAGCAATGAGATATTTGATGGAGCGCTTTCCTCAATGGCGAATCGAAAGGGGCAAGAGTTGGAGCAATTGGTTTCATACTGGGCATAAGCATTTCTATTACGATAAGAAAAGAGAACGAAGTGCCTTGCAATCGCGGAATCGATCAACGCCTTTTTCTCAAATAGGTTCGGGGACCATTGGTCGAAGCTTTGAAGATACCCTCCCGATGGACCGAGCTGCGGAGGGCGTGAACAGATTGGAATTTGAGGAGCTTTTAGGAAAACTGAAGGGAATCCGGTTGTCACCAAAAGAAATCAAAGTCCTAAGGCATTTCTACGCGGACGAAATGAGCCCCAAAGACATTGCTGAGGCTGTTGGAAGTTCGGAAAGTGAGATTGCAAATTTCTTGAATACCTTCAAAGAGCATGTTGCCAATGGATCTATCTATCAAGGTGAGACAAGAAGACCAGAATTTTTGAAGTTGGCAAAATCAAACAGAAAATTCGGAAGAAATCCAACCCGGATTGAGTCGAAACAAGTTCCTTATGACGAAAGTGTTTTGGATTATTTTTATAAGAAATATGTGCTGGCTATTCCTGCCGAGAAACTAAGGTCCGATGAAGATAGAGAAATCAAGTGGTCCCAATACGAGCAGACCATCGTATCAAACATGTTGGCGCGCTATCAGATCACCGACCTTCCAAAGGGCACTGATGAGGCACTTCAAACTCTATTTGGCGATAAAAGAATGCAGCTTTCCTCTCAGCAAATAGATGCTTGGATCCTGTCTGTCCAGGTAGGGAACTATGATGCAGCTCCTTCGGCTAAGAGTATTGGATCTTTTATTATGCATCGCGTGGCCTTTTTCAGTTTGGGGAAATGGGCACGGCCTTTGAAAATTCCTGGAAATGCAGTAACCAATGCGAACGTAAAAGTGGGAATTATTGAAAAAGCCTACCAGAGATTTTTGGCGCATCACAAAGAAAGAGAATCCCTTAGTCTTAGAAACTTGTTCTTTGTTGAAAACAAGGCAAATGGGAAAATCGACACTACGCCTCATCAAAAGGAGATATTCAATCAGTTTTTGGAAGAACTTCAACTTCAAATGACTAAGTTTTATTCGCAGGATGGTGAGTTGGTAGATATGGAATTCTTCTTGCCGCGCCCCATATCATCAACCATAAATCCAAGTGAAGCAAGACGTAGAACCGCCATACTGTTGCGGCACTTTCTCTTGCAAGAATCAGCAGGCGCTATAGCAAAAAGAGAAGGAGTAACAAAAGAGCTTCCTAGACAGGCTATCCAAAAGGCAGATAAGCGAATGCATGAGTGGCTAGTTGCGAATGGAGACCATATTTCTGGCCCGATCGTAGACGCGAATCCAATTGCCCAAGCTTTTTTTAAGAGAAACGCAAGAACGGAGTCCTTGAGTCCGGACGAGCTGCTTGCAGCGGAAGAGGCGCTGCGGGAAATGCCTCCTGATGTTCGAAATAGACTTGATGGTCTGCGTGGGAAATATTCTTCCGTAAGGAGTGAAGGATCTCTATTGTCCAAAAAACTTGATCCGCTCCGAGATCTCTACAATGAGCATCTTTTTGCGATCTTGGCCTATCGAGCATTCCCCGACAAAACCTTCCCGTTTGAACCGAAGGAAGCCTATCCGTTGATTCGGCTCTGGCATTCGCGCGAGAAAGTAGGAACGCTCCCTACTGCCGCAGACTTTGTAGATGAATTAGAAGCGATTCAGGAAAAACTAAAGAAACTTGACGCGGAGGATGCAGAAACGTATCGGCTTCTCTATCTGGAGTCGCTTACTTTTTCTCAGATTGTACCCAGGTACTCGATGGACGATCTTCGGCGAAAAAAGAAAAAGCTGATCAAAGCTATTTCTAACTAACTTCCTCTAGAGTCATCAAGATCAATGAAAGATCCTTCTGCAATAGAAAATGCATCCTGACCCTTTCGAAAGAGCTTTGCACCTCCGACACCCTGGAGTTGTGCTTTTCCTTGATGAACGCGGAGGACTTCTCCTTCGTACATTGCCAAAATCGGACGTGAGTTCATCTCGTGATATTCTCTCAGACGATCGTCTCGTGTTTCTCCACCATAAGGCACCAGCGTTCCATTCTGTTCATAATGGAGCTTGCCGTGAAAGTAATGCGGATTGATTTGCCAATCCAAAAACCTCAGCGCCTCGAAACTCTTTGGTTCCACAATTGGCATATCATTGGTGGTGCAGATTGTGGCCCCTGCAAGATTAGATCCCGCACTAATGCCAATATAGAGCTTATGGTCTTTTTGAATTCTATTCTTTATTGATTCCAGTAAGTCTAATTCGTAGAGCTGATGAAGCAGTCGAAAGGTATTGCCGCCGCCCACATAGACTGCTTCGGCATTTGCAATGGCACGCTTCGGATCCATTTCGCGGTGGATAGACCGCAGCTTGCAACCACCCACAAAGTCCATTCGTTCGATCGATGCAGCATAACCGTCGTGATCTTGGAGAGCATAAGGAATAAATAGAACTTCGGGAATTTGGCTTAAGGCGAGTTTCAAAGCGGACTTCCATGCTTGTTGACGCTCTGGAGTGGAGAGGCCGCCGCTTCCCAATACAAGGTTTAACTGATTTTCCATCGAGCCAGGATATCCTTTAGGTTAGATTCGATATGAAAGAGGCCGTTATTGCCTTCTTTGACAAAACCACATGCTTTGGCTTTTTCGATAAACTCGTTGAGGTGGTGGTAGAAGCCGTGGTGATTGAGTAACGCCATGGGCTTCTGAATAATGCGAAGCTGGTTCCAGGTGAGGACCTCAAATAATTCGTCCATGGTTCCAAAGCCACCCGGTAGTGCAATGAAAGCGTCCGAAAGTGCAATCATGCGGTTCTTTCTCTCAGCCAGCGAGTCCACCATTTCAAGCTGGGTGAGTCCTTTGTGTGCAAATTCTCTTCGGATCAAAGCTCGAGGTAAGACGCCATAGACTTCGCCACCGGCAGCTAGGGCCGCGTCGGCAAGTGTTCCCATCAAACCAATGCTTGCTCCGCCATAGACGACTCCAAGTCCTGCATTGGCCAGTTCTCTTCCTACTTCTTCAGTAAGGGTTTTGTATTGGCCGTCACTGCCCATACTTGAGCCACAGAAAATGCCAACGCGATTAATTTTGCTCATAGATCCTTTGCTGGGTATGCGGTTTCGCAGGTTTCGTTCTCGGGTTGGTAAGCTTTCTGGTACCACCCTTCGACGGTCCACTCGGGTGGGCAATCGGGTTTGGCTAGTTGCCCTGTGGCTCGATTGATCTTCAGGCGAACAAGTCCTTGAGGTTCAGAGAAAGGTTCGTCGGGATAGTAAGTCAAAGCTTCCTTCATATAGGATGCCCAGATAGGCAGTGCAGAACCCGCGCCGGTGAGACGTTGAGCGCCAATGCCTTTTTCGAGACCTACCCAAGTGACCGTGGCAAGGTTGGGGGTGAAGCCTGCAAACCAGGCATCTCGATAGTCATTGGTGGTTCCGGTTTTTCCGGCCGCTTCATGGTTGAAACCAAATTGAGGAGCAATCCTTGCGGTGCCTTCTTTGAAGACATCTTTCATCCATTCCGTAAGCAACGCGATGGGCTCCGGAGCAAAAACTTGCTTAGGCTCGTAGACAAATTCTGCAAAGACTTTGCCGTCATTCTTAGCGATTGCGCGAATAACAGTAAGTTCATCACGCACTCCTTGATTGGCAAGCGTTGCGTATACGCGTAGCAATTCCACGGGAGAAAGTTCGATAGACCCTAAGGCAAGTGAGGGCACTTCTTGAAGCTCCGTGGTGACCCCCAGGGCCTTTGCGGCTTGAATGATAGAAGCAAGGCCGATGGTATTTCCGATCTTGGCTGCCGGGATATTTACAGAATTGATCATGGCCTCTCGCAAAGGGAACCACCCTCGAAATTTTGCTTCATAGTTTCCTGGCGACCATTGAAGTTTGTCGTGATTGTAGCGCAAGGTCCAAGGAGCATCCAAAATAGGATAGCCGCTTCCATACGGAATGCCTTTGGCGTCCCGGCCCTTTTGAAATGCAGTGAGATAGACAATGGGCTTAAAGGTTGAACCCACCTGGCGTTTCATATTGAGGATACGATTGAAGGTCGAACGAGCATAGTTGCGTCCACCAATGAGGGCGCGGATATATCCTGTCTTAGGGTCCACAGAGGCAAGGGCGCCTTCGAGTGATCCGCTTCCAACCAATCCAAATCGCTTTTCGATTTGCTCGATTCCTTTTTCGACAGAATCCTGGGCTAGGTCATTGAGGAAGGAATCCAAGGTCGTATAAATTCGAAATCCCGCCTCCGTTACCTCTTGTTCACTCAAACGATCCTTGAGCTTTTCTAAAACTTCAGCTTTTACGAAGTCGCTGAAATAAGGCGCGCGATTTCGACCAGTCGATGGAGGGGCCAAACGGATTGGCGCTTGTTTGGCTTCTTCAGCTTCTTCGCGCACGAGGTTTCCTGTCTCCACCATTTTGTCCAAAATTAGGCGTTGCCTTTCGCGAGCACGATCGAAGTAGCGATAGGGTGAATAATAAGCTGGGCCACGAATCAAGCCGGCCATCATCGCAATCTCACCGGTATTGAGCTCGTCCAGTGTTTTGCCAAAGAAATGCTTTGCCCCTTCGGCAACGCCGTGTACTTCGAGTGGACCAATCTGCCCGAGGTAGACCTCATTGAGGTAGCGTTCAAGAATCCGCTCTTTGGGGTACTTCATTTCTAATGCAATAGAGAGGAAGACCTCGTTGATCTTGCGGAGAAGGTTCTTTGTCCGTCGGGCCATAAGGTTTTTGACAAGTTGTTGGGTGAGGGTGCTTCCACCTTGCGAAAAAGAGCGTGTCCTGAGGTTGACCCAAATGGCTCGCGCCATTCCTCGCGGGTCCAATCCCGAATGTTCCAAGAAGTGCTGGTCTTCCACGGATATAATGGCTCGCCATACAGAAGAGGGAATTTCTTCAAAACGTAGAACACGTCGGATCTGCTTATCGGTTGAGTCGCTTCCAGAGCGACTCAAAGTCGCAACAAGTTCAGGCTCGAGGTAGAGGTCGGCCACTTCTTGTTGGTCAACCGTAAGAGAGAGGAGATTGGACTCTGGCTGATCGCCTTCGAAGAGTAGTTCAATTTTCTTTCCGAAGTAGCGAGCATTCGGATGCTGGGTGGGCAAAAGAGAGAGTGGGTAGTCTCCGTCGTGTAAGGTAAAACTAAGGCTGGTTCCCTTGCCTTCAAAGGAATAATGGAGCGAGGTCAAACGCTTCTCAACTAACCGTCGAGGCATCGCCGCAGAAATCTTCACTAGATCGGCGTAGATTTTGGTGGGGACGTATTCGTCAGGCTGATTGAATGCCTGGTCCAGCTCAAGGTAGGACGAAAAAAGATACGATCCGTAAAGGACGACAAGAAGGATACTAGAATATAGCGCTATGCGCCAACGAGGCATTTCACTTGACTCCCTTTGGATGGCTCAATAAAACCCTTATACACATTTTTGCTCGGCATTAGGACCGTGAAATCACCATGAAAAAGATGCATTTATTAAACCCAGTTTCTTTTAAGCGTTTCATCAACAAGCCTGTACTCATTCTTTCGGCACTCGCCGCTGGAATAAGCATTCAGGCTCATGCACTGGACTTGGACTGGTCGGGTCAGTTCCGGGCAGAGTCGCATCACGTCTTCAATTATTCGTTGAGTGGAGATAATACCACTAATGACGTCACGCGATCCCATGCAGAGGGTTATTACATTCCAGGCGGCGGTAGAAGCAGTGCGTCTTTTCAGACGCTTTTCTTAAGGCTTCGGCCCGTAGTGATCGTCAACGACAATATCTATATCAAGTCGGAGTGGTGGATCGGTGATGCCATCTACGGAATGTTTGGAAGCGGAGCGCCATACGCCCTTGATCAGCAGCAGTTTTATTCTACCGGGTCTCGCGGGTCTCTTATTTCAGCTCAACGATTGTGGGGAGAGTTCCTCACAGATGTTGGGACTTTCCAATTGGGTCGAATGCCCATGCACTGGGGACTTGGAATGGTTTGGAACGAAGGCGCAGGACCCTATGATAGATACATGAGCACCGGAGATGCCCTCCGCTTGGTATCCAAATTTGGCCTCTTCTCTTTGAGCCCCGGAATCTACATCTTCTCAAAGGGATCCAATATCGGTGGTGCGTGTTCGGATCCCACTAGTCGGGACGACACGGGAGCTTGTAAGGTGACGAGCAAAGGGGATAGTGGCTTCACCGACTATTCGATCGCCTTGAAGTACGACAATACTCAAGAAAAGATGGAACTTGGTATCAACTACGTCCGAAGAATCGCCGGCTCATTGCAGGATGGAAACGTAGGTCTACGTGGCCCTAATGGAACCACCGGTATGAACTACAACGTCTTTGATATCTATGGTTCTAGGCAATGGGGTCGCTTTAAGCTGGCGGGAGAATTGCCCTTTTCTAGCGGGAAAATCGGAAGTTCGAATTACAGCAGTTGGGCCCTCGCTCTTGAAGCAACCTTGAAAGCGACTGAGACTTGGGAATTTGGCGTCAAGGGCGGGATTGCACCTGGTCAGGGCAATCAAACCTCGGCAGATGCTCCAGGCACGTTTAGCGCCTTTTTCTTTCATCCGGCCTATCGTACCGGCTTAATCATGTTTAATTATCAGCTTCGCAATTTTTCGGGTCCCAATACTTTGAATAATCCTAGTACAGGCGAAGCCAACCTTCGTTCGCCCTATGACAATCCGATTGCCAATGCCAAGTACCTTCACCTCTATGCCAGTCATGCACTGAATAAGTGGGATATTCGTGGAAGTTGGACTTATGCAGTGGCAGATAAAACGGCTGCTTCGACTTATTTTTACAATAGTTGGAGAAGAGAAATGGTTGCGACTGGTTCTGGCGTAGCCGACCAAAAATCTGGCTTGGGCTGGGAACTGGACTTCGGTACAACTTATCATTGGGACGAAGCATTTCGATTTGATGCAGACTTCGGTATTTTTGTGCCAGGTGGCTTCTATGAATTCTCCAATACCTCGACGGCAAATACCGTAGGGACAGTCTTTGCTGGAGTCTTCCGGATTGGCGTGCAGTTCTAGCAAGGATCAGCTGTTTGATCCCTATTCCACAATGAACTGTGTGAAATACACGTCTTTGAATATCGTTTCGCCTGCGAGTTTATTGGCTAAGGCTACGATTTCGCTCCGAAGCAAGTAGCGACCCTGCACGCTCGTGAGGCTTGGGTAAGTTTTTTTGCCTAAATGCTGGATCAGTTTGTCCATAAAGACGGGGCGAACTTCGTCAAAGAGTGATTGCTTGTCCGTGTCTCGAATCGAAAGAACAAAGCTTAGTGTGGCAAAGTGAGTTTTTTCTTTTTTCTTTCCGCCTTCTTCATAGGGCGTACTGGCTATATTGACGTTAACGTCTTTGACTTCGACCGTGCCAGCGTCAGCATCATTTTCAATACTGAGTTCTTCCTTGGCTATTCGAGCTCGCTCTTGAGGTTCAGTGATGGGTGGTCGCTTAAACAAGACCTTCGTGTACACAAGCGTACCTAGCGCGGCAATTGCCGCCAAGGTATTGACGAGGATGATCAGCGTTGGACCTTTGAACACCCTTTCATTGTACAGGGAGTCTCTAAACTCTCAAGGCCTCGTACGGCAAGTTGAGATCTTTCGCGACTTGTTCGTAAGTCAGGCTGCCCAAGGCAATGTTTACGCCTTTGCGTAGAGCAGCATCTTTTTGTACAGCTTCTTTCCAGCCCAGGTTGGCTATGGTGACCGCATGCTTCAAGGTCACGTTGGTCAAAGCATAGGTAGAGGTCCTTGGCACGGCACCTGGCATATTGGGTACTGCGTAATGAATGATGCCATCCACGGTGTACGTGGGGTGTTCATGGCTCGTTGGGCGACAGGTTTCAACCGATCCGCCCTGGTCAACCGCGACATCAACGATCACGCCACCGGCTTCCATCTTTGAAACTAGTTCGCGAGTTACGAGCTTAGGAGCCTTGGCACCCGGGACGAGGATGGCTCCAATAACCAAATCTGCCTTACTCACACTTCTCTCTATCTGTTCTGGATTGGAGTACAAGGTGGTCACTTCGTTTCTAAATACATCAGAGATGTAATCCATTCGTGGCACGTTCACGTCCAAGACTGAAACTCTTGCGCCAAGTCCTACGGCCATTGCGATGGCATTGATGCCTACCGTGCCGCCGCCCAATACGACGACATTGGCTCGATCAACACCTGTAACGCCGCCGAGGAGCATGCCTTTTCCGCCATGGTCCTTCTGAAGGTAGGTCGCGCCTATTTGGGTCGCCATTCTCCCAGCTACGGCACTCATGGGAGCGAGGAGCGGAAGAGAACCGTCGGCACTTTGAATGGTTTCGTAGGCAATTCCCACGATTTTTCGCTCAAGGAGCGCTTTCGTTAAACGTTCATCTGCAGCTAGGTGCAAGTAAGTGTAGAGAATCTGGCCTTCTCGAAGCAATGGATATTCTTCTGGGAGAGGCTCTTTGACCTTAACGATCATGTCAGAGCGATCATAGACTTCCTTGGCGGAATCAACGATCCTTGCACCGGATCGCTCATATTCTTCGTCGCTGATGCCCACACCAGTTCCAGCGCCGCTTTGAACTAAAACGTTATGGCCATTTTGGGTTAGGGCGAGGACACCTGCCTTCACCATTCCAACGCGATTTTCTTTATTTTTGATTTCTTTAGGTACGCCAATAATCATAGATTCCTCGTGCTTTTAAGGGATTCGAAATTTCATACCGTCGTATGCCAATCGGACGGATTTGGGAAGCTTCTTGTTCCACTTTTGAAAATCAAAGTCATGTCCTAAATGAGTCAAATAAGTCTTTTTAGGCTTCACTCGCTCAATGAGTCCGAGAGCCTGATCCGTATTGAAGTGGGTTGCGTGGGGTTTTTCTCGGACACAGTCGAGGAGCAAGACCGAAAGTCCCATGAGTGCTTCGACAGAAGCTTCCGGGACATAGCTGCAATCCGTAAGGTAAGCCATTTTGCCCATTCGAAAGCCCAAGACGCGCATGGTTCCATGCATGGCAGGAATGGGCGTGATCTTTATTCCCTCTATTTCAAATGGAGTGATCGAATCTGGAAGGACCGTAAAGTCGAGGAGTGGAATTCCTCCGCCCTCTACAACGCCGGGTACGAAAATATACTTATACCGAGTAAAAAGCTCATCTTTGGTGGTGAGGTTGCCATAGACCGGGATACGGGCCTTTTGGCTAAAATTATAGGCGCGAAGCTCATCGATGCCACTGATGTGATCCGAGTGCGGATGAGTAAAGAGTACGGCGTCTACCCGCAGAATTTTTTCGCGAAGGGCCTGAAACCGCAAATCGGTGGACGTATCAATGATCAGGTTTCTCTTTTGAGTTTTGACTAGAATGGACGCCCGGGTTCGATGGTTCTTTGGATCCCGAGAGCGACAGACCTTGCACATACATGTGATCAACGGGACCCCAGTCGAGGTACCACAACCGAGCACGGTGACTTCGAGACTCATGGGAGTTTTATAGCCTCTTTTTAGTCCAGAAGGTATATGCATGTTTAATGACCAAAGCATTCGTGACAGGAGCTTCAGGCTTTGTAGGCAGCACTCTTGTCGAGCGACTCCTCCGAGAAGGGGTCTCCGTTCGAGCACTCCTTCGTCCAACATCCTCGAGGCGCTACCTTGAGGGTCTTTCTTTTGAGACGATAACGGGAGATCTTGAGGATCCACGCGCACTTGAGAAGGGCATAGACGGAGTAGATTGGGTATTTCACGTAGCAGGAATTGTTTCTTCCCCTAAGGTTGAAGATTTCTATCGATACAATAGTGCCGGCACGCAATCGGTTCTGGATGCTATTCGCGCGGTGCACCCTCCGCTCAAGCGGCTGGTCTATGTTTCAAGTATTGCAGCGTCGGGACCCGGCGCATCGTTTGAGCACCCCCTTCTGGAGTCCATGCATTCGGAGCCTGTTTCGAATTACGGGCAGAGCAAATTGAAGGCGGAGCAACTGCTCTTGCGCTGTCGAGAAGAGATTCCATCCGTCATTGCACGTCCACCCATTGTGTATGGGCCAAGAGACCCCGAAACCTTCAAGGTGATCGAGACATTGAACAAAGGATGGATGCCCTTGTTGGGATCCAGAACTCAGGCAAAAAACCGCTTCTATAGCTCCGTGCATGTATCGGATCTTTGTGAAGGCCTCCTTCAGCTCGCACAAAGTGATTTGACGTTGGTGCCCTCGGGAGAGATCTATTACCTCAGTGGAAATGGCACGATTACTTACCTGGAGATGATGGAGTCCATTGCTGACGCCTTGCAAGTTAAGACGAAGGTTCTGCCTGTGCCAGAAGCCGTGTTGAAGATGGCGGGCTTTGTGGTTCCTTGGGTGCAGCGTGTGCTTCCTTGGTCCCTGCCATTGACACGCGATAAGGTGCAAGAGCTTCTACCGCGCTATTGGGTTTGTCAGAATGAGAAGGCTCGAAGCCAACTTGGATTTGCACCTCAGAGGCAATTTCGAGAAGGCATACGAGATGCAATCGGATGGTATCGAGAGAAAGGGTGGCTCAAAGATGCTTCCAATAAGAGTACTCCTCACTAGTCTTCTCGTCCTTTGTTCAACCGTAAGGGGATGGGCCAAGGATGAGGTTGATGTTTCGGTCGCGATGGAAGTCCATCGATTGAACAACGGATTGCGTGTGATCCTTTTGCCAGATCCCAGTAGTCGGGTCATCTCGTACCAAACATGGGTACGGGTAGGATCCGTGGATGAGCTACCGGGCAAGACCGGCATTGCTCACCTTTTTGAGCATTTGATGTTTAAAGGCACTCCCAAATTTGCGGCTCGCGAATTTTTTCAGCGTCTCGAGACACGAGGAGCCACCGTCAACGCGTATACAGCAAGGGACTACACTGTCTTCTATGAGGACTTTATTCCTCCGCTCTTACCAACCGCTATTGAGTTGGAATCGGACCGCTTGGCCAACCTTCGCATTGAGGCCGAGAAGCTTGAGATCGAAAAGCAAGTTGTGATGGAGGAGCTAGAACTTCGCGAGAAGAATTCTCCAAGCGGTAAAATGCAAGAATCGCTTTGGGGGCTTGCCTACACGAGGCACCCTTATCAGAATCCCGTCATAGGACAGCCTTGGGACATCCTTCATTTGACTGCCAAGGATCTCAATGATTTTTTTGCCAGATACTACGTAGCTTCTAATGTCACACTTGTTATTTCGGGTGATATTCAGCCTAAAACCTTGCTCGAAAAAATCACCGCAGCTTATGGAAAGTTGCCTGAGCGACCGGTACCCAGCAGGTCCGTGACTGCAGAACCGTCTCAAGGCGCAGAAAGAAGGCTGCGAATGAAGGACCATGTAGCTGGGACTTCATTCATGCAGGGCCATCATGTTTCTTCGGCGTTTGACCAAGATTCTTATGCGCTTGATGTGCTTGCGAGCATCTTATTTGATGGAGAAGCTTCTCGTGCCCATCGTCGTATGGTCGAGGAAGAAGACTTGCTCCTTCTGATGAGTGGAACTGCCTACACGCCAACTTACCCAGGTTTATTTACGATCAGCGGATACTTGCAGCAAGGTGCGCAGCTTTCTAAGGTTGAAGCTTCTTTGGAGCGGTTGATTTCTGAGGTGCAGACCAAAGGAGTTCAAGAAAGCGAAGTGAAGGCCGCGGTCCGAAAACTTACGGTAGATATGGTTGAAGGAATTCGAAGTCCCTTCGGCTTAGGTCAGTTGGTGGGGACCTCTCAGATGGTGCTTGGAGAAGCCGAGCGATTCAAGAGTGATTTGCAGAAATACCTTTTGGTGACACCAGAGGCTGTAAAGAAAGTTGCCTTGAAATATTTCACTCCCGATAATCGGACCTTCATTTATACGACGCCAGAGGGAGCCAAGAAATGAAGCGACTAGGATTGGCCGTATTTTTTGCAACGAGCATTTGTACAGCGTATTCAGCGGATCCAGCTATTCCTGGATTTGATGAGTGGGTCCATCAGGTCAAGCTTCCTACTCCGGAGATCGAGAAGCTTCCCAATGGCTTGACACTAGCCTGGTATCCCGATGGCCGACTTCCAATTTTGGAATTGGTCGCTATGGTTCAAGCAGGATCCATGCGCGATAAAATGGGTAAGTCTGGGACGGCGAGCCTCTTGGGTTCGCTCTTAGATCGTGGATCAGGTGGTATGGGATCTAGCGAATGGCTGCAGCACCTCAGTGATTTGGGCGCCAGCCACTCCATCAGTGCCGATGATGAGACAACAACAGTGTCGGTTCGAGGACTTTCGGGCGATTCGGATGTTCTCTTGAAGTACCTCAGTGAAATGCTTTTGAAGCCAGACTTGACTCAGAAGGAGTTTGATCGAAGCAAGAAACTGACGCTCGATCAGTGGCGCCACTTAGGTGACAATAGTTCGAGTCTAAGTGCCATGGCTTTTTATCGATGGATCACCCAAGGGACCGACTACGCACGAGGAGCCATGGGCTCGTTGGATGAGCTCAAGAAAATTGATCGCAAAGATGTTGTTGATTTTCACCGCACCAGTTTTTTGCCACAGGCGACGATACTAGTTGTCGTGGGCCGTGTAGACAAAGGAAAATTTCGAGAGCGCTTGGTGAAGGAGTTTGGAAGCTGGTCCGCTCCAAAGGTACCAAGCAAAGTTGCAAAATCTGCTGTTTTGCCCAAAGCTAAATTTCCTTCCATTCCTTCCTCACTGGGAGGAGTTCTGATTGAACGTAAAGGTGCGAGTCAGGCCCAAGTCCTGATGGGAATGCCAAGTGTGCTGTATCGGCATCCTGATCACTACGCCTTGATCGTCGCCAATGCATTGTTGGGCGAGTATTTTGGAAGTCGCTTGAATACGGTAGTTCGTGATCAATTGGGTTTGACCTATTCGATTGCGAGTTCTTTTACTTACTTTCGAGATTACGCGTTCTTTTCGATCCAGTCTTCGACTCGCAATGAAACCGTCGGAAAGCTGATTCAAGAAATACGGAAGCAGATGGAGCTATTGGCTACTAAGGGCGTGACTGATACCGAAGTTGAAGAAGCCAAACGCTATTTATTGGGACAATTTCCGGTCAAAATGTCTAGCGTTGGTTCTGTCGCTTCTCGATGGCTAGGAGGTTACGTCTATGACCTCGGGCCTGACTACCTGAATGAGTTGATACCCAAAGTACATGCCGTCACGGCGGCTCAAGTCAACGCGGCGGTGAAAAAGCACCTTGCACCAAAAAACGTAAGAGTAGTCGTGTCGGGCGATACTGCAGAACTTCAGAAGCAGCTTAAGAAATCCGGCCTTAAGCCTTTCAAGGCGCTGACGGAGAAAGATCTTCTTTGAGTTGAGACCTTCTGGTGGATTGTTCTTCCATGCTGCACTGGCCTTCAAAAAATCCGCCGAAAAAAACCTGAAACGAAGGTGACTGCACATTTCCAACAACGCGACCCGTTTCTGAAATAACAACTCGCTTACTTGCCGTAATCTCGCCTCGTACAAAGCCATTGATTAGGACAGAATCAGCGTCGATGTTTCCTTCTACGACTCCAGTTTCTCCCAGGATGAGCGTACTGCCTTCCAATCCTAGGATACTGCCCTTCACGGTTCCGTGCACTCTAGCGGAGTGTTGAATGGTCAGGGTCCCTTCCACGGTGGTGCCCTCAGACAATAAGTTGATTCGCGTTTCTTCAATGGGATCCATCTAGTCCTCCCTCGGGATTTGAGCCTTCATCTTCTACGGGAGGAGGAGCGGGCTGTTCGTTTTGCGCATCAGCACCAGATTGATCAAGCGCTTGAACAGAGGCTGTCTGACTAAGCAATAATTGATCTCTCGTATTAAAAAGCAGAATTTGAACCGAATCGATAATTTTGGAATGTGCGATGGGCTTAAATTCAGCTTTGATTGCACGATACCGCGAGACAGAGAAAGACTCTCCTTTGTTGACCTGAAGGATGTGCGCAGGATTGTCCTGACTCAGAATTCCACGAGGATACCCCATCAAATGAGAAGGGCCTCTCGCCAAAATCAATATCCTTCCACGCTGATTGCCTTGATCATTGGCAACGTACTCAATTGCCGAGTCGACATAGATGGCATTTTTTCGATAAGTTACAGATATTTTTGGAAGTCGTATGCGTGGATCGATACCTGCTGGAAGGTTTTCGACCTGACTAGGAAGAAATCGGTAGGGTAGTGGACCCACAAGTTCGGACCCCTCTGATCTTCCGTTGGTTGCTTTGTCTCCGTCTCGAGCAATGTCTTTGTTTTCGTCCACGAGGCCGCTTTTTCCCTTCAAAGCATGGTAGGCGATTTCCATTTCTGAGAGGTCACGCTCCAGCTGCTTGACGTGAGTGGGATCCATCCTAGAAAGCTCTTGGTAAGATTGGACGCTGAGTACCACCGCGACGAGGGTTGCAATGCCAGCAAAGGTCAGTCCTAATCCCAGACGAGAGATCCACCGAAGAGGAACCCGAAACGTTCGAGACGCCAACTGGTCTTTGAAGATCAGAATGGTCAATTCATTGGGAGTCTTGGCTTTAAGCGTCAAAGTAATGGCCCCGTGTTTTCAGAATGTTACGCTAAAAAAGTATCCTCAGCTCATTTTGCTGTCAATTGAAGCCGGTCTCGGGCCGAAAAGGGAGGTGATGAAGCTTATCTTGCTAAACCCTTATTTTGACGCCACGCATGCTGTTGTTAAGGCATTGAAAGCAAAGGATATTGCAGTACTTCTCGCAGCAGATTCGGGTGAGGCTTGGCAATTGCTTCAGCTTCACGGCAAGAGCGTGGACTTGGCCGTGGTACATATTGAGGATCGAAACGAAGCCGGAGACGCAGGATTAGACTTCATCATGCACTTTAAGGGCGAGTCGGATTTTTCGGACCTCCCATTTGTGCTGACTACCTCGAGATGGACGGATGAGCAGTGCGCGTCGCATCAAGAAGGACCTTTGGGTGCTCATGCATACCTCAAGTACCCGTTTTCGGCGGAGCAGCTACTTCAGGTCATTGAAGGGGTTGCTGGGGTGCCCGAAACGACTGCTCCTGTTCGAATACCTACGCCCCCTCCGCCACCCATTCGCAATACCCAGTTAGATGTTCGAGAAATCTCGATTGAAGGTGAAGGATCGGTTGAACTTGATATGGAGCCATCCCCCTTTCCATCAAGACCCGAAGCTTTGACAGCTGAGGACGCTCCCTCATTAGAGACCCCCCCGCCTGTACCTCGCCAGTTTTCTAAGCCTATGGGAGATGCCGTTGTGCCAGGCGGTGCTGCACAATCTCCGGATATAGAGACGCTGAAGTACTACCTCGAGCTTCGTGAACAAGACGTGGCAGCCCTCTCCAAAGAGTTGGGGGCTATGAAAGATCGCATTCAGTCCCTCAGCCAAGAATCGGATCAAGAAAAATATCGCAATGAGGAGTTAGTCCATCAGGTGAGAGAACTGAATGACCAGTTGAAGACGCGTGATCACGAATTGGCTTCTCAACAGGCCCTTCGCGAAAAGGAAGCCCTGGATCTTCAGTTTGAAATCCGCCAGAAGAACGACAAAATCAGAGGATTTGAGCATAAAATCAAAGACGCGAACGAGGAAATAGAAAAGATCAAAGAACGTGTTCGATTAGACATTCGCAAGATTAGGGTCAAAGAAAAAGAGTTACAAAATAAACTAGAAGTCCTTCGCAAGGATTCTGAAGTCCTCATTCATACCCGCGAACAGCGCATCATTGAACTAAAACGACGCTTAGATTTAGTGGAATTCAATTTAGATCTCGTACAGGATCAACATTTGAGAGAAAAAGAAAAGAACAAGGAAATGCAGAAAAAGCTCAATCGAGCCTCGCAAGCAATGAAGGTTGCTGGTGGAATGCTGGAGACGGACTCCGAGAATGGACCTGGACCGGATTCAAAAAAGGCTTCTTAGAAAAAGGATTTGAGGAGAAATGGATTCCCTTAGTACGATGCGGAAGGGTCGAAGCTCACTGGATGTCTTGCTGATCCAGTCCAATCCTCGAGAGTCCGAAGTGTATTCGGATCTCATCCGCGAAATTGCAGACTGCAAGATCGACGTCTTGAGCCGTATTAGCAGTTCCATGGAATGGCTTGCTCGCTCCAACTATCATCTCGTGGTTATCGATTCATCGGAGATTGACAGTCCAAGCAAGGATCCAAAGAATAAGACCCAGGCAAATAAAGAAAAGGCTTCACTAGGAAGTTTTGATGGCATCGACGGAATAGGACTTTTGGAACGTATTAAGCGGGTGAGTCCCAATACTTCTGTGATCCTCGTCTCTGAAGGAGCCAATGTAGAAAGCGCCGTATCAGCCATTCGTCTCGGCGCGGAAGACTATCTCAAGAAGCCCTTCAATCTCGAAAAGTTCAAACTGGCTGTCAAACGAGGGTTGGATCGCAATAAAGTTTTTGAAGGTGCATCAGGTGCGACGGGGTTTTTCAATTTACTCAATAGCTGTCAGCTCATCTCAGCTACTTTGGATGAGGAAAAAATTTTCTCCATCGTGAAGAGCTACTTGGCCCAAGAGTTGGGTACCAATTTTACCGCAATTTATGAGCTCGACGACGGCAATCCTATTCGGGTGGACCACAGTCCTGATCCAGAAGCTACCGAGCGGGCATTGGAAGAAGTGCTCGAAATTGCTGTCTATTCTGCCAACCCATTTCCGAAGATGTTAGAGGCCGGAGAGATTTCTCGATTCATTGATCGCGGGCAACTCACGCCTGGTCTTTTTGTTTTTCGACTTCGCTGTGTGGAGCCTAAGGATTATTTTCTGGTAAGCCTGTCTCCGAAGCGACCTTCCAATGTTGAGTCCTTTGAAAATCGTCTGCGACTGCTTGCTCGGCAAGTGGAGGTGACCGGAAACAACATCAAGGAATTTCAGGGCGTTCGGCAACTGGCTTTTGTGGATGATGCGACCGGGCTCGGCAATACTCGATACTTAAATGACATTCTGGATCGCGAGATTCAGAATTCTAGGACCCTTAAGCGATCCTTTGCAGTTCTCTTTATTGACGCCGACCATTTCAAGAAAGTAAATGATTCGCACGGACACCTCATGGGCACTCGCCTTCTCAATGAATTGGGTCAGCACCTTAAGGGCCATGTCCGAGGATCGGATACTGTTTTTCGATACGGTGGGGATGAGTTTATTGCGGTCCTTGCACCGTGTGACTTTGAGACGGCTCAAGCGGTAGCAGAGCGCTTTCGGCGATCGGTAGAAAAGAATGCATTCTGCCAGACCGAGAATGGTGGCATTCACTTTACAGTGTCCATCGGTGTTGCGCTCTACCCCGATCATGCCGATTCCAAGAAACGTGTGATCGAAATTGCCGATCACGCCATGTACGAAGCCAAGAAGAAGTCCCGCAATTGCGTGTACGTCGTTCCGCTACCGGCAGCCAAGCCGCCCTTGAAAGCCGCGAAGTCTTAGTAACCCGGCCCTCAGAATCACCACCAGTGGCGGTCAGGATCTTTTTCTTTAAAGAAAAGTCGCACTTCACTTCCTTGACCCCTCCCCTAAAATACGCGATCGTAGCGCCATGGCAGAACAAGTCATCGCAATCATCCCAGCGCGTCTGGGTTCCACGCGATTACCGCGAAAACCTTTAGTACGTATTCATGGCAAACCTCTGATCCAGTGGGTCTATGAGAATGCAAAGCGCTTTGCGTGTTTGGATGAGGTCCTGCTCGCGACAGATAGCGCTGAAGTGGCTGAGGTCGCGCGCGGATTTGGAGCTGCGGTCGTGATGACGGGATCTCAGCATCTCTCTGGCACCGATCGCGTTGCCGAAGTTGCTCAGAAGTTGTCAGCACCTGTAATTGTCAATTTGCAAGGTGACGAGCCCCTGATCCGTGAGGCGGATGTTGTCGAAGCGATTGAGTGGGTCAAACGGGGCCGATTCAAGATGGCAACCATGGCCACTCCACTTCAAAACGAGGAGGACCGCAAGAAACCCCAGGTGGTGAAGGTGGTGGTAGACGCTTCGGGAAAGGCTTTGGATTTCACTCGTCAGTCTGTCGATAGTAAGACTAATTTTGTCGGACATCATATGGGGGTGTACGTCTTTGATCGGTCGTTTCTATTGGAGTTTACCAAGTGGTCCCAGCATCCTCGCGAACAAGAAGAGCGTCTGGAACAGTTGCGGGCGTTGATGCGAGGAGCGGATATTGGGGTTTCGATCGTGGCTTCTCAAAGTTTCGGGATTGATACCCCCGAAGATGTTGAAAAGGCGGCGCGGCTTCTAGTAAGCATAAAGAAATAGACTGTGAGGATTGAGGCATCAGCATGAAGCGGCCGCAAAAATTCATCTTTGTGACGGGGGGCGTTCTCTCAAGTATCGGCAAAGGCATCAGCTCCGCCTCTATCGGCATGCTGATGGAAGCGCGCGGACTTACGGTGACGATGATCAAGATGGATCCCTACCTGAACGTGGATCCAGGCACGATGAGTCCCTTTCAACACGGCGAAGTCTTTGTCTTAGATGATGGTGCCGAGACTGACCTTGACCTTGGGCACTACTCTCGGTTTGTGCAGTCGGCGACCTTTACACGCAAGAATAGTTTTACGACGGGAAGAATTTACGATTCTGTGATTCGACGCGAGCGCGCCGGCGGATACCTCGGTGAGACGGTGCAAGTCATTCCCCACGTAACGGACGAAATCAAGGATCACATCCGAGCGGGATCCCAAAATGCTGATCTCGCCATCATCGAAGTCGGCGGAACGGTCGGCGATATCGAGAGCTTGCCCTTTTTAGAAGCTATTCGGCAATTTGGTCAGGACGTGGGTTCCGAAAATGTTTTGTATGTTCATTTGACATTGGTGCCTTATATAGGTGCGGCGGGCGAATTGAAGACTAAGCCTACCCAGCACAGCGTGAAAGACCTGCGCGAAATTGGAATTCAGCCAGACCTTTTGCTTTGTCGTTCGGATCGTGCGTTACCCGTCGATGTCAAAAAGAAGATCGGTCTTTTTTGCAATCTCAAGCCGGATCAGGTTTTCAGTGCCAAGGATGTTCAATCCATTTATGAGCTGCCGTTGTATTTTCATGAAGAAGGCCTGGATGAGAAAATCTCCGAGATTCTTGGAATATGGACAGGCAAGCCAGACCTCAAGTCCTGGAATAAAATGGTATCTGTGGTCCGCTCGCCGAGTGCGAATGTTTCAATAGGGGTTGTCGGAAAATACACGGATTGGAAAGATACTTACAAGTCCCTGTCGGAGGCTTTGGTTCACGGTGGGGTCGCCAATAACGCTAAGGTGGAAGTTGAATTTATTGATTCCGAAGCGCTCGAAAAAGGCGATGTTTCGAGCCTGAAGTCCGTGTCGGCGATTTTGGTCCCAGGGGGATTTGGCGAGCGGGGAGTGGAAGGGAAGATTCGCGCCATTCAGTACGCGCGAGAGAATCGGATTCCGTTTTTTGGCATCTGCTTAGGATTGCAGCTTGCGGTGATTGAATTTGCGCGGAATGTCTGCGGCATCAAGCAGGCAAGCTCTGCAGAGTTTACTCCAAATGGAAGCCAGAATGTGGTGGACCTTATGGAGTCGCAAAAAGCCGTGCGTGATAAGGGCGGCACGATGCGGTTGGGTAGTTACGATTGCGAAATTTTAGAAAGCCACTCCAATCAAAAGACCAAGGCTTTTCTGGCTTACGGTTCAAAAGAAATTCAGGAGCGTCATAGGCATCGTTATGAAGTGGTGGACACCTATCGAGCGCGTTTTCAGGAAGCGGGCTTGATCGTTTCTGGTCGCCACCTGGCTGCGGACAAGAAGACAGACTTAGTAGAAATGATAGAAATCCCAGCGCATCCTTGGTTTTTGGGGTGTCAATTTCATCCAGAGTTTTTATCGAAACCATTGAGGCCTCATCCGCTGTTTTCTCACTTCATTGGTGCCGCGCTAGAGTTTCAAAGAAAGAAAAAGGCATGACGTCTCCCCTTATTTTGATTGCGGGTCCTTGTGTGATTGAGAGTCGGTCCTTTGCGATCGATGTTGCAAAAGAATTGAAGAGCCAACTCTCTGGCCTTCCGATTGAGTTTTATTTCAAGGCCTCTTACGACAAAGCCAATCGGTCCTCTGGCAAAAGTTTTCGAGGACCTGGAATGCTGGAAGGGCTTAAAGTCCTAGGTGATATTCGCGAGAGTTTGAAGGTACCAACGCTTACTGATTTTCACGAAACTGCTGATGCCGAGGCGGTGAGTGAAGTCGTCGACGTCTTGCAGGTTCCGGCTTTTCTTTGTCGCCAAACGGACCTGGTGCTCAAAGCAGCCGAAGTTTGCCTGAAAATGAATCGCAAGTTGAATATCAAGAAAGGCCAGTTCTTAGCGCCATGGGATGCCAAGAATATCGTCACTAAAGTTCAGTCGGTTCTTCAAGAGGGATCATCCACGCGAGCCCTGTCGGATTTTCTGTGGATGACCGAACGAGGCGTGAGCTTTGGCTACAATCGACTAGTGGTGGATATGATTTCGTTTCAGATCCTCAAGGGACTTGGTGCGCGAGCTATTTATGATGCGACTCATTCCATTCAACTTCCTGGAGCTGCACCCGGAGGAGAAGCCACGGGTGGAGAAAGAAAATACCTAGAGACGCTTAGTCGTGCGGCCGTTGCAGCAGGAGCAGAAGGCGTGTTTATGGAAGTGCATCCCGATCCTGCGAGCGCCAAGAGTGACGGCCCCAATGCGTTTCCGCTTCATCGGGTTCGTGGTTTTGTAGAGCAGTTGGTGCGCATTTATCAATTGGCAGGATCGCTGCCCCCTGTGCTTCAAAGAGAGGACTTGTCGTGAATAGCAATTGGATCGAAACTTTCCGTAAGAAGTTGGAAGGCATTCGTTGTTTGGCTTTGGATGTCGATGGCATCTTGACGGACTCTCGTGTTTTTTGGATTCAAAATCAGGGTTGGACGCGGCAATTCAGTGTGCGCGACGGTTATGGGATGGCTCAGTTGAAAGCCGTTGGTATTGAGTTGGCGGTCATCAGTGCTAGCAATAATCCGGACCTCCTCGAACGGATTCAAATGCTCGGGATCAAGCACGCTTACCTTGGCTCGACGGATAAATTAGCAGGTTATGAAAAATTATTGCGCGAACTCAATCTCAAAGATGAACAGATGGCCTTTATGGGAGATGATGTTTTTGATCTCCCTGTGCTGAAGCGGGTAGGATTTTCAGCTTCCGTGCCGGATGCGTTGGATTCAGTAAAAAGACAAGTCCACTACATCTCGAATTTTACGGGTGGAATGGGCGCAGTTCGTGAAGTGGCCGATGGAATTCGTTTTGCGCAAGGCCATTTCTTGGAAGGTGAGAGGTTATGAGCGAAAAGAAATTTAATTTATTCAATCCCTCAGAAGAACATCAGATGCTGCGTGAGACAGTGTCCGCATTTGTGGCCAAAGAAGTTGAGCCCCAAGCGCTTGAGAATGATCGCAAAGAGAGATTCAACCTTCCCCTCTTCCGAAAGTGCGGTGACTTAGGTCTGTTAGGAATCACCGTTCCGCAGCAGTATGGCGGCTCTGGGATGGACGTGGTGGCTTCGGTCATTGTGCACGAAGAGTTGGCGGCTTCGGATCCAGGGTTTACTTTGGCCTATCTTGCACATTCGATTCTCTGTACCAATAACCTCGCCGTAAACGCTGGCGAGTCTTTGAAGTCCAAGTACCTTCCGAAGCTCTGTAGTGGGGAGTGGGTCGGTGGAATGGCTATGTCGGAACCAGCAGTAGGAACTGATGTCCTGGGCATGCAGACGGTTGCGGAAAAAAAGGGTACCTCGTACTTTCTAAAAGGTAGGAAGATGTGGATTACCAACGGCACCATCGACGACGAGGGTACGCCGGGAGATTGCATTTTGACTTATGCTAAGACCGGAATAAAGAACGGTCGACCCATGCTTTCAACTTTTGTTGTGGATCCAACGCATAAGGGTTTCAGTGTCGGTCAGAAGATTCGAGACAAGACAGGGATGCGTGCTTCGTGCACGGCTGAGTTGGTCTATGACAATTGCGAGATCCCCGAAGCCAATCGCGTAGGTGAGGAGGGAGAATCCCTGGTCCATATGATGCGCAATTTGGAGCTTGAGCGTGTCACCTTAGCTGCCATGAGCATGGGAATTGCCCGAAGGGCACTTCAGATTATGGTTCGTTATGCCAATGAGCGTTCAGCATTTGGAAAATCCCTTTCTGCTTTTGGTCAGATACAGAAGTACCTGGCAGAAAGTTATGCCGAGTGGAAAGCCGCTCGCACCTTCCTCTATGATGTTGCGGGGCGTATGCGGTTGGATCAGGCAGGAAATCGGGTCGAGTCCGATGGCGTGAAGCTCTTTGCCGCCCGAGTAGGGAAGGATATTTCGGATCGTGCCATGCAAGTCTTAGGTGGATATGGCTACGTTGGAGAGTATGTGGTCGAAAGGCTTTGGCGGGATGCTAAGTTGATTGAAATTGGCGGTGGGACGCTTGAAGCCCATCAGAAGAATATTTCAGCCGATTTGTCTCGAAATAGTCAATTGATTCAATAGGATAGAATCCTTCAATCTCACCCGTATTCCGTGTTATAGGAAACCTCTATGGCGATGAATCCTATCTACCTTGATAACCATTCGACAACACCGGTGGACCCTTGGGTGTTGGAACAAATGCTCCCCTACTTTTCCGGTCATTTTGGCAATCCATCGAGTAGCAATCACAGCTTCGGATGGCAGGCTCAGTCTGCAGTAGATAAGGCGCGCGACCAAGTGGCGTCTTTGATTGGAGCAACATCTCGAGAAATTACTTTTACCTCTGGTGCGACGGAGAGTAACAACCTTGCCATTCAGGGTGCGGCGGCAGCCTTTCCGGAGAAGCGTCACTTTGTCACTGTGGTGACCGAACATCCGTCAGTCTTAGATTCCGCGCGAGCCTTGGAAGCGCAAGGCTATCGAGTGACCTATTTGCCCGTCGATTCTATAGGGCGAGTATCTGTTGAAGATTTAGAGAAGTCCTTGGAAGAGGATACTTTTTTGGTATCCGTTATGTTGGCAAATAACGAGATGGGTACTATTCAAGACCTCGCATCCATCTCCAAGGTTTGTCGAGCAAAAGGAGTTTGGCTTCATACCGATGCTGTTCAAGGTGTCGGAAAAATCGAAGTCAAAGTCAATGACCTACAGGTCGACCTGCTTTCGTTGAGCAGTCATAAATTCTATGGTCCTAAGGGTGTCGGTGCGCTTTATGCCCGCCGCAAGGATCCACGAGTCGACCTTCGCCCCATTCTTTTTGGTGGTGGACAAGAGCGAAGCATCAGGCCAGGGACGCTCAATGTTCCTGGAATTGTTGGACTTGGCGCTGCTTGCGAGTCCGCCGAGAAGCACCTGGTGGAAGAAGGGATTCGGCTAAAAGAGCTGAGAGAGAGGATTCTTTCTACACTTCGTACGCGTGATCCACGCTTGCAGCTCAATGGCGATCCAGTCAATCGCTTGCCTGGAAGTTTGAGCCTTACTTTTTCGGATCTAACCTCAGAGTTTCTGATTGCTGGTCTCAAAACTGTGGCGTTCTCTGCTACTTCCGCTTGCAGCACAGAAAAAGCAGGTGGATCCCATGTCCTGAAGGCATTGGGCCTCTCGCCTCATCAAATCAAGTGTACGATTCGAATAGGACTAGGCAGATTTAATACGGAATCAGAAGTCGGCTATTTTCTCGATCAAATGGTATCGTTGATGGAGAGTCATATTAGTGCCAATGGAATGGGCCTATTTTTAGACCCTGAATTAAGAAAAACATGGAGGATTCAAGACGATGCTTACGGTTACGAGTAAAGCGCTAGTCGAAATCAAAAGGTTATCGGAAAACGAAAAGGATCCAGCCCAAACGGCGTTGAGAGTCATGGTAGTGGGAGGCGGATGCTCCGGGCTTAGCTATAAGTTGGGGTTTGATAACCAGCCGGCTACCGATAAAGACAGGATTATCGAAATGGAAGGCGTCAAAATTCTTGTCGACTCCAAATCCTACTTGTTTTTGGACGCGACCGAGTTGGATTTTACGGATGGACTAAACGGCAAGGGTTTTGTATTCAATAATGCAAAAGCTAAAAGAACCTGTGGTTGCGGAAACAGCTTTTCCGCTTAAGGAAGTGTTGCAGTGCCAAAAGTTACTTTTCTCCCGTTGAATAAGACCGTTGATGCTCCCAAAGGCGAAACCATCCTCGAAGTCGCCTTAAGCAATGACATTCCTTTGCAGCATGCGTGCGGTGGATTTTGCTCCTGCACCACTTGCCATGTTTTCGTCAAATCCGATCCTAGCCAATTGTCTAAGATGGATGAAGACGAGCTAGATCGCCTCGAGTCGGTAGGAAAACTTACCGAGAATGCACGATTGGGTTGCCAGACTAAGGTTATGGGCGACGTCACGGTCGAAATTGTCAATTTAGACGAGTAACTATTGAACACTGAGAACTGGCTAGGAATTGCATCCGAAACTTTTATTGAGTCGGTGGGCCAAGCTTCCGTTGATCGATTCAGGTCAGTGCCAGGATTTGACGGCATGGGTGTGCATTCAACCTACCTTACGCGTTGCCGCAAAGGCGAGTTTCAGATTTTCGACCGAATGGGTATTACCCTTTCTCAAGTGCTTCATGCAGAACAGACTTACCACCTACTCAGTCCCTTTCAGGTAGGGGATGAATTGCATTATATTTCACGCATCTCTGATGTGAAAGAAAAGCGTAGCTCCAATGGCAGGATGATTTTTGTATTGGTTCATACGGATTTTCATTCCCAACAACTCGACAAGGTAGTTGCAACTGCAGATTCTAAATTAGTCATTAGGGAAGGTCTCCAATGAGCTTAAGTCTTGGGCCATATGAAATTACTCAAGACCTGCTCAAGCAGTTTGCTGATGCCTCGGGCGATTACAATCCTATCCATCTCAATGAAGCTGAAGCCAAACGTATGGGCCTCGCAGGAGTCATTGCCCACGGTATGTTAATTGCGAGTTGGGCTGCTACTGGTTTTGAAAAGGTAGCCAAATCCCAGGGTGTTGAGTGGAAGCTGAAGGAAGAGTATTTTCGTTTTCGTGCAATGACTTTCATAGGAGAGAAGATTCGGGTCGAAGTGGACTCTGAATTAAAAGAAGGTCAGCTCAAGGTACAAGCACGGTGTTTCAATGAAGCGGGAGAGCTTAAAACTCAAGGGTCCGCGATTTTTGTTCGCGAGCAGGCTTAGTTAGCTTGGGGTATTGGATCCATGTCGCGTCCTTTGGCCAATCCTTCGGACGAAGTCCACATTCTTTTTGATAGGCCAAAAGAGCCGTGTAAGCGCATAAAAATGAGTGAAACGCACTGAGGCTCTTCGCCAGGGTTTCGGCATCTTTGTCGTAGAAGAAGACCCCGCGCCTATCAGAAAGCACCTGCAGGATCTCACGCCTATAGAAGGTTCCTCGCTCCAAATTGCGATAGCTCGAAAAGAGTCGCATAGGCAATTGCATCTCATGAGACAGGATACTAAGGGTCAGCTTGGGTGAGCACTCGACAAGGTCTAACTTGGTATGGCGCTGAATGAAGTGCATCCGTGCACTCAGTGGTGCTCGAGTCCCTCCAAGGGTCTCGTCCACATCAAAGTGATAACGCTTGTCCAGCAAAGGAAAGAGTCCTCGCTTTATCCAGAGTTCTACGGGCCTTTGAGTATAGGGAGTCAAAGATCCTGGCCCCTTTTTTTGGAGCTGTCTCATCCAGCGGACACTTGCTACCGTGCATTTCTCGGGCAAAGGACATTGCTTGCGTGTGCAAGTAATACAAGGCGGAAGCCCAAGTGCTGCATTGACCCCCATGGACTGGGCATTCAGTTCATTGTTCTCTATTTCGCGCAAAAGCGTTCGGTCAGAACTCTGCTTCCCTTCGCTTCCAATTTTTTCAATGATACGCATCAGGAATATTTTATTTTCTGAAGGAAAATACTCGAGTGCAGTCAGCGTAGTCTTTTCGTTACGCGCACCGGCTAGATCCAGTCCCAAGAACCGGAGAGGTTTTTTGATTTGCGAGAGAGCTTTTTTCACGAAGCCCCTTCGTGTACAGGTTGAAACGGCAAGTGTCGCATTCCCATCTGTGTAAGGTTTTGAATCAATTTGGCTTTGCGCTTTGCATCTCCAGAAGGATGGTAAACAAAGAAACATCCCCCTCCTCCGGCACCACAGATTTTATAAGAACTTCCCGGTCCTGCTTGCTTCATCGCCTTCGCAATGGGAGCAGTCGTGATACTCTTTGCCAATCCTGTACGAATATCCCATTCTTTCTGAATGGCTTTTCCGACCTTATTCCAGTCCGCCCCAAGAAGGGCTTCGTGGAGAGACTGAGTAGCATCGACTATTCCAGAAAATCGCTTCAGTGCTTTTGGGTCCTTAGCAATTACAGATTGATAGAGCTTCCAATTATTGATTCCGGAATTCCTAGATTGTCCTGAGTAGAAAAGAGTGATTCGCTGACTGAGTTCTTGAGTGAGGGTCTTGGAATAAGGTGTTCTCAAATGCGAAGCAGGAAGCCATTGCAGATTCTGCAATCCACCAAAGAATGCACCATAGTAGTCTTGCAATCCCGCAGGTCCCCAAAGTACACGGGACTCTGTGTCCTGTGCTAGTGAAATTACCCACTGTGGATCTAAATCACTTATGGAATGCTTATCGGACTGAAACCAGAGTGCTAGTGCGCAAACCAGAGAGATTGAAAGAGCGGATGATCCGCCAAGGCCAGCACCCGCCGGACTCGTTGCTTGGGTGGAAATCGTGAGCGTCCCTTTGGGAGCGGCAAAGTGGCT